>NZ_CP118269.1:657252-1314505 GCF_030062155.1 Pantoea sp. Lij88 | reverse complement strand
GAGAGTGCCCCTGGGGTAATTCTCAGTCACATACAAATCGGGCGCCTCAGGCGCCCGTTTTATTTTCACTGATATTACTGTCTGACAGTTTCAACCACATCAATCCAGCCGTAACCGGTGCTCACTTCGCTGCCGTGTAACCAGCGACGCAGCATGTTCATCGCCATCATCGCCACCACCTTCTGCCGCGTCTCCAGATTATGGCGACCGGTGCTGAACTTCACGCGCTGACCAAAACTGGCATCCGGTGTATGCAGCGCTATCGAAATCTCTTCCTGATCAAGGCTGCCAACAGAGAGCGCCAGCGCTGCCTGCTGCTGCGCGGCCAGATCGCGGGTGCGCGTCATCTGCTGCTCCAGCGTCTCCTGTCGGGCTGGCAGGATGTCAGCACCACGCAACGGCACGCTGGCGGCGGCCAGTTGCCAGTAAAGCAGCCCGGCGGTGTATTGCTCACTGACCGCCAGTTGCTCACCGCGCTGCTCCAGCTCACGTGCCAGCAACGCCGGTAATCCTTCCGTGCCTTCAAAGAGGGTGCACTCTGCCAGCAGCAGACGCACCTGCTGCCACACCTGCTCCATCGCCACCCGCTGGCTGGCCGGACCGGTGAGTTTGATCTCGATAATCGGCATCGATGAGCGATACCCCATCACCACGCCTTCCGGCAACGCCAGCGGCTCCAGTTCCGCGGCAATATCGCTTTCACCGCGACCAAAGGTGGTCAGTCGAAGACAAATCGGCGGCTCGGGCGGCGAGAATTTTGCTTTAAGGCGGGGGATGATCTGCTGCTCAACCATCACTTTAAATTCAGACGGCACGCCAGGCGTGAAGAACATCCAGCAGCGATTGAGTTGCAGGGCAAAGCCACAGGCGGTTCCGACCGGATTATCAATCAGCTCCGCATTGGCCGGGATTTCAGCCTGCTTGCGATTGCTGGCCGCCATTACCCGTCCGCGGCTGGCGAACCAGGCTTCCATCTGTTCCAGCCAGTCCTGCTGCATCGCCAGTTCAACCCCACAGGCGCGGGCCGCAGCCAGCGCACTCAGATCGTCACTGGTTGGCCCCAGCCCGCCATTGACGATCAGCACATCGGCTTCATGACTGCGCGCCTGCAGCGTGGCGATGAGCGACGCCAGTGAATCCCCTACCGTGGTGCGGCTGGTCATCGGTAAGCCCTGCTGGAACAGTATGTCCGCCAGCCAGGCTGCGTTGGTATCGACGATTTGGCCATGCAGCACCTCATCCCCGGTTGACAGCATCTCTACTCTAATCACGTCCGGTTCTCCTTTTCACGTTTGCTTAACTGTAGGAAGTCCACACGCGAAACACAATCGGCTTCACCCGTGATCGTGACCGTTGCGCCTGGGGCAGCACGTTGCACATAAAGATAGCGGGGGCGAAGCAGGATTAAAGGGAGGTGGGTGTGTCATGCGCGTAAAAAAACCAATAAAAACGGCGGGATTTCCCCGCCGCTTTTTTACTGCTGATGTCTGCTAAAACTCAGACAGCGAGTCGCGATTAACGACGCGCCAGCAGCAGACCGAGTACCAGACCGGCGGTTGCGCCGATACCGACACCCTGCCACGGTTTTTCGTGCACGTAATCATCTGCACGGTACGCCGCCTGTTTAGCGCGATAGTAGTAGCTATCGGACGCCTGGCTGACACGGGATTTCACGTCGTTCAGCGCCTGTTCGGCTTTGCTTTTAAGCTCAATGTACTTCTGATCGGCCGGATCGCCTGATGCCTTAAGCACTTCTTCCAGGGTTTCGGTCAGTAACGCAATATCGTCATCGAGGCCCGATTCGAATTGATTTGTCTGATTTACCATCATTTCCTCCGTGTGAATTGCAAAGCAGTCCATTAACTATAGACATAATCTGACGCTCTGCTGATTTCCTGCTCCAGGAATCACCTGATTTTTCATTCGTTAATCTTCCTCAGTGCAGGCGGTACGCCGTTTCGCTGCGCAAAGAAGTGGAAAACGCAGCGGCAACCGCCGAATTTCGCTTCGCTTCTTTGATTAATCTGATAAATTTTGTCGTGAGTGAATTTTCCAGTAACCCTACTGTCGTACCCCTCTGTTGCCTGTGATTATCGGGCCATGAAAGTGCATCTGGCACAACAGTCACGACACCCTCGAACAGCTAAGGAATGATCTCTGGCATGAATCGAAGAATGTTTATGAAAGCGTCAATGGCCTTCTCTGCCGTCAGCGGCATGACCGGCCTGTCAACGCTGTTTGCGCAATCCGCATGGGCAGAAGATGGCATTGCTGACGGAACCGCCGTACGCTTCGATTTCGACGTATTGAAGAAAAACGCGGCTGCGCTGGCGAAGAAACCCTGGGGCGGTGCACCAGGCGCGCTGCCGGAGACGCTGGCCACACTGACCCCGCAGGCGTACAACGAAATTCAGTATGACGCCAACCACTCACTCTGGAACAACCTGCCCGATCGTCAGCTTGACGTGCAGTTCTTCCATGTTGGTATGGGCTTTAAGCGGCGCATCCGCATGTTCTCTGTTGATGGCGAGAGCCGCCAGGCGCGCGAAATTCACTTCCGCCCCGAGCTGTTCAACTACAACAACGCGAAGGTGGATACGAAGCAGCTGGAAGGCAAAACTGACCTCGGCTTCGCCGGTTTCCGCGCCTTTAAAAAACCGGAACTGGCCCGTCGCGATATCGTCTCGTTCCTGGGCGCAAGCTACTTCCGTGCGGTTGACGATACGTACCAGTATGGCCTCTCGGCGCGTGGCGTCGCAATCAACACCTTCAGCAATGGTCAGGAAGAGTTTCCGGATTTCACCGCCTTCTGGTTTGAAACGCCAAAAGCGGAAGACACAACCTTTACCTGTTACGCCCTGCTGGATGGTGCCAGCGTCACCGGTGCCTATAAGTTCATCATCCACTGCGAAGAGAAACGCGTGGTGATGGAGGTGGAGAACCACCTGTTCGCGCGGAAAGAGATCCGTCAGATCGGCATCTCGCCAATGACCAGCATGTTCAGCTGCGGCACCAATGAGCGCCGCATGTGCAACACCTACCATCCGCAAATCCATGACTCCGATCGTCTGGCAATGTGGACCGGTAAAGGCGAATGGATTGCCCGCCCGCTGAATAACCCGCAGCGTCTGCAGTTCAACGCCTATGAAGATGAGAATCCGCGTGGCTTTGGCCTGCTGCAGTTGAATCATGACTTCAAAGATTATCAGGATGTGATTGGCTGGTATGACAAACGTCCGAGCCTGTGGGTTGAGCCGGTCGGCAAGTGGGGCAAAGGCGCAATTAACCTGATGGAGATCCCGACCACCGGCGAAACGCTGGATAACGTGGTCTGCTTCTGGCAACCGGCTGAACCGGTCAAAGCGGGCAGCGAGCTGAACTTCTCCTACAAGCTTTACTGGAGTGGTCTGCCGCCGGTCCGCAGCGGTCTGGCGCGCGTGGATGCCACCCGTACCGGTATCGGTGGTTTCCCGGAAGGCTGGGCGCCTGGCGAACACTTCCCGGAAACCTGGTGCCGCCGCTTCGCCATCGATTTTATTGGTGGTGATCTGCAGGCCGCTGCGCCGAAAGGCATTGAGCCGGTGATTACCGTTTCATCCGGTAGTGTGAAGCAGGTTGAGATTCTGTATGTCGATCCGCTCCAGGGTTACCGCATCCTGTTTGACTGGTATCCGAACAGCGATTCCACCCAGCCGGTGGAGATGCGTCTGTTCCTGCGTAGCAAGGATGAGACGCTGAGTGAAACCTGGCTTTATCAGTATTTCCCGCCTGCGCCGGATCAGCGCAAATATGTCGACGACCGTCAGATGACGGTGGGTTGATGGAAAAAGGCGAGGCTCAGGCCTCGCCTTTTTTTCTGACAAAGTCTGCACCAATTTGCGATGAGAGCGAGCCTGCTCAGGGAACACGATCAGATCGGAAAGTCGCAAAAGCCGTCATCCATGACATGCTCGGCCCGCGCCGTCCTGGCGCGGGACGCTTTCCTCCTCTGACCGTGTTTCCTTCGCGTTGAGTTGAGAGGTTGCTGTCAGTTTCACTCTGACCTGAGTTTGTCGGCAGTATGAGGCGAGGCTCAGGCCTCGCCTTTTTTATGGCGCGTTCTTCAGCATATCGACGTGCGGGATGCCATCTTCCAGGTAGTTCTCCCCCACCGCCACAAAGCCATGCTGGCCATAGAAGTTTTCCAGATGCGCCTGCGCGGAGAGAAACATGTCCCGGCCCGGCCAGTGCTGCTGACAACTGCTGATCGCCTGCTCCATCAGACGATTGCCCAGACGCGCACCGCGAACCCGATCTGACACGATCACCCGCCCGATCTTCACCGGGCTGGTCTCATCCTCTGGCGTGATAAGTCGCGCATAAGCCACCAGCTGGTCATCCGCCATGCCCAGCAGATGCCGGTTTTCCGCCTGCAAATCTTTGCCATCCACATCAAGGTAAGCACACTGCTGTTCGACCACGAACACGGCGCTGCGCAACGCCAGCAGCGCATAGAGTTCCGGAGCGGTGAGTTCACTATGATGTTTATCCTGCCAGTCAATGTTCATGGTCTCTCCTTGCTAAACAAAACACTCTACCTCAGTGTGGTGTCGCCAGCACCTGCTGGTCACCGCGTCTGACAGGCAAAAAAAATCAGGCCCGGAGGCCTGATTCATCAGTTGCAGTCATCTGCTTACATCAGTGGCTGAGCCATCTGCACCAGTCTGATGAGCGGCTGCGGGTAAACCCCTAACAGCAGCACCAGAATGGCAGAGATCAGAACCACCACACCACCGGCCGTAAATGCCCAGTTCGCCGGGGTATCACGGGTATGCAGTTCCGGCGGGCTGAGGTAAAGACTTACCGTCACGCGCAGATAGTAGTAGAGGCCAATCGCACTACCCGCGACCACTGCACCGGTCAGCCACCACAGGTGCGCACTCACACCTGAAGCGATCACGTAGAATTTACCGATAAAGCCCAGCGTCATCGGAATACCCGCCAGCGACAGCATCATCACCGTCATCACGGCTGACAGGATAGGACGATGCCAGAACAGACCGCGATAAGAGTAGAGCGAATCGGCATCCGGGCCACGATACGGGCTGGACATCAGACTCACCACACCAAAGGCACCCAGGCTGCTGAACAGATAACCTGCCAGGTAAACACCGGAGGTTTCCAGCGACAGCTGATGATCTTTCACCGCAATCAGCGCCACCAGCAGATAACCGAGGTGGGCGATAGAGGAGTAACCCAGCAGACGCTTGATGTTGCTCTGCGAAATCGCCATCAGGTTACCGAACAGAATCGACACAAAGGCGATCATGGCCAGCACGGTTCGCACCGCTTCGCTGTCAGTCACCGGCGCATACATGAACAGACGCATGATGACACCGAAGATCGCAATCTTGCTGGCGGTCGCCAGGAAGGTTGAAACCGGCGCAGGCGCACCCTGATAAACATCGGGGGTCCAGAGGTGGAACGGAACCAGTGAGAGCTTGAAGCCCAGACCGATAATCATCATGCCCAGACCCACCAGCAGCAGTGGCTCGTGGATCATGCTGTCAGTCAGGCTCTGACCCAGCGCAACGAAGCTCAGGTTACCGGAGTCGGCGTAGATTAGCGCGATACCAAACAGCAGGAACGATGAGGCCGCTGCGGAAAGAATGGTGTATTTCAGCGCCGCTTCCAGCGAACGTTTCTGACGGAAAGCGTAGCCAATCAGACCAAACAGCGGCAGCGACAGTAGCTCAATGCCGATGAACAGCGAGGCCAGATGGTTTGCACTGGCCAGCACGATGCCACCCAGCGCCGCAATCAGCACCAGCAGGTAGAACTCATCTTTGTTGTCCGGGTAACCCGCCAGCCATGGATAGGCAAAGGTACAGGTCGCCAGGCTCGCCAGCATCACCAGCGCGGTATAGAACATCGAATAGCCATCGACGCGCAGCAGCGGCGTGACATCCATCGCCCCCACCTGACCGACAAAGTAGAGCGAGAGCAGCGCCAGGTTCAGGCCAACTACCGTTAGCGTGGCGTTAACGAAGTGGTTGCGTCGCCAGGCAATGGACAGCATCACAACCACCACCGTCAATCCGACGATTAACAGCGGTAGCAACGCAATCAATTGGTGAGGAGTTATTGTCATGGCGAATTACGGCCTTGTAGTTGAAATTGAAGCGGTAAACCACTGCTGAATATTGCTCATGGCAGCGTGCGAAGTATCCAGAATCGGCTGTGGATAGACGCCCAGCAGCACCAGCAGCACCACCAGAACACCGATGGTCATAAACTCACGCGGTGACATGCCTGGCAGCGGATCTTTCGATTTCGCTTCGCCATAGTAAGCGCGCTGCATCATCACCAGCGAGTAAATCGAGGCGAACACCAGACCAAAGGTTGCGATGATGATAATCATCGGCACCACCTGGAAGCTGCCGGTCAGAATCATAAATTCGCCGACGAAGTTACCGGTGCCCGGCATACCGAGGTTGGCAACAGCAAAGAAGAGCGACAGACCCGGAATCCATTTGATGCGCGACCACAGGCCGCCCATCTGACGCATATCACGGGTATGCAGACGCTCATACAGCTGACCACACAGAATGAAGAGTGCAGCAGCAGACAGACCGTGCGCAATCATCTGGATCACCGCACCCTGCAGCGCCAGCTGGCTGCCGGTGTAGATGGCAATCAGTACAAAGCCCATGTGCGAAATCGAGGTGTAAGCAATCAGACGCTTGATGTCGGTCTGCGAGAAGGCCATCCACGCACCGTAGAAGATACCGATGATGCCTAACCACATGGCGATTGGCGCAAACTCGGCCGACGCGTTCGGGAACAGCGGCAGACTGAAACGCAGTAAGCCGTACGCCGCGGTTTTCAGCAGGATACCCGCCAGGTCAACAGAACCGGCTGTTGGCGCCTGACTGTGCGCATCCGGCAGCCAGCCGTGCAACGGTACTACCGGCATCTTCACCGCAAAGGCGATAAAGAAGCCCAGCATCAGCAGATATTCAACACCGCTCGACATTGGCGTCTGCAGCAGCTGTTCGTAGTTGAATGTCCACACGCCGGTCGCGTTGTAGTGAACAAACACCAGGCCCAGAATCGCAATCAGCATCACCAGACCCGAAGCCTGGGTATAGATGAAGAATTTGGTCGCGGCGGAAATACGGGTTTTACCGTCCGATGCTTTATGACCCCAGAGCGCGATGAGGAAGTACATCGGCACCAGCATCATTTCCCAGAAGAAGAAGAACAGGAACAGATCGATGGAGAGGAACACACCGATTACGCCGCCCAGGATCCACATCAGGTTCAGATGGAAGAAGCCCTGATACTTTGAGATCTCATTCCATGAACAGAGCACCGCCATCAGACCGAGCAGGCCGGTCAGCACCACCATCAGCAGCGAGAGGCCATCGATGGCTAAATGGAAGCTGATGCCGAAGCGTGGGATCCACGGAACGGAGAAACTTGACTGCCACTGCGGAATGCCCGCTGCCTGCGTCAGTGAATAGCCTCCCTGCAACCAGAGTTGCAGCGAAAGCGCCAACGTCAGCCCCATGGTGATCAGCGCGATCCAGCGTGGCACCTTCGCGCCAAGGCGCTCAGTGAGCCAGCAGATCAGACCGCCGACGAAGGGTATGATAATTAGCCAAGGTAATAACACGGCACACTTCCCTTTTCTTTGTCTTAGTTCGGGCTATCTTACTTGCCATTTTGCTTCCCGGCAGTGCTCGCAATCCTCACATACCTCGGTATGCTCCGGTTGCTGTGCGCTGGCGGTAACCAAACTGGCCGCGACGATAACGCCCTTGCTCAGGACAATTTTTGACATTCTCAATGGGCAGATTAGCTAACCTGCCCCGCTCATCAATCTTTAAATCACCAGCAGCAGAGCCAGCACCAGTACGGCACCCAGGCTCATTGACGCAACGTACCAGCGCAGGTAGCCGTTCTCACTGACCACAAGGCCTTTGTTGGCAATGCGTGACAGCAGCGCAGGCAGGTTCATCAGGCCATTCAGTGGGTCGCGCTTCAGCAGCCACGCAATACCCAGATAAGGTTTGACGAACACTTTATCGTAGAGCCAGTCGAAGCCCCAGGCCGCAAACCACCAGGTGCCGAAGAAGCGGCCTGGCGCACTGTTTGCGATACGGGTAACCAGCTCACGTTTGCCCAGCCACAGTGCGGCAGCGATCAGAATGCCGACAATCGCTACGACGCCCGAGGTGATTTCCAGTCCCACTTTGCCCGCTTCACCAAACTCATTGGCTGGCAGTACGCCCGCTAGCGGTGGCGTAATCAGCGCACCAATGAAGGTAGAGAGCAGCAGCAGCACAATCAGCGGCAGATGATGGGTGATGCCTTTACCGGCATGCGCATGAATTTTCTCTTCGCCGTGGAACACGATGAAGATCATGCGGAAGGTATAGATAGAGGTCAGGAACGCCCCTACCAGACCCGCAACCATCAGATTGATGTGGCCGTTAGCCAGTGCACCAAACAGAATCTCATCTTTACTGTAGAAGCCCGCCGTAATCAGCGGCAGTGCCGCCAGCGCCGCGCCGCCAACCAGGAAGCAGGTGTAGACCAGCGGAATGCTCTTACGCAGACCACCCATTTTGAAGATGTTCTGTTCGTGATGGCAGGCCAGAATCACTGAACCCGAGGAGAGGAACAGTAATGCTTTAAAGAAGGCGTGCGTCATCAGATGGAAAATCGCCGCATCCCACGCCTGAACACCCAGCGCCAGGAACATGTAGCCAATCTGGCTCATGGTGGAGTAAGCGAGAACACGTTTAATGTCGGTCTGCACCAGCGCGGCAAAGCCTGCCAGCACCAGGGTAATGGCCCCGATGATGCCAACCAGATGCAGCACTTCCGGCGTCAGCAGGAAGAGACCGTGACTGCGGGCAATCAGGTAAACACCCGCCGTCACCATGGTCGCGGCGTGGATCAGAGCCGAAACCGGTGTCGGACCTGCCATCGCATCTGCCAGCCAGGTCTGTAACGGCAGCTGTGCCGATTTACCGACCGCGCCGCCCAGCAGCATCAGCGTTGCCCACTGCAGCATATGGTTGTCAGCGGCAAAGTGCGCCGGTGCCAGTTCCATCATCTCGCGGAAGTTCAGCGTGCCCAGCTCGTTGTAGAGAATGAACAGGCCAAATGCCAGGAAGACGTCGCCCACGCGGGTGATGATGAAGGCTTTCATCGCCGCTTTGCCGTTTTCCGGATTGCTGTAATAGAAGCCGATCAGCAGATAAGAGCAAAGCCCTACCCCTTCCCAGCCCAGATACATCAGCATCAGGTTATCGGCCAGCACCAGAACAACCATGCTGGCGATAAACAGGTTGGTATAGGCGAAGAAGCGGGAGTAACCCTCTTCTCCACGCATGTACCAGGAGGCGAACATGTGAATGAAGAAGCCGACGCCGGTTACCACCGACAGCATGGTCAGCGACAGGCCGTCCAGCGTCAGGTTCACCTTCATGTCGAAGTTGCCGACATGCATCCAGGTCCAGAGTGACTGGGTGTAGGCTTGCTGACCACTGGCGAAGAACTCGAAACCGAGCATCAATGTCGTCAGTGCTGCCAGACCCACCGATCCCATACCTACCGTGGCCGACAGGTTCTCTGACCAGCGACCGCGGGAAAACGCTAACAGCAGAAAGCCAATCAGCGGAAACAAGACAGTTAAATAGAGAAGATTCATCCGCGCATCTCGCTCACAGTATCAATGTTCAGCGTCTGACGACGACGATAGAGCTGAAGCAGCAGTGCCAGACCAATACTGGCTTCCGCTGCCGCCAGGCTGATCGCCAGGATATACATCACCTGTCCATCGGCCTGACCCCAATAGCTCCCGGCAACCACCAGGGCTAAGGCGGCGGCGTTGATCATGATTTCAAGGCCGATCAGCATAAACAGCAGATTGCGGCGTATCACCAGCGACGTCAGTCCAAGGACAAACAGCACGGCAGCAAGAATCAATCCATGTTGTAACGGGATCATGCGTTCTCCTTTTTCACCTGAGCGGCGTCAGCATTACGGTTACTCAGGACTTCGCCCTGACGCTCTTCACGACCGATATGGAACGCCACGACCAGACCCGCCAGCAGCAGCATAGAGGCCAGTTCGACCGCCAGTACGTAAGGACCAAACAGGCTGATGCCGACCGCTTTGGCGTCGATGATGGTGCCATCAATGCCCTGGTCATTGGCTGTCAGGATGGCGTAGATCATCACCACCAGCAGCAGTAATGAAACGATGCCCGGGCCAATCCACAGTGACGGGCTGAGCCACTCGCGCTCCTGCTTCTCAGTCTGTTTGCCCAGGTTCAGCATCATGACCACGAAGACGAACAGCACCATGATGGCACCGGCGTAAACGATAATCTCCAGCGCACCCGCAAAATAGGCCCCCATCGAGAAGAAGACGCCCGCGATCGATAACAGCGAAACGATCAGGTACAGCAACGCATGTACCGGATTAGTGTGGGTAATGACGCGCAACGTCGTCAGCACCGCCACCAGTCCGCAAAGATAAAACGCAAATTCCATGCCTTGCTCCTTAAGGTAATAAGCCTTTGACGTCGATAGGCTTGGCTTCGTTTTCCGCTTCGCCCTTATCTTTACCGTCAATCGCCATACCTGCCATGCGGTAGAAGTTGTACTCCGGATATTTACCCGGTCCCGAAATCAGCAGATCGTCCTTCTCATACACCAGATCCTGACGCTTAAACTCACCCAGTTCGAAATCGGGAGTCAGCTGAATCGCCGTGGTCGGACAGGCTTCTTCACACATGCCGCAGAAGATGCAGCGTGAGAAGTTGATGCGGAAGAACTCCGGGTACCAGCGGCCATCTTTGGTTTCGGCTTTCTGCAGTGAAATACAGCCCACCGGACAGGCAACCGCACACAGGTTACAGGCGACGCAACGCTCCTGACCATCCGGATCGCGGGTTAACACGATACGGCCACGATAGCGTGGTGGCAGATAAACCGGCTCTTCCGGGTACATCTGAGTTTCACGTTTGGCGAAGGCGTGCAGCCCGATCAGCCAGATACTGCGAACTGTCGTGCCAAAACCTACGACAATATCTTTCAAAGTCATTTGTTAACCCCTTACGGCGCTGTGTAGAGAATCACTGCGGCAGTCGCCAGCAGGTTCAACAGCGTCAACGGCAGACACACTTTCCAGCCGAATGACAGCACCTGGTCGTAGCGTGGACGCGGAAGCGCAGCACGAATCAGGATGAACATCATCATAAAGAACGCCGTTTTCAGGGCGAACCAGATGAACGGCGGCAGGAAAGGTCCGTGCCAGCCACCAAAGAACAGCGTTACGATCAGCGCTGAAACGGTGGTAATCGCCACATATTCGCCGACAAAGAACAGGCCGAACTTCATACCGGCATATTCAATGTGATAACCGTCCGCCAGTTCCTGCTCCGCTTCTGGCTGGTCAAACGGATGACGGTGACACACCGCCACGCCAGCAATACAGAAGGTCACGAAACCGAAGAACTGCGGAATGATGTTCCACAGATGCGTCTGGCTGTTGACGATATCGTTCATGTTGAACGAGCCCGCCTGCGCCACTACACCCATCAGCGACAGCCCCAGAAACACTTCGTAGCTCAGGGTCTGCGCTGAGGCGCGCATCGCACCCAGCAGCGAGTATTTGTTATTACTCGACCAGCCGGCAAACAGCACCGCGTAGACCGCAAGGCCCGCCATCATCAGGAAGAACAGCAGACCGATATTCAGGTCTGTCACCATCCAGGTGGGCGACACCGGCACGATAGCAAAGGCCAGCAGCAGGGAAACAAAGGCGATAACCGGCGCAAGGGTAAAGATAAAGCGGTCGGTAAACGGCGGGACCCAGTCCTCTTTAAAGAACATTTTGATCATGTCCGCGACCAGCTGGAGCGAGCCGCCCCAGCCTACGCGGTTGGGTCCGTAACGGTTCTGGAACAGGCCGAGCAGACGACGCTCGGCGAAGCTCATGAACGCGCCGCAGGCCACAACCACCAGCAGAATCACGATGGCTTTAACAATGGCCAGCAGAATGTCGATAACGTCCGGTGTTAACCAGCTCATTGCGCCGCCTCCTGCAGAGTATCGATTTTACCGTTCGCCAGGAATGGCGGAACGCCCGGCATACCCAGCGGCAGACCAATCTGTCCCGCCTGCAGTGACGCCGAGAAACGGACCGGCAGACGCACTGTCTCACCGGCACAGCTGAACTCAACCGCTGCGCCATTGTTGACGCCCAGTCTGGCTGCATCCTCCGGGTTAATCACCAGGGCAGGCTCAGCCATACGCTGCTGGAAGACCGGTGAACGCTGTGACATCTCTTCGCTACCGAACAACCGGTGGAGAGGCGCCACACGCCACTGCGCATCACTGACAAAGGCTTCAGGCACGGTCGTGAACCACGGCAACTCACTACTGCTGGCTTCAAACAGGCGCACGCCTGGATCGCCATGACGCAGTTTGCCGCCCACTTCCACCTGGAACTTGTTCCACGCCTGCGGTGAGTTCCAGCCTGGCGCCCAGGCAAATGGAATCTGCGAACGCGGAGCCGATGGCTGGTTGTTCCCTTCCATGGAGAAGGCGAACATGGTGTCCTGATCCTGTGGCTGACGCGGTTCGTGAACGCTGATATTCGCGCGCATCGCAGTACGTCCGCTGTTACGGATCGGAGAACGCGCCAGTTTCTGACCACGAATACGGAAGCTGGCATCAGGCGCCGCGTCTTTAATGCCCGCCAGCTGTGGCAGGCGGGTAACTACGGCATCGATCACGTGATCGAGCTGCGTCCAGTCCACGTGACGGCTTTCCAGCGTGCTGTGCAGCGAGTGCAGCCAGCGCCAGCTTTCGAGCATTACAATGTTGTTGTCGTAATAAGCAGGGTCATAAACCTGGAAGAAGCGCTGTGCGCGGCCTTCATGGTTGATCGACGTACCATCACTTTCAGCGAAGCTGGCGGTAGATAACACCAGGCCCGCTTTCTCAAGCGTGGCGGTACGCTGATGATCAACCACAATCACGTTTGTGGTCTGGGCCAGCGCCGCATCCACCACGGCTTTCGGTGCATGGCGATAGAGATCATTTTCCAGCACGACCAGCGCATCGGCTTCGCCGTTGCTCAGCTGTTCCAGCGCATGCTCCAGCGGATTACCGCCGATCATGCCCAGACCGATGCTGTTGGCGTGGCCCGCCAGCAGCGTAATGCCGACATCTGCACCACGTGCCTTCAGGGCTTTCGCCACGTTAGCCGCGGCTTCAATGACTGCGCTGCTGCCTGAGTGCGTACCGGAGATGATTAATGGCTTTTTCGCTCCGGCCAGCGCCTGAACGACAACATCCATTTTTCCGTTGAGTTTGCTGTCGAAATCGGTGACTGCTGGCGCAGATTCATCCAGCGCACTGGCGATAGCGAAGCCGAGGCGCGCCTGATCTTCGACCGGCGCACGATAGCTCCACGCCGCGATATCATCCAGACGGGTTTCATCAACGTGGGTTACAAACAGCGGATGTTTGGCGTTCTGACCGATGTTCATGATGGCGGCGATCTGCCAGTCTGCGACTTTCTGCGCCGCGGCCATATCACGCGCTTTACCTTTCACTGCCTGGCGAACAGAGAGTGCTACACGTGCGCCCACCTGTGTCAGATCTTCACCCAGCACCAGCACCGCATCGTAGCTTTCAATTTCACGCAGCGATGGCGTATAGATTCCGCCCTCACGCAGGACTTTCAGCATCAGTTCCAGACGGGCCTGCTCATCCGCTGGCATGCCGGTTGAGAAGTTCTCTGCACCCACCAGTTCACGCAGGGCAAAGTTACTTTCAATGCTGGCGCGCGGTGAGCCGATACCGATCACTTTCTTCGCCTGACGCAGTAAATCTGCACCGGCATTGACCGCCTGCTCTGCATTCAGCGTGACCCAGTCGTTGCCGCGCAGCAGCATCGGCTGACGTGGACGATCTTTGCGGTTCACGTAGCCATAGCCAAAGCGGCCACGGTCACACAGGAAGTAGTGGTTTACGGTGCCGTTATAGCGGTTTTCGATACGGCGTAACTCACCATAACGCTCACCCGGACTGGTGTTACAGCCGACGCTGCACTGCTGGCAGATGCTCGGTGCAAACTGCATATCCCATTTACGGTTATAGCGTTCAGAGTGGGTTTTGTCGGTGAAGACGCCGGTCGGGCAGATTTCAACCAGGTTGCCAGAGAACTCGCTCTCAAGCGTGCCATCTTCCGGGCGACCAAAGTAGACGTTGTCATGCGCGCCGTAGACACCCAGATCTTTGCCATCGGCATAATCTTTGTAGTAACGCACACAGCGGTAACAGGCGATACAGCGGTTCATCTCGTGGGAGATGAACGGGCCGAGATCCTGATTACGGTGAGTACGTTTGGTGAAGCGATAGCGGCGGAAGCTGTGGCCGGTCATTACTGTCATATCCTGCAGATGACAGTTACCGCCCTCTTCACACACCGGACAGTCGTGCGGGTGGTTGGTCATCAGCCACTCCACCACGCTTTCGCGGAACTCTTTCGCTTCGCCATCATCGATGGAGATGAATGTGCCGTCAGAGGCCGGTGTCATGCAGGACATGACAAGACGACCGCGGGTATCTTCGGCATTCTGGAATTGCTTTACCGCACACTGGCGGCAGGCCCCAACGCTTCCCAGCGCCGGATGCCAGCAAAAGTAAGGAATATCAAGGCCCAGAGAGAGACATGCCTGTAGCAGGTTGTCCGCTCCGTTCACATCATACTCTTTACCGTCTACATGAATTGTAGCCATAGTGACATGCTTCCGTAAGGCTCGTCAGAGACGAGCGTTAATCATATTCTTGCCCCGACGCACGACATTGTCGGGGCGGCGGCACCAGGCCTGTTCCGTATTCTTTGGTGAATTACCAGCGCGCTTTCAGCAGGTTTGGCTGGATCCCGCCAATGGCGCGGGTATTGCCAAACACCTGCGGTGCCATGCCAGCTTCAAACTCTTCACGGAAATATTTAATTGCACTCTGCAACGGCTCAACCGCACCCGGCGCATGCGCGCAGAAGGTTTTACCCGGACCAAGCTGACGGCAGAGTTGCAGCAGGGTTTCAATATCCCCTGGCTGTCCCTGTTTCTGCTCCAGCGCACGCAGAATTTTTACGCTCCACGGCAGGCCATCGCGACACGGTGTACACCAGCCGCACGACTCACGGGCAAAGAACTCTTCCAGGTTACGGACCAGCGAGACCATATTGATCTCGTGATCGACGGCCATCGCCAGCGCGGTACCGAGACGGCTGCCCGCTTTGCCGATGCTGACAAATTCCATCGGCAGATCCAGATGCTGGTCGGTCAGGAAGTCGGTCCCTGCCCCGCCCGGCTGCCAGGCTTTGAACTTCAGTCCGTCACGCATGCCGCCCGCATAATCTTCAAGGATTTCACGCGCGGTGATACCGAATGGCAGTTCCCAGACGCCGGGATTTTTAACCCGTCCGGAGAAGCCCATCATTTTGGTTCCGGCATCTTCGCTTTTAGAGATGTTTTTGTACCACTCCACGCCGTTGGCCAGGATCGCTGGCACGTTGGAGAGGGTTTCCACGTTGTTCACGCAGGTCGGTTTGCCCCACGCGCCTGCACTCGCCGGGAATGGCGGTTTGGAACGCGGGTTAGCACGACGGCCTTCCAGTGAGTTAATCAGCGCCGTCTCTTCGCCGCAGATATAACGCCCTGCGCCGGTGTGGACGATCAACTCGAAGTCGAAGCCGGTACCGAGAATATTTTTACCGAGATAGCCCGCTTCCGTCGCTTCAGCAATCGCACGGCGCAGATGCACCGCCGCTTCAATGTATTCGCCACGTAAGAAGATATAGCCACGGTAGGCCTTCAGCGCAAAGGCGCTGATGAGCATGCCTTCCACCAGCTGGTGCGGCATCTGCTCCATCAGCAGGCGGTCTTTATAGGTGCCTGGCTCCATCTCATCGGCGTTACACAGCAGGTAACGGATGTTCATCGACTCATCTTTCGGCATCAGGCTCCACTTCAGACCGGTAGAGAAGCCCGCACCGCCGCGCCCTTTCAGGCCGGAATCTTTGACTGCTGCGACGATTTCATCCTGTGACATGCTTTTCAGCGCTTTTTCCGCACCGGCATAGCCGTTTTTGCTGCGGTATTCGTCAAGCCAGACAGGTTGCTTATCGTCACGCATCCGCCAGGTCAGCGGATGGGTTTCAGCAGTACGAATGATCTGTTTAATTGTCATTGATACTGCTCCAGCAAAGAAGGGATGCCTTCCGGCGTCAGATGCACATGCGTGTCTTCATCCACCATCATCGTTGGGCCCTTGTCGCAGTTGCCCAGGCAGCAGGTCGGCAGCAGCGTAAAGCGGCCATCAGAGGTCGTCTGACCCGGTTTGATATTCAGCTGCTGCTCCAGTGCGGACTGGATGCCCTGATAACCGGTGATGTGACAGACCACGCTGTCACAGTAACGGATCACATGGCGGCCAACCGGCTGGCGGAAGATCTGGCTGTAAAACGTCGCCACACCTTCAACATCACTCGCCGGGATACCCAGGACGTCGGCAATCGCGTTGATCGCGCCGTCCGGCACCCAGCCGCGCTGTTTCTGCACGATCTTCAGCGCTTCAATCGAGGCTGCACGCGCATCTTCGTAGTGGTGTTTTTCGTGCTCAATGGCGTGATGCTCTTCCGCGCTCAGCACGAAGACCTCGTTAGGGTCGATCGTTTTAATGGCAATGTGTTGATCGTGCATAATTTAGCGGTCCACGTCTGACATAACAAAATCGATACTACCCAGATATACGATCAGGTCGGATACCAGGCTGCCACGGATTACTGAAGGAATCTGCTGCAGATGCGGGAAGCTCGGCGTACGCACGCGGGTGCGGTAGCTCATGGTGCTGCCATCGCTGGTCAGGTAGTAGCTGTTGATCCCTTTCGTCGCTTCAATCATCTGGAACGATTCGTTGGCTGGCATCACCGGTCCCCACGAAACCTGCAGGAAGTGGGTGATCAGCGTTTCAATGTGCTGCAGCGTACGCTCTTTCGGTGGCGGCGTGGTCAGCGGGTGATCCGCTTTGAACGGACCCTCTGGCATATTGTTGAGACACTGCTCAAGAATACGCAGCGACTGCCACATCTCTTCCATCTTCAGCTGAACACGGCTGTAAGCATCGCTAACGCCATCGCCGACCGGGATTTCGAAATCGAAGTTTTCGTAGCCGGAGTATGGACGCCATTTGCGCACGTCAAAGTCGAGACCGGTTGCACGCAGACCGGCACCGGTGGTACCCCACGCCAGCGCCTCTTCCATGTTGTACGCAGCAACGCCTTTGGAACGACCAATCAGCACGGTGTTACGCAGTGCCGCTTTGTCATATTCCTTCAGACGCTTCGGCATCCAGTCCAGGAAGTCACGCAGCAGACGTTCCCATCCACGCGGCAGGTCATGCGCGACACCACCGATACGGAACCAGGCGGGGTGCATACGGAAACCGGTAATGGCTTCAACCACGTCATAGATTTTCTGGCGATCGGTAAAGGCAAAGAACACCGGTGTCATAGCACCGACGTCCTGAATAAAGGTCGAGATATAGAGCAGATGGCTGTTAATGCGGAACAGCTCGGAGAGCATCACGCGGATCACGTTAACGCGATCGGGCACTACGATACCGGCTAGTTTTTCCACCGCCAGCACGTAAGGCATTTCGTTTACGCAGCCGCCGAGGTACTCGATACGGTCAGTGTAAGGAATATAGCTGTGCCAGGACTGACGCTCGCCCATCTTTTCGGCACCACGATGGTGATAACCGATGTCAGGCACGCAGTCGACAATCTCTTCACCATCCAGCTGCAGAATGATGCGGAACGCACCGTGCGCCGACGGGTGGTTAGGCCCGAGGTTCAGGAACATGAAGTCTTCGTTGGTGGTGCTGCGCTTCATACCCCAGTCTTCAGGCTTAAAGGTCAGCGCCTCCATCTCTAAATCTTCTTTCTGCTTAGTCAGCGTGAAAGGATCGAATTCGGTGGCGCGCGCCGGGTAATCTTTACGCAGCGGATGGCCTTCCCACGTCGACGGCATCATGATGCGCGTCAGGTGCGGGTGACCATCAAAGGTGATACCAAACATCTCCCACGTTTCACGCTCATACCAGTTGGCATTCGGGAAAAGACGGGTAATGGTCGGCAGATGCATATCGTTTTCAGAGAGTGCCACCTTGAGCATGATGTCGCGATTACGCTCAATCGACAGCAGGTGGTAGAAAACGGAAAAGTCCGCCGCAGGCAGGCCTGCACGGTGGGTACGTAAACGCTCATCCACGCCATGCAGGTCATACAGCATGACGTACGGCTTCGGTAATTTACGCAGGAACTCGGTAATTTCCAGTATCTGTTCACGCTTAACCCAGACCACCGGAATGCCGGTGCGGGTTGGCTGTACAGTGAAGGCATCCGGCCCAAAACGGTTACGCAACTCGCCGATCACCGGGTCATCAAGGTGATCACGGGTTTGCCATGAAGGCTGAGCGAGATCTTGCGTGGTCAAATCTGTCATACGTTACTCACCATTCCGGCCTGGTCTCAGGCACTCAAATGAAGGCGTCAGGATGGGGCCATGCATTAAATTGTGATGTTCTGCTGCAGGCGCTGTTTTCCATCCATACGGTTTTAGACTTCGTCCGGGCTGCGCAGGTTTGTGACTGCGATGCGCTCGCCGCGTTTTCTTTCACGCTCTGAAGGCATGTTGGCGCGGTAAACGCCCTGGTCGCCGACAACCCATGAAAGCGGACGGCGCTCTTTGCCGATCGACTCCTGCAACAGCAGCAGTGCCTGCATGTAGGCTTCAGGACGTGGCGGGCAGCCAGGAATATAGACATCTACCGGCAGGAATTTATCGACGCCCTGCACCACCGAATAGATGTCATACATGCCGCCCGAGTTGGCGCAGGCCCCCATGGAGATCACCCATTTTGGCTCCAGCATCTGATCGTACAAACGCTGAATAACCGGGGCCATTTTGGTAAACGGCGTACCGGCAATCACCATGAAATCCGCCTGACGTGGCGAGGCGCGCATCACTTCCGCACCAAAACGTGCCACGTCGTGAACGGCGGTAAACGATGTTGTCATCTCTACGTAACAACAGGACAGGCCAAAGTTATACGGCCAGAGGGAGTTTTTACGTCCCCAGTTCACCATGTCATGCAGGGCATTTTCGAGTTTGCCCATATAAACGCTGCGATGAACGTGCTGCTCCAGCGGATCGCTGACGATTTCCTGCTTTTGCAGAGGATAACGGTCGTTCTCACCACCGTTCGGGTCTATGCGGGTGAGCGTATAGTCCATCTTATTGCCTCTCTTTTACTGCTTATGAGGATTGGTGTGGCTGACCGTAGTCGTTTTCACCACTACGCGACGGCGTGCTGGCGCCCAGTCCAGTGCGCCAATGCGTACCAGATAGACCAGACCCGCCAGGAGCACCAAAATGAAAATTGCGGCTTCCACAAAGCCGATCCAACCGCTTTCACGGATTGAAGTCGCCCATGCGTATAAAAAGAGGGCTTCGACGTCAAAGATGACGAAAAACATCGCAACCAGATAAAATTTCGCCGACAGGCGGATATGGGTATCACCAACGGATTCAATGCCCGATTCGAATGGCGTGTCTTTGTAGCGGGCGCGTGCTCTGCCGCCAAGCAGCCATCCTCCGGTCAGCATGAAAGCACACAGGCCAAAGGCAATAACGATAAATACGATAAACGCCCAGTGCTGAGCGATGATTTCGGTGGTTGTTGACATACTCATTGCTTACTCATCAAAAGTGGCGCTGGCATCCTGCACGCGTTTCCCGCAGCAAACTGACCACATCGATTCAAGGGAAGGGTAAAAACCTTATAAATGTCGCTGTTATCAGGCAATAAACAGCTAATTAATGGGGTTTTTTACTCCTTTCTATAACCTTTTGTCAACTTTGACAAAAGTATCCAAACATTATTTCACACCTGCATCATATTATTAACAAATGATGCCCCGCTTTCCAGCTAAATCGCTTCAGTCTGTAGGGTTAATTTTAGTGTAGCGGGTATTCACACGCATGGATCGTGCATTTAACAAACATATTTTGACAGGTATGCCTCTGTTTTCCTTCCCCTTATCAGGGGTATTTTCTTGATCCAGAGCACACTTTTGCCCTTTTTGCGTTAATTTTCTCCAGCCAGCAGGACAATACGGAACAAATGGTTCATTCAGGTGGATGGCAGATTTCAGTTTTTTAGCGCGTGAAACGCAGTGAGGGGATGACATCAGGGGAAGTGGCAGGCGGAGAGCCTCTGAAGAGGGTCAGAGATAAAAAAAGCCTCTCGTTCTGTTCAGAGAAGGAGAGGCTCATTTATAAGCGTTTGTTAAGGCAATGACGCGGGTGTTGGGTACAACACGTTAGCGAAACTACTCTTCGTCATCCAGCAGCAATGTACCGTCTGGATTGTTGCTCAGGTTATACGGATCATTGGTGGACTGCATGGCATTGAAGATAGCCAGTGCCAGTTCATTATCGCTGTCAGGATTACGGCACAGCAGATACTGCGTATCTGGCAGAACCGGCAGGCCTTCAGCTGCACCCATAACACGCAGTTCCGGACTCATCATCTCAACCGGACGTGCAGTCACACCCAGACCGGCTTTCACCGCAGCTCGCACTGCAGCCAGCGTTGACGCGACGTAAGAAATACGCCACGGAATACCGGCTTCATTAAGATGATCAATGGCCATATCACGATAAGGACTTGGCTCATCCAGCAGTACCAATGGAATGGCTTCGCCGCGCTGGAAGATGTAGTCCGCTGCGCAGTACCACAAGGTAGGTGAAGTACGCAGAACCTGATAGGTAAAGTTACCCGGGCTGGACGTCGTCACAACCAGGTCCACTTCACCCTGATTGAGCATTTCCATCATAAATGGATTACGTTTAACCCGCACATCGATTGCCAGTTTCGGATAAACCGAGGTCACGCGGTTTAGCAGGAACGGCAGAATAGTGTCAGAGGTGTCATCAGAGGCACCAATGGTCAGAACGCCCTGAATGTTGCTGTACATCAGAGACGTGCAGGCTTCGTCGTTAAAACGAAGAATTTTTCTCGCATAGCCTAAAAGCTGGATACCGTGCTCTGTCAGAAGCTTATTACGTCCATGTCTGGCAAACAGCTCTTTACCTACCAATTGCTCCAGACGCTGCATCTGCTGACTGACTGCTGACTGGGTTCTGCAGACCGCTGCAGCGGCTGCCGCAAAGGTATTCAAATCCGCAACGGCAACGAAGGTTCTCAGCAGATCGAGGTCGAGATTCAGTATCGGACGATTTGCATTAGTCATGTTTTTTCTTCACTTATAAGATTTTTACGAACTACTACCCTGGTGTTATTACAAGCTTATCAAAGTGATAAGCAGTAATGGTGCTTAATGACAGTCCTGTGTGAAGACTGACACAAAAAAAATTTTTATGTGGTACCTGCACTGTTGACTCACCTGAAGGGGTCACAGTGTTATTAAGACAGATACAACTTCTGAACCGATGGCGCTGGGTGCGCAAATGCAGGAAGCTGCGTAGTTGTCTTATTCCCACCTGAAAGAATCGGGCGGGCTAAAAATCGCACTTTGCGGGCCATTAAGACGAAGCGGCTTAGTGCACTAAATAATAAATTATACTTAATCATTTTTGACTTCAAAATGGAAATGATTTTGTGAAAAGCGCTGTAAATTTTGAGGCAAACGCATTTCCGGACCCTTATGCCACATTATTGATCACTTTTTAAGCCTTCAACGTTCTGAAATTTAGTGAAGAAGTGTTAAGTAGTGCTCACTATCCTGCGATTAGCGAGCCATCTTAAAGGCTTCTTTTGATACTTTTCCGGCGATCACAAGGCCTTAAACACAGCACTCTTAAGCAGCGTTAAGGCGTAATCATTACGCACGTTATAAAATCGTCCATAAAATGAACATTTATAAAATATCCTTTAACTATTTCTCTAAGGGTATATTTCAGGTGCAAAGAAAACGGTTATTTCGATAACGTACGCATAGCTTTCTTAATGTCAGAGCCAGATGTTGGCTCAGCAGTGCTTTGTGCACATTTAAATCCTGCCTTAATCACTATTTATGGGATTATTAACCACATCCGGCTTTAACCCTTATTTTTTACGCTGCGCACTGTGCAAAAAGGTGTTGAACCCGCCAAAACGGGGCGGCACCCTTCTTTTGTGACCGTCAGGAGAGTACATTGTGCTGGTTCGAATTCTGCGGCAGCCAAAAGGATTCTGCCCATTAAGGCGGTAACAATGACTTTTCAAATTGATAAATCCGGAAAACTCGATAACGTCTGCTATGACATCCGTGGCCCGGTATTGAAAGAGGCTAAACGCCTCGAAGAAGAAGGTAATAAAGTTCTGAAGCTGAACATCGGCAACCCGGCGCCGTTTGGTTTCGAAGCACCGGATGAGATCCTGGTCGATGTTATTCGTAACCTTCCCAGCTCGCAGGGCTATTGCGACTCCAAGGGTCTCTATTCCGCCCGTAAAGCGATCATGCAGCACTACCAGGCACGCGACATGCGCGATGTCACGGTAGAAGATATCTACATCGGCAACGGTGTGTCAGAGCTTATCGTGCAGGCGATGCAGGCCTTACTGAACAGCGGCGACGAAATGCTGGTGCCGGCTCCCGACTATCCGTTATGGACGGCTGCGGTTTCCCTCTCCAGCGGTAAAGCGGTGCACTATCTTTGTGACGAGTCAGCTGGCTGGTTCCCTGACCTGGATGATATTCGCAGCAAGATAACGCCCCGCACCCGCGGCATCGTCATTATCAACCCGAATAACCCTACCGGTGCCGTCTACAGCAAAGAACTGCTGTTAGAGGTGGTTGAAATTGCGCGTCAGCATAACCTGATCATTTTCGCCGACGAGATCTACGACAAGATCCTCTACGATGACGCACAACACCACTGCATCGCGGCGCTGGCACCCGATCTGCTGACCGTGACGTTCAATGGCCTCTCCAAAACCTATCGCGTGGCTGGTTTCCGTCAGGGCTGGATGGTACTGAACGGGCCGAAGAAACATGCGAAAGGCTACATCGAAGGGCTGGAAATGCTCGCCTCGATGCGACTGTGTGCCAACGTACCGGCGCAGCATGCGATTCAGACGGCACTGGGCGGTTATCAGAGCATCAGCGAATTTATCATGCCTGGCGGTCGTCTCTATGAACAGCGCCAGCGCGCCTGGGAGTTGATTAACGATATTCCTGGCGTCAGCTGTATGAAGCCGCAGGGCGCGCTCTATATGTTCCCGAAAATCGATGCCAAAAAATTCAACATCTTTGACGATCAGAAGATGGTGCTGGATTTTCTGTTACAGGAGAAAGTGTTGCTGGTTCAGGGCAGTGCTTTTAACTGGCCGTGGCCCGATCACCTGCGCATCGTTACGCTGCCTCGCGTCGATGATCTGGAGATGGCGATTAATAAATTTGGTCGTTTCCTGCAAGGCTATCGTCAGTAATCCCGCCCGCGTATACTGACGCTATTTGGGGAGAGCCGGTCTCTCCCCTGCCTGCCAACAGGAACGCGCATGACACAAAGCCACTTCTTTGCTCACCTCTCCCGTCTTAAGCTGATCAATCGCTGGCCGCTGATGCGCAACGTGCGCACCGAAAATGTCTCTGAACACAGCCTGCAGGTCGCCATGGTGGCGCACGCCCTGGCGGTGATCAAAAATCTTAAGTTCAGCGGGTCGCTTAATGCCGATCGCATTGCCATGCTGGCGCTTTATCACGATGCCAGCGAAGTGCTCACCGGCGATTTACCGACGCCCGTTAAGTATTACAACGCGCAGATTGCTCACGAATATAAAAAAATCGAGAAGATTGCCCAGCAGAAGCTGATTGAGATGCTGCCGGAAGAGTTTCAGGCAATCTATCGCCCGCTGATTGATGAGCATCTGCACAGTGAAGAGGAACAGGCCGTTGTGAAACAGGCGGATGCACTCTGCGCCTACGTTAAGTGTCTTGAGGAGTTGTCTGCCGGGAATAACGAATTTTTACTGGCCAAAGCGCGACTGGAAAAGACGTTAGCGCAGCGGCGTTCGCCGGAGATGGATTACTTCGTTGAGGTATTTATTCCGAGCTTCAGCCTGTCGCTGGATGAGATCTCACAGGATACGCCACTGTAAGCCCGACGGTCTGGCCGCCGGGCCGCCCCTTAAGCCTGCTGACTGAAGGTAAAGCTGCCGTCGGATTCGCGGGTGACCACCAGCGATGCCAGTGAGTCGAGCTTAAGCGCCACGTCATCCAGACGCGGTGTCTCCGCCGGGGGGTTGATAGCAATCACCGTACAGCCCGCGTTCAGGCCGGATAAAATTCCGGCGGGGGCATCTTCTGCCACCACGCACGATGTTGCCGGTAATCCCAGCTTCTTCGCGCCAAGCAGATAGGGATCGGGTTCAGGTTTGCCTTTCGCCACCTGCTCAGCGGTAATAAACACGGCAGGCCTGGGTAAGCCTGCGGCTTTATGACGAGCATGAGCAACCGGCACTGAGCCTGAGGTCACTATCGCCCAGGGAATCTCCAGTTCGTTCAGCCGGTTCAGCAGCGCACTGGCACCTGGCAGCGCCTGCACACCGTCGGTGTCCGCCGCTTCAGCCTGCTCCAGCGCAACAAACTCCGCCTGGATAGCCTCTTCCGACTGGCCTGCCATGAAATGACGCAGAGAGGTAATCGCCTGTTTACCATGGATGAAATCCAGGATCTCATCAGCGGCGATGCCATGACGGGCACCCCACTGGCTCCAGGCTCGTTCAACCGCTGGCAATGAATCCACCAGCGTGCCGTCTAAATCAAATAGAAAACCTCTGTAGGTCACGCACTCCTCCTCATCAGGCATTAATCACTTGCGCAATTTCGTTTGCACTTAAATGGTACTGGCGCGGACAAGTCTGCCACAAAGCTAACATGCGTTGATACTTTTCCCACATCGGGGTCTGCGCATTAAAACCATGCGTGCCGGAATCGAAGTGGGTATAGCGCCCTTCGGTATTGACCATAAAACGGACGTAGCCCAGCAGGCGTGCCTCGGTTGCCGCATCAAAGCCCAGAAAGGCGAGACGGCGCTCTTCCAGCTGACCTTTATCTTTCAGGTTCGACCAGGAGACGTGGAGCGCGTGATGCATCTCCATAATGTCGATCACCGTCCGGCAGATCGCCTCGCTGAGTTCGCCAAACTCCTTGTCCAGCTCACGCATCTGCAGCGCATAACCGCGTTCGATGATGGTCTGGTAACGGCGAAAACGTTCAGCATTTTCTGGCTCAAGCATGGCCATGATTTTGTACTGGTTGGTGAGAATCAAACGCTGTGCATGGGTCATTTCCATCATTCACTCCCGGTCAGAGACCGCTCAGTTAATCAACAATGGAGAAATGATTGCACAGCGTTAGCAACACGGAAATCGCCGTATCGCCTTTCTTTGATTTGGCCGCAGGTTAGCGGTAACTATTTTACCGCCAGCCCGGGATAGGTCAGAGATCGTCGAGGAAAGTACGGTCGAGCTGTTTAAATGCCCGCTTCAGCAGATCGGCCAGCGCCTGATAAGTTGGCTTGCCTTCGACCGGGGCTATCGCCTGCCCTGCTTCTTCCAGCCGGATACGCACTTCATGAAACCAGTTAAGCAGAGTGGGCGGCAGTGGCGTTACTGAACGCTTGCCCAGCCACCACAGTCCCTGCATCGGCAGGCTGCAGGCAAACAGCGCGGTCGCCACCGCCGGGCCTAACTGACCGCCCATCGCGATCTGCCAGGTCAGCGTAAAAATCGCCAGAGGTGGCATAAAACGAATGGCAAAACGCGTTGCCGATGAAACCCGGTTTTCCGGGAACACGGGGGCCAGGCGCTTATCAGCAGGCCAGGTCTTCATATAGTGTTGGCCGCGCTGAAACATCCGAAACCAATTGGTACTGCCAGATTCATTCGCCATAGCTCACCTCAACTAATGCTGCAAAAATTAAAAAATAGTTATAAAGACACAACTTTACGTAACAACCTTCAATTATTTTTGTCTTTAAAGATGACTCCGGCTATTCTGACGCCGTTTTACACCTCTCCGGAAGCGGAATGCGCCTTTGGGAAGAGGCCTGAGCCATATTACGACAAGGCAATCTTCAAATTTTCGCGTAAGATTGCTGAAATTTTTTTGCGGAAACGCAGTTTTCTATCTACCGCATGATGTTTGTCATTAATCTACCAGCTTTCATGGGCTACGCTGATAGTCTGATTGCGTTTTATTTAGCCACTCTCAAAAAATAGGTACTTCCATGTCGAGTAAGTTAGTTCTGGTTCTGAACTGTGGCAGCTCTTCCCTTAAGTTTGCCATCCTCAACCCTGCCAGCGGTGAAGAGTTCCTGTCTGGCCTGGCGGAATGTTTCCATCTTCCTGAAGCCCGCATCAAATGGAAGCTGGAAGGCGAAAAACAGGAAGCGCCTCTGGGTGCTGGCGCAGCGCACAGCGAAGCGCTGAACTTTATCGTTAAAACCATTCTGGCACAAAAACCTGAGCTTTCGGCACAAATTGCTGCAATCGGCCATCGTATCGTACATGGCGGCGAGAAGCTGACGCAGTCAGTCATCATCACGGAAGAAGTGGTACAGGGCATCAAAGACGCCTCCTCTTTTGCACCGCTGCACAATCCGGCTCATCTGATCGGTATTGATGAAGCGATGAAAAACTTCCCTCACCTGTCTGATAAGAATGTCGCGGTATTTGACACCGCTTTCCATCAGACAATGCCGGAAGAGTCCTATCTCTATGCGCTGCCGTACAAATTGTATAAAGAGCATGGCGTTCGTCGCTATGGCGCGCATGGCACCAGCCACTTCTATGTCACTCACGAAGCGGCCAAAATGCTTAACAAGCCACTTGAGTCACTGAACATCATCACCTGCCACCTCGGCAACGGCGGTTCGGTCTCTGCGATTCGCAACGGCGAGTGCGTGGACACCTCTATGGGCCTGACCCCGCTGGAAGGCCTGGTGATGGGAACCCGCAGTGGCGACATCGACCCGGCGATTATCTTCTTCCTGCACGATACGCTGGGTATGAGCGTTGACGCCATCAATAAACTGCTGACCAAAGAGTCTGGCCTGTTAGGTCTGACCGAAGTCACCAGCGACTGCCGCTACGTAGAAGATAATTACGCCACCAAAGAAGATGCGAAGCGCGCAATGGATGTCTTCTGTCATCGCCTGGCAAAATATATCGGCAGCTACACCGCGCTGATGGATGGCCGTCTTGACGCAGTCGTCTTCACTGGCGGCATCGGTGAAAACGCCGCGATGGTACGTGAACTCTCACTGAAAAAGCTGGCGCTGCTGGGCTTTGAAGTCGACCACGATCGCAACCTGGCGGCCCGCTTCGGCAAGTCTGGTTACATCAATAAAGAAGGCACCCGCCCGGCGCTGGTGATTCCGACCAACGAAGAGCTGGTCATCGCCCAGGACGCCGCGCGTCTGACTGCGTAAAACACTTCTCTCCGTCAGCTCAGGCTGACGGAGTTGTTTTTGACACCCTGCCATTACTGAGAGGTTCAAACGTGTCACGTACAATTATGCTCATTCCGACCGGCACCAGCGTCGGCCTGACCAGCGTCAGCCTCGGCGTTATCCGCGCCATGGAGCGCAAAGGCGTTCGTCTCAGCGTGTTTAAGCCGATTGCTCAGCCGCGTAGCGGCGGCGATACCCCGGATCAAACCACCACCATCATCCGTAAGAACTCCTCGATTCCTGCCGCTGAACCGCTGCAGATGTCACGTGTTGAGTCACTGCTGGGATCGAACCAGCAGGATGTGCTGATGGAAGAGATCATCTCCCGTTACCATGCCAACACCCAGGATGCGGAAGTGGTACTGGTTGAAGGTCTGGTTCCGACCCGTAAGCATCAGTTCGCCAACGCGCTTAACTATGAAATCGCCAAAACCCTGAACGCGGAAATCGTCTTCGTGATGGCGCTGGGCAATGACTCTCCGGCACAGCTGAAAGAGCGCATTGAACTGACGCAGAGCAGCTTCGGTGGCCAGAAGAACAAAAACATCACTGGCGTGATTATCAACAAACTCAACGCGCCGGTCGATGATCAGGGCCGTACCCGTCCTGACCTGTCAGAAATCTTTGATGACTCGTCAAAAGCCAGCATCGCCAACATCGATCCTAAGCAGCTGTTCTCAGACAGCCCGCTACCGGTGCTGGGTTGCGTGCCGTGGAGCTTTGATCTGATCGCCACCCGCGCGATCGATATGTGCCGCCACCTGGATGCGCGCATCATCAACGAAGGTGAGATTCAGACCCGCCGGGTTAAATCTGTCACCTTCTGCGCCCGCAGTATCCCGCACATGCTGGAGCATTTCCGTCCTGGCTCACTGCTGGTGACTTCTGCAGACCGTCCGGACGTGCTGGTCGCCGCCTGTCTGGCCGCGATGAACGGCATTGAGATTGGCGCAATCCTGCTGACCGGTAACTACGAGATTGACGATCGTATCGCCCGTCTCTGCGACCGTGCTTTCCAGACCGGCCTGCCGGTGTTTATGGTGAAAACCAATACCTGGCAGACCTCTTTGAGCCTGCAGAGCTTTAATCTTGAAGTGCCTGCTGACGATACGCAGCGCATCGAGAAAGTGCAGGAGTATGTTGCCGGCTACATTAATGCGGAGTGGATTGAGTCACTGACCGCCACGTCAGAACGCAGCCGTCGCCTGTCGCCTCCAGCCTTCCGCTATCAGCTGACTGAGCTGGCGCGTAAAGCGGGCAAACGCGTCGTACTGCCAGAAGGTGATGAGCCGCGTACGGTTAAAGCGGCCTCGATCTGTGCAGAACGCGGTATCGCCACCTGCGTCCTGTTAGGCAACCCGGATGAGATTCAGCGTGTCGCTGCGGCTCAGGGTGTTGTCCTGGGCAAAGGGGTTGAGATTGTTGACCCGGAACAGGTGCGTGAAAACTACGTGCCGCGCCTGGTTGAGCTGCGCAAGAGCAAAGGCATGACCGAAGTGGTCGCCCAGGAGCAGCTGGAAGATAACGTGGTGCTCGGCACCATGATGCTGGAAAGCGGCGAAGTGGATGGCCTGGTTTCAGGTGCGGTTCACACCACCGCCAACACCATTCGTCCGCCACTGCAGCTGATCAAAACCGCGCCTAACAGCTCACTGGTTTCATCAGTGTTCTTCATGCTGCTGCCAGAGCAGGTGCTGGTCTACGGTGACTGCGCCATTAACCCGGATCCAACCGCTGAGCAGCTGGCTGAGATCGCTATCCAGTCAGCCGATTCTGCCAGCGCCTTTGGTATCGATCCGCGTGTTGCGATGATCTCTTATTCTACCGGCACGTCAGGTGCGGGTAGCGACGTAGAGAAAGTGCGTGAAGCAACGCGTATTGCGCAGGAGAAACGCCCTGATCTGGTGATTGATGGTCCGCTGCAGTATGACGCTGCGATCATGGAAGATGTGGCGAAATCGAAAGCGCCCAACTCACAGGTTGCAGGTCGCGCGACTGTGTTTATCTTCCCGGATCTGAACACCGGTAACACCACCTACAAAGCGGTACAGCGTTCAGCCGATCTGATCTCAATCGGACCGATGCTGCAGGGTATGCGTAAGCCGGTCAACGATCTGTCACGGGGTGCGCTGGTTGATGACATCGTTTACACCATCGCCCTGACCGCCATTCAGTCTCAGCAGGCTGAAGGCTAAGCGTCAGAAGAAAACAAAAAAGGCATGCCCCAGAGCATGCCTTTTTTTTCGCCGGTAACAACGCTGTCCGCTTTAACGCGGGTTGATGTTACGCAGTTAAGCGGCCGTTATCAGGCCCGGTTATCGCCGTTGCGGCTCATCCATAGGGAGAGCGCTTTCAGCGAATCGTCCGTAAATTCATCACAGCGTGCGGTGATCTCGTCGGGCGTCATCCAGATAATCTCATCGACTTCCGATTCCTGCATGGCGAATGGACCATGTGACACGCAACTGAACAGACCGCCCCAGACACGACAATGCTGATCTTCGAAGTAGAATTTGCCATGCTCAGCAAACGGCACCGCGGCAATCCCTAACTCCTCTTCCGCTTCACGTCGCGCAGATTCCAGCATGTCTTCACCGCTCTGCACCACGCCGCCCGCGGTAGCGTCCAGTTTGCCCGGCATAAAATCTTTTATCTCGGTGCGACGCTGTACCAGAATCTTACCCATACCGTCATGAACGACGATATAGGTGGCGCGGTGACGCAGGCACTGAGCACGCATCTGTGCACGTGTTGCCTGAGCAACGACTTCATTCTCTTCGTTTACGATATCGACCCACTCGATGCCGTCACCCGCAGTTTGATCCACCATCCGTAACCCTTTCCTGTTTGGCGTACAGTTGCATACGCAGTTTGCCACGTCGTTATTTTTATGTGGCGTAAGGTAATCACTTACGCCAGCCTGAGCAAGCCCTGGCTGTTACCGATTTTTACCACTTTCTGCTAACCACAGCTGTACCGAGGCTCGCTGCCACTGAAACTCAGCATAATGCTGTAAGCGTGCGGGCAAAGGATCGCCATGCAGGACCAGCCGGTTTAGCATCACCGCCAGATCGGTATCTGCAATTGACCACTCGCCAAACAGGTTCTGTTGCCCGTCCGGCAGCAGGCGATCGACAGCCGCAACGAGTTTATCTACCGCCAGCTGCGCTGACGCGGTCAGCGGGGCAAAGCGTTCACCCGCAAACAGCACTTCCGTCGGACGTTCCTGACGGATCCACAGGAAGTCGCTGCGCAGCCAGGCCTGAATCTCTCTGGCACGGGCACGCTTCTCGCGGTCACGGGGATAGAGGCGTTCAAACTCGGGCGCCGGAAAACGCTCTTCAAGATATTCGGTAATCGCCGAGGATTCGCTCAACAGAAAGTCATCAATCTGCAGGGTCGGTACCCGGCAGGTCAGCGATAGCTCACGGTAGGCCGCGGCATATTGCTGGTTCTGCGACAAATCGACGCGTTTGAGGTGGAACGGGACCCCTTTTTCGGTAAGAGCTACATAAGCCGACATGGCGTAAGGACTGAAAAATGATGAATCTGACCACAGGGTGATGGACGGATAATTCATCGGTTACCTCAATTGGCTGTCAGGGTTGCATCATGTTTACCGATTTTTTTTTGGGAAGGCAACGCTGAGCTGATCCGATCTCTTGCTCCGGAAGAAGAAAGCGCGACGCGACTCACTATAGAGTGGCTCCACTCTTCTATGCTGAAAGGTGCAAATAACAAAAACATCAAGGGAGCCGCAACATGCACATTCTAATTACCGGTGGCACGGGACTGATTGGCCGTCACCTGATTCCGCGCCTGCAGCAGCTGGGGCATCAGATCAGTGTGGTGACGCGTGACGTGGTCAGCGCGCGTGAAAAACTGGGCGAAAACGTCGCGCTCTGGTCAGGACTGGCGCAACAACCGAACCTGGATAACATCGATGCGGTGATTAATCTGGCAGGAGAACCTATTGCTGACAAACGCTGGACGGAGCCGCATAAACAGCAGCTGTGCGAAAGCCGCTGGCAGATCACCGAGCAGATCGCCTCACTGATCAACGCCAGCGCCACGCCACCCTCCGTATTGATCTCAGGCTCGGCGACCGGCTTTTATGGCAATACCGGCGACCTGGTGCTGACGGAAGAGGATCAGGGTCAGGATGAGTTCACGCATCAACTCTGCGCCCGCTGGGAGCAGCTGGCGCTCACGGCGGAAAGCGAACGTACGCGCGTCTGTCTGCTGCGCACCGGCGTGGTGCTGGCCCCGGAGGGCGGCGCACTCAGCAAAATGAAGCTGCCCTTTAAGCTCGGCATCGGCGGGCCGATCGGCAGTGGTAAACAGTACATGCCGTGGATCCACATAGATGACATGCTTAACGCCATTATCTGGTTGCTGGATCATGACGATCTGCGGGGTCCGTTCAACATGGTCGCGCCTTACGCGGTGCGTAATGAGCAGTTTGCCGCCACACTCGGCCGGGTCATGCATCGTCCGGCTTTTATGCGCACGCCAGCCAGCGCCATTAAGCTCATGATGGGCGAATCGTCGGTGCTGGTGCTGGGAGGACAGCATGTGCTGCCAAAGCGGCTGGAAGCCTCTGGTTTTGGCTTCCGCTGGTACGATTTGCAGGAGGCGTTGCAGGATGTCGCAGGATAAACACAGGGTGGCCCTGAGCCGCCCTGTGTTTAATTAGCTACGCTGCTCTGCTACCGGCGACTTCATTGCCTTTTCGTCACGCGTGTGCCCCGGTTGTGGCACACGAATAATAAAGGTCAGCACGCCAGCGAACAGGTATAACCCGGTATAGGCCCATACCACCCCCACAATGTCGAAAAAGGGCAACATGACGGAGGCGATAGCCGGTGCCACAAAGTTACTGAGTCCTGCGGAGAGGTTGTAAATCGAGACTGCAGCCCCCTTATGATGCGGCTCCAGCGTCGGAAAGACGGCGGTCATCGGTACAAATGCAGCGACAAAGATTCCCAGCATGACCGCAGGGATTAATGCGACCCAGAAGTTATGACCCGCATAGACCGGCAGGTAATAGAAGGCCAGGCTGGAGATGGCCATCCCCAGGCAACCAAACCAGCGCACCTGACGGATCCAGCCCAGCTTCTCACCCGTGAGGCCCCAGAAGATATTCGTAAAGATAGTCACAAAGAAGAACACCGCCCAGATTTGTAGCCATTCAGAGATCGTAAAGCCGAGACGATCGACAAACAACAGTGGCATGACAATGGCGAAACCAAACAGCGATAGCGTGTTGATGATGCGAATCAGGCAGGCATAAAATACGTGCTGATTGGTAAACAGAATGGTCACGGCACGCGCCATTTCTGTCATCTTGTCACGCATCGGCAAATTCACACGAGAGCGATCTACCGGTACCTTGCGCAGACTGAAGTATGCGAGGATCCCACCACAGGCCACCCAGATAATAGCCAGCCACAGCGTTCCGGTTTCTCCCAGCACAGGAATGGTCAGACTTGGCAGATAGCTGCCAATAACCCCGATGCCTACAGAATACATCGCCCAGAACCAGCCGGTTGCCGCCGCCAGTTTTTCGCGCGGTAAGACCTGCACCAGCATCATCATGAAAGAGTAGATAAACAGCGGATAAGCCAGTCCGCGAATGCCGTAGAACAGCACCATTAGCGGATAGTTGCGCAGGCCAAGTCCCAGCGACATAAACAGCGCATGCATCACGATCCATAGCACAAAGCCAATCATCATCGCGCGCTGCGGCGTGATCAACTCGGCTACCACGCCAGATGCCCAGGCCGCCAGGGCTGCCGCTAAGCCATAGAAGGTGAATACGACTGCTGATTGCGCGGGCGTAAAGCCCATATCGGTGATATGACGTGACAGAAACGCCATTTCAAAGCCATCACCCGCCATAAAGAGGGCGATAGCGAGGAAGCCCCAGAACATCTTTTTCGGTAAGCCAAACCAGTATTCATTCGATTGCATTTCAATGACCTTCTGTCTGGTTAGTCGTTATGCAGGCAGCAAGCTGCGCACCTGTTGTTGCTGGATATAGAGTTCCCGGAACAGACGGTGCCGCTTTTGCAGCACGGCACCACGCGTCTCATCCGGCAGGTAACGCGCCTGCACAGCCGGCTTGAGACACACCTCATGCTCAAGGCCGCCATCAGCCAGCCACGCTAATCGTGCAGCGCCCAGCGCGCCAGATGCGCTGGCCGGATGGGTAACGATGGGCAGTTGCAGCACGTCGGCAATCAGCTGAGCCCACAGCGTGCTACGCGCACCGCCCCCGGTCAGGCTGCACTGCTGAATGTGATGCCGGACATCGCCGAGCGCCTTCAATCCATCCGCCAGCCCAAATGCCACGCCTTCAACCACCGCATAGCCCAACAGGGCGCGCGGTGTTTCATGGCGTAAATGGAAGAAAGAACCGGAGGCATCAGGATCGTTATGGGGCGTGCGTTCACCTGACAGATAAGGCAGGAAGACCGGGGCGCTTCGCATTTGCTCATCACTGATCTGTACCATCTCCTCCATCAGCTGGCTTTCACTGACCGACAGCAGATTGCACAGCCAGCGCAGACAACTGGCGGCGCTGAGCATCACACTCATCTGGTGCCAGCGGCCCGGTAACGCATGGCAAAAGGCGTGTACCCCGGATTGAGGGTCAGCCTGTAAGCGGTCGTTTACGACAAAGATCACGCCGGACGTCCCCAGTGAGATAAACGCATCACCGGGATTCACCGCGCCCACACCCACTGCCGATGCGGCATTGTCACCACCGCCGCCCGCGACAGTGACCGCAGCAGACAAGCCCCACTCGCTCGCCAGTGACGGCTGCAGGCGTCCACTTATTGCACTGCCTTCTACCAGTTCAGGCATCTGGCTTCGCGTCAGTCCGGTGATGGCCAGCAGTTCATCCGACCAGTCACGCCGGGACACATCGAGCCACAGCGTTCCGGCAGCATCCGAAGGCTCACTGACAAAGTGTCCGGTAAGACGCCAGCGCAGATAATCTTTCGGCAACAGGACCTTATCGATACGGCTAAAGATTTCTGGCTCCTGTTCCGCTATCCAGTGCAGTTTCGGTAACGTGAAGCCGGGCATAATCATATTGCCGCTGATTGCCATTATCCGGGGATCGCTCTTCTTCAGCCTTTCACACTGCGGGGCACTGCGCGTGTCATTCCAGAGAATACAGGGACGCAGCACCTTGCCCCCGGCATCCAGCAACACGGCCCCATGCATCTGTCCCGATAACCCGATTGCGCGAATTGCGGCCCATGCCAGAGGAAACTGATGACGCAATCCTGCCAGAACCTCACTGCAGGCTTGCCACCAGCATTCAGGATCCTGTTCAGCCCAGTGGGGATGGGGACGCTGCACGCTCAGCGTGGCGTGCTGAGACGCAACAATCTCACCGTGCCTGTCAATGATCAGCGCTTTAAGCTCTGAGGTGCCGATATCAATACCGAGATACATGATTACACCGCCGCCAGTTCAGGCAGTTTCAGCCACTGCAGCAAACCTGCAACACGGCGGGTCACCAGTTCATGAAACGCCTTATCAGACGCCAGTTCAGCAAACAGCGCGTTATCACTCAGGAACGCATGGAGCGGATCGGCGCTGGCGAACTGCTCACGGAGCGTATCGGCCTGAAGCGCACCGTCCTGATAGCAATAGGGTAAATCGTCACTGGCCCATCGCTGCATAAACAGGAAGAACAGAGCCGGAATGACCGCCGTTGCGGTGGGCTGCGCACCGCGCTGGTAGCACTGTTGCAGGGTTGGCGTCACCATACCGGGAATTTTGGACAAACCATCGGCACCGACGCGCTGATTGGTGTCTTTAATGTAAGGGTTACTGAAGCGGGCCAGCACGACGTCTCGATAATCCGCTAAATCAAGCGGGCTGGGCGACAGAGAGGGAATAACATCCTGGGTCACGTAGTCGTAAGCCAGTTGATAAATCGCCGGATGGCGGGTGCTCTCATCGATATAGTTCAGACCAATCAGTGTACCCGCCCAGGCAATCGCAGCATGTGTCGCGTTAAGGATGCGAATTTTCGCCTCTTCCCACGGCAGTACCGATTCCACCAGTTCAGCACCCACCTTTTCCAGCGCCGGGCGCCCGGCAATAAAATCATCCTCAATGACCCATTGAATAAAAGATTCGGCCATCACTGCTGCGCCATCCTGTTTGCCGGTCGCCGCCAGCACGCGTTCTGCCACTTCCGGCACAGGACGCGGTGTAATGCGATCGACCATGGTATTGGGTGAGCGGGTTTGTGTACGCACCCAGTCGGCCAGTCCGGTATCGCCTTTGGCCATAAGAAACGCCAGGAAGGCGTCACGAAAACGTTCGCCATTGTGGCGCAGATTGTCGCAGTTCAGCAGCGTAACAGGCGCACCGCCTTGCTTAACTCGCTGTGTCAGAATATGGCTGAGTGCGCCGTAGAGGGTGCGGATATCGCCATCCAGATCGGCCTTCACTTCTGCATGAGTAAGATCCAGTGTAAACGCGGGGGTCAGGTAGTAACCCGCTTCGGTCACGGTAAAGCTAATCACACGTGTTTCCGCACGGGCTCCCTGCTCAATCAACGCACGGATATCACTGTCCCAGGGCAAAATTTTGCGCAGCGAGGTGATGGTTTCGTAGTCACGCTCACCTTCAGGCGTTACGGTTTCCAGCACATATTCTCCCTGCTGTGCCGCGAGCTGATTAAGCAGTGGCTCCGCGTCATTACGGATATTGCCGAGCGCGATGCTCCAGCTTTCGTCACCCTGCTCACGCAGTTTATGCAGATACCACGCCTGATGTGCCCGATGAAAAGATCCCGCGCCGATGTGCATCCACACTGATTGGTTGTTCATAATCGCCTCTTTTAAACATTTGCCACACTAAAGGGCATTTGCCCGATTGCGTGTAGCATAGTCTCCATTAGGCGGATCCTTCTGCGAGCCGGGTCACAAATAACACTTTTGCTCCTTTTAAGGGCATTTGCTCAGTTAGTGCTTTTCCTGCCGCGCAGCGTTAAGATGTCCCCTCGAATTCGACGGAACAGCGTGATGAGCAAAGAAGAGAAAAAGCAGGAGCTGGCCGCACGTGCCGCATGGATGTATTACGTCGCAGGCGTGACACAGCAGGAGATAGCGCAGGCACTGGGATTGTCACGACAGGTCGCGCAGCGTCTGGTCTCCAGTGCACGCGAAATGGGCATGGTGAATGTAAAAATTGATCATCCCGTCACTCACTGCCTGCAGCTGGCGAGTGAGATACAGGCGAAATTTGGTCTGGATTTGTGTCGCGTTGTGCCATCGGCCAGTCTGAATGATGAGGCTATTCAACAAATGCTGGCAGTAGAAGGCGCGGCGGTGATGGCACAATTTATTCATGAGGAAACGCCACAGGTGTTCGGTATTGGTTCCGGCAAAACCCTGCGCTCAATGATCGATGCGCTTCCCTGGGTTGATCGTCCCCAGCATCATTGCGTTTCCATGATTGGTGCCATCGCGCGGGATGATTCCGGTACACGCTATGACGTACCGTTGAAAATGGCCGAAAAGATGCAGGGCAAGTATTTCTTCATCCCTGCGCCCTTATACGCCGACTCCCCACAGGATAAAGCGATGTGGGTTCAGCATAAGGTGTACCAGCGTGTCATTGATCGCGCCTTACAGGCGGACGTAGCCTTTGTGGGGATTGGAGAAGTGATGCCGGGCTGTCCGTTGAACGCCGAGGGATTTATCACCGATGCGCAGGTCGGGGCGCTAAATGGGCGCGGCGTGGTGGGCGAAATGCTTGGTCACTTTTTCAATCACCAGGGTGAACGGGTGTGGGGCGAAACGGATGAACTGCTGACCAGCGTACGGCTGGAAAGCCAGACTCAGCGCAAAATTATTGGCTTTGCGGGTAGTGAGCGCAAGTATCCAGCCATCCGTGCCGCATTACAGGGCGGCTGGGTATCGGGACTGGTGACCGATGAGGATACGGCGCTGAAGCTACTGCAGAAGTGATATCTCAGACTGGATACTGAGTGCGAGGGCAGAACGCAGGGATGACGCAAACTCTCAAACGCGGTTCGCACTTATTGCGCGCAGGGCACGTTACGCCAGTGCCCTGCTTCCCTCGCCTTAACTGACAGGTAACCCTTACTTCAGCGATCCCTTGAGGAACTGCTGTAAACGCGGGCTTTTCGGGCTGCCGAACACGTCCGCAGGCGGACCCTGCTCTTCGATTTTGCCCTGATGCAGGAAAATCACGTGATTTGAGACGTGACGGGCAAACTCCATCTCGTGGGTCACCACCACCATGGTTTTGCCCTCTTCCGCCAGCTTCTGCATGATGCGCAGCACCTCGCCTACCAGCTCCGGATCCAGCGCCGAGGTCGGTTCATCAAACAGCAACACCTCAGGCTCCATCGCCAGCGCGCGCGCAATCGACACACGCTGCTGCTGACCACCAGAAAGGTGCACCGGATACTTCGCCTGCGCCCGCGCATCAATGCCTACTTTATCGAGATAGCGAATGGCGCGCTCACGCGCTTCCGCTTTGCTCAGCCCCAGCACCTGAATCGGCGCTTCCATCACGTTTTCCAGCACCGTCATGTGGCTCCACAGATTGAAGTGCTGGAACACCATGGTGAGGCTGGTACGCAATGCGCGCAGCTGCTCTTTGTCAGCCACTTTGAGCTGACCATCTTTGTCACGAACCAGCGTAATTTGCTGGTTATTAACCACGATGCTGCCTTCGCTCGGTTTTTCGAGGAAGTTGATGCAGCGTAAAAAGGTACTTTTCCCTGAACCGGACGATCCAATGATACTGATCACATCGCCCGCTTTAGCAGTTAACGAGACCCCTTTCAGCACTTCATGTTCACCGTAACGTTTATGCAATTCGGTGACGCTTAATTTATTGTCAGCCATAGTTCTACTCAATGCGATGAAGAGGGTTTCACGTGGGCCAGCCAGCGACGTTCCGCCAGGCGGAACAGGCTGATCAACACGTAAGAGATAATCAGGTACAACACAGCCGCAAGGCCAAAGGCGGTAAACGGCTGATAGGTCGCCGAGTTAATATCCCGCGCGATTTTCAGCAGATCCGGCACGGTGGCGGTGAAAGCCAGCGCCGTGGAGTGCAGCATCAGAATCACTTCGTTGCTGTAGGCCGGCAGTGCCGTCCGCAGCGCCGAGGGCAGAATAATGCAGCGATAGAGTTTAAAGGTGGAGAAGCCATAGGCCCGCGCCGCCTCAATCTCACCGTGTGGCACCGAGCGAATCGCACCCGCAAAGATTTCCGTGGTGTAGGCACAGGTGTTCAGAGTAAAGGCGAGCAGCGTACAGTTCAGGCCACTGCGGAAAAACGCGTTCAGCAGTTCAGTGCCTTTCACAATTTCCAGCGTATACATGCCGGAATAGAACACCAGCAGTTGCACATAGAGCGGCGTACCGCGAAACACATAGGTAAAGAGCCAGACCGGAAAACTGATAAACCGGTTAGGTGAAACCCGCGCTATCGCCAGCAGGATGGCCAGGCAGCCGCCAACGGTCACCGAGAGGATCAGCAGCCACAGGGTGATCGCCACACCGGTAAAACGGTAACCGTCAGTCCAGAGCAGCGATTTCCAGTATTCCTGAATAATCTCAATCATAACTCGCCCTCTTCACACCGACCGTATAGCGACGGTTCAGCCACCACAGCACGCCGTTCGACAGCGTGGTAAACACCAGATAAATCACACCCGCCACAATGGCGAAGTAGAACGGCTGCCAGGTACTTTTACCGGCCAGCTGCGTCGCCTTTACCACATCTTCCAGCCCCAGCAGCGAGACCAGTGCGGTGGCTTTCAGGATCACCTGCCAGTTGTTGCCGATACCCGGCAGCGCATAGCGCATCATGGCCGGAAACAGTATGCGGCGGAACACCTGCGCGCCGGTAAAACCAAACGCGGTGGCCGCTTCAATTTGCCCCTGCGGTACGGCCATAAAGGCCCCGCGGAAGGTTTCAGTGAAGTAGGCACCATAGATAAAGCCGAGCGTAATGATACCGGCCACCATCGGATCGATATCAAACTGAGCCATGCCCAGCGCATCGGTGATCTGGTTGAGGACAATCTGCAGACCGTAGAAGATCAGCAGCATCAGTACGAGGTCAGGCACGCCACGGATCAGCGTGGTGTAGCCTTCAAAAATCATCGCCAGTGGCCGGCTGCGCGACAGTTTCGCGCCTGCGCCAATCAGGCCCAGCAGCACTGCCAGCACGACGGAGGTGAGAGCCAGCTCCAGCGTCACCAGCGTGCCCCGAAGAATTACATCAGAATAGCCATACAGCATCGAGAGGGTCCTGTCGTGGGGTGGAAACGAATCGCTGCCCGTCAGCAATCGACGGGCAGTTTAGCTTTACCTCTCCGTTGCAGATGCCATCCGTCATCAGCGGAACGGCGCCGGTTTCTGCATCAGGCAGAACCGGCTCAGTCCCGGCAACACGGACACAGAGGGTAAAGCGACAGGATGGTTAGTCGCCGTACACATTGAAATCGAAGTATTTCTTCGCAATCTTGTCGTAGGTGCCATCTTTACGCATGTCAGTGAAGGCTTTGTCGATGGCCGCTTTCAGTTCGCTGTCATCTTTACGCAGTCCCATACCGGTGCCGACGCCAAAGATCTTGTCATCTTTCACGGCCGGACCCGCGAAGGCGTAGTTTTTACCGACTGGCTGTTTCAGGAAACCTTCGCTGGCCTGGACTTCATCCTGGAAGGCTGCATCGATGCGACCCGCATTCAGATCCTGATAAACCAGATCCTGGTTAGCATAAGGGGTGACGTTAACCCCTTTTGGCCGCCAGTTCTGATTGGCATAGGTTTCCTGCGTGGTGCCCTGCAGCAGGCCGATATTTTTGCCTTTCAGCGACTCGATGGTCGGCTGAATTTTCGATCCCTTCGGTGCCACTAAACGCGCGTTAGCGGCGTAGAGTTTTTCCGAGAAGGCGATCTCTTCCTGACGTTTTGCTGTGATGGAAAGTGAGGAGATGATGGCATCAATTTTCTTCGCTTTCAGCGAGGGGATCAGCGCATCGAAGTCGCTTTCAACATAGGTACACTGGGTATGAATACGTTTACAGATTTCGTTAGCGAGGTCGATATCGAAGCCCACTAACTTGCCTTGCGCGTCTTTCGACTCAAACGGTGGGTAAGTTGGATCTGTGCCGATGCGGATTGAACCCGGCACTGCCGCGAAGACGCTGGCAGCACTGGATAAGCCCAGCATCAGGGAAAGAGCCAGAACACGCTTTTTCATAGATTACCCTCAAGTGAAGTGCTTTTTGTTATGTGGTTCGTGATGTGTTTGCGCAAAGTAATTTGCATGTTTCATGCCAGATCTGCAAGTTATCCACGCAGTTAGCGTGATGTCAGACAGGCGAAAACGCTGTGTTTGTGAGGGGAATATAGCAGTGTGGTGAAAGAGAAAAAGCGACGTTGTTAACTTTTGGTGCATCAAATGCACGAAGAGTGATCCGAGGCGCGCTTATGCACTAAATAAGTGCGCCAGCGGAACTTTATGCACCCTGCCAGCGCGCGAAAAGATCTTCCGGTAATTCGATATCAAACTGGTCAATAACCCGGTTGACGGTCTGATCGATCAGCTGATCGATCGTTTCAGGCCGGTGATAAAAAGCCGGTACAGGCGGCATGATAATCGCCCCCAGTTCGGCGGCTGTGGTCATCATGCGCAGATGGCCGACATGCAGCGGGGTTTCCCGCACGCACAACACCAGTTTACGCTGCTCTTTTAACACGACATCCGCCGCACGGGTCAGCAATGAGTCACTGTAACTGTGAACGATGCCTGAAAGCGTTTTCATTGAGCAGGGTAAAATCGCCATGCCCAGCGTTTTAAACGAACCCGACGAGATATTAGCTGCAATATCGCGCACGTCATGCACCACATCGGCCAGCGCCTGCACGTCACGCAGCGAATAATCACTCTCCAGACCCAGCGTCTGACGTGCCGCCTGGCTCATGACCAGATGCGTTTCTACTTCTTCCACCTGCTGCAGCACCTGCAGCATGCGCACGCCATAGATCACCCCGCTTGCGCCAGAGATGCCAATGATGAGTCGTTTCATATTCCAACCTTATGTCAGCCAATGCGCCATCATACGCGGCCAGCGGGTTTCTGAAAACAAACAGGGCGGGATTGCTCCCGCCCTGTTTTATGCTGCCCGCCTGTCAGAGGTATCAGCCCTCGTTGTGCAGCTCAAGGTTTTCGACTTCATTCTGGCGCTGAAGCGCTTTGGCATCATCGTTACGCAGCGACTCCAGATACTCCAGATATTGCTGATCGACATCTTTCGTCACGTAAATTCCGTTGAACACCGAACATTCGAACTGGGCAATGTCCGGATTCTCTTCACGCACCGCTTCAATCAGATCGTCCAGGTCCTGGAAAATCAGCGCATCGGCTTTAATCAGCTGGCGAATCTCTTCCACTTCGCGGCCGTGCGCAATCAGTTCCGTGGCGCTCGGCATATCGATGCCGTAGACGTTCGGGAAACGAATTTCCGGTGCCGCGGAGGCCAGATAAACCCGTTTTGCGCCCGCTTCACGTGCCATCTCAATGATCTGCTCTGAAGTGGTGCCGCGAACAATCGAGTCATCCACCAGCAGGACGTTTTTATCACGGAATTCAGCGCGGTTAGCGTTGAGCTTGCGGCGAACCGCGCTGCGACGTAACTGCTGACCAGGCATGATAAAAGTACGGCCAACGTAACGGTTTTTCACGAAGCCCTGACGATAAGGCTTGTCGAGGATACGGGCGATTTCCAGCGCGATATCGGTTGAGGTTTCCGGAATCGGAATCACGACGTCGATATCCAGATCTTCCCACTCGCGGGCAATTTTCTCGCCCAGCTTGGTGCCCATGCGGACACGGGCGCTGTAGACGGAGATTTTGTCCAGGAAAGAGTCAGGACGCGCAAAATAGACATACTCGAACAGGCACGGATTGCTTTTCGGGTTCTCAGCACACTGGCGGGTAGACAGCTGGCCCGCTTCAGTGACATAGACCGCTTCACCCGGTGCGACGTCACGGATGAATTCAAAGCCCAGCGTATCCAGTGCCACGCTCTCGGAGGCGACCATATACTCGGTACGGCCATCCGCGATAACGCGCTTGCCCAGTACCAGCGGACGGATGCCGTTGGGATCACGGAAGGCAACCATGCCGTGACCGATAATCATCGCCACGACGGCGTAAGCACCGCGTACCTGCTGATGCACGGCAGCCACCGCAGCGAAAATGTTGTCGGCTTCCAGCGGATCGTTTTGAAAACGATCAAGCTCCTGCGCAAAGATGTTCAGCAGGATTTCAGAATCTGAGGTGGTGTTAACGTGACGGCGGCCCTTTTCAAACAGGTGCTTACGCAGCACATGGGCGTTGGTCAGGTTACCGTTATGCGCCAGGGTGATGCCGTACGGGGAGTTTACATAGAATGGCTGCGCTTCAGAGGCACTGGAGCTTCCCGCGGTTGGATAACGCGCGTGACCGATCCCCATATTGCCCTGCAGACGCTGCATGTGGCGTGCTTCGAAAACGTCGCTGACCAGGCCGTTTGCCTTTCGCAGGCGAAAACATTTCAGCGCATCGATTGTACAAATGCCTGCGGCATCCTGCCCGCGGTGCTGGAGCACCGTTAACGCGTCATAGATCGACTGGTTGACCGGCATGAAACCGGTGATACCGACAATACCGCACATGTTGTCATTTCCTCATTAAGCCGCACTCCCGGTCACATCACCGGGGTAAAAAACTCGACGTGCTTTTCAGGTAATCAAAAAACCACCTGATGATATAACTGAACTCGGGAATGAGTTGAGACTGTTGCCAGTCCGGACTTTTGGAAAAGCCAGTGAATGTATCAAGGAAGAACAGCAAGGCGGCTACAATCAGCACCCCTCGCAACGCCCCGAAACAGACTCCCAACACCCGGTCGGTTCCCGACAGGCCGGTTTTCTCCACCAGCGTGCCGATAACGTAGTTCACAATGGCCCCCACAATCAGGGTAGCGACAAACAGCACACCGATGGCGATACCGTTACGAACCAGTTCGTCGTCAAAACCTGTAAACCAGACTGCAAGGTAGGCGTAGTAATGACTGGCGACAAAAAACGCGCATCCCCAGGTAACGAGAGATAAGGCTTCCCGGACAAACCCACGGACGAGGCTGACCAGAGCCGAAAAACCAACTACCGCAATAATGACGTAATCAATCCAGATCATGAACTCTTCCAGCGCCAGTGCAATTGCACCCCTGCATCCAGTTCGGGGCGCATTCTAACAGAAAAAGAAAACGTTTGCGTAGCGGTTTTCTTTTTCTGCATCCATAAATGCGGCGATGAAAAAAACCTCAATCGCCCGGTAGATTCTCAGCCGGACAGGCCGTTGAAAATCGTCACTATTTTATCCTGCAACGCGCCGTAAGCGTGCTGCGTGCCGGGCAAAAGACGCTGCCTGTTACTGCTATCGGCAGCGCCAATCGCCGGCTTTAGCGGGCGCTGTACGGTTTCACCACACCGCCCAGTCCTGAGATGCTTTTCAGCTCGCCAACCGCGCTCTGCATTTTGGCTTTCGAGGCATCCGGGCCTACGTAAATGCGGGTGATCTGACCCTGTACCGGCGTTGACGGCACGGTAAAGGCGCGATAGCCCGACAGCCGCAACTGCGCGACAATCTCATTCACTTTGCTGGCGTTTTTCAGCGCACCTAACTGCACCACATAAGCCTGCCCTGCTGGCGCCGTCGTCTCTGCGGCTTTCGGCGCCTCTTCCTGCTTCGGCTGTTCGACCGCTTTAGGCTGTTCAACCGGCTTCGGTTTAGGCTGTTCCACGGCTTTTGGCTTCTGCTGTTCGACCGGTTTCTGCTTAGGCTGTTCAGTGACTTTAGGTTTCTGCTGCTCTGTCACTTTCGGCTTCGTCACCGTCTGTGCAGGTACAGACTGATGAACCGGCGGCGGCGATACAACGACCGGATCGCTCTCTTCGTCCGGCTGAGTCCGACCCTGCTCTGCCGTGGCGTTGGTTTTGCCATTGCCAGTGCTGCTGCTGACCGCATTGCCCGCGCCCTCCGGCGGCTGAGCCGGCAGCGACTGGGTGACCGGCGGCACCATTTCGCTGTCCTGCTGATCGTCAGGTTTCGGCACCAGTGGAATGGCGGCGAACTCCTCTTTGTAATGCTTTTTCTGACCATCCAGCAGCCCTGGCAGCACAATCACGCCAACGGCGACCAGAATAACAGTGCCGACTAAACGGTTCTGAAACTTACTAGCCACGTCCTTTCTCCGTTTCAATCGATTCCATGACCTGTGCAACGGTGTGGAATGAACCACAGACCAGCACAGTGTCCTGCGGCGCTGCCCGCTTGCGCGCTTGCTGCCAGGCGAGCTCTACCGAGGTAAAGGCTTCGCCCTGCGACAGACACTCCAGCAGTTGCTCAGCGCTGGCGCCGCGCGGACCGTCAAGCGGTGCGCAGTACCAGACATCGACCATGGGTGCCAGCGCCGCCAGCGTACCGGGGATATCTTTATCATGCAGCATGCCCACGACCGCATGCACTTTGCCGCGTTTCGGCAGAGCCGCCAGCCGCGATGCCAGCCAGGTCGCCGCATGCGGATTATGGGCGACATCCAGAATCACGCGCGGTGATTCACTGATAGTCTGAAAACGCCCTGGCAGCATCGCCAGCGGCAGGCTGGCGCGAATCTGCGCTTCACTGACCTCAAGCCCTGAAACACGCAGCGCCACCAGCGCGGTCGCCGCGTTAGGCAGCGGCACCTGTGGCAGCGGCAGATCGTTCAGCTCGCCCTGCGCATCACGCAGCGACCAGCTTTCGGCCTGGGCATGCCAGGACCAGTCGCGGTCGCGCTGTAACAGCTGAGCGCCTTTTTCCTGCGCGACCATAGCGATGCTGTGTGGCATATCGGGCTCACCCACTACCGCCGGTTTCCCCGCACGGAATACGCCCGCTTTCTCGCGCCCGATGCTTTCGCGATCCGGGCCCAGCCAGTCGGTGTGATCCAGCGCAATGCTGGTGACCACGGCGACATCGGCATCCACTATGTTGGTGGCATCCAGTCGTCCGCCGAGGCCGACTTCCAGGATCACCACATCCAGCTGCGCCTGGCGGAACAGATTGAGCGCGGAGAGCGTGCCAAATTCAAAATAGGTCAGCGAAATGTCGGCTCGTCCGGCTTCAATCTCCGCAAAGCTGGCGCAGTGCTGCGCTTCACTCAACTCCCCGCCCTGCACCCGAACGCGCTCGGTGTAGCGCACCAGATGCGGCGAGCTGTAGACGCCAACGCGGTAGCCCGCAGCGATCAGCAGCGTTTCCAGAGTGCGACAGGTCGTGCCTTTGCCATTTGTACCGGCCACGGTAAAGACAAAGGGAGCGGGTTTCAGCAGGTCGAGACGTTGTGCTACCTGACGAATACGGTCCAGACCCAGTTCGATGGCCTGAGTATGCAGGTGCTCAAGATAATAAAGCCACGTGGCCAAAGGCGACGTGGCTTGAGGAAGGTGAAGATTGTCCATATGTCCCGTTTTGCTTATTTATACCTGGCAGACTGGTGCTGCGGTATACGGTGCATTGGTAAGAGGCGCTGTGGACGCGCCTCTCTATCTCCTGTCAGGCCTCGTTGCTTTCCGATTCAGTCGTCGCAGGAGCGGACTGTTCACCATCATGCAGCGGTGCCGGCAGGTTCATCATTTTTGCCAGCAGGCTTGCCAGTTTGTAGCGCATTTCCGGACGGCGAATGATCATATCGATCGCACCCTTCTCAATCAGGAACTCACTGCGCTGGAAGCCCGGCGGCAGTTTTTCACGCACGGTCTGCTCGATCACGCGTGGACCAGCAAAGCCGATCAGCGCTTTAGGTTCCGCAATGTTGAGGTCACCCAGCATCGCAAAACTGGCCGAAACACCACCCATGGTCGGGTCAGTCAGCACGGAGATATACGGAAGACCGCGCTCGCGCATTTTGGCCAGAGCCGCACTGGTTTTCGCCATCTGCATCAGCGACTGCAGCGCTTCCTGCATACGGGCACCACCACTGGCGGAGAAGCAGATCAGCGGGCAGTTATCTTCTAACGCCTGCTCAACCGCACGCACAAAGCGCGCACCGACTACAGAACCCATTGAACCGCCCATGAAGGCAAATTCAAAGGCTGCCGCCACAACCGGCATGCCGTGCAGCTGACCTTTCATGACGACCAGCGCATCTTTCTCGCCGGTGTCTTTCTGGGCCGCTACCAGACGGTCTTTATACTTCTTGGAGTCACGGAACTTGAGCAGATCTTTTGGTTCAAGTTCACTGCCCAGCTCAACCATCGTGCCCTGATCGAGGACACTGTTGAGACGCTCACGTGCGTGCATACGCATGTGATGGTCACACTTCGGGCAGACCTCAAGGTTACGCTCCAGCTCGGCGCGGTAAAGAACCTGGCCACAACTGTCACACTTGGTCCAGACCCCTTCCGGGATACTGGCTTTGCGCACAGGCGTTCCGGTGCTTTTATTAAGAATGCGTTCAATCCAGCTCATTGATGACCTTTCTGTTTAAAACTGACCTGGTCCAGTCGTCTTGATACTGCTGAAAACCGCTTCAGCAGACGGTAAATGTCGCTCATTAAACCACAACCTGTTCAGACTGTGGATAAAAATCTGGTCTTATCCCTGAGCGAAGTCTTACGGCAGCTTCTGCTGCTTAGCCTGGCGGCGATGACGCCAGACTTCAATCACACCCGGCAGAATCGAGACCAGGATAATGCCCACAATCAGTAGCTTCAGGTTTTCCTGCACCACCGGCAGATCGCCGAACAGGTAGCCGGCATAGGAGAACAGCAGCACCCATAACAGCGCCCCCGTCACGTTGAACAGCGCGAAGTGGCGATAGGACATATGGCCCATACCGGCAACAAACGGCGCGAACGTACGGACGATCGGCACAAAGCGCGCCAGGATAATGGTTTTTCCGCCGTGACGGGCATAAAACGCATGGGTTTTATCCAGATGGCTGCGACGGAAAATTTTCGAGTTCGGGTTACTGAACAACCGTTCGCCAAACAGGCGACCAATGGTGTAGTTCACCGCGTCACCCAGAACGGCCGCGACCACTAACAATGCCGCCATAATGTGCACATTGAGATCGTTACCCGGCAGCGCGGCCAGTGCGCCCGCCACAAACAGCAGCGAATCACCCGGCAGGAACGGCGTCACCACCAGTCCGGTTTCGCAGAACAAAATCAGGAACAAAATAGCGTAAATCCAGATACCGTACTGTGCAACCAGTTCGGCAAGATGCACATCAATGTGCAGAATGAAATCAACCAGAAAATGGAGAAACTCCATAGCGCGCCCTTTTAAGTCCTGAAAGTGAATTAATCCGCGAGGAACAATGGTCCCATCGACGGCTGTGGTAACGCAAAGTGGGATGGGTAATCCACCGCCACCAGATACAACCCCTCTGCCCGGGCTGTGGCTGCGGCTAATGTCCGATCCTTCGCCGCCAGCAGCGTTGCCATCCATGACTCCGGCTTGTTGCCGCAGCCTATCTCCATCAGGCTGCCCACGATATTGCGCACCATGTGATGCACAAAGGCGTTGGCTTTGATATCCACAATCACGTAGGGCCCCTGACGCGTCACGTTGAGGTGAATCACGTTGCGCCACGGGGTACGCGACTGGCACTGCACCGCGCGGAATGAGGTGAAATCATTCTCGCCTAACAAACATTGCCCGGCGCGCTGCATCTTCTCGGCATCCAGTGGATGGTAGAAGTGCGTGACGCCCTGTGCCAGCACCGCCGGGCGCAGACGCTGATTGTAGATCAGGTAGCGATAACGGCGGGCCGTAGCGCTGAAGCGGGCATGAAATTCATCCGGCACCGCTTTCACCCAGCGCACGGCAATATCCGGCGGCAGGTTAGCATTCACGCCCAGCGTCCAGGCGCCATCAGGTCGCTGCGACGTAGTCTCGAAATGGACCACCTGCCCCGTCCCGTGAACGCCCGCATCGGTACGGCCGGCACAAAAAATGCTGACCGGATGATCGGCAACTTTCGACAGCGCGCGCTCTACCTTCTCCTGCACGCTGCGGACTTCATTCTGACGCTGCCAGCCGTAGTAACGGCTGCCGTCATACTCGATGCCGAGCGCCAGTTTTTGCGTCTGACCATCGGACATGGTTACAGATACTCCTGAACCAGTTTCTCAGCGGTTTTCACCGCCATCAGCGCGCCGCCAAAACGAATGTTGTCTGCCACTGACCAGAACTGCAGCAGCTCCGGGATACCGTAGTCGTTACGCACAGAACCGATGCTCAGTTCGCCGTTGCCTGAAGCATCCGTTACCGGCGTCGGCACTTCATCTTCTTCGCTCAGACGAATATCGGACGCCAGCGCCAGCTCGGCCCGCGCTTCTTCCGCAGAGAGCGGGCGCAGGTTTTCGATATGCACAATCTGCGCATTACCGTAGAACACCGGAGCCTGAACGCTGCTGACCGCAATCGGTAAGCCTTCGTCCTGCAATACCTTACGCACCTGATCAATCAGACGACGTTCGCTTTCCACGCTGCCTTCTGCATCGGGCTGTTGGGGCATCAGGTTAAACGCCAGCTGACGACCAAAATGGTGTTCATCGGCCGGGATACCATTCAGCAGACGGGCACTTTCCCCGGCCAGCGCATCCACCGCCACTTTGCCGTAGCTGGAGACCGAGATCAGGTTAGTAACCTGTAAACGACTCAGACCGGCCGCATCCACCAGCGGTTTTATCGCGGTCAGCAGCTGGCTCACCAGATTGTCCGCCACGCTGATGATGTTGCGATTGCGATAATCAGCCAGCACCTGCGGATTCACATCCGGCACCACCAGCGGCACATCAGGTTCCAGCGCAAACAGCTCGCTGCTGTCGATCACCAGACAACCCGCGTTGGCCGCTTCATCGGCAAAGCGCGCTGAGGCATCACGTCCCGCCACGAAAAAGGCCAGCTGCGCCTGTGACCAGTCGAACGTCTCTGCATTTTCGACCCGCACCGAGCGGCCTTCGTAACGCTTGATTTCGCCCGCGCTGTTTTCGCTGGCCAGCAAATATAATTCACCAACCGGGAACTGGCGTTCCGCCAGCAGTTCCAGTACAGCGTTCCCTACTGCGCCTGTCGCGCCAAGTAGCGCAATATTCCAGCCGTCAGACATGTTGGTTTACTCCAGACAATGACATAAAAACAGAAGGCGGTGATATTCACCGCCCAGGGATTCAGATTTTTCCCCGTCGTCTTTCACGTTGCATCTTTACTGGCTGCGTTCACTCATCCGGATCACTTACCCGAGTAAGCTTATCCGGATTCGTTCTCTTGCCGCCTCAATGCAACCCGAAATCCATGGGGTATCTCCCCCCGGAACCCGCCGTCATGCAGACATGCCAGCAGTGCGCGCCTTCCGTTCACTGACGGATTCAGTGTGGAAACCGCGCCGGGGCGCCTGACCTGCAGCGCCCGTTATTTCGGGGAGGTTGTTGCGTTAAAGCCCAGCTGGTTCAGCATCTCAGCCGTTGTGGCGTCATCACAGTTGACCCGCAGCGACGACCATTCACGGCGCTCCAGATACTGCTTACGCAGGCGATCAAACTCGCCGGGTTTCGCCGCCACTTTACGCAGGGGGGCATCATCGCGGCGCACATCATACACCAGATGCGCCAGGCGTTTCAGCGTTGGCTGATCCAGCGGGCCATTCAGAGTGATTTCACTGAATTCCGGCTCCGGCAGTAAGGTGCTGAGCGGCACCTGCTGCGGCTGACCAATAAAGTCGCACCAGGCTTCAAAGACCTGTGTGGTGCCGCGTGCTTTGCCTTCCAGCGTGTAGCCCGCGATGTGCGGCGTGGCGATGTCGACCTTATCCAGCAGCGCCAGCGAGAGATCCGGCTCCGGCTCCCAGACATCCAGCACCACGCTGAGATCGTGGCGCATTTTCAGCACTTCCAGCAGCGCGCCGTTGTCCACCACCGGGCCGCGGCAGGCGTTGATCAGAATGGTATTGGGCTTCAGCGCCATCAGCAGCGCCGCATCCGCCAGATGCCAGCTTTTATACGGACCCTCTTTAAACAGCGGCGTATGGAACGTCAGAATATCAGCCTGCTCTGTCACGGCTTCCAGCGACAGGAAATCTCCCTCTTCACCCCGATCGGCGCGCGGCGGATCGCACAGCAGGGTTTTGATGCCCCAGGCTTCCAGCCGCTTTTGCAGCCGCCCGCCGACGTTACCGACGCCGACAATGCCGACCGTGCGGTCACGCAGCGCAAAACCATCACGTTCCGCCAGCAGCAGCAGCGCAGAGAAAACATATTCCACCACCGCAATGGCGTTACAGCCGGGTGCGGCAGAGAACGCAATGCCCGCCTGCTGCAGCCAGTTCTCGTCGACATGATCGGTGCCCGCCGTGGCGGTTCCGACAAATTTCACCGGTTTTCCCGCCAGCAGGGCTTCATTCACCTGGGTGACTGAGCGCACCATCAGGCCATCGGCATCGGCGAGTTCAGCCACCGGCAGCGGACGTCCTGGCACGGCGACCACGTCACCGGTGCGGCTGAATAACTCACGGGCATAAGGCATATTTTCATCGACCAGAATTTTCACTGCGGCGTTCCTGTCAGTTGCATAGAGGGGAATGATTCTGGCACAAAGCGACGCGTTAGCCTAACCGCGCGCGGTAGCGATCGGGCGTGGTGCCCGCCTGTTGCTGGAACATCACAATCAACGCCGAGGCGGAGCTGTAGCCCAGTTCATGGGCGATACTCTGCACGCTTTCCCCCTGCTCCAGCAGCACGATGGCGCGCAGAAACCGCAGACGCTGCCGCCACTCACCAAACGTCATATGAAGCTGCTGCTGGCAGCGCCGCGCCAGCGTCCGTTCCGTGGTAAAGACCCGCGCCGCCCAGCCCGCCAGCGTGGTGTTATCGCCCGGATTCGCCTCCAGCGCATGTAACACCGGCGCGAGAAATTTATCCTCCGAGGTGGGCAGATAGCTCTCCTGCAACTGCGCCACCTGCAGGCGATCGCGCAGTACCTCGCACAGCCGCCACTGCGCATCCGTTTCGGGTTGCTCAATCTGCTGCTCAGCGAACTCATCCATGATGGCGTGAGCAATCGGATCGACCAGCAGCAGGCAGGCGCGCCGGGGTAAGCCGGCACATAACGGGGCTGCCAGATTAAAGGAACGGAACTGCGCCTGCCGATGGTTATAGCTGCTGTGAAGCTGACCGGGTGGGATCCAGACCGGAATATCAGCCGGGGTCAACAGGCGTTCGCCTCCGACCTGCATCTCCAGTACATGGCTTTTCACGATGATGAGCTGCCCCCAGTCATGGGTATGCGGCAGATATTCGGTGCGGGCATTGGCCTGCTCGTAGCGCATAAAGTAGCGTAACTGCGGCGCATCAACCGGCGGCTGGTAGGTCACTTTCAGGGTCATTCTGTCCGCTCAACAGCTAATTTTGTCCGATATTAACTATCTGAATAAATCCGGACAAGCGTACACTGCGCCTCATTAATGGCGTGTCGTAGCGTATGGAGAGTCAGCATGTTTTTCCTGTATCCGCTCTTTGCGGTGATGATCTGGTCGATCAATTCCATTGTCAGCAAGCTGTCGGCCAGCGCGATCGATCCGGCGGCGATCTCCTTCTATCGCTGGCTGCTGGCGCTGCTGGTACTGACGCCCTTTGTGCTGCCCGGCGTCTGGCGCGCGCGTCAGACCATCAAACCGCATCTCGGGCGGCTGGCGATCCTTGGGCTGCTCGGCATGGTGCTCTATCAGAGCCTGGCCTATTACGCGGCACACAGCGTCAGCGCCCTGTTTATGGGGATTATCGGCGCTCTCATCCCGCTGCTCACCGTGCTGCTGAGCGTGGTGATCCTGCGGATTGCCCCAACGCTCGGCATCCTGCTCGGCAGTATCATCTCCTTTACCGGTCTGGTGTGGCTGGTCAGTGAGGGCAACGTGATGCAACTGCTGAATCATGGAATGGGCAAAGGGGAACTGATGATGCTGGCGGCCTCCACCTCCTATGCGCTGTATGGCGTCCTGACCAGACGCTGGGCGCTGCCACTGCCGATCTGGCAGAGCCTTTATGTGCAGATTTTATTCGGTGTACTACTGTTACTGCCCGGCTTTTTACTGGCACCGGACGTCGCGCTTAACCGGCACAACCTGCCACTGGTGGCATTTGCCGGGCTGTTCGCCTCCATCATCGCGCCCTTTTTATGGATCCACGGCGTGCAGCGACTCGGAGCGAGCACCACCAGCATCTTTATGAATCTGACACCGTTGTTCACTGCGCTGATCGCCGTGCTGTTTCTGCATGAGCAACTGCACAGTTATCACTGGATCGGCGGCGGTCTGACGCTGGGCGGTGTGATACTGGCGCAGCGACTGCGGACGCCGTTAGCCCGGCGGAAACCGGTCAGTCAGCCACGGTCCTGAAGATCGCCGTCTGCAAGTTTGCCGGTCGCGCATGAGATTAACGACTGAAGCGTAAATCTCCCACCGAAACGCGTGCGCCCCCGTGGGATTTCCCGGGGGCTTTTGCTATCATGTCGCATTCATTTTTCCGGCGCACCTCACGCTGTTCTGTTTTCCCAAGGAATCCGCCATGCAACCTCTCAGCGGCCCCGGTGCGCCGGTCGATCGTTCATCTGTTAATCCGCAAACCGGCGTCACGCGTCAGGGTTCAGTGGCCGGTGAACAGCCTCTCTCTCCTGCGCAGCGCACGACGTTAGAACGCCTGATCGTGCGTATCTCATCGCTCAGCAATCTTAAAGCGCCTGAATTGTGGGCGGGCGTCCGTCATGAAGTGGGCGTTAAGAGTGAAGCGGAGTTGCAGTCGCGTCATTTCCCGGCCGCGGAACAGTATCTGAATAATCGCCTCACGCAGACGCAGAACGGTCATGCCACGCGTCAGCTGATGACTCAGCTCACCGATCTGTTGCCGAAAGGCAATAACCGTCAGGCCGTCAGCGATTTTATCCGTCAGCAGTTTGGTCAGACCGTACTGAGTGCGCTGAGCCAGGACCAGCTGCGTCAGGTGCTGACGATGCTGCAGAACGGGCAGATGACCATTCCCCAGCCGCAGCAGATCCGCGTCAGCGATCGCACGCTGCTGCCTGCCGAACACCATACCCTGAATCAGCAGGTGGTCCGCCTTGCGGCCGCCACCGGCGAATCCACCGGTAAACTGTGGACGGCGGCGCTGAAGCTGGTGAATCTGACCAGCGGTGATCCCATCCCGTCGCGCCACTTCCCGCTGCTGACCCAGTATCTCCAGGTGCGCCAGACGCTGAGTCAGCACAGCGCACCGACGCTGCACTTGCTGGAAGCGTCGCTGAAACAGCCGCTTGATCAGCAGGAGCGGCAGCAGCTGGAGGATTACAGCCAGCAGCGTTTCCAGGCTACACCACAGACGGTACTGACTGCGACGCAGACCCAGGATCTGCTGAACTTCCTGTTCAGCCGTCGTGCCGATCGGGCAGAAAAACTCCTTGAGCAGCCGCTGGCCCCCAGCGAGATCAGACCGCAGCCGATCTGGTCGCCATTCGTGGCGTCACTGCCGCCCGCGATTCAGCCTCTGGCACAGCGTCCCCTGCTGGGCTTCTTTGTCGTACTGGTCGCCATCACTCTTATACTCTGGCTGGTACTCTGAGTTAACAGCCACAGGATGCTTTGGTCGCGGCGACAGGCCATTCGCCCGGTGTATCACCCCAGGTCAGCGGATGACCGTCACGCTTCCAGAAATCCAGCCCGCCAATTAACTCCTTCACCTGAAACCCCAGCGATGCCAGCTTCAGGGCCGCTTTCGTCGATCCGTTACAGCCAATGCCGTCACAATACGTGACATACACTTTGCTGCGGTCAAGCCGGGCCGTCGTGGTGGCATCCATCCCGCGATGCGGAAAGTTTATCGCACCGCAGATATGCCCGGCGCGATAAGCCTCCGGGGCACGCGCATCAATCACCACGATATCCGGGAGCTGCTGCCCCAGATCGTCCGCCAGATCCCAGGCGTCGGTGTAATAAGCGAGTTTTGCCTGCAGATAGGCGAGGCTTTGCGGCGGCGTGGCGGCGGGAATGCGTAAAACGGATGACATAACGATTCTCCTGTTGTGGTAAGTTCGCAGTTTACGGCAAAGTGGACTGCTAACTGATACCCATTCTATGGCCGGGATAAGACCCATATGGCTTCACCGCTGTTACAGCTTTTCCAGCATCAGACCAGTGGCGGCGTGCGTGAGCGGCTCTGCTCTACCCTCCGGCTGGCGATCAACCGGCATCATCTGCACGCCGGTCAGCAGCTACCGTCCAGTCGACAGCTGGCGCAGGATCTGCGCGTGTCACGGGTGACGGTGGAAGCAGCCTATGGCCAGCTGGAGAGTGAAGGTTACCTGCGACGTGAAACCGGTCGCGGTACCTTTGTCGCCATCAGCATCCCCACAGGCTCATCCTCCTTACCGGCCCGGCCTCAGCCCGTCCGGTTTTCGGCGCGGGGCCAGCAGGTGCTGGCAACCGGTGGCTGTCAGGATCCCCCTTTTCCTCACGCGTTCGCCGCCGGTTCACCGGAGTTACGCGCTTTTCCTCATGAAACGTGGCGCCGCCTGACCAGCAGCGTGCAGCGTTCGCTGGGCAGCACTGCCATGGGCTATGGCGATCCCGGTGGCTACCTGCCGTTGCGCAGCGCACTCGCGGATTATCTGGCGCTCTCCAGGGGCGTGGCGTGCCAGCCGGAGCAGGTGATCATTCTGACCAGTTCGCAACAGGCACTGCAGCTACTGGCCATGATGTTCGTCGATCCCGGTGATGAGGTGTGGATGGAAGAGCCGGGCTATCCCGGTGCACGTAATGCCTTTCTGGCCGCAGGTGCAGCGGTTCGCGGGATAGCGGTCGATGCTGAAGGTGCTGTGCCCGCCAGCGGCAGTGCAAAGCTGATGTATCTGACGCCATCGCATCATTATCCTGGCGGCGTCACGCTGAGCCTGCCCCGGCGTCTGGCATGGCTGGAGTGGGCGCAGCGCAATCAGTGCTGGCTGATCGAAGACGATTACGACAGCGAATTTCACTATGACGAGCGTCCGATCCCTGCGCTGCAGGGCCTGGATCGCCATCAGCGGGTCATCACGCTGGGTACCTTCTCGAAGTCGCTGTTTCCCTCTCTTCGTCTGGCCTGGATGGTGGTGCCGCCTTCGCTGGTTACGCCGATAAGCCAGGCACGCAGCGTGCTGGATGGGCACAGCGCGCTGCTGCCGCAGGCCGTTACCGCCGCCTTTTTGCAACAGGGACATTTCGCCAGCCACCTGCGGCTGATGCGTCAGCTCTATCACAGCCGTCGCGATCGGCTGCTTGAGCAGATAGAGCAGCGGCTCTCGCCCTGGCTCACGCCGATAGCCAGCGGCGGCGGATTACAGCTGACGGTAAGATTGCAGAAGGATGAAGCGCGCTTAACCGCGCTGGCGGCACAACAGGGTTTGCTGCTGCCGCGTCTGAGCCCGCTCTATGCCGGGCCAGTGTCGCAGCAAGGCTGGATACTGGGCTTCGCCGCGCTGACCCCTGACGAGATTGTGGCGGGATGCGATAAGTTGTTAAGGCTACTGCAGCGGGAGGCTTAATACCGGGGGTAAACGAGGTCACGCAGAGGGGCTGTAAAAACAAAAAGGGCCGGCAAGCCGGCCCTTCAGAGTGCTGACGTAATGATTACGCCTGATATTTACGCAGGGTCAGTGTGGCGTTGGTGCCACCAAAACCAAAGCTGTTAGACATCACGGTGGTCAGCTCTTTTTCCATCGGCGCAGTGACGATGTTCATACCGGTTGCGGCAGCATCCAGCGAGGTGATGTTGATGCTTGGCGCAATAAAGCCATGCTCCAGCATCAGCAGCGAGTAGATCGCTTCCTGCACGCCAGCGGCACCCAGGGAGTGGCCGGTCATCGCTTTGGTCGCTGAGATGTAAGGCGTGTTATCGCCAAACACTTCACGAATCGCACCCAGCTCTTTCACATCACCCACCGGGGTAGAGGTGCCGTGGCTGTTCAGATAGTCGATAGGTGTATCGACACCGTGCATCGCCATCTTCATGCAGCGCACTGCGCCTTCACCTGATGGAGCAACCATGTCTGCACCATCTGAAGTCGCACCGTAACCAACGATTTCGGCATAGATGTGCGCACCACGTGCCAGCGCATGCTCCAGCTCTTCAACTACAACCATGCCACCGCCACCCGCGATAACAAAACCGTCGCGCTCATTGTCATAAGTGCGTGACGCTTTTTCCGGGGTGTCGTTGTAACGGGTAGAGAGCGCGCCCATGGCGTCGAACTCACAGGCCATTTCCCAGCACAGCTCTTCGCCGCCGCCCGCAAAAACGATATCCTGTTTGCCCAGCTGAATCTGCTCAACGGCATTACCGATACAGTGCGCCGAGGTGGCACAGGCGGAGCTGATCGAGTAGTTTACGCCATGAATCTTGAATGGCGTGGCGAGGCAGGCAGACACACCGGAAGCCATCGCCTTGGTGACCACGTAAGGGCCAACCGCTTTCAGGCCGCGTGGGCTGCGCATTGCATCAGCACCGAATACCTGGAAACGTGGAGAACCGCCGCCTGAACCTGCAATCAGACCCACACGTGGGTTGCTCTGATACATTTCAGTGGTGAGGCCGGAATCTTTAATCGCTTCTTCCATGGAAAGATAAGCATAGATGGACGCATCACTCATAAAACGCACAACTTTGCGATCGATGAGGCCGGTGGTATCTAATTTAACGTTACCCCAGACGTGACTACGCATGCCGGAATCTTTCATCTCTTCAGAAAAGGTGATGCCAGAGCGTCCTTCACGCAGAGATGACAGCACCTCTTGCTGGTTATTACCAATACTGGAAACGATCCCTAAGCCAGTAATCACAGCACGTTTCATTCAATCTTCCTCATCCACTTCTTCTTAATTGGCATGCACTCTAGCGTACACTTGTACGCCGAACAAGTCCGATCAGCTATTTCCTTTTGTAAATTTGCGTCATGTCACGCGGGTCGCTAGAATCGCGCCACTGCCTGAAAAACGAGCCTTTACCGTGAAATTAACACCGGTTGAACATGCGCAGCTAAACTGGAATGAACAGGGTACACCTGTTTCCCGAGCGTTTGGCGACGTCTATTTCTCTAACGACAATGGTCTGGAAGAGACACGCTATGTCTTCCTTGGCGGCAACGGTTTTCCACAGCGTTTTGCAGAGCATCCGCGCGATCTGCTGATCGTGGCGGAAAGCGGTTTTGGCACCGGCCTCAATTTTCTGACGCTGTGGCAGGCGTTCGATGCGTTTCAGCGCGAACAGCCCGATGCCACTTTAAAACGTCTGCATTTCATCAGCTTTGAGAAATTTCCGTTAACCCGTGATGACCTGGCTGCGGCGCAGCAGCACTGGCCTGAACTGGCCCCGTGGGCGGAGGCCTTACAGGCGCAATGGCCCGCTGCCCTGCCCGGCTGTCAGCGACTGCTGTTTGACGGCGGACGCATCACCCTCGACCTGTGGCTCGGCGATATTAACCAGCTGATGGGACAACTGGATGACAGCCTGAATCGTCAGGTGGATGCCTGGTTCCTGGATGGTTTCGCGCCCTCGAAAAACCCCGATATGTGGACGCCAGAATTGTTCAGCATGATGGCAAAACTGGCACGCCCGCAGGGCACCTTCGCGACCTTTACCGCCGCAGGTATTGTCCGGCGTGGCCTGCAGCAGGCGGGCTTTGACGTTATCCGCCGCAAAGGATTTGGCCCGAAGCGCGAAATGCTATGCGGGCCGTTACAGGATGCGCCTCCGCTGCCTGCCGCGCAGCCCTGGTATCACCGTCAATCTGCGGAGCAGCGCGACGTTGCCCTGATTGGCGGCGGTGTCGCCAGTGCCACGCTGGCGCTGGCGCTGCTGCGTCGCGGCTGGCGGGTCACGCTTTACTGTGCCGATGCAGCGCCTGCGCTGGGCGCATCCGGCAATCGTCAGGGGGCGCTCTATCCCCTGCTCAACCAGCATGACCCGGCGCTTGCCACCTTTTTCCCGGCGGCCTTCAGCTTTGCCCGACGGCTCTACGATCGGTTAAACCTGACCTATGAGCATCACTGGAGCGGTGTGCTGCAGCTGGGCTGGGATGAGAAAAGCCGTAAGAAAATCGATCAGATGCTGGCGATGGGTTTGCCCGAATCCATCGCCTATGGGGTCGATGTGGCAGAAGCGGAGAAGCTGGCGAATGTCGAACATGGCTGTGGCGGCATCTTCTACCCGCAGGGCGGCTGGCTCTCACCGGCTGAGCTGACCACCGCGATGCTGGCACATGGCGAAACCCAGGGATTACGCATTCACTGGCTGCATCGCGTCAGCAAACTTTCACGCGAGGACGATCACTGGACGCTGACGTTCAGCGATCGTCCGGCGGTGCGTCATGCCACGGTGGTGCTGGCAAACGGTCATGCGATGGCCGACTTTGCGCAGAGCGCCCCGCTGCCGACCTATCCGGTAGCTGGTCAGGTGAGCCATGTTCCCTCGACCCCAGGCCTCGATGCGCTGCAGACCGTGCTCTGTTACGACGGCTATCTGACGCCCGTCAGCCCGCAGTTTGGCACCCACTGCATTGGCGCCAGCTATCACCGTGGTGACACCGCAACCGATTACCGGGAAGAGGACCAGCAGGAGAACTGCAGCCGCCTGCTGCAGTGTCTGCCTGACAGCGGCTGGGCAGCGACGGTGGATGTCAGTGACGGAGAGGCAAGAATGGGTGTGCGCTGCGCTACGCGGGATCATCTGCCCATGGTGGGCGGCGTGCCGGATTATGACGCGACGCTCATGCAGTACGCCGATTTACCGGCACAGCGGCTCGCAGGTCGCGACGTCGCTGACGCCCCTGATTTCACGGGCCTGTATCTGTTTGGGGCGCTGGGTTCTCGCGGCCTGTGCAGTGCGCCGCTGGCGGCCGAAGTTTTGGCGGCTCAGCTAACGGGCGAACCGCAGCCTCTGGATGCCAGCACGCTGGCAGCGCTCAATCCGAATCGTTACTGGGTAAGGAAATTACTGAAGGGAAAAGCCGTGTAGCGGACGCTCAGGGCGGCAAGCCGCCCCGAACGGTTATGCAGAGAGCTGGCGTGCCTGAACAAACAGGTTATCCCACATCCCGACCACTAAAGCCTGATCGCGCGGTGAGAGTTCGCCGGCAGCAATGGCATTTTGCAGGCTGCGTGAGACCTGAATCTGCAGCGCTTCTGGCGTATGTTCGCCCAGTTGCTCCACTTCAGCGACGGCCAGTGTCAGATGCCCGCGCAGATAACCGCTGGCGAACAGCTCATCGTCACTGGCATGCTCGACCATGTCGTCAATCAGGGCCAGAATACGCGCTTCAAATTCTGCGATCATCTCAATTCCTCTATTAATAATGCCTTCCTGCATCACAGATCGTCCGGCCAGGGAAACTGCGACGCTGTTAATGAAGGCCTGCCATAAAATTCCGCCAGGGCGGTAATAAAACGCGCGGGACGGTCGGGAATGCCCGACGTCAGATAGCTCATGACCTGAGCATGCACTTTACGCTGGAACCCAATGCGATCCGGCTCATAATCTCCGTCGAGATTGTCACAACTCACGTTGAAGGGAAAGCCTGCTGCCGTACAAAACATCCACTCCAGCGCCTGCGGCTTCACTTCCACCGCTTCAAACTGACTCTGGGTCAGCGCATCGCGGCCATCCGGACAGTACCAGTAACCAAAATCGACCCGTTTGCGGCGGGCTTCACCGGCGATGCACCAGTGTGAGATCTCATGCAGTGCGCTGGCGTAGAAGCCGTGGGCAAAGACCACACGGTTCCACGGCGACGCTTCATCAGCAGGAAGATAGATCGGTTCATCGTCGCCTTTAATTAGACGGGTCTGAAATTCATCGCTGAAACAGCGATCAAACAGCGTGATCAGCTGTTCATAATGATGTGTCGGGTTCATGACGGTATCACGTTTTAGGTTACGAATGCAGCGTAGCCAGCCAGGCCAGAACTGCGCTGCCGTGGCTGTCCCACAATAATTTAATGCTCATGACAGCTGAGACAATCACCACCATCGGGCGGATCAGTTTCTGTCCGCGGCTCAGCACCAGCCGTGCGCCCAGACGTGCGCCGCAGAAAGCGCCGAGCATCATGACAAGGCCGGTTCCCCACACCACTTTGCCGCCAAAGATAAAGAACAGCAGACTGCCAAGGTTTGAGGTGAAGTTGAGCACCTTGGCATGGGCGGTCGCTTTAGCCAGGTTGTAGCCGCAGAGCGTGACGAAAGCCAGCGCATAGAAAGAACCTGCGCCCGGTCCGAAAAATCCGTCGTAGAATCCCACTGCCCCGCCGCCGACCAGCGCATAGGCCAGACCGTGCAGGCGTCGCGCCTGATCGACTTCGCCCAGGCGTGGCATCAGCAGGAACCACAGGCCAATCGCGATTAAAAACAGCGGCAGCATCTGGCGCAGGAAATCCGCCTGCAGGCGCTGAATCAGTATCGCGCCCAGCACGGATCCCAGCAGCGTCATGGCGATGTTCAGCCACTGTTCGTTCAGGTTGACCGCACCACGCCGGATAAAGTAGAGGCTGGCGGAAAACGATCCGCCGACCGATTGCAGTTTATTGGTCGCCAGCGCCTGGGCCGGAGAGAGGCCCGCAGCCAGCAATGAAGGTACCGTCAGTAATCCTCCGCCACCTGCGATTGAGTCAATGAAACCGGCGAGCATGGCGATTAAAAACAGCAGCCCGACCAGCAGCGGGCTGACCACAAACCAATCCATGGAATCCCTTACAGTAGATGTTTATCCAGCAGGGCCTGACAGGCAGGCGGTAACGGCGGTGGCTCACGTTTCACCGGCGCGCCGGAACCGGGCTGTTTCGGCAGGAACCAGCTTTGCAGCTCTGCGCCACAGCCATCGCCCGGCGGCGGTGCGGGCTGATCTTCACAGCCGATACTGCCCGCCGGGCAACGCAACCGCACATGCATATGCGCGCGGTGAGCGAACCATGGACGGACTTTACGCAGCCAGTCACGATCGTTACCCGCATCGGCACAAAGCTGCTTTTTAATCGCCGGATTGACGAAGATGCGCGTCACATCGTCATCTTTCGCCGCCAGTTTAATCAGGCTGTCGATTTCCGGCTGCCAGTGGCGTGCAATCACATTTTTATCGCCCGGCCCGACCAGATCCAGCGGCTGCGGCTTCAGCAACTGCTGCGCGCTCCAGCGGGTTTTCGGCAGTTGCAGCCAGATATCTACATCCAGTCCGGTCTGGTGACTGGCGTGACCGCTGCTGAAACGCCCGCCTGCCGCCATGCCCATGTCGCCAATCAGCACGTTACCCAGTTGCAGATTATGCACCTGGGTGCTGAGCCGCTGAATAAACTGAATCAGATCGGGATGACCGAAGTAACGCCGCTGATCCTGACGCATCACCTGATAGTAAGGTGAATTCAGCGGCAGCGACTGCGCGCCCACAATACAGCCGTTGGCAAAGCCACCGATGGACTGCGGTGCGCCACTAATCGGATGCTGAATATTTTGCCACGGCGTCGCCGCCAGGCTGGAGGCGCTGATCAGCAGCGCACTCAGGGTAAGCAGGAGCGCTTTCATGCCATCACCAGCGCGGCACGGAGCTGTTAACGTCACCGTTCTGCGCCCGCTGGCGCAGCAGATGATCCATCAGGACGATCGCCATCATCGCCTCAGCGATCGGCACGGCACGGATCCCGACGCAGGGATCGTGACGACCTTTGGTGATCATCTCTACTTCTTCGCCGTCGCGGGTAATGGTTTTACCCGGCACGGTGATGCTGGAGGTTGGTTTCATCGCCACATTGGCGCTGATGATCTGACCGCTACTGATGCCGCCCAGAATGCCGCCCGCGTGGTTGCTCTGGAAACCGTCGTGGCGGATCTCGTCGCGATGCTGACTGCCGCGCTGGTTCACCACTGCAAAGCCGTCACCGATTTCAACGCCTTTCACGGCATTGATGCTCATCAGGGCATGCGCCAGATCGGCATCCAGTCGGTCGAAGACCGGCTCGCCCAGGCCTGGCGGCACGTTCTCTGCCATGACGGTGACCTTAGCGCCAATGGAGTCGCCCTCTTTTTTCAGGCCACGCATCAGTTCATCCAGCGCCTCCAGCTTGTCGGCATCCGGGCAGAAGAACGGGTTCTCTTCCACGATGCTCCAGTCCTTCAGCTCACAGGCGATATCACCGATCTGTGACAGATAGCCGCGCACCACCACACCGTGTTTCATCTGCAGATATTTCTTGGCGATGGCACCTGCCGCCACGCGCATCGCGGTTTCGCGCGCCGACGAGCGGCCACCGCCACGATAATCGCGCTGACCATATTTCTGCTCGTAGGTGTAATCCGCATGACCCGGACGGAACAGATCTTTAATCGCGCCATAATCCTGCGAACGCTGATCGGTGTTCTCAATCAGCAGGCCAATCGAGGTGCCGGTGGTCACACCTTCAAACACACCGGACAAAATTTTCACCTGATCCGGCTCGCGGCGCTGCGTGGTATAGCGCGATGTGCCAGGACGACGGCGATCGAGATCGTGCTGAATATCGGCTTCGGTCAGCGGGATGCCAGGCGGCACGCCGTCAACGATACAGCCCAGCGCAAGACCGTGGGACTCGCCAAAGGTAGTTACTCGAAAAAATTGCCCGATGCTGTTTCCGGCCATGCTGTTTCCTTCTCAGGGTTCGGCGGGCGAGGCTTCGCCCCACTTTTAGTCTTTGTAAAAAGAGAAATGGTGTTGTGCGTCAACAATCTGCTGGCGCGTCAGCGTAAAGACGCCGTCACCGCCGTTGTCGAATTCCAGCCAGGTAAAGGGCACATCGGGATACTGCTCGATCATGTGCACCATGCTGTTACCGACTTCGCAGACCAGTACGCCCTGCTCGCTGAGATAGTCCGGTGCGCAGGCCAGAATGCGGCGCACCAGCTTGAGGCCGTCACTGCCAGCCGCCAGGCCAAGCTCCGGCTCGTGGCGATATTCGTTCGGCAGGTCATCCATATCTTCCGCATCAACATACGGCGGATTGGTGACGATCAAATCATATTTCAGCTGCGGCAGTTCGCGGAACAGGTCGGCACGAATCGGCGTGACCTGGTGAATCAGACCATGCTCTTCAATGTTCTGCTCGGCGACGGCCAGCGCACCGGTGGAGATATCCACGGCGTCCACTTCCGCTTCCGGGAAAGCATAGGCGCAGGCAATCGCGATGCAGCCGCTGCCGGTACACATATCCAGAATATGACGGGGCGGCGTACTGACCAGACCGGCAAAGCGGTTCTCAATCAGTTCGCCAATCGGTGAACGCGGCACCAGCACGCGCTCATCAACAAAGAATTCGTGACCGCAGAACCAGGCTTTATTGGTCAGATAGGCGACCGGGATGCGCTCGTTGACGCGACGGATGACGCGCTCAACAATCAGCAGACGTTCGCTGGCGGTCAGACGCGCACTGCGCATATCTTCGGGAATATCCAGCGGCAGCCAGAGTGACGGCAGGACCAGTTGAACGGCTTCGTCCCAGGGATTGTCTGTGCCATGTCCGTACCAGATTCCGGCAGCGGAAAAGCGGCTGACCGCCCAGCGCAGCATGTCCTGAATGGTGTGCAGTTCGTTCACTGCCTCATCGACGAAAATTTTGTCCACGTAGCCCTCCGCAGGCCTTTTGCTAAATCGGCCAGTAGTGTGCCATGAAGCCGGGGAGAATTCAGCGCAGCGAGGTGAAAAAGCTGACATTTAATGACACTTAACGGTAAGGTAGCGGCTCTGCTGTGTGACAGCCTTTTCTGATATGACTGACCTGCCATGAGTAAAAAAACGCCACTAAGCCCGGATGATCAAGCGCTATTTCGCCAGTTAATGACGGGAACGCGGCAGTTGAAACAGGACACATTTGTCCACAAAGCGCCGGTGAAAACCCGCCAGATCCCGGTCAAGCGTCTGCTTTCAGAGCAGGCGGATAACAGTCATTACTTTTCGGATGAGTTTCAGCCGCTGCTCTCAACCGAAGGGGCAACCCGTTACGTGCGCGCCGATGTCAGCCACTTTGAGCTGAAAAAATTGCGTCGTGGTGACTATACGCCGGAGATTTTCCTCGACCTTCACGGTTTAACGCAGCAGCAGGCCAAGCAGGAACTGGGCGCACTGATCGCCGCCTGCCGCCGTGAACATCTGTTCTGCGCCAGTGTTATGACCGGTCATGGAAAGCATATTCTGAAGCAGCAGACGCCGCTGTGGCTGGCCCAGCATCCGTGGGTGATGGCATTTCATCAGGCACCGAAAATGTTCGGCGGAGACGCCGCACTGCTGGTATTGATTGAGATTGAGGAGTGGCAACCGCCTGAGTTGCCCTGAGAGAGGGGCCGGTGTGATCGGCCCACAGACGTCAGATCGCTTTCGCCAGTTTTTTGGGACTGACCTGCCACAGCAGTTTACCGGCACTCGCCGCGGGATCGAACTCCACGCAGGCAATAGCGGAAGTGGCGAACATTGGCGGCGCTTCCTGCGGGCACAGTTCAGAGACTAAATACCCCACCAACGGTAAATGTGAGATCACCAGCGCCGATTTCACACCTTCATTCGCCAGGGCCTGCAGATAGCACCCGACCATCTCCGGATCGCCACCCGGCGTTAACTCCGGCAGAACGTCCTGGCCTTCCGGCAGGGGAAAGGCTTCACGCACGGTCGCGAGCGTTTGCTGCGCGCGTAAATAGGGACTCACCAGAACTCGCTCAATGTCCGGCGTCTGACTGTTAAGCCAGTTAGCCATCTGACGTGATTCATTGCAGCCACATAAGGTCAAAGGCCTGACTGAATCACTGGCTGCTTCCAGAGCCGCATCGCCGTGACGCATGATAAAAACTTGCATAAAGCACCGCTGTTGTTTGTCGACATCGCCCGACGCGTAGCGTCTGACTCTTCACTCTGCGAATGAACGCTGTGTTTTACCCTAATGGCTTCAGTATAGTCAACCGGTTGTTTATTAAATAAGCACTTCTCAGAATCATGCTGCGCCGCACATTCTGGCGGCGCTTTTCTAAGCCGCTGAATCGGATTGGTTATTCCATTTTCAGCAGAAATGTAAAATTTCGTCTATTTTCTGGCCGCCTCATTCAGCGCTTCGCAGGGGGTAAATCGTTCCCCGTGTTGCTGCGTAAGCCGGGTTAACCTGTTGACGACTTCCGCCGCCCCCAGTTTGTCCATGTAGTGGAACGGACCGCCCAGAAATGGCGGAAAGCCGATGCCAAACACCGCACCGATATCGCCATCGCGCGCGCAGCGAATCACCTGCTCATCAAGACAGCGGGCCGCCTCATTCAGCATCATCATCACGCAGCGTTCAGCAATCTGCGTTTCACTCTGCCGTGCCTGCGGCGTGACCTTCAGCAACGTATACAGCGAGGCGTCCGGTTTTTTACGCTGCCAGCGCGGCTGGTCATAGCGATAAAAGCCTTTACTGTTTTTACGTCCCTTGCGGCCATCCTTCAGCACCGCATCAAAAGCGGCAGGCGCGGCAAAGCGTTCACCATAGGCCTGATGCAGGATGGGGCTGATTTTGCTGCCGACGTCGATACCGACCTCATCCAGCAGCTGAATCGGGCCGACCGGGAAACCAAACTTCACCAGTGCCCGATCAATATGCTCAATCGGCTCGCCCTCCAGCAGGCAACGCATCGCTTCATTTATATAGGGCGTCAGGATGCGGTTCACATAGAAACCTGGCTTGTCTGCCACCACTATCGGGGTTTTACCCTGGCTGCGCGCCAGCGCCACAATTGTCACCAGCGTTGCGGTTGAAGTGTTCAGATGGGGGATCACTTCCACCAGCGGCATCTTCTCAACCGGACTGAAGTAGTGCAGACCGATAACGTTTTCCGGACGCTGCGCCTTAGCGGCGATCTCCTCAATCGGCAGCGAAGAGGTGTTCGAGGCAAACAACGTGTGCGGCTGACAGTGTGCTTCCACTTCGCTGACCATCTGCTGCTTCAGGGCTAAATCTTCGAATACGGCTTCGATCAACACGTCACGCTGTGAGAAGCCCTGATAATCGATGCCGCCCGTGATACGGGCCATCTGCTGCTGACGCTGTGCCGGTGAGAGCTGGCGTCGTTTGACCTTTTTGCTCAGCAGTTCCCAGCTGGTTTTCAGCGCATGGTTCACGCCCTCCAGGCTGATATCTTTGATCCGCACCGGCAAGCCCGCGTTGATCGCGGTGACGCTGGCGATGCCGCCGCCCATCAGGCCGCCGCCGAGAATAGCAACGCTCTTAACCGTGGCGGGCTCAGCTTCACCGCCCCGCTCCTTTTTCATGGCCGTGGTCGCGAAAAAGATCCCGCGCAGCGCAGCAGACTCTGGCGTCATCGCCAGTTCACCAAAGGCACGCGCTTCGGCGTCGTGTCCGGCGCGGCTGCCCTGCTCCAGCCCGATGCGCACCACCTCGATAATGCGGTTTGCCGCCGGATAGTTACCTTGGGTTTTGGCTGCTGTCTGCCGGGTCGCCAGCGCAAACAGTGCCTGTCGGCCCACCGGACCGTGCAGCAGACGGTCGCGCAGCGGCAGCGTGCGTCCACTGACCTTGCCCTTTTTCACCCGCGCGATAGCCGTTTCCAGCAGAATCGCCTGCGGCACCGCATCATCGACCACGCCCAGCTTACGGGCCTGCTTAGCGCGCAGCGTTTTGCCGGTCAGAATCAGCGGCAGCGCCTGCTGCACGCCGATTAAGCGTGGCAGCCGCTGAGTGCCGCCGGAGCCAGGCAGTAAACCAAGCTGCACTTCCGGCAATCCCAGACGGGTTTTATCATCCAGCGAGCAGATGCGCGCATCGCAGGCCAGCGCCAGTTCCAGCCCGCCGCCCAGGCAGGCACCGTGGATCGCCGCGACCACCGGGAACGGCAGCGCGTCGAGCATCGCCATCACTTCCTGGCCCTGTTTTGCCAGCGCTTCGGCTTCCTGCGCACTCTTACAGCGATCGATCATGCTGATGTCCGCGCCCGCGATAAAATTGTCTGGTTTGCCGGAGATCAACACCAGGCCCGCCAGCTGCGGATCGCGCCGCGCCTCTGCAATGATGGCGGTGATCTGCCCGGCAAACTCCGCTTTGAGGGTGTTCATCTTCTCGCCAGGGACATCGATCGTGATGATGCCGACGTGATCCAGTCGCATCTTCAGATGAAACGCATTCTGCTCCATTATTCGGCCTCCAGAACCATTGCCGCACCCAGACCACCTGCTGCACAGGCGGTGACCAGGCCTAATCCGCCACCCCGGCGGCGTAATTCATTCAGCGTCTGAGTAATCATGCGCGCGCCCGTGGCGGCAAAAGGGTGACCATAGGCGATTGAACCGCCGAGCACGTTAAAGCGCTCTTCATTCACTTCGCCCAGCGCATGCGGACGATTCAGTACATCACGGGCGAAGCGCTCATCACGAAACATTTGCAGGTTGCTCAGCGTCTGGGCGGCAAACGCTTCATGCATATCGATTAGGGTCAGATCGGCCAGAGAAATGCCAGCGCGATCCAGGGCGAGCGGTGACGCGTACGCCGGGCCCAGCAGCATGTCCTGCTGCACCCCGATGGCGGTAAAGGCGTAGCTGCGCAGATAGCCCAGCGGGCTGAGACCCAGTTCGCGGGCGCGGCCCTCGCGCATCAGAATCACAGCGGCCGCACCATCGGTCAGTGGCGTGCTGTTGGCCGCCGTCACGCTGCCGTGCTGGCGATCAAATGCCGGACGCAGCCGGGCGTAATCCTCCGCTTTGGCGTTCATGCGGACGTTATTGTCCTGATCGATGGCGGTTTTCCACGGCGGCACAAAGGCGGCCATCACTTCCTGATTCAGTACTCCGGATTGCCAGGCTCTGGCGGCATGCTGATGGGAGCGCAGCGCCAGCGCATCCTGTGCCTCACGGGTTATGCCGTGACTCTTGGCCATCTGCTCTGCCGTGTCGCCCATACGCAGGCCGGTCGAATACTCCGCCACCGCGGGCGGCACCGGAAGCAGATCGCGCGGACGCAGCCGTCGCAGGATTTGTAATTTCTGCCCGACGCTGCGGGCTTTGTTAAGATCCACCAGCGCGCGGGCCAGCGTTTTACTGACGCCGATGGGCAGCACCGAAGAGGAGTCCGCCCCACCGGCAATGCCTGCAGAAATAGTGCCCGCCATCAGACTTTCTGCCACATTCGCTACCGCCTGGAAACTGGTGGCGCAGGCACGGCTGACGCTGTAGGCATCGGTATTCACACTCAGCCCGCTGCTTAATACAATTTCACGCGCAATGTTCGGCGCTTCCGGCATCTGCACGACCTGACCAAAGACCAGTTGTTCGATCACCTCAGCGGGCAGTTCACTGCGCGCCATTAATTCGCTGACCACCATGCGTCCTAACTCAATGGCGGGAATGCCATGAAAGCCGGTCGCCTGGCGCAGGAAAGGGGTGCGTAATCCGTGGGTTATTGCGATGCGTTCACCATCACGCGTCAGCAGCGGCTGCGCTTTGCTCATTGTTCTCACCTGTGGCTGGGACTGTGGCATCATTGCCTGAAGAGGTCTGACCTGATCAGTGTTAACCACAAGCGGGTGAGCCGCCAATATCGGAAAGGAAAAAGTGCGAAGGGAAACACGAAAATGAAAAACGCCGCATTAATGCGGCGTCTGGGACTTAACGCAAACCGAGCTGAAAAATCATCGTTTCAGCCTGGCAGCTGAAGGTGAAATCGATATCCAGCTGCACACCCTGATTCACGTCGCTGAAGCGCGATTCAATGACGCAGGGTTCAGATTCTACCTCGCGGGCTCGCCGGGTGAGCTGCGCCAATTTGGCTTCCGCATCGGCACGCTGCGCAAACCACTCCGACCAGCTGGCAGTGCAATCGGTGTTATCCATTACCGTGCCCACATCAACACAGCAACAGGCTGCAGTTTCGGTCGCACTGCATTTTTTAATGGCATCAGTCATTTCATTCTCCTGACCAGCGATCTGGCGGGTTGCGCGATTTTATGGCCGAAATTTTACCTGCTCGACGAAAGATGCGCCACGTGCACGGCCCTAAGCGACGAATATCACAATAAAAATTGATCCAGAACAAACTGGAATCGGTATGCTGTGCAGAATCGGGGCCGTTTTGTTAAGCAGATCGAATTTTAAGCGATCAACCCTGAAATATTTTAAAAACAATATTGCAACATGTACACAGGTCGGACCTATACTCTCCGCACTGGTCTGATATGTGCGTTTTACATCAGTCCCTACAATCCGCCGTCCTTTGTTACGCGACGTTATAGCGTTAAATAATAATTCACATGAGGTTGTGGTCATGAACCATAAAAACCTGTTTGCAAAGTCAGCCGTGGCGGCTGCAGTGGCGCTTGTCTCTTCACACGTTTACGCAGCTGGGTTTCAGTTAAATGAGTTTTCTACGATTGGTTTAGGTCGCGCATATTCAGGCGAAGGGGCAATGGGCGATACGGCGGCGTCAGCCAGCCGTAACCCGGCGACGATGGCGTTAATGGATCGTCCGGAATTTTCTATCGGTGCGGTTTATATTGCGCCGGATGTCAACATCAGTGGTCGCAGTCCGAGTGGACGCAGCCTGGATGCGAATAATATTGCGCCGAATCAGTGGATCCCCAATATTCATTACGTCCAGCCGATCAACGATCAGTGGTGGATTGGCGCGTCTGCAACGTCTAATTATGGCTTAGCAACAGAGTTTAATAATGGCTACACCGCGGGCGGTTACGGCGGTAAAACCGACCTGATGACCGGCAATTTTAATCTCAGCACCGCTTACCGCCTGAATGAACATTTTAGTGTGGGTGTCGGTTTTGATGCGGTTTATGCCAAAGCGAAGATTGAACGCTATGCCGGAGAGTCAGGCGCAAGGCTGGGGGTTCCGGCTGATACGCAGGTTGCCCATCTGAAGGGCGATGAGTGGGGCTACGGCTGGAATGCCGGCGTCCTTTATGAAGTGGATGAGAATAACCGCTTCGGCTTTACCTATCGTTCAGAAGTGAAAGTCGACTTTGATGGCGATTACAAAAGCAGCCTTTCATCCCGGCTGAATGCGGTGAACGATCCGGCTGTGTCAGGTGTACCTTATGGCACTAACGGCACTACCGTTCCGGGCGCGTTAACCCTGAATCTGCCAGAGATGTGGGAAGTGTCGGGCTGGCATAAAGTGGCACCGCAGTGGGCGGTCCACTACAGCATGGCGTATACCAGCTGGAGCCAGTTCCAGGAGCTGAAAGCGACCGGTTCAAACGGCCAGACATTGTTCTATAAAGATGAAGGCTTCCGTGATGCGTACCGCATTGCACTGGGCACCACCTATTCCTACGACAAGAACTGGACTTTCCGTACCGGTATTGCGTTTGATGATAGCCCGGTTCCGGCGGATAAGCGTTCTATCTCTATCCCGGACCAGGATCGGTTATGGCTGAGCGCCGGTACATCTTATGCCTTTAACGATAATGCCTCGGTGGATTTAGGCCTCTCTTATATGCATGGACAGAAAGTGACGGTGAAAGAAGGTCCTTACACCTTTACCTCTGAAGGCAAGGCCTGGCTTTACGGCGCGAACTTTAACTACAAGTTCTGATTGGATAGCGCGATCAAAAAGGGCGACTCTGGTGAGTCGCCCTTTTTTTGTGGCTGCGGATCGCTTACTGGCTCAGGGAGCATACGCCCTGCGCAAAGACGCAAAACCGCCATCCCTGGCTGCTCAGCGCGGACCATCCATGCCCCGCGATGCTTTGCTCCAGGCGTATGCTCCCATCGCTTCAGCTTCTGTGCGGTTTGCAGAAAAACACAGCGACACGCAGATATGTGATCCTGCGCTTACTGCGCGTCGATATCCTTCAGGTCATCCTGAATCGCGGCAGCGTTAGGATTGTCTTCCGGCTTGAGCTTACCGCCACGCGCCAGGAAGTCGTGACGCTGGAAGTAGGCGTTACGGATAAAGGCGTACGGATCGCTCTGCTGTTTCAGGATCGCATCTGAATCCAGCAGCTGCGCGCGGGTCTCGATCCCTTCAAGCGTCCACTTACCAATCGACATTGGCCAGGTCAGCCAGCCGAGGATCGGATAGAGCGTATCGACGTAGTCGCCGCCATCCTGACGAACCGTAAAGCTGCCGTAAGCAGGCAGTTCAACATACGGGCCGTAGCCGACGCCGTAATGACCCAGCGTCGTACCGAAACGGTGCGGCTCTTCACGCGCCAGTTCCGGGTTCGCTTTACCGGCAACGTCAATGAAACCACCCAGGCCCAGCACGCTGTTCAGGAAGAAACGGGTAAAGTGAATGCCCGCATCACGTCCGTCACCCACCAGGATGGCATTGACCATGCTGGCAGGCTCTTCCAGGTTGCCCAGGAAGTTGCTCAGGCCGGTACGTGCCGGGACCGGCACATAATCGCGCCAGGCAACAGCGACCGGACGCAACACATACGGATCCAGCACGTTGTAGTTAAAGTTAAACATCGTGCGGTTAAAGCCTTCGAACGGATCGCTGCGCTGAGCAGGATCGCTATTCGCCGGCTTTGAACTGGCACAACCCACCAGAAGGACGCTGGCCACAGCCAGGCTGGTCAGGCGATAATTCATTCCAATCTCCCTGTGCGGATCAAAAAGGTCTGCCCATCGTTCAGGTCACAGCCCGGTGTCTAATCGGCTTACCCGATGAGCATAGCTGACTTTGTGCCAGAGGCAGCAGGCAATGGCACGCATCATTATTAACGGTTATCAGTTTGTACGTTCAGGGAAGCTGCTTATTAATCTCTACCGCAATTGACTGATGCCCATCCCAGGGCGTTACGGCGCTCAGACCCAGCCAGTCTCCCGGCTGCGGATTGGCGCTGCCATCGCGGGAAATTCGCACCCGAACCTCTACCTGATGCTGCGCCGAAAGCAGGCGATCCGGCATCATGGCGTTGCTGTCATCCAGCGTCAACGACAGCGGGAAGTGGCTGAGCGGCATTCGTTTAACCGCCACCGGCACCGGTGAAGCCCCGTCAGAAACCGAAATATACAACACTCCGTCCGGCGGTAACATTTTTTCTGCCTTGGGTGTCAGCGTCACGGTCAGCGCGAGCTGACGACTCTGCTGCCCGGCCTCACTTCTGGCCTTTTCAATGCTGCGGGCGATCATCGCGTGCCGCTGATCACCGGCAGGCAACAGCGCTAAAAGAGTCTGCCATGCCTCGATAGCCTGATCGTATTGCTGTTGGCCATAGGCGTTAAACGCCAGCAGGCTCAGCGTCCGCAGGTTTTGCGGATCCGCTTTCAGCAAGGATTGCAGCAGCAGTGACGCCTGACGGTTATCCTGCGGATCGGGGGACCGCGTCAGGACTTCCGCATAATCCTGCTTCAGCGCGAGATCGTTGGGGGCCAGTTGTAAAGCATGCTCAAACGCCTGGCTGGCGATCTCCGCATTATTCAGCACCATGCCGAGCCGCCCCAGCATGGTCCAGTCGGCCAGATTATCCGGTTCGGTTTGCAACGCGGTACGCAATCCGAGCTGTAAACGCGCCAGCTCTTCCATGCTCAGCGGTTTAGCGCCGGGGTCCATCAGGCGGGCTCGCAGTTCAGGATACGCCTGCTGTACCTGCATCCAGCCGGTGAATTGTGCCAGGCCGCCGGTTTTCAGATAAGTCCCCAGCGAAACCGCAATCAGCACAATCAGACCCGGCAGCAGAATCCAGCGGCGGCTGGTGTGTGACTGCAGCGTCTGTGCTGGCGGAATATCCGCCAGCAGCGTCTGCTGTAGCTCCCGCTCCATCAGCGGACGCTCGGCCACGACGCCCTGCTCTTCATCCTGCGCCAGTTCCTCTATCCGCTGATGGTAGAAGCGCTGATTAAGGCGATCGCGATCGCCTGCGCTGGCCTGACGTTGCCGCCAGCCCGCCGTCAGGAAAAGCGTGCAGACCGCCAGCAATAACAGAAAAAGGGTGATCCAAAATGCACTCATTACGGCTTCCTGTCTGACTTCAGTAGCGCATTAAGACGCTGTTGCTCATCTTCATCCAGCTCACTGCGCGTTTTGCGCTGACGGCTGCGCAGGATGATCACCGCACCGCCCAGCAGCGCAAACAGCGCCGGGCCAGCCCACAAAATCACGGTTGAGGGCGTGACCGGGGGTGAGTAACTGACGAAATTGCCGTAGCGCGCCACCATGTAGTCGATGATTTGCTGGCGACTCTGCCCCTGCTTCATCAGCTGATAGACTTTCAGCCGCATGTCGGCGGCAATCATCGCGTTCGAGTCGGCAATGCTGTTGTTCTGGCATTTCGGACAGCGCAGTGACGCGGTCAGGTCACGGTATTGCTCTTCCTGCGCCACCGAGTCAAATTGCAGCGTGTCGATGGTCGCCCACAGGTTGATGCTGAACAACAGGCCGCAGAGCAGTAACAGCGTTCTCATGATCCCGCCTCCGCACTGTATTTAATCCACAAGGGTTTCACTTCCTGATCCCAGACGCGCGCATTCAGATCGCCCGCGTGGCGATAACGGATGATCCCTTTACCGTCGATCAGGAAGGTTTCCGGCGCGCCATAGACGCCGAGATCCAGCCCCAGCATACCGTTGCCATCATAGAGGCTCAGTGCATAAGGATTACCCAGCGTGTTCAGCCAGTTAACGGCTTTTTGACGATCGTCTTTGTAGTTCAGCCCGACCACGCGAATGCCCTGCTCCGCCAGCGTATTCAGATACTGATGTTCAGCGCGGCAGGTCGGACACCAGGTCGCCCAGACATTCAGCAGAATCGGTTTGCCATCGGTCAGCACGCGCTGGTCGTAGGTTTTGCCCGGCTGATCCAGTGCTTCCAGCCGGAACAGCGGCACCGGTTTGCCGATCAGCGCGGATTCGAGACGGGTGGGATCGTCGCCATCGGCATTGCGCGTCAGCTGCCACAGCAGCGCCGCTGCCAGCAGCAGAAACAGCATCAGGGGAATAAACAGGATTTTCTTGTTCATGTCCGCGCCTCCGTTCCCGCTTTTTTGCGCGAGCGGTAGCGGGGATCGAACAGGCAGAACAGCCCACCCAGCGCCATCAGCGCGCCACCAAACCAGATCCAGCGGACAAAGGGTTTGTAGTAGATGCGCACGGCCCAGCTGTCATCCTCCAGCTCTTCGCCCAGCGCCGCGTAGAGATCGCGGCTGAAACCGCCATCAATCGCCGCTTCGGTCATCATCGTGCGGGCGGCGGTATAAAAGCGTTTTTCCGCCTGCAGGGTTGCTTCGTGTTTGCCGTTGCGGGTGACATCAATGATGCCCATGCCGCCGCTGTAGTTTGGCCCCTGCAGATTCTGCACGCCGCGGAAGACAAAGTGATAGTGATGAATATCGACGCTATCGCCCGCCTTCATCCGCACATCCCGCTCCACGCTGTACTGCGTGCTGAAGGCAATGCCAATCACCGTCACACCTACGCCCAGGTGGCCCAGCACCATCCCCCAGTGACTGCGCGACAGGTGACGTAAACCGGTAAAGAACGGATGACGATGGGTGGCGCGTTCGTGGAGCTCCAGCAGCGTCAGCACGATAATCCAGAGTGACATCAGCAGGCCAACCACGGTCATCGCCTCAATCCGATCCTGCAGCCACCAGGGGATGATGACGGAACAGGCCAGCGTGACAATCAGCGCCAGCGCCAGCCGTTTTGCCAGCTTCTGCGGCTCATCACGACGCCAGCGCACCAGCGGTCCGATCCCCATCAGCAGCGCAAACGGCGCCATCAGCCAGCTGAACATAGTGTTGAAGAACGGCTCGCCGACCGAAATGCTGCCCAGGCCCAGCTGCTTGTGAATCAGCGGCAACAGCGTGCCGAGCAGCACCACCAGCATCGCGGCAATTAACAGCACGTTATTACCGAGTAAAAACGATTCGCGCGACCAGGTTTCATTCTGTACCCGGCCACGAACCTGCCCGCCTTTGATGGCATAGAGCAGCAGCGAACTGCCGATGACAATCACCAGAAACGCGAGGATAAACATGCCGCGCGCCGGATCGGAGGCGAAGGAATGCACCGACACCAGCACCCCGGAGCGCACCAGGAACGTCCCCAGCAGGCTTAAAGAAAACGCGGTGATCGCCAGCAGCACGGTCCAGGCCTTAAAGGTGCCGCGCTTTTCGGTCACCGCCAGCGAGTGCATCAGGGCAGTGCCCGCCAGCCACGGCATAAACGACGCATTCTCAACCGGATCCCAGAACCACCAGCCGCCCCAGCCCAGCTCGTAATACGCCCACGCGGAGCCGAGGACGATACCGATGGTCAGAAAGACCCAGGCCGCCGTCGTCCAGGGACGTGACCAGCGCGCCCAGGCCGTATCGAGTCGTCCAGCCATTAATGAGGCGATGGCAAAGGCAAACGCCACTGAAAAGCCGACGTAACCCATATAGAGCAGCGGCGGATGGAAGATCAGGCCGATATCCTGCAGCATCGGATTGAGGTCATGCCCGTCAATCGGGAAGTCCGGCAGCGTGCGACCAAACGGGTTGGAGGTCAGCAGGATAAACAGCAGGAAGCCGAGATTGATCATTCCCATCACCGCCAGCACACGAGCCAGCGCATCCTGCGGCATTCCGCGACTGAATATCGCTACCGCCAGTGTCCAGGTGCTGAGCAGCAGCACCCACAGCAGCAGCGATCCTTCATGCGCGCCCCACGTGGCGGCGATGCGATAGTAAACCGGCAGCAGACTATTAGAGTTCGTGACGACATAGGCAACGGTAAAATCGTTGCTGATAAAGGCCCAGACCAGCAGCGCAAACGCCGCCGCGATGCAGGCAAACAGTCCGCAGGCCAGCGGACGCGCCATCGCCATCAGGCGGGCATCCTGGCGCATGGCGCCCCACAGCGGATAGCTGCTCAGCAGCAGGGAAAGTCCCAGCGCCAGGCAGAGCAGAAAGGTTCCGATTTCGGGCATCATGATGATTTATTTCCCGCCTGATACAACGACTGCGGGCCGGTGTGATTACTCTTCATCGCGTCTTCAATCTCCGGCGGCGTATATTTCTCATCATGTTTCGCCAGCACTTCTTTGGCGATCACCTGGTTGCCTGCCGCCAGCACGCCCTGCGCCACGACGCCCTGCCCTTCCCGGAACAGATCCGGCAGGATGCCTTCAAAACTGACGCTGACCACGCCGCGCGCATCATAAAGTTTGAACGACACCGCCAGCGTTTTCGGATCGCGCCGGACACTGCCGGGCATCACCATGCCACCGACGCGCAGCCGCTGGCCCGCTTCCGGCTTCTCGTGCGCTTCGCCTTTGCCGTAGAGGATTTCGCCTGGGGTATAGAACAGATCGATGTTTGAGCGCAGCGCATACATCACCAGCGCGGTGGCCATGCCGAGGCCGAGCAGAATCGCCACTGCCGCATAGAGGCGGTTGCGTCGACGGGTATTCACAATGTCTCTCCTGCCGCTTCAGCCGCGGCTTTTTTCGATTTCGCCGCCCGGATGCGACGTTCCCGTGCATCGCGCTGGCGGATCTCAGCCAGCAGGCGACGGCGCAGCAACAGGGTATGCAGCGTCAGGCCGATAAGTGGAAGCAGCGTGCAGGTAACTGCCAGCCAGACGTAGAAGGCGTAGCCTCCCATCGCAAAGAAGGCGTGCCAGGAGGAAAAAGCAGGCGTCATGATGGCTCTCCCCGCTTTGCCACATCAATCGCCCAGGGACGATGACGCTCGGTTAACAGAATCAGGTTGCGCAGTCGCATCAGCGTCAGCGTGATAAACAGCAGCAGATAACCGAGGATCGCCCAGCGCAACGGCGTACGCATGACCGGCGCAATCGCCTGCTGGAGAATGCCAGACGAGCCCTGATGGAGGGTGTTCCACCACTGCACTGAGAAGTGAATGATCGGCAGATTGACCACGCCGACCAGAATCAGAATTCCGGCGGCCCGGCCTGCGGTGCGGCGATCATCAAAAGCGTGATAAAGCGCGATCACGCCCATATAGAGGAACAGCAGCACCAGCTCCGAGGTCAGACGCGCATCCCAGATCCACCAGGTGCCCCACATCGGCTTACCCCACGCGGAACCGGTGACCAGCGCAATAAAGGTAAAGACTGCGCCCACCGGCGCCATGGCAGCAGAGACCAGATCGGCCATTTTCATCTGCCACACCAGGCCGATAAAGGCGGCGATGGCCATCGAGGCATAAATGCCCATCGACCACATCGCGGCGGGCACATGAATGTACATGATGCGGAAACTGTCGCCCTGCTGATAGTCTGCGGGTGCAAAGCCAAATCCCCAGACCCACCCCAGCAGCAACGCCGCCAGCCCGGCGATGGCAAACCATGGAACCAGTCGCCCCGAAAACTGATAGAGCCGCTCGGGCCTGGCCAGCTGATGTAACGCTTTCCACATATCAAATGCTCACATTATCGATAAAAGAGTATTGCCGCGTCTTTTACGCGCGGTTATTGCAACGTAATGCGCAGCGCCGCCGCCGTGGCAAACGGCGCGAGCGTGGCGCTGCCCAGCAGCATCGCGCCAAGGATCGCCAGATAGCCGCCAATCGGCAATCCCTGACTGGCTGCCTCCATCGCCGCACTGGCGAAGATCAATACCGGAATAGCCAGCGGCAGCACCAGCAGGCTGAGCAACACGCCGCCGCGCCGTAAACCCACCGTCAGACCGACGCCAATCGCACCGAGGAAACTCAGCGTTGGCGTGCCGAGCAGCAGCGTCAGGGCCATCGCCCGCCAGCCATTAAAATCCAGCGACAGCAGCAGCGCAGCCAGCGGCGACAGGATAATCAGCGGCACGCCGGTGACCAGCCAGTGCGCCACCACTTTGCCAGTGACCGTCACCGGCAGCGGCGTCGGCAGCAGCACCAGCTGCTCCAGCGAGCCATCGCTGAAGTCATCGCGAAACAGCCGTTCCAGCGCCAGCAGCGACGCCAGCAGCGCAGCAACCCAGGCAACCCCCGGTGCAATGCGCGCCAGCTGTTGCGGGTCCGGTCCGATGCCCAGCGGAAACAGAGTAATGACGATCAGGAAAAACCAGAGCGGATTAACCACATCCGCACCGCCGCGAAAGGCAATGCGCAGTTCACGCTGGATGAGGCGAAACAGCATCAGTCTGCCTCCTCGTCGCCGAGGCGAATTTTACGCACCCGCGCAGCCTCCGCAGGCAAATCCTGATGGGTTGTCAGGATCACTGCACCGCCGTTATCGGCATGCCGGGCGAATTGCGCCATTAATTTTTCAATACCCGCTTTGTCGATGGCGGTCAGCGGCTCGTCGAGAATCCAGATGCGGGCCTGGCTGAGCCACAGACGCGCCAGCGCCACCCGACGCTGCTGCCCTGCCGATAACCGGCTGACCGGCACCTCTTCGTCGCCCGTGAGATCGACACTTTCCAGCGCAGCAAAAATCTGCGCATCGCTGCACCCGGGATGGTAAAAGCGCAGATTTTCCAGTGGCGTGAGCACGCCTTTGACACCGGGCTGATGGCCAAGATAGAGCATCGCACGATGCCAGGTTTCGCGCTGTCGCAGGATCGGCTGCTGCTGCCAGCGTATTTCCCCCTCTTCCGGACGGCTCAGGCCAGCCAGCAGGCGCAATAACGAGGTCTTACCGGCACCATTCGGGCCTTCAATCTGCACAATGTCACCTGCGGACACGCGAAATGAGAGCCGCCGGAAAAGCGACCGTTCATCGTATGCACAAGTGAGCGTAATGATTTCCAGCATCGAGGGGGGAATCGCACAATCTAAAAGTGGCCGGAATATTACCACAATGTTGCTGTGGGCCGAAGTGTGACCCAGCGCTCAGTTTCAATGCCAGGGGATTATTCGTGCGGTATCGCCAGGAGTCTGAATAAAAATGCAGTTCCGAAAAACGTTGTTACGCTTATTCGCATCGGTCGTTACATTTCCGACAAATAAAAAACAGCTACGCTTATTACGCCACAGCACTATCACCAGGAGAAAATATGAAGCCTTCATCAGGTAATGAACAGGGTCCTAACGACGTAGAGAGCGAAGAGAAGGACAAGGGCACTGACATCGAAGTCGATGAGGAGGCTTTACCCTCCCGCGCTGCGGCGATCCATGAAGAGATTCGTCAGGATGGCGAAAAAGAGCTGGAACGCGATGGGATGGCGCTGCTCTGGTCAGCCATTGCGGCGGGCCTGTCGATGGGCGCCTCGCTGATGGCTAAAGGGATATTTCAGGTGCATCTGGATGGGGTGCCTGGCGCCTTCCTGCTGGAAAACCTGGGATACACGTTTGGTTTTGTCATCGTCATTATGGCCCGCCAGCAGCTGTTTACAGAGAATACCGTCACTGCCGTGTTGCCGGTGATGCATAAACCTACCTGGAGTAATGGCGTTCTGCTGTTACGGTTATGGGGCATTGTGCTGCTGGGTAACCTGATCGGGACGGCGCTGGGTGCGCTGGCGTTTAATGAGATGCCGATCTTTGACGATGCCACCCGTCAGGCATTCACCGACATCAGTATGAAGGTGATGGAAAATACCCCCGGCGAGATGTTTGCCAATGCGGTGATTTCAGGCTGGATAATCGCCACCATGGTCTGGATGTTCCCCTCCGCGGGCGGTGCCAAACTGCTGGTAATTGTCATGATGACCTGGCTGGTTGCCTTGGGCGATCTGGCGCATATCGTGGTGGGATCGGTGGAGGTGCTCTATCTGGTGTTCAATGGCAGCATCAGCTGGCATGAATTCTTCTGGCCGTTTGCCCTGCCGACTCTGCTAGGCAACATTACCGGCGGCACCCTGATTTTTGCGCTGATCAGCCATGCGCAGATCCGCAATGACATGAGTGAAGCGGCCGTTGCCAAGGCGAAGGCGGAAAAACGGAAGCAGGAGAAACGCCGTCAGCGTGAAGAGAAGGAAGGCGCTGAGTAAACGACAAAGGCAGACAGTTCACCCTGTCTGCCTTTCGGATCTGTTGGCTGGAGGCGATTTGCTCTGTGGTCGGCTGAAAACGTTTATCGGGGTGTCTGCTGCAAAGGGGGAGCGAAGATTTTCAGAGTGGGCGTGCCGCTTCAGTCTGGGTGGCATCCCTGACTTCAGCACTGCTGTTTACGCTTTCTGCGCTTAACGTCAGCGTGTGCAGAAAACCAGGATTGCTGGCGGAATGAGCAAACGGACGGCGATGTAGTGAATCTCACGGCCTCTTTGCGCTATACTGCGCCCCGCTGTCCTCTTAGTTAAATGGATATAACGAGCCCCTCCTAAGGGCTAGTTGCAGGTTCGATTCCTGCAGGGGACACCATATGTTAGCCCACCTAAGTATTTTAAAGTCTAGTCAACTCTTCAACTTCAAACATTTACCTTCCCTTTGTAGCCCGTTAACGTACACCGTCATATTTCAAAATCCACGCTGTTTTGTTGGTACATATGTTGGTATTTTAAGTTCGATAATGCAGATACCATCAGAAGAGGGTTTTTAGTATGGCGCTCACTGAGTTAACAGTAAGAAATACAAAGCCTTCTGATAAACCTGTCAAATTGACAGACGGTAATGGTATGCATCTTTTGATCACCACAAGTGGTTCCAAATACTGGCGTTTCCAGTATCGCTTCGCTGGCAAACAGAAAATTCTCGCACTGGGGGTTTATCCAGAGGTTTCATTGTCAGAAGCCAGACGAAGAAGAGATGAAGCCCGTCAGCTTGTTGCAAACCATGTAGACCCAAGTGAGAAGCGAAAAGCGCAAAAGGTTGAGAGCAAGGGCTTGCTAACATTTGAGCAAGTTGCACGACAATGGCATACCAGTAACAGAACCTGGTCAGACAGTCATAGAACAACTGTTTTGAACAGCCTTGTTTCCCATGTGTTCCCTGTCATCGGCAAACATAATATCAGCGAGCTAAAAACTCGTGATTTATTGATTCCTTTGAAAAAAGCAGAAGCTTTAGGACACAATGAGCTGGCTTCCCGCTTACAACAGCGCATTACGGCGGTAATGAGGTATGCCGTCCACAATGCGTTGATTGAACAGAATCCTGCAAATGACCTCGCTGGTGCTGTTGTTTCCACTAAAAGTGTTCATCGCCCTGCCCTTTCTTTGGAGCGTTTGCCAGAACTGATGAATAGACTGGAAGCATATAAAGGAAAAGGTATTACTCAAATTGCAGTGCAGTTGACACTCCTGACCTTTGTCCGTTCGAGTGAATTACGATTTGCCCGCTGGTCAGAAGTTGATCTCAAGAACTCATTGTGGACTATCCCCGGAAAGCGAAAACCTATGAACGGGGTAAAATATTCTGCAAGAGGGGCAAAGATGAAAACCCCACATCTGGTTCCACTAAGCACACAAGCTAAAGCACTCTTGGAGGAGCTTCACTCGATCAGTGGTGACAAAGAACTTATGTTCATCAGTTTTACTGGGGACGACAAACCCATTAGTGAAAACACTGTCAACAAAGCACTCAGGACGATGGGCTACGATACGAAAGTAGAAGTCTGCGGGCATGGTTTCAGGACTATGGCATGTAGTGCCTTAATCGAATCGGGATTATGGTCGAGAGATGCTGTGGAAAGACAAATGAGCCACCAGGAACGCAACAGTGTCCGGGCTGCTTACATACACAAAGCGGAGCATTTGGAGGAACGGAGACTCATGTTGCAATGGTGGGCTGACTATCTGGAAGCTTGTAAAGAAGAAGCACAGACACCTTTTACCTTCTCAATTCAGCATTAGTGAGCTTATAGAGAATCTGTTGTCAAAATATAGTTAGACGACAAAAAATGGTTTTTTACTAAAAGAAAGGAGTAAATCAGGTGAGAAGTTCGTTATCCCGTTTTCTCCGCTCGCTATTGAGCTTTTGGAAAAGCTAAAGATCAGAGCATGGGTTTCTCCCTATATCTTCTTAATCGCCGTTTAAATAAACCCCAACATATAAGAAAAACATTGTCATCAGAGCCATAGTGAAGCTGTTCGGGATTGAACACGGTCGAAAAAAGCAACCTCCAAATGTCTTGGGAAACATTCAGTATTTTATAGTCTACGATCTGAGGAAAACGAGTCGGAGGTAAACTTGTTTTACTGTCCATTTCTCCACATGTAGTAGAGAGATGCCTAAATCACAAGCTAAAAGGTTTTGATATGAAGAGTGGAGAACCGCTCTTGATGATTCATCAAACTTGTCAAATATTTTAAATTTAGCCCTAACAGAAAATAAGGGCTAGATTTAATTTATTTTTTCTTATTGCTTATCCATATAGTTGGGTTGTTCCTACTGAAATTAAACTTCGTTATTTTCTTATTCACAAGAACAGTCTTGGTTGAAATATCGTGCGACTCTGTTAACAGAACTCTCCAGTTGGATGGATCTCTTTTTATCTTAGCAAGTTTAGGCATATAAAACCTTATCGCAGGGTCATTCCAGACTCCTCCTTTACCTATTTTCTTGTTGATAGATTCGAATAGATCATCAGCCCAAGGTGATTCTGAAATAATTGCTTCCCTGAGATGATTTATTTCAGCCAAAACTTGCGAAGGATGATTTATAGATAGAAACATATTAATAGCTTTTTCATACCACTCTCTACCTGCATTAAAATCCTTCAATTTATAAAATATGAAACCAATATTAGCATAAGCATGTGCAATTATCCCTTTATCATTAGAGTGGGACGCTTTATCAATATACTTTAAAACTGGACCTACGATCTCCAAACCTATTTCTTTATTATTGATTTCAGCCAACGAAGCTTCAGCAAAATATTTATTCAACATCAAAGTTTCATTTTCAGGCTCTACAACTAAACCTTTCTTTACAATATTTATCATTTCATCATATCTATCGAGCAAACTTGCTAAATAACTACTCAATATAGCAGGCTCACAAGTATAGGGTTCTTCTTCTTGCCATAACAATGAATATTTTAAAGCAGACTCCATATCACAGTCAGCATAATAAGCCCAACATTTTGCTTCATTTGAGTATTTTTGTTTTTTTAAAACATCATCATCTACTAAATTTTTAAGATCACTAATCCTTTCAGCCCATTTAGCTTGGGCTAAAACATTAGAATTTGGATGTCTTAGAGATTTGACAAATAGGGGTTTCGCTTTCTTTTGATTCCCTTCTAATAGTTCAAGAGAAGCTAAGCAACTGTTTAATTCTGTAAGATGGAATTCTGATTGAATGGTCTCGGATAATCTCTTTGCAATTTTCCAGTTTTGAGGACTGCGACCATTACTTTTTGCAACTGCAATTTCCGCAGATAAAAGCCAAGGATCAGAAGTTAAGTTGGGATTACGCTTAAGAATTTTATGAGCAATATCATTTTCATTTATACTTATAAAAAATCTTGAGGAAACTCTTGAGACCCAACGATGATTATTAGAAAGTTGCAAACCAGTTAAAATACTTCTTCTTGCAGATTCATGTTCTCCGATAGATACAAAAGCCCTACCTAAATCAATCCAGCTTAAAGAATCTTTCGGATGTTCCTTCAACCAACTTCGTTTTAAACGAATGTCATCTTCAGCATTATGAGCTATAGACTCTAAGGGAAAAAAAGCATTACCGTCTAAAATATGTTTAGCTAAATCTTTCAGTCTTAACGGTGAATATTTATTCTTTAAAATAAAATCAGCAACATGATGAACTTTAAATTCATTATTAGTGAGAATAGCTATATTAATCAGTTCCGCACCCACTCCAACATTTCTATTATATTCAAAATCCTTCATCAACTCTTCAAAATATGAAGTAGACATTTCAGGTGAAATTTTTGATTTAACAGCCGTAAACTCAACAGAAGAAACTTCATTTGAGTTCTTCCATATAGGTATCAAGTCTCGCCTATCAATTTTTTTAAAGACACTCATTTCATATTCTCACTTAATGCCTTCGAGTTTCATTTTTTTAAGCATCAGGTCAAAGTCACTTACGAATCGTTCGATGCCTAAAACTGGGTTCTTCATAGTTATGGTTTTAGATGAACCTCGTAATTTGTAATTAGGATGACTACATTGATAAACTATGTCATTCAACTTCTTAGACATCCATTTTGGTTCAATGACATTAAACTCAGCCAATATTTTCTCAAAAGCTTGCTCAAGATGAGGTAATGATAGCTCATAAGAATTACCTTTTCCTCCCCAAGCCTCAGGGGCAACATCAGGAGAAAGCATTAGTTTTAAAAGTGTATTAAGTGTTGAGCCTGTAAATAGGAAAGTAATTAGGGAACCAAACTGATACAAATCACATCGTTGTCTCCTATCGAACCATTCATTAACAGTGTAACCGTAGATTTGTTCAGGAGGCGCATAAGAGGGATCTCCGGCGATACTATACCCATCATGCAACTGTGGTTGGCCTTTAAGACTGGCCCGTCCTAAATCTCCAATTTTTGCACCCAATTCGCTAAAAATCATTATGTTAGATGGTTTAATATCTTGATGAGCTATGCTTGAATTGTGAAGCTGTATAAGACCTAATGCAACATCTTTCAAATGTTGTAACTTAGCAAGAATCGATATTTCAGCAGATGTAGAAAGGTATTTCCTTATGTCTCCTTGATCTGCAAGTTCTAGAACAAGGTATGGTACAACTTTCATAAAGTCGTTTTCTACATACTCATCACCAGCATCTAAAACTTTGACGATTTTTCTAAGTCTTTTAGAATCACATATTTTATGAAGCTGATTTTCAAACTGGTAGATAGTTGTTAAAGTATGCAAATCAGCCATTACATTTCTTTTTTTCTCCGCAGATTCCTTCAAAATATTAGAAAAATCAAAAGCTTTCAAAAAATACTCTTTTCCGTTTTCAAGGTCACTGACGATGTAAGAAACAGAAAAATTCCCTCCGGTTCCCTGAACTCCATTTTCTTTGTTATTGAGTTTTCTATTAACATGCCATTTATCATTTAAAGTCTTTCCTTCCAGAGAGTTAGCTGGGCTAAGCATTTCAGTCATATAAGCTCCTTTTTTAGGAACATTCTTACTCAAATTAAAGCATAAGTAAAGATTAACAAAAAAACATTCCAAAAAAATTAAAATTCTTTAAAAAACATCATGTTATGACATAACTAGATTTCGAAGAACTCCAAAGAGAAAACATTAATTACAGCAGAGCTGATGTATCTGAAATTATTCTTTTCAATACACTTATGATTGCAATCAAGAAGCGTTTGAATGAAGGTATTCAAAAGTTTTTTGGCTACTGTAGGTTCAACGGCATCATAGGCAAATAAATATTGTAATATGTAAAGTGATTTCTTTATCTCATGAAGAGATAACATTCTATCCATACTCTTTAAGAAACGCTCATCTTTATTTTTGCACCTATCAATGAAAGAATTGATAAAACAATCATTCTCTATTTCATGAAGATACTTCAATTTTAATGCTTCGTTTTTTTTGGGGCATTTAATCACATAGCTTCCATTTTTAAAAAACTCAAAATAGAGTTCTTCTATATTGAGTTCTTTTTTAAGCGAAATAATTCTTTTGATTAATTCAAAGTTATCACCAAAAAAATCTCTATTTAGATCCAAATTACATGACCTTATAACCATATATTTAGTATTATTCAAGTAAATAGCATCTTGATTATTCAAGTATATTTTATTATGCGAATTTACTTTGATTAGTTTCTTTATAAGATCTGTAATCTGAGAATTGCATTCACTCTCTAATATCATAATATTTTCCCTTTTTAAATCTAATTAACAGACAACAAAAAAAAGTCAATACTTTAAACTTTGTTTGATAATTGATTGCAAAGAGTCTATTATTATTGCTCCTAAACTTATATATGTGAGAACTATATGTCTGCTAATCATTTTGTCCTTTTACGAGTTTGCATACCCGATTTTTTCCTTCCATTTCCTCCTACTATACTAAATATTTTTAAAGAAGAGAGTTTATGCCCTTCAGGTTTCGTAAGTGTCTATATGATTTATGACAAACAAGCGAAAAAAGTAGTTAAGACATTTTTCGACTGTGCTTCAGGAATTATGAAAGTAAACGAACTTAATCAAGTTAAAAGCCCCGACGCGTTGTTACTCTTCAAACTTTCAAGTTTAGAGTCTAATAGCTCTGAAGACTACGAATTTAATTACTCTAGCATTGAAGATTTTGAAAAATTCGATTTTCAAGTAGAGGCGATGAAATTAGATAAATTAGAACCGGAATATAAAAATAGTCTTTTTTTAGATGCTTGTAAAAATAGCATATTAGATCAGGCCTTTGATTTTAGAGAAAACCTCATCAGCGATTTCAAAATAATGTTTCCCGTAAACACTATGACAGAAAATAAAATAACAACTTCTAAATTAAAAAAATGAAATTGTTATTTAAGCAAGGGCTAACTCATAGATGCTCCGCATCTTTGAGTTGCCTTGCTTTTTCCGCCCTTCGGTTGAAAAAGAAAGATCAAAGCAAAAAAACACCAAACCCAACCCATTGACGCGATTGACGTTTGTGGTATTTATTATAGTTAGCATATGGATATGCTATTAATGAAATAATATCAAAAGGAGTTGATATGAAAGAACACAATATTATTTTTGACGATGAGTTCCCTTCTACATTTACCAATGACCCTGCCGTTAAAAAATCACCCCCTAATCGTCTTCGCAAACACTCAGTGACTGTCAGATTAAATGAGGTTGAGCTGAGCAAAGTAAACCAGTCCAGAGGACAGCTCAGCAAAAGCTGTTGGCTGAGATCTTCAGCTCTCAAGCAACTTCCCCCTTCTGTTCCCGAAATCAACAAAGAAGCCTGGCAGGAGCTTACTGGTTCCCTACAGAAACTGAACGATCTTACTTCGTTCCTGCTTCGCAGAGGCGAAGATGCTCAGCCACTATCCCAGGAAGTAAGTGCTTTAAAAGTGAAGCTGTTGCATGTAAGAGATGCTTTGCTGACTCTTGAAAAGTGATCATCCAAGATGAAGGGTATGAATAAAATTAAAAGGGGTAAGAACTTTCGAGGAATCATCTCGTATGCGCTTGCCCCTGCTCCACATCATATGACTGCACCAATGGTGATTGGTGGCAATCTTGTAGGCATTACTGTAGACGAGCTGACCGCCGAGTTCGTTAAAACACAGAAGCTAAGAGAGGATGTAACGAAACCCGTTTGGCATAACTCTCTTCGTCTGCCTGTTGGTGAATCACTCACAACTCAACAATGGAGGAACATTGCTGACGACTACATGAAAAGAATGGGCTTCTGTGACACTCATCTCCGTTGTTATGTCCTACACAATGATAAAGCTGGTCAGCACATACACATCATTGCTTCCCGTATAAACGTTTTAGTAGATGGACAGCTCTACTTGGGTAAGAACGAGAATCTGATAAGTACCCGTGTAATCCAAGATGTTGAGCGAGACCACAAACTCACTCAAACGAAAGGTCCCTCTCCTGCTGAACCGCCCAAGAAGCAAAGGAAGCTCACTCGTAACGAAAAGATGATGCAGGAAAGGACCGGAGAGAAAGCTTCTAAGAAAGTGATACAAGAGGCTATAGATGCGATCCTTACCTTCTTCGATACCATCACTATCGAAAACTTCATATATGAATTACAAAAGCAAAACATATCAGCGACAGCAAACATCGCATCCACTGGCAAGATGAACGGTTTTTCATTTGAGCATCAGGGAGTCGCTTTTAAGGCATCACAGCTCGGTAAGGCATACAGTTGGTCAAACATGAGTAAACGAATCACCGTCACTCAACCAATAGAGGCTGTTGCTCCTGAATCGATTGCCGACAATGAAAACGTTTCGAATCCCCTTGAAGTTCCTCCCACAACTACACCAATACCCCTTACTGCAAATTCCAGAGAACATATCCGATCTCGCTGGTTGCAATGGATACCTTATCTCGACGAGCTTGTTGCCAGTTTAAAAGCTGTTAGTTCAACGATACTCAATCCTCTCAAAAGTAATGTCATCTATACAGCAATACGAACCGGCAACTCTGAAACACCAGAGTTTCCTGAGGTAAATTCTCAAGACTCGGCAAGAAAACCGCAATTTAAACCTTTTTAAACGGCTAGTTTTCAGATAGTTAAAATCATTCCCTAAGCTAAACACAACAAATATTTTCATTTCAAATCAGATTGATAGATAAAAACGATCGATCGTTATTACTGATCAATTATCTATTCATGATAGTCATTGACTATCAAAAGAAAGCGATCGATCGGTATAAATGATTTGCTAGACCCTGTTTACTAGCCGTAATGTAACTTCAAGAGAAACCACCTAGCTCACTGATTTATCAGCAGAATAAGCTGATGCATACGTGCGCCTTCGATTCAGAGAAACTAACCTTGGACGAACCTATGACAGCAACAACTGAAGTAAAACAGCCCAACTTCCTTATGATGAAACGGGTATGGATTGCTATTGCACTTCCAATTGTCATTTTCTATTTCTCTGGAATTCAGGGGTTGGTCCAGCTTGCAATCGTATGGATTTTCGCAAGCATCATGCTCTTGATGTTTGCCTACAAAAAATTCCGAATTAAGAAGTTGAACGCCAGCACCAGAGACCATTTTGGCGAGCAAGACGGGATGTGGAGTCATGAATTTGGTTCCACTTTTATGAAGCTCGACCAGCAAAGAGGACTTATCCATCTCAAGGAAGAGAACAAACAAAAAACCTATCCGTTCTCAGCAATCAAAGAGTGGCGATACAATTTGTCTACTACGAGAGAGCGAGCTGGTATCAACAAAGAACTCGACCGCACCCATGATTTCAGAGAATCGGGCTTTTACATCGCAGTGGACGATGTGCAGTATCCTGAATGGAGAGTTATGTTTTTTCCTCAAAAGGGTGATTTCAACTCACAGGAAGGCATCCGGGATACTGAGCTTCAGCTTAAGCGGTGGATGAAAATCTTTGATAAAATAATTAATAAATAAACACTTCAAAATAAATGGAAATGATAATCCTTTATCGTTTCCATTTTATAAATAAAACTAACTAAAAAAAACACAATCATTAAATATTTTCTGAATACTATCTTTCTCAAGTTCATTATCAGAAAAAAGAACAACTCTTAAGTTTTTAACAGCTCTTGATGTTGACACATATAAGAGCCTTCTAACTTCTTCTAAGTCAGGAGACAACTCTACATTTAAATCCGAATTTAGAAGACTGGAGAAATACGTATGCTTTTTGTTCATCTTATCGTTTAAAAATACAATTACATTTTCATACTCAAGTCCCTTAGACGAGTGACATGTCATGACATTCACTGGACTATCGGTTTTATTGGAATTGATGTATTTCATCCAATGAATCATCTCATCAAAGTCAACCTTTAAAAAATTCTGGAATACTTCGTCATCAAACTTAACCTTTCTCAAACCACAGTATCTGACTAACTTTTCTTTCCAAACGTCTTCACTATCAAAATCGATTGGTAAAAGAGACTGAAATAAAGATTTAACTCTCTTATTTTTGGTGGTGTTAAACAACTCATATAGGTTTACAAAGTACTCTTCCAAGCTGCAATAACTCAATGTATTCAACTTACGCACTGCCATCCCAATATCTTTAACTGTGCATTCTTGCAAATAAAGCTTTGGAAACAATTCAATTATTGGAGCATCGCTTTTTACTTTTAACAAGTAAGCAGGCTTACAATAAGAATACATAATAGAAGCAAAAGAACCAAATTTATCAACATTGTTCACAACAAACTCATCATTGACTTTTTTATAATTGTTTTTGTTTTCTGCAACAAACAAATCATTCACTTTTGAATATAAGTTTGAAAAATTACAAACTTCGGCAAGCATCTCATTTTTTGACACAAGACAAGCCATTTGGTTAGATAAACTTACATCCCATTCGGACCGATAAGAATCAATTATTTCTTCAATATCTGATTTATTACATTTTGACATCGGATAAATATAACATTTAACACTGCCAAGGTTTTTATTTCTAAAAATAGAAACTTGCTTTATAGGCTGATGCCCCCCTCTAATTTTATTTATACAATCAATAATTTGATCATGTGATCTTCTATTAATGTTTTTATGAACTTCATCGAGGGTCAAAAACGAAGTTCGACCACCTGAACTGTAGATCTCTTGAGATGGATCTCCAAATAATCCAATTAAATATTGAGAATCACTTGGCTTCAAACGTTCTATAATTAATTTGAAAAAAGCAACGACATTATCATGTGTATCTTGATATTCATCAACAAAGGTATACGGAAATTTGTCGATAAGAATATTCGCAAAGTAAGGATAGTTTTCCATTAATTTATATGAATAAAGTAAAAGCGTATCATGGCCAATTCTATTCTTATAAAGACATTCTGCATTTCTTATATTGTATTCTATAAAGTCATAACCTCTAACGCCTTCAGCAATGTTTTTTAAACAGTTTTTATAATTATAGATCCTTCTAATACATGAAAATATTTTAAGCACATGAGATTTGTTTGTTTTTAATTTTTTACCCAAATCTTCGCCAAGTTCATCATTTAATATTTGCCAAAAATCCCCAGCATTAAGTTCTTGCATTTTATAGTAAGATTCATTATCTTCCAAAATAAAGTCTGTAATTGCTTCTATTTCAGCTTGATTTAACCCCCTATAAACTTGATATGCAGGTTTGTCATTCTCATCATAAAATAACTCACTTTCATTTTTTTTTATTAAATCAGTCAAGTATGTAACATGAATTACAACAAGAGCATCCATATGATGTTGAATCATGTCCCATAAAAAATTATGAATTGTAGACACATAAACTAAGTCATTTTCACCCAGCCTGCTGATAATTTCATCTTTAGCATTATTAGTATAGGTGATACATAATATTTTCTGACGCGATAATGCTAATTGCGATTTTTTATCATGCATTATTTTCTTTATTAAACTTATCAAAGCATGTGTCTTGCCACTACCAGCACCAGAGAGAAAATAAAATGGCTTTCTGTCATTAACATATCCAAGCAAGGTATCAAAGACCTTGACTTCTTCTATAAGAACATCCTGAGACTCTTCATACATCATAATTCAACCTCGTCAGCGAACTTGTAATTTGAAAGCCAATCAATTCCTTCTTTAATATACTTTGGTATTTTTAATTGATCTTCTGAACTTTCTGCCGACTTAATCAATGAGTAGATAATTGAGTTACTAAACTTACTTTTACTTTCGGATAAATTCTTTTGTAACCTGTAAGAGTGTTTGAATAAAACATTTTCATCTACGTTTTCCCCACCCAGCAATTCATCCATTACAGAAGGGATAACTGTTTTTAAAATTTCTATAAAAAGAGGATTGTTATAATTCTCTAAAATTAGTGCCTCTTCAAAACTAGTAGCATAATATTTACTTAACAGGGTCTCTGAAGAGTAAATTTCAACAGGTTCAATTTGATATGAAACCCTTACATTTTCTTTTATGAAATATTTATGGAAGGTATTTACTTTTGAGCTTTTATGAATGAAAGTGAGTGTTTTATTAGTTGTCAGTGTAGTTTCATCAATTGTTTCGAGTTGCGGATACAGAGGGATTTTAATTTTCTTATTCTCTTGCACTTCAACTTCTTTATATAAGGATTCCTTTTCTCTTTGGAAATCAATATCAGTAATAATTAATGAAGGTATTCGTAGAGCATTCAACAATTTTATGTAAACACTGCCGTGAGCACCATCTATTCTAAATACCGATATCTTTTTTCTCCTAAGAGTAACATCCTTTTCTATGAAAAAGTTAACAAGTCTTTCCTCGGTAATCCCTTCAACTAATATGATAGCATCAGAAAAAAACAATTCTGGCACTTGATGCTTTATATGTTTTTTTATGAACTGAAAATAATCTTTCTCACTCTTACCCATAGCAATATCAGAGTCTTTAATTATAATATTTTTGCTAAGCCCTTTTTCTGGATATGTATAATTAACTTCGTCAAATGAGCAACTCTCTTGGATCACACTATTCAGTATATGTGATGAATGTGTAGTGATAACAATTTGAGTTTTTAAATTGGCAAAATCTCTGCTTGATAGTTTTAATATTGCAAAAAGTGCTTCTTCTATATGACGAATGAAATTAACTTGCATTTGTGGATGCATAAAAAGTTCAGGTTCTTCAATACATAAAACCTGAACTTTACTTTGCTTTTTCATATATTTGCATCTATAAGAAAAATCAATAATTTCGCTAAGTATATTGATCAGGTTAGTATAACCTAAACCGAATTGCCCTTCTGGCACGTGATGTTCACCGTCTATGTATTCATAAGTGACAAGATCGGTCATTAATTTATCGAAGGTAAGATCAGCTCTTAAAGAGAAAGCCAATGCGTTTTCAGAGACGATTTTTTCCAAGACCGATTGAATCCCCTTCTGATGATTTCTTCTAATTTTACCAGTCAATCTACTATTATTTTTTTCAACTAAACTATTAATACTCTGTAAACTTCTATCGTTTACTTCGTACATATACCTAATTATTTTATTAAAAGATTTAGCCAGCAACCTTTTATCATGAATATTATTTGAAGCCGATATAACCTTAAGATCAATTATATCTTTTAGCTTAATGCTTTTCTCTCCCCTACCGTTTAATCCTTTTACTACTCGTCTGAATTGGGTCTCTGATATCTTGTCCACTAAATATTTTAATTTTGAAACTCTATCCTTTTTTTTCAGAGTAAGAAAGTCAATCCCTTTTTTTATGTCAACTTCAAACAAATCCTTGTCTTTAACAACATAAAATATTTTAACTATAGCTGACTGCGTTTTTTTAACATCTTCGCTGTCACTAATAGTAATAAATTCCCCAAAGTTAGTCGCTAAATCTTGATCACGATTATCAAGAATCACCTCTAAAACAAAGCTTAATTCTGGGGTTTCACTGTAGTCACCTTCTATATAATCATTCAACAAACCATTTAAGTAATCAAAATTAAAATATGAGCCGACTAACTTATCTCCTTCATCAACAATAAACTCTAGTGCTTTAGTTATAGTAGTTTTACCTGCATTATTTTTACCTACTATTAAAGTGGTTGATGAAGCAACTGGTGATTCCTTATTGTCTCCTGAATTAGCTTTTACAAAGCCTATTAAGTTATCTTTGCTACCAAATTTTCTGAAATTGTTTATTTTGATACTTTTAAGATACATTCCTTTATGCCTCAAAGTTTGATTTTAATTTTGATTAACTGACTTTCGCTGGTTATGCAGACTTAAATAAAAGAAAGAATATAACTATCTATATGAGTAATTGTTAGCAAGCCTTCTGTCGTGCAAGACATAATACTTTACAATTTTCCGTGCAGATTTACACGAAATTTTCTTCACATAATGCTCTCATAATGGTGAGATTAATGCGGGTAAAAATTATTGCTAAAAATAATAATTACATTAAAATCAGGTAGTTAAAGGGTTTTTCTTGCTTTATTATGATAATGAAAAATTTCTTATCATATGAGGAAGTTAGGTTTAAATTTTGCAGTGCTGATACTCATATCTTTAAGGATGCTGTATGGATAACTATTGGGACAGGAACAGGCAATTAAACTACTTTCTGAGCATGGCAAGTCTTGAAGCTAATCACTTAGTTAATGTTGCTACATCCCTCTCCCAGTTCCATCTCAAGGATGCGCTTGTCCGTGTAAAGTTTCAGGATGAAATAAGAGAGTTCTCCCGCTTGCAGATCCAGACCATTCGCACTTCTACCTCGGATGATAAGTGTCAGGATTGCATCCAAAATCTTAAGCAAGAAGCCCAAAACTTAAAGATTCAGGACCGGATGCTCAGAACAGGAGAAGCCCTAGTATCGTCTTCTGTGAAGTTTTACCATGACCATGAAAAGGTCATTGGCTATGTCATCGACGGAATAGGAGTTGTTCTTGGGACTGTTCAGTTAGCGGCTGGTGTAGGCTTGTTTGCTGGATCGCTGTTCAGTGGCAATGTTATCGGTGTTGTTGCTGGTTCTGCAATGATTGCTAATGGTGCAGGCTCAATGGTGGAAAGCATAGACAAGCTAAGAGGAGTTTCGAACCCTTCCAATCCGGTGATTGAAGCTTATGAGGATGTAGCTGAGTTTTTTGGGTTTGATAAACGCTTGGGTCTGCTTGCATACCAAGTGGTTGATCTTACTACATCTTACTACGGAATTTTCAAATTAACTTTGAAACCCGAGGCTTGGAGAATATTCAAGTATCTCCCTACTGATTACTATCGCCAAGTGCAGATGATGAGCAAACAAGACTTGTCTATAAAAGGTGCAACAGCAATCTGGAAAGGTAGCGCTATAGGTGTGAACCTCTATCAGATGAACCACAATAAAAATGGAAACTAACTTTTGCTCTTACCTGCAAACCTGTGTGCTTTCCAAGCAAGATTCATTGGTATGACAAAGTAAACGATTATGGCGCCGATGATAAGGACGATTGCATAAGAAATCAGGCTTTCTTTATGCCCTTTCGATATACCATAAATGAAAACTGATAAAATTATGAGCATGGAAATTATACCGGCCCAAAAGCGCTTGCTCAGCTCCTGAATGAGAGACTGAAGTGTATCTGATTTGTTCTCATCTCGGGTAAGAATTTCATTAAGCTTGCGGATATCCTTCGCCGAGAATCCATTCTGGAGGAGTTTTTTCTCAAAATCATTCATTTCATCACCCTGAAACGCCATAAGATAAAAAAAAATATATCATACATCAAAGCTGAGATGCCATATGATCCATTCGCAGAACACTCGCCCTAAGTTAAGTGTAAAGGTCATATGGCATAGTTATTGTATCGCCATACTGAATAAAAAGTATATCCTAAACTCTTTTCTTCATTTTGAAACCATCCACTTTAAGCTCTGGTGAAGGCGTAAAGCTCTGTTTTTGAGTAGCAAATATTCTTTCAACTTCATACTCATTCCAGATAATGTATTCAATAATAAACTTGTAGAAATACAGCACTCGTTCGAGACTGACTGTTGAAGGTATTGTATAGAAGTTTGGACTGAGCAAAGCCGAACTCAAAACTGCAATAATGTTGCTTGGCCCCTTCAGATAGGGATTCTGATATTCTTGCTGATACTTCAAGAAGTATCCTACACAGAACAGATAGGCATCTTTTACGATTTTTTCTTTATTACAGTCTGATTCATCGTATCTAAGAATGAAGCGATTGAGGAGTATCAAAAATTTCTGATCTGGCAAATATCTGTTTAATTTATTCATAGTAGCATCCTTGCTGTTGTGAATGTCATCCTGACACTTAAAGAAATATCATAATATTTAATCATGTCAATAGTTAAAACCTATCAACTTCCATTTGAATATCTTTTTTAGGCAAAGGACGATTAAGCTCTTCGGCTGTCATTTGTTTTAAATGAGAATTATATAGCCATATCTTAAACTGCTCTAAATATTTGTTATTCAATGCTATCAAGGCTTCGTTTTCAGTTTCGAGTCTTTTTATTCTCTGACAAGCAATTTTTAAATTAGCAGGTTTAACCGCACATGTTTCTTTCACACCAGACTTGAGAAGCTTCTTTTTTGAATTAAAACAATCCGCAATTTTAACATGACCACTTAAAGATTGCCTTGAAGGTCTCTTCCCAATAATCTTTATCAACTCGTCACATAAAGCCTCCCAGGTCAGCTTCTCATCGTCATTCCAGGTATTAATAACTTTCATTATCAACTTTTCATCATAACCAGTAATATGTTTAGCCATTTACTCTCCTTTTATTATTTTGGTTTGAAATTCATACCATTTGTCAGCATTAACATTCCCATCATTTTTATCAAAATTGGTTTTTTCAAGAATTTTAGTGTGTATCCTGCTTAGTTGGCAATCATCCGTTCCAGAGTCTTGTAAGGGATAATAATTACAAGGCTTAAAAACATATGAGTGCTTGCAGTAGCCATGCTTAGTGACGAGCACAGCTCCATCATTCAATAAATCGAAATCAGTTATGTCCATAACAGCTATTTCTTTATTCCTATGACTATTACCGGCTCCAATTGAAGTTTTATCTTTCATTAGTTTGATCATTTGTAAGTGTGATCGGTGGTCATAGGAAACATTTTGTGAGACCAACTTCCTTCCAGACCATCTGGCTATGCTAAACTCGTCCATACCGCTGATCTGGGAAAAAGTATTTAGTAAATGTCTCAACTGATGCGTTCTTAGCGAATATGGGCTACCGTCATCGTTAATATAACCGTGTCTTTTAAACAAGTTTGTAGTGCCTTTGATACTTGCAAAGGCATCAATATCACATCTAAAAAACTGAGCAGTGGGTCTGAACAAAGGTGCCAAATGTTTGTTTATTTTTTGACATAGTTGCCCTTCAAATAACAGACATAAAGCATTCGAATATTTGATTTTCTTTTCTTCATCATACCAGGGAAAATTTTGAGGCTTTTTAGTAAAGAGTTCATGTCTGTATGACTCAGGGACCTTCCCTTCCATCGTTTTTGCAACAAACCTTGGATGGGTGGACAACTTTCTCAACCGGGCTATGGCCTTTTTAGCTACAGGGACCATTACTGTAGGAATCCATTTAATGTCTCCCGCATACCCCTTCGCTGAAAAAAACCTTAAACCGTATCGTTCTATGCCGTTCTCATCATGCTCTGTAATCTCACAATCCGCAGCAAGACTTAAAATTTCCGAGATTCGTCCTGGTGCACACATCAGCAGTGCAAGAACAGAAGTTATGAAAATGTCCCTCACAGACAGTTGGCTTTCATCTTTTGAGAAAATCTCCGCAATGGCTATGACGGACTTTATATCTGGTAATTTTGAGTGCCCTTCCAGCGAAGGTTCATAACCTTGCCAACTTTGAGTTATTTTATGCCTTAACGGATTTACCCAAAAAAAGTATGATGAGATTGTCATTCTGTTTTCACTCAAAAATGAACATAGTTTCTCAAGTTCCTTACCAATTCCAACTGCTTGTAATTTTGTATATTTAGCCGTTGCTACTCTTACACACTCATCAAAAATGTTATTATTACACTTGACTACATTAGCTTCACCGTATGATTTCAATAACACAAATTCAACGATCTTCAACATTGCCAAAGCATTCTGGTTTAACTTTGACTTGTTAAACGAGTGAATATGAAACATATAAGCCTTAGCAAAATCAATGAAGCTATCATCTAATCTATCTTTGCTATTTCGATTATTTTTCATGTCAAATTTGTTGAATCTGTAACATCCCTTCCATATATTGTTTTCCCATGCACTGGCTAACTTAGAGTTGAAAACATTACCCTTGCAAAATTTAATAAAATCCTCAACATTTAAATTTGGGTTGTTAGCATTGATTGGCTCAAATAAAATCACGTTGGTCATTTAGAACTCCATGCTCTAAAGTTTTTGCAGGTAAAACACTCTATGTGTTCGTGTTTACAATCTATGAATCCAAAAGAATTTAAAACATATTCTGTAAAGAGCTTCTTGTTCTGTGTGCTATCGCTACCCTGAAATATCTTCGATAGAGGTTCAAAAAATGAATGAAGTTTCATATCGATATCGTGAACATTATCTGGGCTATTTTTTACGTATATCCCTGATGAGTTAATAGATTTATGGTCTAAAGCTTTAGCGATCACTTCAACTGAGGCTCCTTCCTTTGCTAAACGAGATCCAAGGGTATACCTAAATCGTCTGGCATTCAGACTTATAGGATTTTGGGTTCTTGAGGACTGGATATTAAATTTAGTGGTGATTTTATTTAATTCTTTAGATATAAATGAATTCTTCATATGTAAAAAATCAGTTGCCATGATGGTTTCTAAACTTTGACCAGACTGAATTGATACGGGTTTTTTGTAGTCCATGAATATAGGTAATTCATTTTTTATATGACCAATACTCTGCCCAACACCATCTTCAATATGTTTTTTATTCATATCAATCAAGGTTGTTAGTTTCTCATAAAGGCAGTCATCGATACTTACCAAGCTAAACTCACTTCTAAAGTCCTTCCTTTGTTTTACTTTCGGTATGTTTAGAAAGCAACCTTCTCCCGTTCTGATGAGATCTTTTTCTTTTAAGGATGTTAACTGTAATGGCCTCCTTCCCGTTGTTGCTAAAAGAATGACATAGCAATAAAGATAAATGGGAATTTTATCTTCTTTCAACAAGTTGCTGATACTCTCAAGAACGATTTGCAGTTCTTCTCCAGTTAGCGGTCCACTATTTGGATCTCTTCGTTTGACGGCTTCTCCTGTCAAATTAGTTTTAACTTTTATTTTTTCCAGCATTGTTAAAGCTGAGGTTTCAACTCCTACATAACCGAGCTTTTTCCACTTCGTTAGAAACTTCTTTATAGAGTTTAGTTTGTAGTTTTTCTCAGGGCCTAAATTAACATTAAATTGATAAACCGCATTTGCATCTATCGTCTTAAGGTCTATCATCCCTAACCATTGACTAAAAATCTGGTTTATGTTTTTTGTGTAACCTGCACTGTATTCAGCCGAAAAGTAAGCCAAGGTAGTAAGGTAACCAATACGCATTGACTTTGGCATTTTGTCGGCAATCTTATGTGGGAAAATACAAGTCTCTTTATCTAATTGCCATTTGATATCAGAAAGCTTGAAGCTATACTCCTGCATCGTTGCAAAAATCAGATTCTCATTTCTTAGATTACATGTTTCCATTATATTGACCCTCAGTTATCTTTTTCAAAGATTCATAAACTCTTCCAATAACTTCTTTTTCTTTTTCTGATATATGTTTGAAATTATAGTTTTCAGACATTTTAGAGTCTTTTGACCACCCCATGAGATAGCATCTCAATCCTGATTTACGACTGATTTCCAAATTTGAACCATCAATTTCATTTGAATAGAAATAGTTCCATGAATGCCTCAATCTATGCCCCGATAAATTCTTTAATTCCGGGCTTGCTTTTTTAATGGTTGAAATTATTTTCTCATATGCTGAAACAGATAATGGTTCTCCTGCCGTTTTTCCTGCGCTGTGAGTTACAAACAGGAAGTCATGTTTTTTCTTTTTAGTGATTTTACTTCTACAAGTTTGTATGTAATCGAAGATCTCCATCACTAACTCGTCTGATAATGGGATTATCCTTTCGCCAGTTTTAACTAATGGTTGATTCAGCCTCCGGTCTTCAATGCAGTCATGTCTTCTGAAGATACTCAGTGTGTTATTTATAAGATTTAGATCATTTACTTTAAGATTTAGTAATTCACCTGCTCTCAACCCACAATTCAGTAGCAAGGTAAAAATGAGCCTGTTCCTTCCCTGAACCTCCTTCTGAAAGGGGTTTTGGCTCCCTTCGACTTCCAACAGCTTAAACAGAGTTTTTATTTGTTCTTCATTCAATGATTTGTCTTTTCTGTCGTTCATGCTGTGTGATTTATTTCGTGGGAGATGTGCTCTCAAATTTTCTATGAAAGTATCGATTTCATATCTGGCATGGATTCCCTTCATAGAATGAATCAATCCGCACAACCATTTTAGGTAATTTGAAAAAACGAGTATTCTGTAACTAAAAGTTCTTGTAGCAATCTGCTTTCCTTTTAGTAATCTTACATTCGTAATTTTTTGTTGATCGAATCTTTGCTTTGCATACCGTATCAGGTCATCTACTTCGGCTACACTTAGGAACCGCTTGCTTTCAATCCTATCAATGATTTTAATGTCCATGCTTTTCATAAAATTGCTAAGGATAAGTAGATTCGTTGCGACTACCTCCATCGTTGATGCAGTCGCACTTCTGTTCCTGACATTAGTTGTGAGATAAAGGTTCTGATAGTAAACTGGTAGCAGTGTTTCTTTGTTGAGAATCAAGCAGCCTCTTTCTCCATTACTCATGACAAATTTTTTTATTTTGAACGACATTATAATAACCCTCCGAAAACTTTACATTTAGTTATCACTACGGCTTATCATTATTTTATCGATTTAAACTTTGCAATTTTATTTTGTTATTTTTGTGTTTATTTATAATCCATTTAGATACTTAAAAAAATTTCTTTCACGTGAAAGAAACCAGTACGGCTAGTTAGAGGTAGTCATACCCGATTCAAGAAGAAAAACCAATAAAGCCTTATTGCATAAGTAATACAGCGCCGCCAAAAACTAATTTGGAAAGTATTCTGTTAAGTTTTTATGTTTTTTGATGTTAAAACTTTACATTTTTTAAATCATGAGATTTTAAATAAATATTCATCTTGCCGCTCTCCCATAGTAAATATCTTCCACCTGATTCCAGTATTCCTCTTGAATAGCTTTAGCTTTACTGCGGAGTTCATCTCCCATATGAATTATCAATGATCCTCTTTCCAACATGTCACATAGCAAAATTTTACTTATATCTTCAGTGCTTAGCTTGAGAAGATTAATGTCATCTGTCATAAATGAATCTTCATCTGGGAGAAGACATGGCATTGTTTTCACATAATGGTCCAGCATCCCTTTTGGCACACTTAAGCTACTGAGCAATACATGATCTTCGCCTTTTTCAGTCTTTTCTACAGCGATATTAATTTCATTCTGTGTGATTTTCTTTGATAACCCTCTGAGTAACTCATTACATTTGACCACTGACATTATGGTTTCATAGATATAGTTTCGACTATCTTCATTTAACTCAGGTAAAAATTGGAATGGATTGTATTCACTATCTTCGAGGTAATAGCTCAAACATGCCACAGATTTTATACTCAATGCATCAACAGGTAATAACCTGATAGCTTCAGCATTAAAAATCTTATCAAAGCTTTTTTGACTCACCAGCCTTGAAAGATTCCCAATATTTAGGAATTCTTTGATTTCCATATTGTCCCCACATTGTCGATGTTGTTCGTCTGGAGCCTAACTATGAAGCTGTTCTCGAATTGCTAATGGTGTCAGAAATCCACTCATCGACTTCAATCTCAATGAAAGCTACTGACCTTGCGCCCAGTTTGATAGGTTTAGGGAATTTATTTTCAGAAATCAATCGGTAAATCCATGCTTTCTTGTAACCTGTTTTATGCATGACTTCTGGTAAGCGGATGAGTCGTGTGGTTTGTTTAATAGATGTGTTCATGATTGTATCTCCTCGTCTTGTCGATGAGTTGATACTAAGTAGACGGGAAAAGGCTTTGAAGGGATTTGGTGGACATTTTTTTTTATCTGAAATTTCTTAGCATACTTTATAGGTTAATAAAATTTTTCGCGGAGACTCTTGACAAGAGAAAAAACCTTTTGATTAACAATTTAGCATTCCTAGTGCATAACTATCGCTTTCGCTACTCCGACAGCCCCTTGAAAAACTAATTTTATAAACAAAAATTATGGATTTTAACTGCTATCAATGCCAAACTATTACTTAGAATCTATTAATATTGAAAAAAATCATAGGGATAGAGTGATAATATGTTTTCATATTCTTAACTATTAACACATAAGTTAATTAACCTCTTTAGGCCACAACACGTTTAACGGAGTCTATTATGTCTGAAACATCTTTAATTGCAGCTTTAGGGTATTTACAGGAAATAATAAAAAGAATGGCAGCAAATTCCCTTTTTCTAAAAGGGTGGAGCATGTCTTTAACTGGTGTGATTTTAGCTGTTTCAAAAAAAGAATCTGGTAATGACTATCTCACTCAGTTATGGTTATTAATTATTTTTCTAAATATACTCTTCAGTATTTTAGATGCTTACTACCTCAAGCAAGAAAGACTATTTCGTAACGAGTACAATAACAAAGTAAGTGGAATTTCAGATTTAAACGTAAAACAAAATCTTACAATCATATCTACTGAAAACGTCAACGCCAACATGTTAAATGCTTACATTTCAATAAGCGTATTACCTTTTTACAGCTCACTAATTATCTTTAGTTACTTGATAGCAAGAGGATGTTTACAATAATGTTAAATTGTTATGATATTGAAGTTGAAAACTACCAGATTGAAAACGAAGAGTTAATATATGAGACAGATGGCATTGAACTCAAACTTAAGGAAATAATAACCACACAGGCGATTGACGGTAAAGAAGTAGCAATTATAGATCACAAGGAGTTTTTGGAAAATTGGTTTCCAGATACAGGGTGCCATATTTTCATTTCTCATAGTCACAAAGATGAAAAGAAAGCTATCTATATAGCTAACAGATTGTATGAAAAGTATGGAATTAAAAGTTTTATTGATTCAAAATTCTGGGGATTTGTTGATAAAGCTATTAGTGACATTAATCATTTGCACAGTAAGTGTGATGATAATTCAAACTATCTTGACTATAAAAGAAGCATGAGGGTAGCAAGTAACTTTTATATAGTGTTAATTAATGCTCTAACTGATGGTATTTTCAAAAGTGATAGCTGTTGGTTCTTAAACACTCAGAATTCACTTAATGCAAGTAATAATGATAGTGATGGGACTTACTCACCCTGGTTATACACTGAGATGAATTTCACATCTACAGTAATAAGAACTCCTCATCCACATCGACCAAAAGTAACTCAAGAGAGCTTTGATCATGGCCTTGAGGATATGATTAAATCATCCAGTAGGGATTTTGCTTTCAAATTCTCGCCTAATAAATCACACATGCAAAAGGTTCAAAATGACAAATTGCTTAAAGTGATCTCTAACACAGAAAACATAAATGAAAATTTGGATATCGATAAAAGCAAACCTTTCCAAAACTTAGATGCTATTTATAATTTTTTTAGCCCCTCCCTACACACAATAAACGGATAGTTTATTTAATCAAATCAGACTAAAAGGCAAATTAGATAGTGAATAAATTTGCCTTCCATTTATAAAACCTCGTTAAAACTATAATTTAGCACATCCTAACCATCTCCAGTAAGATTAATAAATTAAACCACACCTTATATTTTATAATGACAAAATCAAAAAACCGCCTTTTTTTATCAAATAATTTACCCTATTACAATGTTCTCAGCTGAGCTATTTTACTCTCCATTAGATGCCGATTCTTGTTGATGAAACTCTCAATATTATTACAGGTCTCACCTGACAATGCTTTTTCAGCTATTGGACGATCTGTGTCCTTTAGTTGCTCATCTCCTCTAACTTCATCTGTGAGCTTAGGATAAAGCACTCTGGAAAGGATGGTGTTTGAAAGAGAGACATCATTTAACTTAGCCCACATGAGTAGATCAATCATTGGAAGGATACGGTAGTCAACCAACTTTAGAATCTTTCCCAGACCGAAAGCCTCTTGCTTCCTGCCCTTGATTCCATACTCTTTCCTCCACACAGGAAGTAGCGCACGAAGCGAGCCTATGATTTCTTCATCTGATGAGCTTTCGAGGTCAAAGTAGGTGTATACACGGCTTTCATTGGTTCCCAGAAAAACGGTTCTCATACTTTGAGTGAGTGGCTGCTCTTTAACCTCTTTCTTAAGTTGATCAGTTCCTTTGACAAACGATTCCTGAGAGAACATCCCAAGAGATCTTTTGAGTGCTTCAACATGATTGAAGGTGATTTGTCGTATGTGAGTTTGGCTTTCCGTCAGATGAGTGTTGCTATCAAACGTTTTACTGATTAAAGGCTTACCTGCAAGGATCTGGTCAAAATAAACATCCCCTTCTCCAAAAAACTCAATTGAATCGAGGATGTTCTTTCTGACCTGTAACTCCTTATGTAAACCTTTCAAAGTGCAAGACTCAACATCAACATAGTTGTCGTAGTTAAACCAAGCCTGTAGCTCTTTGTAGATCTGAACCGTATCCATACCGAGGCCTTACATTTGTGTTTTTATAGCTCAATGTAGAAGTCAGCTCATCATCACCTTGAACCAGCTCTTCAATCAACAAGCTGTGAAACAGTAACAACGGCTGATAAAATTGAGTATAATTAAGACGCTTTTTTAAGTGTCTCACAACAGTTTTTAAGGTTATTTTTGAGTGTTGGTATTTATGATGGTATAAAAAGTTTAACTTCAATTAAATACTTTAAAATCAGCAACTTAAACACCAGTTCGATTTCTGCAGGGGACACCAGATACACCTCTCCTGACATCGACCAGATTCACCAGACCCCCTAATAATCACTTTTTTAGCACCGCTTTTACTCTGATGCATTCTGTTTTATTTCAGCATAGCGGACAGCCAGTTGTTTCAGATGCATCTCCAGTTGAGACCTGGCAGCGGCTGGTAACGGAATTCCAGCAGCATTTTCTGACAGTACACGCAGTTGCTCTTCAGCTGGTATGGACTGGTTAAAAGACTGTCGGATAGAAAATATAACGGACTTCAGTTCGCTGACCGTCATGTATTTGCCCTTCTGCTCATCAAGCCCGTTCAGGCGATCACTTAGTTTTTGTAACGTTGTCATTCCCTGAAACCAGCCATTGAGTTGTTTTGTCGGTAATGCGGAAGAATTAATTTGTTGCTGCCACTTTTGTATTAAAGGCTTAGCCTGCTCCGGCCACAACGCCTGAGCCTGTTCGATGAGTTTTCTGCTGTATGCAATATTCCAGTCAGGAGGCAATTTATCCAGTCGGGCAAGCTGTTGTTGTGTTTGTGCTATCCCTGTTTGTGATGACAGAGATTGCTGACGCAATATATCCAGCTCTTCAGGAGAGAGAGGTTCAGGCAACGGTGCCAGTGAAGCAGCAAGCTGAGTCTGTAGCGGGTCAGGCCGGAGAAGAGAGTGCCAGCCCCATATTGTTGCTAAACTTACCACCAGCATGGTACACATCCCGGCGACGAAGGATTTCCACTTTTTTACCGGGGCAGGCATAGCTGCCAGCACGTCTATGTTTGGCTGCTGTTCCGGTTGCGCGACATACACCCACTTAACTGCACTGTCTGGCGAATCAGCAGGACTACCCGTAATGCCCCTCGTGGTGGTGGCTGCATCCTTCATCACGGTGGCAGGCAACACGATACCCGGCTGAATATTCGACCCGGTGCTGGTTATGCCATCACTGTTTTCCAGCCGGACGGCACTGTTATACATCAGGGTACGCAACGTATCGAGATGACTGAGATGTTTTAGCTCCAGCCGCTGCAATACCTCTCCCAGACCTGTAAGCCGTTGCTCCGCCCGATACAACTGGGTAAGGTCGCTGTAATTCAGCGGAAGCGAGCGCATCCGTTGCTGCAGGCGATGACTCAGACTGCTGAGGATTTCCATGCGGGCATGGACTGCCTGAGGCCACAACGCCCCCCACTGATGACTTATCAGAGCCTCCAGTATCGTCAGCCCTTCATTGAGTCCGAATAAGCCAGCCAGTTGTGTACGCGCAAGCGTATACCAGGCCGTCGTCTGTAACTCCACACCGTTCTGTTCAAACAGTGAGAGGCAAAGTTTCTCAACATAATGCCAGTTCACATCCGGGCGAGCCGGATGGGTCAGCTTACTCAGTTCATCACGCAGGGCGGTATAATCCGGTAGCGTGCGCGGGTCACCACCGGTTTTTAAGGTTTTATGCAGAGTCATCCGGTTGCTCCTGCCAGGTCCGACGCGGCCTGTCCGGGTTCCGCTGTTTTCTTCCGGAATCCCCGGTAAATGAATCCCCGCGTTATCAATGCAACAGCTATCAGTAAGCCAAAGAACAGACCGACGATTCCGGCCGGATTCGAGGCAGATTCAATAAATCGCTCATTAAGGTTAATTAATGCGCTTACCGCAACATAAATTCCCCAGACAATAACGCCAACAATAACCAGGATAATACCCGCCGCATTGTCATCTTTTTTTCTCCGTGCCATGTTTTATTTATTCCCTTTCTTCTTTTAATCCTGATTATTTAATCTGAATAACGGGCAAGAGGATTAATACTGCTTCCCTGAGCAAATCGGTAATAGGGTGTATCCGGGCTTGCTGGCCATATATAGAGAAGCACATCCAGGTTGCCGGGGTGGCGTAGTGACCGGTTCGTCGTTTTCTGTAACGCTTTGCCTTTTCTGTTTAATTGCCGTAGTTATCTTTTCCGTCTGCGTTTTTCGGCTGGAAGTGGAAGACTTTAACTGATTGCTGACTTCTGAAGATGAAGAACCCTATCCGGAACAGAATCGTTCAGACTGACTCAGACTCCCCCATACAAAAATACCGGTATAAATTTTACGCATCGGTCGTGGTAACGCAGAACGGTACCGGCAATATCAAAAGTCCCGCTCTCCACCAGCCGGTCTGTGACGGATATTGTGAACGGTTCCACGGTCAGTGCAGTCCCTCCAGCCACGTGTCCATCTGCTCCTGAAGCTGCCCCATTCACAGGCGAAACTCTGCAATATCAGCCTGAGTCTTGCTGACAGATGAAGCCGTAGCAGACTGGCTGGTCTGCAATTTTTCGAGAAACCGTGATTTTACTGACATGCTTTTATCTGGCCTTACAGACGGGTTGTGGTCTCGATATACTGCTGCTGCTTCAGATGCTTCAGCAGGACCCGTCCCTCGGGCATAAACTCAGTGCCATAGCGCACCAGGCCAATACCCCTGAGCTCAGCATCAATGGCATAGCGCAACTCGCCGGGGATATGCTGTTCGAGCAGGATGACGTTGATATTTTTCAGGCGCGGCTCATATTTGAGCAACACGTCGGAGAACGTCTTCAGCAACTGATGCGCGCTACCCGGCATGCCCTGCAATATTTTGGTCATATCGGGTAGGCCATAGTCCGGCAGATGCGCCAGCGTGCCGGCACGGCAGTTGAGGATGCGCTGCATGTTGTCGAGCACCGATAAAATCACCTGGTTCTGCTCGCTTACCTGGTGGAGATCGAGACCTCCGGTAAAGTTGCCGTAGAGCGTTTCATATAATGAAGGACGCGACATCTCATTGATCCTTAATCGGCATCAGCGTTAACCGGTTATCACCTGCCTCTATGACGCGAGCTTTATCCGGATCGAGATCATCACGACTCAGCACCAGGCGCCAGGTGTTGTTTGCCTGGTCCGGTGACATAAACATCCCGGCCACTGCCACATATTGGGCGCTTTCCTCCATCGACATATCGACCGTTACCGCCCCGCCCGGCTGCAGGCGAATATCTCTCTCCGCCACCAGATCTGCTTTAATCGCCTGGCTGTCAGCCTTAAACAGTGACGGATAGTCGGTGCTGTCGAAGGTCTTACGGTCTTTAAGCTGATAAATACGCACCACCGTGGACAATGCCACGCCGCCGGCATTGCTGTTGACGGCCTCGCGGGCGCGAATATCCAGATGCAGGGTCTTTATCTGCTTAAAAAAAATCGATTTGGTCACGGCAACGGTGCCGTCTGTCACTTTTTGCGTCAGACCACAGCCCGCCAGTATCAGTGTGATACCGGCGGCCAGCGCAATCTGAGGAAATTTACCAGCGATAATCGCCATCTTCATCGGTCTCCCTGTGGTGAATATTTTCCTGTACCCGCTCATAGCGGCCCAGACTGATGGTTATAGTTTTGGGGTGCGTGACTGTGTTCGCCGCATTCAACGGCCGCATCACGGCGGTGCGGCCCAGTTGCACTGCACCCGCTTTGGGTTGAGTGCTCATGGTCGCGTCCGGCAGCAGGCTGCGGTCAACACACAACTGCAGGCGGACATCGAGCCGTGACCCAAGGTACACATGCAGCAACGCCATTAAATCCGTGTGAAGCTCCCCGCCCGGTAGCCAGCCCTGTACTTCAGCCGGGGCCCTGGTCGTCAGGCGCATCAGCACCTGGCTGTTCACGTCGGAGGCATAGCTGCCCATCACCGGACGGTTTGTCAGCGTGACGGACTGGCTGACGCTCATGGTCAGGGGCTTCTTCAGCGGCACACGGCGCTTATCGTGGTGCCAGATTTTTACCTGCGTATTGGGTGCCAGCAGGCGCACCAGCGAGGCCATGCCTTCTGCGGTACGCCCCGGCAGCAACATGACCGGCAGCAGCGCCAGAAAGCGCGAAGCCGGGGCGGCGATGCTGTCCGTGCAGCCGTCAATACCAAGGCCTGCCAGGCCCAGCAGATACTGCGAGATGTTGTCCTTACCGCCGGCTTCGAAGCTCGCCGGATAAGAGTATTTGCGCCATATGCGGTAGTACTGGGCAATCAGCCGGTGGTTGAAGATATCGAGGAAATCCGCCGTGGCGTCATAGCCTTCGCGGTGCTGGGTGATGTCATCGATATAGTGCGTCGGCAGCGGGGACTCCACGCCGTAAAGTCCCATAAAGGTGATGCGCACCGTCGGCGGCAGATGCGAATGCTCAGACTGCTCAATCTCTTTGATTTCAGATGCCGGAAAGCCCATCCCCGGATGTGGCCGAAAACGCACCGGTTCATGACGTACCTGCCAGGTACTGCCGGTGACCGGTTTATCCGGCTGGCTCTGCTCCAGCAACTGGCAGAAGCGGTAAAAGTTGATATACGGCAGCCGGTCACCCAGCTGTGTTATCAGCCGGGCAGGCGTGGACTGTGATTCTCTTTCCACCGGATGCATTTTCCTTCTGGCTGAATAATGAGGGTGAGCTGGTTGAACTGGTTCATGTCCGCATACAGCGCAAAGAAGCGGTTGAGCATTTCACCGAACAGGTGAATATCGCCCTCGCCGGTGAAGCCGTTGCTGTCGAGGGTCACTTCGATATCCAGCCCCCGCAGCAGGTAGCCCTGCTCAAAACGTTGCAGGCGGTGGTGCTCCACCTGCTGAATCGCCTCCAGACGCCGGGTGTTCAGCTCATCTTCCTGCCAGTTATAGAGTGCCAGAGTCCCGCGCAGCACTTCAGCGGAGCTCATCATGTTCAGGAATCCGGAACCCAGATGACTCAGTACCCGCCAGTGGAAACGGTCTTCCGCTGGCGGATAAACCGGCAGCGTCGGTTTGCAGAGGTTGCGTACTGAAAGCGGTGTACTGACCACCTGTTCACAGCGGTCCAGCAGCGTGCTCTGCAGCGCACGACGCGGCAACTGGCCGTTAGTGCCGGTGATTTGCAGCGACACGGCTTCACGCTCAAATAAACGGTCATCTTCCCACTGGTGGCCCCCCAGAATCAGCCAGGTGTCATACAGCCCGGTGACACCGCGCTTTACACGAGTATGGTAATAGCGAGGAGGTGCGTGACGGCGCATCATCCCGCCCTTGTGGCGGAAACTGCTGAACGGCACGTATTCGGCATCACTGGTGCGGTTTGAGCCGGTGACCGAATCAACGGCATAAATCTCGGTGTGTCCGTCGTGCAGTCGCTTAGGACGCAGCAGGTACTCGCTTTCAAGCCCGGTAATAGTGAGCGGGTCGGCTTCCAGCGTGAACAGGTTAATCACCGGCACACAGTGCAGACGAACCGCGTCATCGGTAACCGGCAGGTCTGATGCCCACGGCGTGCTGAACACGACTTCGATGTCGAAGTACTCTGCCCCGGCAGGCGGTCTGATATCGTCCAGGCCATTGAGGTGGACAAACATAAACTTGTCGCGGAAGGTGAAATACTCCAGCAGCAGCTGGTAACCACTGAAGGCGGTATCGCCCTTCGGCCACAGCCCGTCTACCTCCGCAAATCCTCCTGGCGAGAAGTAGCCGTCAAGGCGAATACGGTCGATTTGCCCGGGCAGACGCATATACAGAGCAGCCTGCCGTCTGGTCAGCATCAGGTGCAGCTGGCTGCTGACGGATACATCCGCCCCGAGATAGAGGCTCAGGTGGCTGAGGTCAGCATGAGACCAGTCCGCCTGGGTGCTGCAGGCAAAACGCATCCGCAGCATCGAGCGCCCGTCAGGCTCAGTAGTCATGGCCACCCCTGAGATATTCAGCGGGTTGAGCATCACATCCTGCGTGGTACGGTAGCGGCAGACCGTGTTTTTCGGCCCCACCGGGCGGGAGTAGACTTCCAGACCCGCGGGCATCACTTCCGCCATCTTCACGGCCTGAAGCGCGGGCTCGAACACCACTACCGAGAGAGACGGAATGGTACGCAGGTAGTGTGGCCAGAGCATGCTGACCAGCCCTTCAGTCAGTTCCGGCAGGTCGTCGTCAATCTTCTCCCGAAGCCGTCCCATTGAGAAGGCAAACCCTTCAAGCAGGCGTTCAACATAGGGATCGGGTGTACCGGCCTTATCCAGATCGAGCATCGCTGCGCGATCGGGATGGGTTTGTGCGAACTCTTTCGCGGCTTCGCGCAGGTAGCGCATTTCCGCGTCGAAATAACGCAGGGTCAAATCTTCCATTTCTTTCTGTTCCTGTGGATTTAACCGCAAAGCACGGCGGCACGGGCAGGATCGACAGCGATCAGTCCGGCAAGTAACTGGTCCATTACCGGTGTAAGACGGGCCTTATCAGCCTCGCTGCGACCAGCTTTCAGGCGCAGGAGTTTCAGATGGCGGGCCTGAACCTCAAACAGCAGTTCAGGCTCCCAGTTGCTGAGGGTCACTTCTCTGGCACGCTCACCCAGTTCGGCAAACAGGTGCGCCGCCAGCTCATTTTTGCCGTACTGCTCGGCAATGCGCCCCATCAGCAGACGCAGCAGCCACTTCTGACGAGCGGTGGTCATACCCGGCCGGGTCTGTAACCAGCTCAGCGCGGCATCCGGACCTTCACTGTCCGCCAGCGCCAACGCTTCCGGCTCCAGCACCAGAATGTCATCGTTACCGGCGGTGATCGGAGCGGCTGGCGTGTCATTAGCCCAACCGCCGACGGTGTCCAGCACGCTCTGCTGGATCCAGTTCAGCGTCACTTCATCCGCAAACGGCGTGCCGTCACTGAACGCCAGCGTTTCGAGACCCGACAAGCGAGACAACAGTCCTTTCAGATCAGCCGCGACAATGTCGGCCAGCGTCTCCTGGCCGGATTTCATCAGTGCCTGGTGGATATACCACTGCAAATCCAGCCACAGGTGATTGGCACCGCGGGAAAATGTGCTGTCGGCCGTTTCCAGCATTTCAGCCCAGTTCTGTTGCAGGTAGAGGCGTTTGAGTAACGCACGTTGATCCGCCTTTGGCGGCTCGATGCGTGTACGCCCCTGCGCATCCGGGGCCGGGATGGCCCGCAGGGTGTCGTGACGCAGGCTCTTCATCAGATGATGTGCTGACAGCCAGCCGTCCGGCTGCTCGCGCAGGTATCCGGTGAGGGTGCGGGCCTGGGCCAGCAAATCCTGACCGGACGTGATCCGCCCGATGGCCGGGGCATCGTTGTGACTGGCAGACGAGGGTGATTCGCTGCTACTGGCGTTCTGCGGTACCACCGCATCCACGCCCCCCGCTTTCTGCAGACGACTTTCCAGCGCGCCGTAAAGCGCATTAAGTTCAGGACGGGTTTCATCCGGCTCATTCTCAATAAGATGTGATATCAGCAGCAGCGCACCGGTGGTTCGCATCGCATCGTTCCTGACCACTTCCGGGTAGAGGGAAAGCGAGTCGGTCATTCGTGATCCTGCCAGCCATTCCAGGGCCGCCTTACGGCTGCGGTCACGTTGTGGATGCAGCTGCGTATCAAAGCGTTCCAGCAGGCCGGCCAGCAGTTCGAGTCCCTCTGCCAGCCCCTGCTCACCTTCGCGGTGCAGCTTCGCCCAGCAATAGTAGGTCGCTACACGGATATCTTTGGCGGTCGTGGTCAACAGCTTCTCTGCCAGCCGGCAGATGAGTTCGGTATCCGCGCCGGAAAGTTTGTTGACTTCCTCGCGCATCTGCTGGAAGTCATCGTCATAACCGGGGTCTTCGCCAACGGGCGATGAATCGGGCAGCGGCTGCAACCAGCTGTCCCACTGCGCCATACGCTCACGGGTGGCAGCAAGCAGAGGTGCCTGTTCTGTCTGGCAGGCACTAAGTAAGGCATTGAGCTTGCTCATCAGTACACCTCCCCGTCGTCACTGGCTGTATCGGCTGCCGGGTCTGACGGTGCAACACCGGTGGTGCTGAAGATGGTCTCCGGCAGACGGAAATTGCGCAGTTTCAGTAGCGCAAGCGGACCCTCACCCGCTTCGGTACGCAGGGTGTAATTGAGCAAGCGGCCGTCCGGGGCTTTCCAGCTCAGTCTGTAACTGCTGCCCACCCCCGGGTAAGCACTGACCGCCACCTTATCGAGCAGGCGAATCCAGCCCCAGGCCCCCGGAATATCGGCGTACTGACGGGTGCCTGCCTGCGTACTTATCCAGCTTAAGCTGGCACCCGGCGCTTCCGTGTCTGCAGGCCAGGTAAAGCTCTTCCACGCCGGCAGCTGGTTCACATAGGTCAGCTTCTGGCTGTCGATAATCATGTCAGTCTGCATTACGCCTGCGGCCGTACCCGGTCGCAGTTCGAAGTTCAGCCCGGCATTACCTTCGATGAACGCAACATCCGAGATATGGCCCAGCGTGTTGATGGCATCAAGGAACGCGGGGTTAAAGACCAGTCCCTGCGAGTTGATACTGTCCGGTACCCAGTGGTTGCCCTCTTTATGCAGCACGCCTTTGAGGCGGGTCTGCAGGAACTGAGCGATACGCCCGGCATCCGCGTTGAGGTATTTGGCCAGCAGCGGCAGGGAGACATCGCTACCAGAGTTGTTAAAAGGATAACGCCCACCAAAGGCACTGTTCCACTCAGCCACCACCGCCTGCTGCCACTGGGCATTGAGGCTGTCGGCTGCCGGGGTCAGCACTTGCTGCCAGGCCTGCTCCATCGGGTTCACAAACACCGTCCGGCCAAAGCCGCTCCACTCCTGACCGAGCCCTGCGGCAATCAGACTGCCGTAGTCGCGGGTTTCCGTGAGGTCCACGGCCTTGCCCTGGAATACCGTCTGAGCAATGGTCTGGGTCATGGCCTGCGGATCGGCAGCATTGGTCACCTGCTGCAGACGCAGACGCACCTGCGTCACCCGGGTCAGGTACGACTGCAGGCTCAACTCCTGTGCACCCGTACGGTTCCTGTCCATCAGCGTCAGCACCGGACCGAAGGTTGCATCCAGCGGACCGTGAACGCCGGCACTCTGGTCAATGGCATCCTTGTTGTCACCCCCGAGCAGGTTTTTCGCCGATTTCACAAGGGAGTCTGAAATCGCCTCCCCGGTCTGTCCGGTACGCCCTTGTACGTTCAGGGTATTCATCAGCGCCACTAGCGGTGACTGGCGCACGTCGGCCATCAGGGTCAGCTGGTCAATGGAATCCGACAGCGTGGTGGCCTGGTTCCAGCGCAGGCTGTTGAGGAACGCCAGCCAGGCGCTGCTAAAATCGGCGAAGTAACGCTCCGTCAGGCGTTTTTTCAGCGCTTCTGGCGAGGTCTCGTCCTGTTTATTCACCTGACGCTTGCTATCCGTGAGTACCCAGTCGAGCTCGTCCCGGCGGGCCTTCACCACCTTCTCGATGGCGGGCTGAACGGCCTGCTCCCAGGCCTGACGGGTAAACATGCCTGGTACAATTTCGGTGGTGCTGAACAGGCGGGATGCATCGGTATCACCGGTCATGTCTTCAAGGCGCATATCGGCGTAAAGATGTGCCACCTGGGAGAGCATCTTCTGATAGAGGGTCGATTCACTGTTACGTACGCCTATCAGGCGAACCAGCAGGGAACGCGCCTGGCTGACCATGTTTTCATCAGCACGGAGTTTCCACTCAGGATGCGCAACCAGCTGCGCGCCATAGAACGACAGCAGTGACGGAGCCATGCTCTGCCAGACGCCATCTTTCACACCGTCACGCTTCGGCCAGTTGTGCAGCAGCGCCGAACTGAACCAGGCGGCGTCCATGTGTTCCGGACGGGCCAGCATCAGGTAGAGCCTGAGCTGGGCATAGGTGGTTTTTGCCATCTGCTCACGCAACAGACTGCCCGGCGGCAGCGCATTAAAGGCACTGAGCTGCTTCTGCAGGTGGTCTGCGGCCGCATCCCGCAGCAGCGGCAGCGCGCTCTCCTGATAGCGTGGCCAGAGTGCCGCCAGCAGCGCATTGTTCTGACTCAGCCCGGCTTGTTCGTACCACGGCACACCATGCTCAGAACGGTACTGCAGACGGGCCAGCGTTTTCTGCAGTTCAGACAGCGCGTGCAGGCGCTGCTCCAGCGGCTGATTATGCCGGGCGGCAAGTGCGGCCTGGGCATTCGCGCCGTTAACCTGGCTGCGGTTGGCGACATACGCGATGCCCATCCACGCAGCCCAGCCCACCATCGCCACAGCGATAACCGACGCAAACACTTTACGCCAGGGAATGCCCGGCTTGCGTGGACGCAGTCCGGCAGGCAGCGCCCGGACAGACTCAGGCAGGACATCCCAGCGCCTGTCCATGCCCCAGTGGTGCGGCACGGCACGTTCGGCACCGGCAGAGGGCTGACTGAACACCACCCCGGCCAGCGGCAGCGGGCGGTACGGATTGAGCATCAGCGACAGCGGCGCGGTCACGCTTTGTGGCTCACGAATGAGCTGGTGAGCCAGCATCAGCAGGAAGTTATGTTTCACTTCACCACAGGTCTGCTGCAGGCCCTGTGAAGTCAAATCCGGCGTCAGGGCGGAGAGTTGCTCTGCCAGCCCTTCGGTACGACAGCCGGCAGGTAACAGACAGCCGGTCGCCTGCGTAATGCGCCCTTCCGGCTTACCGGCGCGCGGGTGCAGGGACCAGACATACAGCGGGAGTTTCCAGCCAAGCGTTTCCATACGCGCGCTGATGGCGTGAGACAGGGAATCCATGGTGCTTTCAGACGGTACCGGGAGCGGCTGTTCCAGCCCGGGTGCTGAGAGCTGATCAAGGGCTGAAGTGACCCACACCAGACCATCCACCGGACGGCGGCGCAGTTTTCGCAGCGCGGTCAGCCAGGCACTGTCTGCTGGCGTATTAAGGTCACCGCCCCACAGCAACAATGTGCCGCGATCTTCCTGCCAGAGCTGAACTGTAAGACCTGGGGTCAGCTGCTCCACCTCAGCGACTTTGCCGGTTATCAGCAGGATGCGTGTTTTACGGCCCCAGCGTCGACCGTAGAGGTTATGCATGGCGTCACGGATGGTGTCGACGGTAACGTTACGGGGGGCAGTCTGCTCAACACGCCCCTCATCGACGGGCAGAACACATTGACGCTTTGCCTGAAAACGTGACCACTGCTGTTTAATCGAGAGGCTAATAGTTTTGCCATGGCGGACAAGCAGCAGAAGGATTATCACCGCCACAAATATCAGAAACTTAAGGCCATGACTGGTCAGTCCGAACACATCACCCTTTTTCCAGATAACCAAAGCTACCGCAACTGTAATCAACGCGGTAATACTGATTCGTCCCCAGTTGCCTCGCCACACTGAGTTATCCTTTGCCATTCATCCGATTCCCTGTCGTTACGGTATTTACAAATCGCTGCTCTTTGTCACCCGAAAGCATCAGGCAGTTTTCTTTTGTGAGCACGGCTATATCACTGACGACGGCGGCCATAATCCACGGTGAGAAGGGACCGCTGAGTCCGGCATATTTCTCTAACCAGTGGCACTGCTGGGGTTTCCAGCTGCCTTCATATTTTTTTGCACTGGCCAGAAGAGTGGAAAAATCATCCCCCCACTCCATGCTGTCGCCCACAATTGCACACGCAGCAATAGCCTGTGACTGGGTCGAGAAAAAGGTATTGAGCTCTTCACTCAATATTTGGGTTGATTCAAGCGACATAGGCCGAAGCAGGCGGGCAGGATGGTTAAGCTGATATTTTGTTGCCACATCATCAGAGGTCAGCATTAAAGCCGAGAGCGAATCACTGTACTCATTTCTTCCCTGAGTCTGGTGAACCAACAGAAGCTCAACATCCAGAATCGGGGATTTAAGACGTTCGCCCACCCAGTCTAAGGTTCGGTCTTTAAGAATCGTCAGTAACGGTAAGGGAAACGCCTGTCCAACTAACTGGAGCCAGCAAGTTGAAAATTCTCTCTGCAATGTCTCATCAGAATCGTGTGAATCAGTCAGTAAGGTTGCGTGGAAAGGGAGGTCAGATAAGCGCTGTACTTCTGATATGTCCAGACCCCCAATCAATGCTGAAAAAGCATCGTCACCAGCAGGAAGCGTTATTCGCCGGCAAAGAGAGCCACCCTGCTCGAGATCTTTAGGAGCCTTAAGAAAGGTGGATGGCGTCAACTCATCAGGCAGGATAACCCGGCTATACAGGACCGCCAGATAACGTCCTGCCCAGGAACCCCATTGCTGCTGTGCATAATCTGCTTCATCAGATTCAAACAGGTGACGATCCATTACGTGGTTATACATCCAGCCGCGAATACAAATCGTCACGAACCAGATAAAAAGAGGGCTTCCGGCAACAATCCAGAGATTAAATTTTTGCAATTTACCCAGAAACTGATTGGCGTGGAGAACAAAGAGCAGAACTCCGGCAATAAAAGCAATAAGGCCTGCAATCAACCACAAAATCAGAGAAGGCTCTTGTGGCTCTGCAGTAATTGTGGCTTTCTGACGCTCCCAGCTCATAACTTATCCTACTGAACAATCCGGCGCACTTGAGATAACATGGCAGCCACATTCACATTCACAGCCATCCACAACAACAGACTTCCCATCAGAGATCCATTCCGGTGATCCTTGAATAATGGCATTGACACCATGCCCATCGACAGGGCAATTAATTTCATCGCCAACAAGAGCCACTTTATTTCCGTTCACAATTATGGTCGAAGATGCAGATATAACCTCACCGCCGTGAGTAGTTTTATCTCCGAGCAATACAAATCCTTTAGACATATAGTCTCCTGAATCGCTACATTGTTAGTTTGCAGACTCACTCAGCTTTTTACGCCATGTGAAATATTCACTTTAATTTTTTTGAATGCTACACAGGCCATATTTATAAAAACTCATCAATTCAAAAATTGAATTTCTGTTATTTTTCTCGGCCACTGACAGATAGAGTTTCATCACCATGCTAAAATTATCCTCAGGTAACTTCATTTTCTTACATTGACGAGGAGCATCACTAATTACAGGGTGGTTACAGTCAATATACATCCTTGCTAACATAAACTCAGAATATGCATCCCCGCTTTTTGTGGCCTCAGAGAACACAAAAAAGGCATAATAATTTGCAACATCGGCACTTTCACTAATAGTATAAGTACAGGCAAATGCATTATTATGAAAACCAGCAAGCTCTGGTTGTGTGTTAACACACCCTTGACGTTACGTTCACCTTGAAAATATTGTCAGTTTTCTACACAGCGAAAACCATAGCCTGGAGATTCTGTCTCCGGCTTATTACTTCCTCGCGTTATATTATACAGACCAAACATCGATCCTAAGTAACCCCTTACCACTTTTTCTGAACCACTAACTGGTCCATGAGGATCTTTTTCAGGCGAATGCTGGTAATAATCCTCTGCATACCAGTCACTAACCCAGTCGTGACCATTACCCATCATGTCATAGAGTCCAAGTGGATTTGGCGGGAAAGTGCCAACCGGAGCATGGTCATGGGTAAAATTAAGTTTTGAATCCGGGACGCTTAAATCATAAACATTGTCGCTATTTGCAAACTGTCTAAATTGCCCACGACTACGTGCAGCATATTCCCATTGGGCCTCAGTGGGCAATGATACTTTCCGCCCTAAAACACCACCTACCCAACTGCAAAATAAAGATGCATCCGACCAATTAGCAACTGCTGGATAGGCATCGCCAATGTACTTAAACATACGTTCATCATACTTACCTTCAACTTTTCTATTCGAAATTTTCTTGTAATATTTATTGCTATCCTGCCCGGTTATAGACAACCATAAATTAAACTCCCTCCACGTTATTCTATTTTTTGTCATTTTAAAACTAGCCAAATCAACCCAATGCAGCGGCTTATTATCCTTATCAGGACTGAACGGTAATTTTTCTCCAACTAGAGGTCCAAAATCCCCCATTTGATAACGCCCGCCATCTACTGTTTTCATTGAGTCAACAATCAGAGAAGCTAATTTGTTTTTTTCTTTTTGATTCCTCTCATCATCGCAACCAGTAATCGCGATAATAATAGCCACAAAGATAGAAGCATTATGTGTTTTCATTACCCAATCTCCATTCCATTAACAACAACTCGAGTGCAACTTTCCATCAAGAATGGAGAAACTTCCATTAATGCTTTTAATTCATCACCCCGAATCTCTGTTGACTCAGGTAAGCTATCATATATTGATATTAAGTTTTTAGCGTAATAACTGGAATAGATACTAACCGTGGATACGTTTGGGACAACATTCCCAAGCCCATATGTTTGAACTTCCTCACCCAATGCAAGGAAATCAGCAACCTTCTGTTGGTTTGATTGCCATGAGTCTGAAACCAGGAATTATTTAGATAGATGCTGCATGACGTTTTCATAATCTCTTTTTGACTGAATCCAACGTAATGACAGCAGCACGGCCCGTTTTCTTGCACTATATATCACCAGACCTTCACACTTCGTTTGAGCGTGGCTTGCGGGGCTGGCTATATCATCCCAGAAATTACGCTCGATCAATGAAGCGATTGCTGCACCTTTACTTTCGGGAGGTGAATACCTTAAACATTCCCCATGCGTATCTAAAATATGCTGCATTAATTGTACACGCCGGTCCTTTTCATCCCAGCTGTCTCTTAAATTATCTAATAATAGTGCTGTTTCTTTACCTAAATTATCAACCAACTGATTAGCGCCGTGCATTCCCATAAGTAACGGCAAAGCGCAGAATGCATAAAAATCACCTTCTCTGATTACATTCTCTGATAGCTTTATGTAATCAGCATTCCGGAGCATGTAGGTTAAGCAAGGCATGAAATCGGTAATAATTGCTTCTCCATCTATATCAAAAGCAACGCTTCCTTTGCCTCCGCCTCCCCAACACATGCCACCCCTTGCCACAACCTTAACTCTTCCATTTTCATAACTGAATCGGAAAGAACCACTCCATCCCACTCCCATTTGAGCGGTTGCGCCTACAGCAACCTTAGCCAGTTGCGTGTATTTCGATTCTTTATTTTTACTATCCGGATTTAACCACTGAATAGACCCTGCCAGGTTAACTGAAGCCTGAGCACCAGCAAAAACGGTGAGCTCCCCTGTCGCTTCTGAATCCTTCACTGCCTGGCTGATATCTATTTTTCGTTGCCCTGGAGGGGTATTATCATCTGAAGCACCAGGAACTCCCTTCGCCCAATTATTTTTTACCGATACACCTAAGTCAACTCCCAGGCTTGCCCCAGCACTACCTGTAAGAACCAGTTCAAAATCAAAACGCAATACGCCCAGACTTCCCATTCCCCCACCCATTTCAGGCTTCAGGGGATAGGTCATGGTAATACCGTGTATATCAGGGAGTGAGAGCGTAAATTTACTCCTGGACTCAGCAAGAGCGAGGCCTGCATAGGCACTTGTTTTTCCGCTAGTAACAGCTTCTCTTTTTTAGTTTTTTACCCTGATTACGAAAATCTACTTCAAACGGGTTTAGCTCCTCTGTCAGCCCCGCGCCATAAGTCCAGCGCATGAGCTGAGATTGAGAATCTCAGTTTTCTACACAGCGAAAACCATCACCTGGACCTTCATAGTCAGGCTCACTTTTTCCTCGTGTAATGTCATACAATCCAAACATGGAGCCCAAATAGCCTCGAATCACTTTCTTATCGCCTTTTTCTGGACCTTGCGGGTTTTTCTCTGGCGAATTTTTATAATAATCGTCAGAATACCAATCACTCATCCATTCATTTCCATTTCCCATCATGTCATATAAACCTAAAGGATTTGGAGGGTAAGAACCTACAGGTGCCATATCATGAGTAAAGTTAAGTTTATTACCCGGGTCGTCGAGGTTATGCTGGTTGTCACTGTTTGCAAATTGAAAAAATTGACCGCGACTACGCGCAGCGTATTCCCATTGAGCCTCCGTGGGTAGAGTAACAGATTTCCCCGATATTTTTCCAACCCATTGACAGAAGGCTTTCGCATCATTCCAGTTTACTGAGGCAGGATAATTATCTCCTGTTGGTTTTCTAAATCGCTCACTTGTGTCTTTTTTTGTAGCCCATTGGTAATACTGGTTTTCACTTCTCCCAGTTAAATGGTTCCATTTATTAAAATCATCCCAGGTGACTTTATATTTCGTCATTTTAAAACTGGAGAGTTCAATCCAATGCAATGGTTTATTGTTTTGTTCTGGGCTGAAAGGTAATCTCTCACCGACAAGAGGTCCAAAGTCTCCCATCTGGAAACGCCCTCCCTTAACAGAAATCATGGTATTAACAATCTCATCCGCGAATTGCTTCTCACTACCTGCATTAACTTTCGCATTATCACATCCAGCAAGAAAAATTCCTGATATTGATGCAATAATAATTAATTTATAGCGGCTTACCATAATCATAACTCCTGTTCTCCTACAATTACACGGGTACAACTATGCATGAGTGCAGGAGAAATTTCTTTTAACCTATGTGTCTCATTACCTTTGACCTCCAGAGTGTCTGGCAAGCCAGACCAGATATCCATTAGATTTTTTGCATAATGGCTGGGTGATATTTTAACTCTAAGCGAGATAATACCACCGTATTCACGCTCATCCTCTCCTAGCGCGAGGAAATCAGCAACATCTTGCTGATTTCCTCGCCAGGAACCTACGGCGTTGAAGTCTTTAGAAAGGTGCTGCATTACATTTTCATATTCACGCTTAGACTGAATCCATCGTAAACATAAGAGCACAGCACGTTTTCTGGCGCTGAACATAACTAGTCCTTCACATACTGTTTGCGCATTAGATGCAGGGCTGGCGACTTCATCCCAAACGTTATGTTCAATTAAAGACGCAATTGCAGCCCCCTTGCTTTCTGGTGGGCTATATTTCATACACTCACCTTGAGTAGCCAAAATTTTATTCATTATTTTCACTCTGTTTTCTTTATCACTCCAGCTTTTCTCGAGTTCAACTAATAATCTATTTGTTTGACTCCAGGTTGCCGTGGCTAAGTTATCAACGCCATACATTGTAATTAGTAAAGGAAGTGCGCAGAATGCATAAAAATCACCTTCTCTGATTACATTCTCTGATAGCTTTATGTAATCAGCATTCCGAAGCATGTAGGTTAAGCAAGGCATGAAATCGGTAATAATTGCTTCTCCATCTATATCAAAAGCAACGGTTCCTTTGCCTCCGCCTCCCCAACACATGCCACCTCTTGCCAAAACCTTAACTCTTCCATTTTCATAACTGAATCGGAAAGAACCACTCCATCCCACGCCCATTTGAGCGGTTGCGCCTACAGCAACCTTAGCCAGTTGCGTGTATTTCGATTCTTTATTTTTGCTATCCGGATTTAACCACTGAATAGAACCTGCCAGGTTAGCTGAAGCCTGAGCACCAGCAAAAACGGTGAGCTCCCCTGTCGCTTCTGAATCCTTCACTGCCTGGCTGATATCTATTTTTCTTTGCCCTGGAGGGGTATTATCACCTGAAGCACCAGGAACTCCCTTCGCCCAATTACTTTTTACCGATACACCTAACTCAACCCCCAGACTTGCCCCAGCACTACCTGTAAGAACCAGTTCAAAATCAAAACGCAATACGCCCAGACTTCCCATTCCCCCACCCATTTCAGGCTTCAGGGGATAAGTCATGGTAATACCGTGTATATCAGGGAGTGAGAGCGTAAATTTACTCCTGGACTCAGCAAGAGCGAGGCCTGCATAGGCACTTGTTTTTCCGCTAGTAACAGCTTCTCTTTTTAGTTTTTTACCTTGATTACGAAAATCTACTTCAAACGGGTTTAGTTCCTCTGTCAGCCCCGCGCCATAAGTCCAGCGCATGAGCTGAGATTGAGAATCAAAACCAAATTTACTCCCCTGGTATGGAGAATGTTTAAGGCTCTCATTCATATCTCTGGCCCATTGCCCAAGAACACCCGTATGCTGTTCTAATAATTCCTGTTCAGCCTTCAGCATTTTTGGCTTTATCTTACCTGCCTGGGATTTAAGCTTGTCATAATCAATCCTTTCCCGTGTTTTGACCTTTCCTTCACTATCAGTATATGACTCAGTGACAACAAAACTTTTGCTTCCGGATTTTTTATCTCCCTCCTCAAGCGGATAACGTCGCCATTTACTGTCAATTTGATCTGAGCGGGAATAGATATAACGAACGCCTTTCATATTTCCGCGAACTTCAATTAATTCCATTAGCCCGACAGCACTCTTGCTACTGCTGTCAAGAAGTGTGGCCTTTGGAAGTTCTTCTGTGGGTGAAAGAGTCGTCAGCTTTGCTTTCAGCTTTTTATTAACATCATCAAGCCTCTGGGCTTCTTGTTGTATCTGAGTTTGGAGGGCCTGTTTTTCCCCAACCTGCCCCCAGTTCAATTTTGTGCACTGAGTTGTTAAATCATCGATGCGTATTTGCGTATCAACCTGATCACCTAACAACATGTTTAGGGCATTACTTTCCTGTTCAAGTTCATCACCATCAACAGCAAGAAATGTTTCGCTGTCTGCATGGAAATATAGTCGGGTGCCAGTAGAATGATTAGCTTTGATGCCATTTGCCCGCATCCCTGTTTTACCACTACCATGAAAGGTATCTGTCGCATTACCCATGGAGGCAACTCCTGTTAAATTTGTTCTGATGTGTCCGGGCTAATTATCCGAGTTCAACTTTTATCTTGTCTGATAATGCAGTGAAGATTTCAGCGGTTTTGCCCTCAGAATCTGTTACCCCCGAATAAATAACCCCCTTACCAGTCGTAATCCGATAGCGAGTGTTAGGTGTGATCTGCCCGGTTTTATCATCGTGCGCCACGAAATACTCACTGTAACCAACAGGAAATTCAGGTACGGAGGATGTAGAGCTGGCGGCACTCATTTTCTGCGCATTAGCACATTTCCACAGGATATTGCCTTCACAGCCCAGAATAATATTCTTACCCTGCAACTGGATGAACGACCCATCCAGATTTTTCAGCACGACATCTTTCGCTGCCGTGATTTCAACCCGCCCTTCCGTACTGGTTACGGTCACATCCTTTTTGGCTATCGCATCAAGCGCATCATCCTGAGCCTGAATTTCTACCTTTCCCCTAGCCGCAAAGAGTTTCATCCCAGCTTTACGAGCGAGCATGCTCACGGCTTCACCCGCCGCCACGGTAAAGCGCTTAAGTGCGCTGATGTCAGTATTCTGTTGGGACATAATCCCGACGCTGGCGCTTCCCGAGGCCATACGCACTGCCTGTGGGCTGGTGATGCTCACGCCTTCAGGTGCATTCAACACCATCCCTGGCTGCACGAGATCTTTGAGGGCATTAGTCAACCTCACCTGACTCTGAATATCCGCGGGTAGCGCCTGCGCGGTTTCAGCTGCATCTGACATGCTTCGGGCAATACTCAGTGCATTCTCGAGCTGGGCAATCGCCTCCCGCATGGAAAGCATCTTGTCCCCGGCAAACGGCTGTTTATCTGCGGTGATAAACACTCCAGCACCTCCCCGGATGGAAACATGTCGGTCAGTACGCAGCTCAGCACCTTCGCCACGAAGAGCGCGAGAAGCGTCTACATTATGGCCTAAGTTGAGTTGGGTCTTTCCGCCATACTCCGTACTGAGCTTGACATGCTCTTCGCCGCGCTTGTCCTCCATTCGCAGCTTGTTCAGGCCAGCTGTGCGGATAACATTGCGCGTGCTGTTAGCTTCAGTAACGTGGTCAACGTGGCGGGAGTCGTGCATAGCATGGGCGATATACGGGCGATCCGGATCGCCTTCATGGAATGCAATGGCAACTTCAGTGCCCTGTATTAGCGGGAAGTGGAAGCCGTATTTGTCACCACCGTAAGGTTTGGCAAAACGCACAGGCATACTTTCCATGCCCTGGCGTTTATCGTCGCGGTCAGCATCGAACTTCACCCGATACATGCCGGATGCATCCTGCCAGGCGTAAATGTCGTTATCCCTGGCGCTGGTTACACGGGCTGTCAGGGTGCCGCTGACCACCGGGCGTTTTTTGGCAGCAGGACGCCAGCATCGGTTTTCGTAGTACGGCATCCCCTCCCACATCACGATCAGGGCATCTTTACGACTGGCTATATAGCCCGTGCGGGTAATGATAATGCCGTTGTCCGTTTCTGATGGCAGTGTCGGTGGTACGACACGTTCACTGATGGTCAGCACCTGGGCCGGAGAAAGCAGGGCATCATTGCTGCAGCCGCTGATAGTGGTCTGTCCTGACAGAAAACGCTCGTGCTCAAGGCGAGCCCAGAAGTTACCGGTTTCCGCTGACGGTGTGATTTTGTCGCCACGTTCAAGATGACGCGGCAGGTAGTGATAAACCTCACCATAGGTAACACCATCACCGTCGCCACGGGTCATGTCCGCCGGGACAGAGGTCAGGATATTCTGAGCTTCACGGTGATTGTAATCACTGGCGATAACATTACGTTCTACCACGTTCTGTCGGACGTTAACCCCCCATACCGAGTCAGCAGCATTATCACTCATCCCTGACGGGCTGCTGAGCGGCAGAGACTTACCGAACGTCCATGCGCTCTGCTTGTCTGCGAAATGCACCACTTCAGTCTGGGTGTCAGGCTGCAGGGTAAAGAAATAGAAAATCCCCACTTCGGCAAGAAGACGCTCAATGAACGCGAGGTCGTTTTCCCTGTACTGGTTAATCTGTTCACGCTTCGGATAATCGGCTTTGAGCGTGAACTCATACTCCCAGCCTTTCAGGCCATGCTCCGTGAGCACCTCTGCAACCACTTCCGGCACCGACTTATTGACAAAAAAGCGGTGGGTACGGAATTGCTTGCGCAGCAGAGACAGAAAAGGCTCAATAATAATCTGGTACGTCGCCTGATCACGTGAGCCGCTGATACGCTTAAAATGCGTCACCACGCCATGCACCACTTTCTGCCCGGTCAGCCCCATCAGTGGCCCTGTTCCCATGGTCAGCGTGGCAGGCCTGGTCAACAGTTGTGCTGAACTAATATTCTGATCGCTGCTGGTAAAGATAATCTGGTAGTAATAAAGCTCACTCATGAACTCCTTACCGCTGAAATTCTCCACATCAATATCTGCCGTGCAGGACGGAATATCCAGGCGGTAGCGGTTTAGCCCGCCTTCAGTTAGTGCAGCCAGGGTGTACTTCAGTGTATCTGTCAGACTCATGATATTGACTCCATGGGATAACCTGCTGTCCATGACTTTCTTGCCGACAGGTAAGTAACAGGTTTAATCAGGGGTACTCAGCGCGTACGAAAAAGAGTGATTGCGACTCCAGCCCCAACAGCACACATGAGGGCTTTAACCAGCAACACGGTCATTTCAAAGTTGTCCATCGCATATTCCCCATCACCACTGACAGGAATAAAAGGCTTAATAACGTGCAAATAAAATCTTCAAGTAGAAATAGAACACCAACGATAACAAACAGAAATAAGATGAAAAATTTCAATCTATTAGCCACCCCAACGTCAGGAAACAGAAGATTAATCTATATATTTATAAAAAACTTTAAATACGCACACTCATTACACTTGCTATTCTGGCACCTTAATTGAACCATAAGGCCTTGCGAATTCGCGATCTGTCAAAGGCAAATTATACACTTGATTATTATTAATACCGACACCAACGACAAAGCTTCTCGCTTCTTTGTTATCAAGTGTTGGATGAAGTACAAACTCAACAATATACTTGCTACCATTTTTAAAATGAAAATAAGATGGAGGAATACACAATTCACCTTCAATAATCTTAAGGCCGGGAGAAAAATTAAAATCTTTCTCCTTTGAAGGCGTCCCTCGCAGATTGATACCCATATCTACTGGCTGATAATCTTGTGCATTATCAATATTCACGCAAACATTATCACCCTTTTTACTCACCTGTGCAGTTTCATCAAAACGAAATCTGTCACCTGGCCCAGGGCATCCCGTCAGGATTGGAAGACAAAAAAACACTAACAACAAAGAGGTAAGCTTAATAAAATAGTTACTTCTCACCATGGAAAACCCCTCAAAACATTTTTATATCCCTCACATATCACCGACTCAGAAGTATCCCCATCGAGCGTAATATCGGGATATCTTTTATTTTCAAGGTGACTCCAGATCTCATACCCAAATATCTGTAAAACAAAATTATCTGCAATAATCTGCGCCTGCTGCTCCATCGGATATTCGCTTAAGAGACGACCATCAAGGGTATAACGGTAACTCACCATCCAGCTCACCAGTCCTCTGAAGATCACTTTCATTCCTTTTTCACACTGCCAGACATGACTCATTTCATGGATGAACAGATGCTGAAAACTGTCGGTTGTCTGTGAAAAATCATCAAAATATAGATCACGAAAATAGATCTCCCCATTTGGGGTCATCGCCGTATTCTTATCCTGTAAATTGAAAGGAAGATAACTCACTCTGTGTATCCATACTTTCGAATAATCAATAGTGGATAGAAAAACAGATTGAGCCAACTTTATCTCACCAGGAGTGAGTAGTCTGATACCACCTTCTTTTATATTGAATTGATCCTGAGCTTCTTCAGACATTGGCAAACTCCAGCACAATCCCTTCTTCATCATTCCATCCCAGCGTCAGAGACTGCGGCTTTTGCTTCGCCGCCATATAGGTCAGCAACTGCTGACTCAGCACCGGCAGGATTTGCTGGTTGAGCAGACTGTCGACATTACGCGCGCCGGTGTCCGGCAGCAGGCAGGCGGTGGTCAGCGCGTCATACAGGCTTTCGTCAATTTTGGTGGTCAAACCGTAGTGTCGGCTCAGCCGCTTGCTCACCTGGGCGAGCTTCATTTCGACGATGGTACGCATCGCCGCTTCCGCCAGTGGGCGGTAAATCACGGTCTGGAAACGGGCCAGCAGCGCCGGCTGGAAGTGGTCGCGCAGTATCGGGCGCAGGAGTTCGTGCAGGTCGCCTTCAGTAGCTTCCGGCTGCTCATCGAGCAACTGCATCAGGTGATCGCTGCCGAGGTTGGAGGTCATCAGGATGACGGTATTACGGAAGTCGATTTCACGCCCTTCGCCGTCGCGCATAAAGCCGCGATCAAACACCTGATAGAACAGGTTCATCACGTCGCGGTGCGCCTTTTCCACTTCATCGAGCAGCACCACGCTGTACGGATGCTTACGCACCGCCTCAGTGAGAATGCCGCCCTGGCCATAACCCACGTAACCCGGAGGAGAGCCTTTCAACTGCGATACCGTGTGCGGCTCCTGGTACTCGGACAGGTTAATGGTAATCAGCGATTTTTCACCGCCGTACAGCACATCCACCAGCGCCAGCGCGGTTTCCGTTTTACCTGTGCCGCTCGGGCCGACCAGCAGGAACACGCCCTGCGGGCCGTTCTCTGACGTCAGACCGGTCTTCGCGGCGCGCAGGCGCTGAGCGATAGCCTTGAGGGAAGTATCCTGACCGACAACACGCTGGCCGATTTCATTTTCAAGCGTCAGCAGTTCGGTCTGCTCGTCTTTCATCAGAGAAGACAGCGGTACGCCGGTCCAGTCGGCAATCACATTGGCGACCGTGCGGGTGTCCACATCCACCTGAACCAGCACATCGCCCTGCTGCGCCTGCTCCAGCTGCTGTTGCAGGCCGGAAATTTTAGCCTGCTGGCTGATGTCCTGACGGCTGGCCATCAGCTGCTGTGCCAGCGCCTTTTCATTGCTGAAGCGCGCTTCGTGCTCCTGAATTTGCGAGTCCAGTTCAGCCCGCTGCTGCTCAATAACACCCAGGCGGTCACCATGACGGTTGCTGCCGGCGGCAATATCTTCCAGCAGCGCCTGCTTTTCCAGCGCCAGAGCGGTCAGCTGTGCTTTCAGGCGCACAATTTGTTCTGGCACCGTATCGAGGCTCATTCGGACGCGCGCGGCGGCTGTATCCAGCAGATCAACCGCCTTGTCCGGCAGCTGACGGCCGGTCAGGTAACGGCGGGAAAGCATGACTGCGGCACGCACCGCGTCATCGGTGATATGCACGTTGTGATGTTCGGCGTAACGGGATTTCAGGCCACGCAGCATCAGGCAGGCGGTCTCGTCGTCCGGCTCGTCGACTAATACCCGCTGGAAGCGGCGCTCCAGCGCGGCATCACGCTCAAAATACTGTTTGTATTCGGACCAGGTTGTCGCGGCAATGGTGCGCAGTTCGCCACGGGCGAGTGCCGGTTTCAGCAGATTGGCCGCATCCGCGCCACCGGCCTGGTTACCGGCACCAATAATGGTGTGGGCTTCGTCGATAAACAGCAGAACAGGCACCGGCGACTGCTGAACCGCATCGATGACGTTTTTCAGACGCTGTTCGAACTCGCCTTTTACGCCTGCACTCGCCTGCAGCAGGCCGAGGTCAAGGGTGCGCAGGATCACCGGTTTGAGGGATTCCGGGACGTTGCCCTCAGCAATACGTAGCGCCAGGCCTTCCACCAGTGCGGTTTTACCCACGCCCGGTTCACCCACCAGAATCGGGTTGTTTTTACGACGACGCGAGAGGATATCGACCATCTGGCGGATTTCCGTATCGCGACCAAAGACCGGGTCAATCCTGCCTTCTTTCGCTTTGGCGGTGACGTCGAGCGTAAATTTGTCGAGTGCGTTCTGCAGTGCCGGATTGAGTTCGCCTTCCTTCACATCCGCGCCGACCGGGCGACCAACAAACTCCACCTCACTACCGTGACTCTGCGCCAGTCCGGCTTCCTGCTGCACGTCCGGACGTTCATCCGACTGTGCATCGAGCAACGGGCGCAGGCGCTCCAGCTGGCTCTTGCCCAGCGTCAGCAGTGGCCACAGCCCGTCACAGCGAACCAGTTTCTGTTTATCAATCAGCGCCATCAGCAGATGGATGCTGCGGATTTGCTCCTCACTGTTAAGAGAAGCAATCAGCCAGGCCTCCTGCACCAGGGTCTGAATGGCATCAGACAGTTGCGGGCGATGGCGTACCGAGCGCGGCTGCTTATCGAGCCAGCCGAGCAAATCCTGCCAGATGGCGTCCATATCCCACTCGTAGCGGCGGGCCAGTACGGTCAGGTCACCCTCTCCCTGCTCCAGCAGTTTCAGCAGCCAGTGCTCAGGCAGAATTTCTGCATGTGCGCGGGTCTGACACAGCGAGGCTGCCCCTTCCATCGCGCGGGCGCAGTAAGGGTTCAAACGTCGAAGAAGGATTGCCGGGTTTTCCATGTTTGCTTGCTCACTGTTGAGGACCTTTCAGGCACGCTACCGCCCCTGGCCGTTACCGAGGTCCATAAGGTCTGTTTCCGGGATGTGATGTTTTTTGCTCAACGCCCACACACGCAGACGTTCAGCAAAAACAAAAAAAGCGGACAGAGAAGCTCTGCCCGCTCGTGACTTACGCGGTGGCGCGTTCGTTCCAGGAATCGGAATGAATGATGTTGCCGTCTTTGTAGGTCCAGGTGATTTTTTCGTAACGCAGTTCAATGCGCTCAAGGTGGTTGTGCTTCTCTTTAGAAGGATCCTTGATGTCATACATTTCAGGATTCACTTTCACCACTTTCACGTTTTCGAGTCTGGTGTTGAAGTACTCCACTTCCTGGCCCGCGTCGTTGATTTTGTACCACCTGAATTCCGCAGACTTGAGGGTCTGACCGGTGGTCACCGCCTTGTACAGGTACGGACTGGACGAATCGATTTCCTTGGTGAACAGGAACGGGGTGTGGATACGGGTGCCGGTCAGCTTGCCGGTGTTGTTATCGGTCGGGATGTACAGGTTGTGCTCCTGAGCCACCACTTCGATACTGCCTTCACGGTCCTGCACGTCAACAGAACCCTTGATGTCTGCGCCACCGTCGTCTTTCAGCCAAAGATAAACAGGAATTGCCATGAGAATTACTCTCCATTTCATTGTGATACGTCATCATCCTGCGATGACGCTGAGGGTTTGCCCGGTATCAGGCAGGCATCAGCCTGCGGTACCAGACTGATTTCGACACGGCGGTTGAGCGCACGCCCATCCGGGGTGTCGTTGGTTGCGAGCGGACGGCTGTCGCCATAGCCCTGCACCGCAAAACAGCTTTCCGGCACGTCGCCGGTGTCACGCATCCAGTCACGCACCGCTTCGGCACGTTTCAGGGACAGCGTCTGATTGAGTTTCGGGTTACCGGTGATATCGGTATGGCCGGACACGACAATCAGCCAGCCCGGCTTCGCCTTAACGCCGACCAGAGCGTTCACGAGCATTTTGGTGGACCCGGCTTTCAGCGCCGATTTGCCCGAATCGAACAGCGACATGCTGTCAAGACGAAGGGGTTTCGGACCCTGAGTGATTTTCTTAATGACCGGTGGAGGCGGTGGCGAAAGTGCCCAGTCACTGACGGCGGCGTCAACGGGCGGAACCAGGCGCAGCCCCTGATACAGACCCAGGCGATAACGCAGTGGCTCCCCGCGACGCTGCCAGTCGTCCAGCAATGCGCCATCGGCCCTCAGGCGCTGCTGCGCCCGCAGTTTCGGGGCAACAGGCTGACCCGGCAGCTGGTGATATAACGCAAGGCGATCGCCAACATTACGAATGAGGCGCTGGTTGTTCATCCAGGACGCCAGCATGGCGAGTGCCAGGAAAATCCCGCCCAGAAATCCGGCGTAACGCCAGAACTCCATTCTTTGGCTGACACCCCGTCGGCGCGGTAACGCCGGCAGCAGCAGTTCAGGCAGCGGCAGTGGTTCTGTCGTCACAACGGCATCCGGTGGCAGCGCCGTCACGGAAGTCATGTGCTGTTGCCAGAGATTGCCCGCGATACCACTCACCGGCACCATGCATATACCCTGCACGCAGGGCTTCATCACCGGCAGTTCGCCCTGCCGCACCGACAGAAGGTCATTCACCGCGATGCTCTGCCAGGCAAGCAGGCTGTCCAGCCACAGGCCCTGACTCAGTCGGGAAAGTCGCCCGTCAGATCCACTCTCCCGGGTCCACTCTGTTAGTGACACATTGCCCTGACCGGGCTGATAGACCTGAACACCGCTTCGCTGGCTTACCCTGGTAAACCAGACAGGCTGTGCTTCCGCGCAGGCCACAGGAGGCGATACCCAGGTAACTGTCCACAATGGGAGGAGAGTGCCAAATGCCGCACGGCACCGGACGACAGCACGCTGCCAGCCCCGCAGGGACTGGGCAAAATCATCGCCTGAGGTATGCTGTTCAGGTACCACCGCCAGCATGACGGAGATTTGCGACACCAGGGCCGGGCGCATCAGGCTCAGGTGCTGGGTCAGTATTGGCAACTGTTCTGCATCCCTTACCCACAGATACCAGCCCTGCCGGGTTTCCCGGTGGCGGGAACCGGACACAAACAGCGGGGCGTTGTCGCCACAAACGAGGATGACCGCCCCCTGAAAATCTTCCGGCGGCAGGTTTTCATCCACGATCTCACGGGCAGCGGTCGTCTGCGCCTGAGATGCCCGACGCTGACGCCAGAACATCACCCCGGACACCAGAACAACCAGCAGGCTGAGTGCCACACGGCTGTCCGTGGACAGTGGCCAGAATCCCAGGATGAGCCACAGCGCCAGCACGGCACCCAGGGCAGTTAACACACTTCGGTACGCATCCCGCATCGCTTACCCCGGCCTGACAATCTGGCTTACCAGGTCAGTAAGCGAAGACGAAAGGAAGAACCAGAGCACCACCAGGGCAACGGCGGCCACAATCCAGGTCAGCCAGTACCCGCGACGGCCGCTACGCAGGCGTGACGCCCGGGTAACAATGGGAGCGTCCTGTGCCAGCATGAAGGCCGGCACCCGTTCCGCGAGCGCACGAACGATATCTTCCCGACGCTCATCATCCTGGGCGCGATACTGACCGACGAACCCCAGTTGCAGGGTCCGGTACATGCAGGTCAGAACGGCGGCGTCAGGGGCGGTTTCTTTCAGCAGGTTGCGGATCCGCTCCCACAGCTCCTCACCGGCATTGAGGGTGCCAAAGAAGTGTGCCTGCAGCGGGTCCCGGCGCCATGTCAGGTAACCATCATCGGTGGTTCCCCGATTCATCACGCTCTCATCAAGCAGTGCACACAGGGCATACACCATATGGTCACGGCTGATGTCGCTGTAACCTGCCTCAGTGAGCGCCGCTTTCACCTCCTGTACCAGACGGCAGGCCCGGCGATAAAGCCCTTCCCCGTCCCGGACTTCCTGGCCGCCACGTAGCTGGCTGGCCATCAGCCAGCCCGGGTAGAAAATACGCTCAATTTGACTCATTTCTGATGTATTCATGTGCGCAGCACCGCAAAGAGTTCAAGTTTCACCTCCCCCAGTGAGCGCGGGGTATAGAAGGTGCAACTGCCCATCTCCAGCATTGCGCGAGCCGCCTCCGTACTCAGATCCAGCGAGAAATACTGGTTCTCAAGACGTAGCGGAATGGCTGCCGGAACATGACTGACAGGTTTGAGGGTCATCCCGCTCAGGGCCACATTCACCACATCGGACACATCATCAAAGCTGCCCGCTTTACACAGCTGCGGGAATTTCGTCTGAAGCTCATGATTCGGCATGGAGGAGCGTACGGAAAGGTAGAGGTCCGCCCCTTCGCGCAGGCGCGCATCATGCAGGGCACCTTTCCAGATCTGATCCTGGTGCTCCAGGTGAATGCTGACCACGCGCGATGGCAGGCTCGCTTCCAGTAGTTTGTCTAGCAGTGCCAGCAACGGCGGGAATACCCGTTCAGGGGCATCGTGCTGATAAGCCGGAATGTCCCCGGCGTCATGCTCCAGTGAGAAGGTCAGCAGGCTGCCGGCCAGACGGGTCAGTTCGCGGTACAGCAGTTCCGGGTGACGCTCCGGTGTCTGCAGCAGTTCCGTCAGCACCGGCTCGGCGCTGTTCAGGGCATTGAGCAGCCAGAACAGGGAGACATCCGCGACTGCAAAGTCGGCCATCCGCTCGTTGCTTTCACGGCGCATGGCCATCAGGCGACGACGGCGGGCCTGCAGACGCACCAGCAGGTCACCCAGTTCGGTGACAAGCAACGGGCTGGCAGAAACAGACAGCATCGGCGGGATAAAAGCCGGGTCACGGCTCCACTGCCCCTGCGCATTACGCACCAGACGGGCCACCGGACAGGTCAGGTATGCCGTGTTTTCCTGGCTGGACAGACGCAGAGTCAGCGCATGACGCAGGATCGCAAGTTCCCCGCTTTCATGCCCGGCCAGTTCCTGCACCACCACACGCTCCGCTTTCCAGCGGCGCGGCCGCTCACTGTCCTGACCGTTATCGAGATTGCCGCCACTGGCGCTCAGCAACGGCAGTGCGATAACCACATCAACAGCGTCACTGCCGGCGGCAACAGACAAATCACAGACCGGAGGAAGCGTGTCAGCCAGGTCAGTATCTACAAGAGTACCGTCCTGAAAACGCACCACTAGACGGGTGGCGTTCAGGCGCGAGAGCGCCAGTGCAGCATCATCAAATTCTGCCGCCACCACGCCCCAGGGATAAGAAAACCCCATCCGGGCGACCATGTCGGCAACGTGTTCACTCCATCGCGCCTGCTGCTGGAACTGTTGCGGGGCCAGAGCGGCCCCATCCTCCCAAAGTGGGCGGTAAATTTTCATCCCTGATTTCCTCTCGCCTTACGATTTGGCCTTCGGCATCTGGGAAACCAGTGACAGGTTGACGTCCATCCCTTCCACCTGGAAGTGCGGAATAGCAAACAGTCGGACACGGAAAAAACCCGGGTTGTCTTCGATGTCTTCCACTACCACTTTCGCGTCACGCAGCGGGTGAGAGGCCTGCAGTTCATCGCCCGGATCGGTCATTTCAGTGACCAGTCCACGCACCCAGGTATTGAGCTCAAGCTCCAGCAAACGCCGATCCTTGGTGGTACCGATATTTTCGCGCTGGATAAGCTTGAGGTAATGCGCAATACGCGACAGCAGGAAGATGTACGGCAAACGGGCATTGATACGGCTGTTGGCCGTGGCATCAGCGGTGTCATACAGGGCCGGCTTCTGGGTGGAGTTAGCGCTGAAGAAGCAGCTGTAATCGCGATTTTTGTAGTAGGACAGTGGAATGAAGCCCAGATTGGCGAACTCAAACTCGCGGGTTTCCGGGATCATCACTTCAGACGGGATCTTGACCTGATTGCCGGTGCCCAGATCGTACAGATGAATAGGCAGATCCTGGACGGCGCCACCGGCCTGCGGGCCACGAATTTGTACACACCAGCCGTTGTTGATGAAGCTGCGTACCATGTTGGATGCAAAGGCAAACGAGGCGTTGGTCCACAGGTATTTGTCGTGATCCGGGCCTTTGACTTCTTCCATGTAGTTGAAGCTACGAACCGGCACAGTGTCCGGGCCATACGGCAGGCGACCCAGCACGCGCGGCATGACCAGGCCGATATAGCGGGAATCGTCCGTATCACGGAAGGATTTCCACTTAATGTATTCAGCGCGGTCAAAGTAGTTACCGATATCCTTGATGGCCGCCACTTCCTCCATGCTGTTTTTCAGGAAGAATTTCGGACCGGCAGAGCCGATAAACGGCATATGCGCGGCGGCAGACACTTTTGAAATGTTGCGCAGCAGAGCGACATCCTGTGCAGACGCATCAAATTCGTAGGCAGAAATCAGCGCAGCGATAGGCTCTCCACCCGGGGTGTCATACTCATCGATATATGTATGTTTATACAGTCCGCTCTGGATGATTTCCGGGCTGTCTTCGAAGTCCTGACGCAGATCTTCTTTGGACATATCCAGCAGTTCAATCTTCACGTTCTGACGGAAATCGGTTTTGTCGACCAGCGATTTCACGCCGCACCACAGGCTCTCCACCGCCTGAAATTCTTCGCTATGCATTACCGCATCCAGCTGACGGCTAATCTGGTAGTCGAGCTCAGCGATATGATGGTCAATCAGATTTTTGTCCAGCTTTTCAACTTTTGAGCCCGATTTAGTCAGACACTCCAGGAAAACCTGCATGCCCGCTGTTAAACGTTCGTCCGCAGTGGCATCCGACATCGCCTGTGCGTCCTGCCAGATATCCAGCGCACTCAGCTCGGACACAGGGTTCAGATTGATTTTTTCAAACAGGGACGCATAAACCCCACCCGCAGCAGGACGTTCCAGCACCACGCTTTCGCCACCCGCGGCATTCTCATTTTTTACAGACATCAACATCTTCCTTATTAATCCGTTAAATCATCGTGACGGTTATGGCTGTTTTGGGGCCAGGGCTGAAAGTTCGGCTCTGAGTTCTGCACTTAATGCCGGGTCGAGCAGAATTTTTTCCAGCTCCTTTCGGAAAGCCTGATTGTCCAGCAGGTTCGCTTTTAAATCGCGAAGCAGGTTGCGCATGGAAAGCATCGCTTTCAGCTGAGGTATTTGACGGGAGACCTGCTCCGGAGTGAAATCCTTCATGCTCCGGAATATCAGTGAAACACTATTTTCACTGCCGTCATCAGCAAGCGTGTTTTTAACGGTCAGATTGACTTTTGGGGAATATTCGGAAAGAACAGAATCAAAATTATTTTTGTTCAGATTAACTTTTTGGCGCTCAGACAGTGATGCAGATTCCTGACCATTACTGAAGTCGCCCGCCACCAGTAATTTCAGGGGGAGCTCTGTTTTCTTGCTCACGCCCCCCGTATGCAAATCCAGTTTTAAATTAATACGTGCCTTGGGTATTTCGGACTGAAAGGATGAATCAGACATGGCTGTCCCTGCTCTATTGCGTGATCGAAACCGTCACAGCCAGTGTCAGATATTAAGAACGGCTTACCCTGCCAGAAAACATTCCTGCTTTTAAACATTAACTACAAAGCAGAACCGGCGGTCAGAAGCGAGTACATTCCATTTACTGGCGATATGACGCGGTATAGAAGCGTGAATCTGAAAGTTTATTTTTCAGACAAAACCCCATGGCGCGAGTTTAGAAATAGTGGGTCAGATAAAGGAAATGATAAGATGTAACAAAAGGTAACAGTGAAGGGCTGGCGGGAGTGAAAAGATAGCAATCTGATATATAAGACTTTTCTTAAGCTAATCGCTCACGGGCGCATGACAGCTGAGATTGCCAGATGTTTCAGCCAGCTGTTCAGTTCAGAAAGGAGCAGAAAAATGCCTGACGGCTAAAAAGTGCGGTAGATGATCATTTAATAGAATTGGGTCAGTAATTGATGACGACACTCAACCCAAACAGGTTATTTACAATCATAAGATATGTTAATAATTTGTGGCGCTTTATGCGCTGCTTATAGCGCCTGTTGTCGCTAAGAAGGTCATCCCTTCCCCCGCCGACACGCCGACGGCGTCATGCTATACACCTGCCGGAAACGGTGGCTGAAGTGCGCTGAAGAGTGGAAACCACACTGAAGGGCAATATCGGTCAGCATCAGATCGGGCCGCGCAAGCAACATCCGTGCACGATCCATACGACGGCGCATCACAAACTGGTGCGGCGCTTCGCCCGTGGTGTGACGGAACATGCGGGCAAAGTGAAACTCACTTAATGCCGCTTCCTGCGCCAGCACCGCCAGAGTTAAAGGCTGGTCGAGATGCGTTTCAATAAATTCCAGAACCCGCCGCAATACCGCTGGAGCCAGTCCACCCCGCACCTGGGGCAGTTGCCACTTTACTTCACTGTAGTGCTGCAGCAGATGGGTGAGCAGCAGTGTTGATGCGCTGCTCAACGTCAGCTGGCTGGCGGGCTGTTGCCAGTCGCTGCTCAGCAGGAAGTGCCGATAGAGTTGGGTGATGCGGTCATCAGTGGAAAAAACTTTCTCATGCAGATTTAACTGCGCCGGGCTGCGGTCCCAGACCTGTTCGGCCAGCTGTCGCAGCTGGTTCTCGCTGCAATAGAGATGAACAAAAGCGAGATCGGCACGCAGATCCCATGTCGATTCCGTGCCTGCCGGCATCAGACAAAAACGATCCGGTGCGCCCCCGTTACGCCAGCCGTGTGCGGTTTTATGCCAGGTATCGTAGCCGCCCGCGACATAAAGACTCAGGGTGTGATGATCGCTGAGGTTGGTGACGCGATCGCCACTGTTAAACCAGGCCGCCAGCTGAATGCCGTTGTTAAGTTGCACCTGATCGCGCAGTTGTGCTTTGTGGCGTTGCAGCATGTCAAAGGTCTGGTAACGACTCATCGGGGTATCAGTTCAGGTAAACAGAGTGCCAGTTTACGGATTGCGCGGGACAGAGAACAGGACACATTGGGACGGATGTCAAAAATGCGCAAGATTTTGCAAACTCTGCGCAAGCCGCTGCAAGAACCGAACGCATTACCGGCGCAGACTCGGCGTTTTGCAGTGGAGAATCTGGCAATGAACCTGTTTTTATATCTCTCAGTCGTTCTCATCTGGGGCACGACATGGATTGCTATCTATGCGCAACAGTCTGCGGGCATCAGTGCCGTTACCGTCGCTGTCTTCTGGCGCTTTTTGCTCGCTTCACTGGTCATGTTATTACTGCTTAAGCTGATAAAACGGCTGCACAGCCTGACGCTGCAGGACCATGTCTTCTGTATGCTGCAGGGCTGCTGCGTCTTTGGCTTCAACTTTGTCTGCTTCTATTACGCGTCCGGCTATATCAGCAGCGGACTGGAGTCGGTCATTTTCTCGATGGCCGTGATGTATAACGCCATTAACAGCTGGATATTTTTCCGTCAGCGCCCTTCCGCGCGTCTGATTCCGGCGATAGTGCTGGGCATGGCGGGCATTGTTGCGTTGTTCTGGCACGATTTGCGTAGTACGCAGGCTTCTGCCGGATTGATGTGGGGAATTGGCTTGAGTGCGCTGGGCACGCTGGGATTTTCATTTGGCAATATGATCAGCCAGCGGCATCAGCGTCTGCAACGCGACGTGCTGACAACCAACAGTTACGGCATGTTATACGGTGCGCTGATGATGGCTTTGATCTCACTGCTACAGGGTGTTTCGCTGCAGCCAACCTGGAACACGCAGTGGCTTGGAGCCTTAACCTATCTGGCCATTGTGGGATCGGTGATAGGTTTCGGCGCTTACTTCACACTGGTGGGGCGTATCGGCGCCAGTCGGGCGGCTTATACAACCGTGTTATTTCCACTGGTTGCGCTGGCGCTTTCTACCCGCTTTGAGGGGTATGAGTGGCATGTCAGCGCCATCCCTGGCCTTGTCATGATTTTGCTGGGCAATATCGTGATGTTTGCCCGCTGGCCGGCAAGCCGTCGCCGGATCACTATCTGACACGGAGCGGGCTCAGGCCCGCGTCCGCACAGGCATTACGCCCACTGCTGCTGAAGAAGTTTCTGTGGTTGATTGATCGCTTTACGCGCGATCCAGTAGAGCAGAACACGCTCATCGTCACTGTCACGATCGGCCATCGACAGGAGTTTCAGTGCCAGCGTCGATTTGGTCACAGGCTGTTGTTCTGTACTGAGTTCAATCACCGCCTGACCGATGATGCAGCAAACGTCATCCTCACTGGTGCTGGATTCATATGTCCGGTCTTTCATATTTCCTCCTGTTAAGTGAGCTGTAAGCCTGGCAAAAAATCTGGAAACCTGCTCACAGAAACAGCTGCCTGAAACATTATCTTACGGCTAATTACGCTTATTCATTAAGTTGCCGCTTTGCTTACTCTTCACGCGGCGTCGCAAATCCTTTCCGATGCCATTCATACCGCCTGAATGGCATTTCATTCCCTGATCCGTTCCGTTCATGCCTTTACTGCTCACGCGCGCGAATCACTGTTTTATTCTGACTGCAGTTTCCAGATTCCCCTGACGGGAGAGAAAAATCATGAACCAGACTCAACAGGCTTCTTACCAGCGTTCCCGCTGGCTTACATTGTTCGGCACGGTAATCACTCAGTTCGCGCTGGGGTCAGTCTACACATGGAGTTTGTTTAACGGCCAGCTGTCGCAGAAGCTGGATGCCCCCGTCAGTCAGGTCGCTTTTTCTTTTGGCCTGCTGAGTTTAGGTCTGGCTATCGCCTCTTCGCTGGCCGGGAAATTACAGGAACGTTTTGGAGTACGCCGCGTCACTATCGGTGCGGGTGTGTTGATGGCGCTGGGTTTCTGGCTCACCGCCCATGCGAATAACCTGATGATGCTTTATTTCAGTGCCGGCCTGCTGGTGGGTCTGGCCGATGGCGCGGGTTACCTGATGACGCTGTCAAACTGCGTGAAGTGGTTCCCGGAGCGCAAAGGGATGATCTCTGCCTGTGCGATTGGCGCATACGGTCTGGGCAGCCTGGGGTTCAAATTTATCTGCGGGGCGCTGCTGGCGACGGTCGGTCTGGAGCAGACCTTTATGATCTGGGGCGTGCTGGCGATGTCGATGATCATCCTCGGTGCGCTGCTGATGCGTGAAACGCCACTGCAGCAGAACGGAGCTGCTACGCAGGGCCAGCAGAATGCGCGGGATTACACGCTGGCACAGTCGGTGCGACTGCCGCAGTACTGGATGCTGGCGCTGATGTTCCTGACCGCCTGCATGAGCGGCCTCTATGTGATAGGCGTTGCGAAAGATATCGGCGAAGGGCTGGTGCACCTCTCCACGCAGACTGCTGCCAGCGCGGTAACGGTCATCGCGATTGCCAATCTGAGCGGTCGGCTGGTGCTGGGCGTGCTCTCTGACAAAATGATGCGCATCAGAGTCATTTCACTGGCGCAAATCGTGTCGCTGATCGGAATGAGCGTGCTGCTGTTTACCCGGATGAATGAGATGACCTTCTTCCTGTCACTCGCCTGTGTCGCCTTCAGCTTTGGCGGCACCATCACAGTATTCCCGTCGCTGGTCAGTGACTTCTTTGGCCTCAACAACCTGACAAAAAACTATGGCCTGCTTTATCTCGGCTTTGGTATCGGTAGCGTGCTGGGCTCGCTGGTCGCCTCGCTGTTTGGGGGCTTCACCGTCACCTTCAGCCTGATTATGACACTGCTGGTACTTTCCCTGTTCCTGTCACTCACCATCCGCCTGCCGCAGAGCTCCGTCACGGCAGAACCGGTGTTGCAACGCCATTAATACTGACCGACAAATACAACGGGCCGCGATTAAGCGGCCCGTTTACGTTTAGCCGCGGAATCGCGGCTCGGCCATTCCCGCTACCGCGACATCCACGGCAAAGATATCGCCAGATTGTGGATAGCGCGCCAGCTCCTCTTCGGTACGATCTTCGCGTGAACTGGTGATGAACAGCGTTTTAAGATCGGCACCGCCAAAGGCCACCATGGTTGGCCACTTCACCGGCAGCAGGATCTCATCCACGATTTCGCTGCTCTGCGGATCGATACGCACCACGCGTCCGCCATCAAACTGTGCTGACCAGTAAAAGCCTTCACTATCCACTGCGGCACCATCCGGTAATCCCCCTTTCGCGTCGAAGCGGCGGAACAGGGTGCGTTCGCCCGGTTCACCCTGCTCATTTAACGGATAACGATAGAGCGCCTCATTCGGCGTGTCGCTGTGATACATCCAGCGCCGGTCGGGAGAGAATGCCAGTCCGTTGGAAATTTTAATGTCGCGCGCTTTCACCTCCAGTTTCAGGTCCGGCGTCACGCGGCACAGCAGCCCGCCATTTTTGTCCTGCGGTTCCCACAGGCTGCCGCACCAGAAGTTACCCCAGGGATCGACGCGGCCATCATTAAAGCGGCTTTGCGCGGCTACTCCCGGATTCTCTGCGATTTTCTTCTCAGGTTTACCCTGTGCATCCAGCAGCCAGACACCGCCACGTAATGCGGCGATCAGCCCGCCCTGCTCACGCAGACCGATGCATCCCACCTCTTCCGCCTGCGGGAAGGTCTGCAGTTCGCCGCTGACCGGATCAAAACGGTGAATCGCCGGTGCCAGGATATCGACACAGTAGAGCACCTGCTCTTCGACAGACCAGAGCGGGCATTCGCCCAGTTCAGCCTGTAAAGCCAGAATATTTTTCACGTCATGCGCCATGTTTTTCTCCCATTGAACTGACATGCTAATAATGTAGTGGTAAAAACTTTCAAATGAGAATTATTTTCGCTTGATTTTGAGACTATTCTCTTCGATAGTATTTAATATTCAGTTCATTCCGATTTATTTAATTCCCTCTGCTGTAAAATTCAGCATCCTGAAATATTCCGTCATATCTTCCTAAATAACTCTACAAAGCCTGCATCTTCACTCCACTTTTCCAGCGTAACGTCGTAGTCATTGGAAAAGAGGAGAAGCTTCCGATGAAGAGATTAATTAAAGTCGCTTCGGTGGTTGCGCTGATGACGTTATTAAGCGGTTGTATCATCAGCCCCAGACACGACAATGGCTGGCACCGCGGAGGTGGCGGCGGATATCATGGAGACTACTATGGAGGTTATCACGGTGGGTATCATGGCGGTCACCATCGCCACTGACGGGCAAAGATGTCACACAGCATAAAATAAAAGCAGTAAACTTTAAGGGCGGGATAATTATCCCGCCCGTTTTATTTAGCTTTTCAGCGCGTAATTACACTGGAACCAGGCTTTCTTCAGTCCCGGAATATGACTCTCCTGCGCAGGCAACGCCTCGACTTTATCAAATCCTTTACTGCTGCAGTAATTCGCCAGATCAATATCCATTGCATCACGATTGACCTTTTGCGGGTCAAAACGGTACTGCACAGTATTTGAGTCTGGATCTTCATCAACGCGTTCAAATGCCCCGGGTTTGCTGGCAGTACATCCACTCAGCAGGATCAGCGCCACTGCGCCGGTAATTAGTTTTTTCATTTAGTTATCCTCACGTTGCCGCGCAGTTTATGACGCAGCCAGTCACGCATCCATAGGATTAATGCGCGAAAAATCAAAACTTGAGAAGCTTTCACCGATTAATGTAATACGATTAAACGGCTATCACTATCGTGCCAGAGATGACAGGATGTATTCAGACCGAACGAAATGAAGACTGCACCACACCAGGAAATGCCAAAAATAAGAAATCTGTTCCTCTCTCTTCCCTGCCCGCGCTTAGCGGGCTTTTTTTCGCCCGCTGAGCGCTGACTTACTGGCCTGTCATTGCGACCATTCTACGTAAGAGGTTAGCGGCGCGCTTGTCAGGTAATGCCAGAATGGCACTATAGAGATCGATCGACATGGCACACAGCGAAGAGCGATCAACCGCCGTATCGGCAGGCATATTCAGCTGCTGCAGCTTATCGCCCCACCTGAGATAGAGTCGGCCGACGATCTCCTGCAGATCATCCTGCGCCTGCGTCTTATCGAGTGGCTGTTCGGGCGGAGGACTGTTGAGCAGCAGCTGCTCCATGGCCTCTGCCTCTTTATGATTCAGCGACGCAGGGAGTGTGGTCAGCAGATTGATGCCACCACTCACCTGCGGATAGAGATATCGAAAGCAGAGACCCGGATCGATCTGGTTCAGCGCGCGCATCTCTTCCACCGAGACGCCGATATAGTTAACCACCGCCGCATCCGTTCCACGCATCAGCCGTTGGTTAATGACCTCAATCAGCCAGCCACGCAGTTCACCCGTCGCTTTATCTGCGGGTTCCCCTTCGCGGATTCGACGGGTCAGCTCCTGGGTCAGCAACAGCCATAACGCCGGTTCCTGAGTCTGCAGCACCCGATAGCCCGGCATCTTTGCCAGTTGATTCACCGCCTGCTCACGCTGCGTGGCCTGCAACTGATGCGGCGCGACCCAGCTGAACCAGAGCAGATTCGCCAGTATCAGTGGCAGCAGAAAGAGGATCAGCCCCTGCCATAAACGCAGCCGGGTCGTTTTGATCAGCACAATGACGATGAGCGCCAGCAGCGCAAAGGCGGCCAGCGTAATAAAAAGCAGAGAATTCATGCTGCGGGGTTAATCCTTACGCACATCGATCAGCACAGGACAGTGAGCACGCTCGATAACCGACGCGCTGACCGAGCCTTTTAACAGCCGATTAAACGAAGAGAGATGTCGGCGTCCCATGATAATCATGCTGGCCTTAAGCTGTTGCGACTGGGCAACGATGGTATCTGCGGCGTCACCCGCCAGAATCATGCCGCGCGCATTAATGCCCGCGCGCAGTAACGGGGCCAGTGCATGGCGCACCACCATTTCCGCCGTATTCTGCTCATCCTGCGCCGCCACAAAATCGGCCGGGTCTTCACCCGCATCGATTTCCATCGGCTGATTACAGGACGAGTAGGCAGGATCGACACAGCAGAGCACGACGACATCGGCGCGATGCGCCAGCGCTTCTTCAATCGTTAAGGCAACCACTTTCTCCGCGACCGGAGAGTGGTCAATGGCCATCAGCAGGGTTTTCATCAGATGCTTATCCTTCAATCGCGGCGACTTTGCCGATTTCACGCACCAGCGCCTCTTTGCACTTCAGCATCTCGTCACGAAAACGGGCTTCGTGTCGAAGAAAACGTGCAGAGGGCACCAGCAAAGAGACAGAAAAGCGACCAAACAGCGTATCCAGCGCAAACGCCATGGTAGAGATACCTTCCAGCGTTTCACCGCGATCCACGGCGATACCGGTTTCGCGCACTTCCCTGATAAGTTGCAGCAACTGCGGCAGCGTTTTCACCGTCATATCGGTTAACTCCTGCCAGGCGTCGCCGACGATGGTTCGCACATCTTTTTCACACTCCAGCGCCAGCAACGCCCGTCCACCGGAGGTGCTGTAGAGCGGCAGATTGAGTCCCATATGCGGAACCACACGAAGCTCCCGCGACGCCACAACGTGGTGAATAATCGCCAGTTGGCTGCCGCTGGCGCGCGCCAGCGAGACCGTTTCATTAGTGTCGGAAGAGAGTTTTTCCAGCAGCGGACTGACCAGATCGACCACGTCGGTGTGGACGCTGGAGATCAGCTTTAACAGGGCCGGCCCCAGTCGCAGTCCACCCGCCCCGCTGCTGCGCACCAGTTCAGCGCTGTCGAGTGCGGCGACAATGCGCTGCACCGTTGAACGGGGCAGTTCCACCGCCTGAGCAATCTCGCCGAGGCTCATGCCGCCCGGCTGTTCGCCCAGCGCATTAAGAATTTTTGCCGCACGGGCGATGACCTGAATGCCGCCCGTTTTTTCCTCCTCGCGGCTGGAGGGTTGATGTGCCATAGCGTCGTCCTGTTTGAGCTGCCTTACTGTAGCGCGAATGCCGCACTTTTTACAGCCTGTACCACATTGCAATACAGCATACCGGGATGTAATATTACGTCCTGTATCACATCGCAGTACACTGCATCATAATAACGAGATCGCCTGCAATGAACGCCAAGCCAGCCGCCGCGCCGGCCCCTCATCCTTTTACATTGCGACTGGCCCTGGGCCTGGTCGGCGTGCTCATTGCTGCGCTGACCTCCGGGCTGAACGATCGCGTCAGTGATATCGCACTGGCCGATATCCGTGCCGCGATCGGCATCGGTTTCGATCAGGGTAGCTGGATTATCTCCGGTTATCAGGCGGCCGAAGTCGCCGCTATGATGATCGCGCCCTGGTTCGCCGTCACCCTGTCGCTGCGGCGTTTTACGCTCGGCGTGTCGGCGGGATTTATGCTGACCGGCATTCTGCTGCCGCTGGTGCCGGACCCAACGCTGTTTATCAGCCTGCGCGTGCTGCAGGGCCTGTTTGGTGGCGCACTGCCGCCGATGCTGATGACCGTCGCCCTGCGCTTTCTGCCCCCGCCCTTTAAGCTGTTTGGCCTGGCGGGCTATGCCCTGACCGCGACGTTTGGCCCCAACATGGCGGCCTCGCTGGCCTCACTGTGGACAGACCATGTCAGCTGGATGATGGTGTTCTGGCAGGTAGTGCCCGGCATGCTGATTGCAATGGTGCTGATTAGCTGGGGGATACCGCAGGACCCGCTGCGTCCGGAACGCTTTCAGCAGATCGATCTGTTCGGCATGGTGACCGGCTGCAGTGCTGTCGCACTGCTGGTTCTGGTATTGACCCAGGGTGAGCGCCTGGACTGGCTGAACTCCCCACTGATCGCCGGTATGCTGCTGGCCGCGCTGCCGCTGCTGCTGGTGTTCCTGATCAATGAGTGGTTTCACCCGCTGCCGCTGTTTAAATTGCAGATGCTCCGGCGACCAAATCTGGCGCACGGTCTGCTCGGGCTGGCCTGTGTGCTTATCCTGGGGCTTTCGGGTTCCGCGCTGCCGTCGGCCTATTTTGCGCAGGTCAGCGGCTTTCGCACCCTTGAGTTTGCCCCGCTGGCGCTGGCGGTGGGCCTGCCGCAACTGCTGATTGCGCCGCTAATTGCAGCTCTGCTGAATATTCGCTGGATTGACTGCCGCTGGATGCTCACGGCGGGCGTCGGCCTGCTGGTGACCTCCTGTCTGCTGGGCACGCAGATCACCAGTGACTGGGCACGACAGAATTTCTGGCTGCTGCAGATCCTGCAGGCGTTCGGCCAGCCGATGATTATTCTGCCGATCCTGATGAGTGCCACCAGCGTTGTCGCCCCGCCAGAAGGCCCGTTTGCCTCGGCGATGTTTAATACGGTACGCGGCTTCTCCAGCATCGCCGCCTCCACGCTGGTTGAGGTTTTCCTCTCCCATCGCGAGCAGTTTCACTCCAGTATCCTGATTAATCAGGCCGCCAGTCGCAGCTGGCTGATGACCGCGCCGACGGCCGATCAGGCCAGCCGCAGTTTGCCGCTGTTGCCGGATGGCAGCATCAGCGCCAGCGATAATCTCAGCGGATTCGCCACGCTGGTGCGGCATCAGGCCACGGTGCTGAGTCTGAGTGACAGCTGGCTGATGCTGACCGGCTTTGCCGCCTGCCTGTTATTGCTTACCGCCATCCTGCCCAAACGGGTCTGGCCGCCTCAAACTTTGATTCAAAACCCTTCCCGGAATAACTGAATATGCGTGCTTTCGAAATGAGAAGAACCCTGCTGCTGAGTGTGCTGCTGCTGGTGTTACTGGCCATCGCCTTTGCAGTCTGGTCAATGATGACCGGCAACGATCACCGTACCAACGATGCTTACGTTAACGCGGATTACACCCTGGTGGCGCCGAAAGTCTCCGGTTACATCAGCAACGTGCAGGTGCAGGATAATCAGCAGGTCAAAGCGGGCCAGCTGTTGGCAACGCTGGACGACCGTGACTACCGTGTTGCGCTGGAGAGTGCCGAGGCTGACCTGCAGGTGAGTCAGGCGAAACTGCTGAGCAGCCAGGCCCAGCTTGAACAGCAGCAGTCGGTGATTGATCAGCAGAAAGCCAGCGTCGCGGCCAGCCAGGCTTCCGCGCAGTATGCCGGTCAGAGCGCCGATCGCTATAACCGCCTCTATAAAAGCGGCACCGTAGCCGCCGACGATCAGCAGAAAGCGAGCTCGAATCAACGCTCCGCGCTGGCAGCCGTGCATCAGAGTCAGGCCGCGCTGGCGTCGGCCATGAAACAGGTGGGTGTGTTACAGGCCGCGGTGCGTTCAGCTGAGGCGGATGTCGCCGCGGCTAAAGCCAGCGTCGATCAGGCAAGGCTGAATCTCTCCTACACGCGCATTACGGCTCCCGTTGACGGCATGGTCGGTCAGCGTTCGGTGCGGATTGGCGCATATGTTTCAGCCGGAACCCGTCTGCTGGCGGTGGTGCCGCTGCAGCAAACCTACATCACGGCTAACTACCTTGAGACGCAGTTAAGCGATGTGCGTCCGGGTCAGCGGGTGCGAATCAGTGTGGATGCCCTGCCGGGCGAGACCTTTACCGGCCATGTGGACAGCATCGCACCGGCCACCGGCGCAACTTTTTCGGCGATTGCTCCCGACAACGCCACCGGCAACTACACTAAAGTCGTTCAGCGTCTGCCGGTAAAAATTGTGCTGGATGGTGACCAACAGCATCTGGCTCAGTTACGTGTCGGCATGTCGGCGATCCCCGACATTCAGGTGCCGTAAAATTGTGAGCAATATCTCAGAACGGACCTATTTCATTTGGTCGGGATTACGCGTAAATTAGCGCCTGATCCTGTTCTGAGAGTTATTCAGATCGACCCGGAAAAGAGCAGACCATTACTGAAATGGCGATCTCTTTTCCACATCTGTTCGCGTTGCACTGGTTTGGGATCGCCATCATCGTAACCGCTCAGAGGAGTTGCTTTGTGAAATATGCCTTGATGGGAATATCTTTTTTCGCGTTACTTTGGTTCGGCACTTTTGTTCTGCTGCTGAAGTAATGGCGTGACAGTGCCGCCACGGGGCGACCATTGCGTCGCCCCTGCTGGCTGTCAGCTCTCTTCCGTTTTCATGCTGCCCGGCAAGACGCCATCGGCACGAAACATCGCTTTAATTCCCCGTACCGCCTGACGAATACGATCGCTGTTTTCAATCAGCGCAAATCGCACGTGCGTGTCCCCATAGTCGCCAAACCCGATGCCGGGTGAGACACAGACCTTCGCCTCCTGCAGCATATGTTTGGCAAACTCCAGCGAACCCAGATGCGCATAATGGTCGGGAATTTTTGCCCAGACGTACATCGAGGCTTTGGGGTTATCCACCATCCAGCCCGCTTCATGCAAACCTTTGACCAGCACATCACGGCGGCGTTTGTACTGCTCAGCGATGTCACGCACACACTGCTGATCCCCTTCCAGCGCCGCAATCGCTGCCACCTGCAGCGGCGTAAAGGTGCCGTAGTCATGGTAACTTTTGATTCGTGCCAGCGCGGCGACCAGCTCTTTATTGCCCACCATGAAACCGATGCGCCAGCCCGCCATGTTGTAGCTTTTCGACAGGGTAAAGAATTCCACGGCGACATCACGCGCGCCGGGCACCTGCATAATCGACGGCGCTTTCCAGCCATCGTAAACGATGTCGGCATAGGCCAGATCGTGGATCACCAGCACGTTGTACTGCTTCGCCAGCGCAATGACCCGCTCGAAAAAGTCGAGCTCCACACACTGTGCGGTGGGGTTAGACGGGAAACCGAGGATCATCATTTTTGGCTTGGGGTAGCTCTCGCGGATGGCGCGTTCCAGCTCATTGAAGAAATCGACCCCCGCGACCAGCGGCACCGATCGCACCTGCGCACCGGCAATCACCGCTCCGTAGATATGAATCGGATAGCTGGGATTGGGCACCAGCACGGTATCCCCATGATCCAGCGTTGCCAGCATCAGGTGCGCCAGCCCCTCTTTGGAACCGATGGTGACAATCGCCTCAGATTCGGGATCGATTTCCACCTGATAGCGATCGGCGTACCAGCGCGAGATCGCTCTGCGCAGTCGCGGAATGCCGCGCGAGGTGGAATAACCGTGGGTATCGTCACGCTGCGCCACCTGGCATAACTTTTCGACGATGTGTGGCGGCGTCGGGCCATCAGGATTGCCCATTGAAAAGTCGATGATATCTTCGCCGCGCCGACGCGCAGCCATCTTCAGTTCAGCGGTGATGTTGAAAACGTAAGGGGGTAAACGTTCAATACGCGAGAAACGACGGGGTGTGCTGTTATCAGCCATGATGTCCTCTGGATTACGTAAGCGCCCGGACCGTCCGAGCGACGCGGGTCACTGCGGTGACCCGTTACGAACATAACGTGGCGAGGATCATTTTGTCGAGGGTGGCGGAAAATTTTTTTATTGTTGCGGATTCAGCCGTCCCAGCAGCCAATCGTTCACCCAGTGGCCGTCCAGCAGATAATTATCCCGCAGCGTGCCCTCCAGCTGAAAGCCGTTTTTCTCCAGAATACGGCGTGAGGCCCAGTTTCCTTCAATCACCATCGCCTTAAGTTTGTGGAAATCCGCTTCCAGCAAAAACTGGCACAGCGCCGCCAGCGCTTCGCTGCCATAGCCCTGACCACAGTAGCGATGCAGCAGCATGTAGCCCACTTCCGCCTGACGATGTGGCTCCCATTCGGGGCTGCAGCCAAACAGGCCAATCGGCTCACCGCTGTCACGGCGTCGTGCCACCAGGCAGAGCATGTGAAAACTGCCCGGCTGCCAGGGTGCCAGACGCGTGGTGAAGCGCTGACGGATATCCGCTTCATCGGGGATTTCGCTGACCCATTTCATGGTGTCTCGGTCTTCATGGACGGCACGAAAAAGTTGCCAGTCTTCTGGCTGTAATTTACTGAGGGTTAATCTGGCGGTGACAAGTTGCATCTGCTGCTCCCGATGGGCGCGGTTTTCCAGCGGTCGCTGGCGCACGTCATCGCGCAACATAGCAAAATGGCATCACAGCAACCAGCCTTAGCGAGCTGAAAAAACGTTCCCCTTTATTGCACTCAACTTTTCCTCTTTTTACAGATTGGCCGTAAAAATTGATCTGAAACACGATCTCCCGGCGTGATTGATCGGGACGCTAGCGGTTCGCGATCACATTTTTTATCATAAGGCACTTTCCCTTGCCGACGAGGCGCCTGTGTCCTCCCACTTCACGATGTTACTGGCCGTATTTGACCGCGCCGCCCTGATGTTGATCTGCCTGTTCTTCCTGACGCGCACCCGTCCGTTTCGTCAGCTGCTGCAAAAAGATGAACATACCCGCGCAGAAAAAGTGGCAGTGACGGCCATCTTCTCCCTGTTCGCGCTGTTCAGTACCTGGTCGGGCGTCAATGTCGACGGCTCGCTGCTGAATGTGCGGGTGATTGCCGTAATGGCGGGCGGCATTTTGTTTGGTCCCTGGGTCGGTATCGCCACCGGCATCATTGCGGGTCTGCACCGTTTTCTCATTGATATTCACGGCGTGACCTCGGTGCCCTGTCTTATCACCAGCATCATTGCCGGTATTGTGGCGGGCGGTATTAACCGCCGTGTACTGAAGGAGCATCGCTGGCGCGCCGGTATCGTCGGTGGCATGCTGTGCGAAGCCCTGACGATGCTGCTGATCGTCATGTGGGCGCGCCCTGCCTCACTCGGACTGGCGATTGTGTCGGAAATTGCCCTGCCGATGATTCTTGGCGCGTCCAGCATCGGTATCATTGTGTTGCTGGTGCAGAGTGTCGAGGGCGAGAAAGAGGCGATTGCCGCCCGCCAGGCTAAGCTGGCGCTGGAAATTGCTAACAAAACCCTGCCGCTGTTTCGGCAGGTGAACAGCGACTCGCTGCGCAATATCTGTGACATTATCCGCAGAGAGATCAAAGCCGATGCGGTGGCGATGACGGATAAAAAGCAGATCCTGGCCTACGTCGGCTATGGCGAACATAATTATCAGCATGGGGATGATGGCATCAGCCCGACGACGGCGCAGTCGATCAACAGCGGTAAAATTATCATTAAGAACAATGATGAAGCGCACCGCACTAAAGATATCCATTCGATGATCGTCATCCCGCTGTGGGAAAAAGGCAACGTCACCGGCACGCTGAAAATCTACTATCGCCGCGCGCACCGTATTACCGGCTCGCTGAAGGAGATGGCGATTGGCCTGTCACAAATCATCTCAACCCAGCTTGAAGTGTCGCGCGCCGAGCAGCTGCGTGAGATGGCCAATAAAGCGGAACTGCGCGCGCTGCAAAGTAAAATAAATCCCCATTTCCTGTTCAACGCGCTGAATGCTATCTCCTCCTCTATCCGGCTCAATCCCGATACCGCCCGCCAGCTGGTGATCAACCTGTCACGCTACCTGCGTTATAACCTGGAACTGAACGATGATGAGCTGATCGATATCCGCAAGGAGCTGTGGCAGGTGAAAGATTACATCGCCATCGAGCAGGCGCGGTTTGGCGATAAGCTGACGATGATTTATGACGTCGATGAAGATCTGCATTTTCTGCTGCCGAGTCTGCTGATCCAGCCGCTGGTAGAGAACGCCATTGTGCATGGCATCCAGCCCTGTAAAGGCAAAGGCGTGGTGACGCTGAGCGTGCGGGATCTGGGCGATCGGGTGCGGATCGCCGTGCGGGACACCGGCCAGGGGATCAGTGACGAAGTGATGGAACGGGTGGCACGTAATGAGATGCCCGGCAATAAAATCGGCCTGCTCAATGTGCATCATCGGGTCAAACTCCTGTCGGGTCAGGGACTGAACATCGTGCGGCATCAGCCGGGTACTGAAATTTCCTTTACGCTGAGTAAGAACGGACAGCGCCTGGCGGAGAATCTGTTATGAAAGCCATTATCGTGGAAGATGAATTTCTGGCGCAGCAGGAGCTGAGCTGGATGATTCAGCATCACAGCAAAATCGAAATTGAAGCCTGCTTTGATGACGGTCTCGACGTGCTGAAGTATCTGCAACAGCATCGGGTGGATGTGATTTTCCTGGACATCAATATCCCCTCGCTGGATGGCATGCTGCTGGCAAAGAATATCCATCAGTTTGCGCACAAGCCGCTGATTGTCTTTATCACCGCGTGGAAAGAGCATGCGGTAGAAGCGTTTGAGCTGGAGGCGTTTGACTACATTCTGAAGCCCTATCAGGAGTCGCGGATTGTCACCATGCTGAACAAGCTGGAAGCCACCGCACAGGCGCTGCAGGCGGTGAGTCATCTCAGCGCCACACCCGCGCCGCAGACGGTCAATCTGATCAAAGATGAACGCATTATCGTCACAGACGTGAATGATATTTACTACGTCGAGGCGCATGAGAAGCTGACGTTTGTCTATACCCGACGCGAGTCCTACGTGATGTCGATGAATATCAGCGAGTTCTGTTCACGCCTGCCGGAGCAGCAGTTCTTCCGCTGCCATCGCTCTTACTGCGTCAGCCTTAGCAAAATCCGCGAAATCGAGCCGTGGTTTAACAACACCTATCTGCTGAAGCTACGCGATCTGGAGTTTCAGGTGCCGGTCAGCCGCAGTAAGGTGAAGCAGTTCAGACAGCTGATGCGTCTTTAGCTTCAGACGGTGACGAAACCATTCAGGCAAGGAAGTGGCGTGCAGGGAAGCAGGATAAGTCAGGTGGTGATTTCCCGATCCTGACCGGCTAGAGCCGCCAGGTCGGGAAAATCGATCGCGCGCAGAATGGCACTGCGCGCGGGGTAAAGCAGAATCAGATTTCGCGACCCAGGGTCTGACGCAGATGCGCGCCCGCGCCCAGCAGGCCAGGCTGATCGTGCGTAATCATATAGACCGGGATGCTGGCAACGTAGTCGCGGAAGCGGCCTTTATCTTCAAATGCCGCACGGAAGCCCGACGACTTAAAGAACTCCAGGAAGCGTGGCACGATGCCACCCGCAATGTAGACGCCACCAAAGGTGCCGAGATTCAGCGCCAGGTTGCCGCCGAAACGCCCCATGATGACGCAGAACATCGACAGCGCACGACGGCAGTCGGTGCAGCTGTCATCCAGCGCACGCTGGCTGACATCTTTCGGCTTCAGGTTTTCCGGCACGCGATGATCCACTTTCACAATCGCACGATAGAGGTTAACCAGACCGGCACCCGACAGCACACGTTCAGCTGAAACATGGCCCAGCTCTTCGCGCAGTACTTCCAGGATCTGATCTTCTTCTTCGCTGTTGGCCGCGAAATCGACATGGCCACCCTCGCCCGGCAGGCTGACCCAGCGCTTGTCCACATGCACCAGATGGCTGACGCCTAAGCCGGTACCGGCACCATAAATCGCGATAGGCTTATCTTTAACCGGTTCTGTGCCGCCAAACTGAATCACGTTTTCGGCGGTCAGCATCGGGATCGCCATGGAGACCGCGGTGAAGTCGTTAATGATTTCCAGGTGTTCAAAACCGATGTTCTCTTTGAGCTTGCGCGTTGAAAACGCCCAGTCATGGTTGGTCATTTCAACCCAGTCATCGGTAATCGGGCAGGCGATAGCAATACAGCCATCTTTAACGTCCTGCTGTTGTTCATCAAGATAGTGGCGGATGACGGCTTCGAGGCTGTCGTATTCTGATGTTGAGAATGTTTTGGCCTGGGTGATGCTGCCGCTTTCCACCTCACACAGGGCGAGGCGCGCGTTAGTACCGCCGACATCGCCGACCAAGGCATAGGTTGTCATTCTTCTGTTGCTCCGCTTGGGGTCTTAAGAGTTGGAGGACACTATAAATTTCTGCCCATAAAACAACAACGCTCACCGGTGCGATTGGTGAGCGTCTTACTCAGTTGTGCTACAGCCTAACCGCGTTAGTCCACCCTGCACAGCGGCAACTATCTGAATCTTAGCCGCCGTTGCGTTGATTCAGGCAGGCGGTGACTTTTCTTAGCAGTGGCGGCAAATCGTCTTTCGGCATAACCACCTCAACCAGCGACAGCCATTGAGGCGCTGAAAGTCGCGCCATCACCTCGTCTAACTGCACGGTTTCACTGATGCGCCAGCTCTGCGCCTGGCCCTGAAGGCTAAGGGCGTGTGGCAGAGCCGTCCAGTTCCACGGGGCGATCTCATTGTAACGTTGTGTTGCGCCATGAATCGCCCGTTCGACGGTATAGCCTTCATTATTCAGCAAAAAGAGTATCACTCGCTGCTGGTCGCGCAGCATGGAACCCAGTTCCTGAATCGTCAGCTGCGCCGAACCGTCACCGATAATCAGGATAACCCGGCGACCGGGGTCGGCGGTCTGCGCGCCAAACGCTGCCGGAAGAGTATAGCCGATTGATCCCCATAATGGCTGAACCACCAGCTGCGCCCGCGAGGGCAATCGCAACGCGGCGGCACCAAAGGCGGCCGTCCCCTGCTCGGCCAGAATCAGGTCGCCGGGCTGCACAAATTTCTGCATCGCCTGCCAGAAAGCGTGCTGACTTATCACCGCCGCAGGTTCTGCCGGTTGTGAAACGGACAGCGTGGCGGCGGGCTGCCACTGCCGGCCATAGCGTTCAAACAGCGGCTGCAGTTCACTGAGCGCATCTGCCATCGACAACGGCGCAAAATTTTCACCGCCGACGCTGGCACTGAAGGGCTGCAGATCGATCAGTCGTTCAGGATTGAACTGCTGCGTGAAGCCTGCGGTAATCGTGTCAGTAAAACGCACGCCGACGCAGATCGCCACATCCACCTGCTCGATCTGTTCGCACACCTGCCCTGCACTGGCCTCACCGGCATAGGTTCCGACATAACCCGGCTGCTGCTCATCCAGCACCCCTTTGCCCATCAGCAGACTGGCACAGGGAATCGCACTCATTTCCCGCAGCGCAGCCAGGGCGGCCTGCTGCTGCCAGCGCAGCGCCAGAAAATCGGCCAGCAGTGAAACGCGTTGTGCCGGTGCCAGTAAACGTTCTGCCGCGGCACGGAAAGCGCGCCGTGCGTCAGCCGAAGAGGGTTGATGACTGCTGAGGGGCTGCGCGGGTGGCGGCACCTCTAACGCCGCCACGTCGACGGCCAGCGAGAGATAGCCGGGACGACGGGCCTGCAGCGCAGCGATAATCACCCGATCAATCTCAGCCGTGGCATTGTCGGCAGTCAGCTGTGCCGTTGCGGCACTGACCTCTGCGGCCATGCGAATGAAATGCTGGAAATCGCCATCGCCCAGCGAATGATGCACGCAGTCACCCTGTTGCTGGGCCTGCATCGCGGGTGCCCCGACGATGTGAATCACCGGCAGATATTCGGCATAACTGCCCGCGATGCCATTAATTGCGCTAAGCTCGCCCACGCCAAACGTGGTGAGTAACGCTCCCGCGCCGTTGCAGCGCGCATAACCGTCCGCCGCATAGGCTGCGTTAAGCTCATTGGCGCAGCCAACCCAGCTGATTTCAGGATGGGCGATAACGCGGTCAAGAAACTGCAGGTTATAGTCGCCCGGCACGCCGAACAGATGCTTTACTCCCATCTCCTGCAGACGGGTCAGCAGGTAATCTCCAACGGTGAATGTGGACATTGCGCATTCCTTTCAGGGAAGAGTCGGGTTAAGTATCTGACAGAGAGTGAAATTAGCGAGGCGAGTCCCTGTTTTCGCCAGCCGCAATGCCTGGAAAGTCGGCGTTACGCTGGCGGATTATTCTGTAAAAACGCGATCTGCTGCGCGCTGTCACTGAGTGTAACCGTATACACTGATAGACTTTTGGCACATATCCCCGTTTTTACTCAGGAGCGCTGAATGTCCTCTTTCCCCCATCCCGATCGCTATCAACAGATGGAATATCGTCGCAGCGGCCGCAGCGGCATTAAACTGCCCGCCATTTCGCTGGGACTGTGGCACAACTTTGGTGACAGCACCCGGGTTGATAACAGCCGTGAGCTGCTGCGTCATGCGTTTGACCTTGGCATTACCCATTTCGACTTAGCGAACAACTACGGCCCGCCTCCTGGCTCCGCAGAAGAGAATTTTGGCCGTATTCTGCGTGAAGATTTTCGTGCCCATCGTGATGAGCTGATTATCTCCACCAAGGCGGGCTACACCATGTGGCAGGGACCTTATGGGGATTGGGGGTCGCGAAAGTATCTGATCGCCAGCCTGGATCAGAGCCTGAAGCGCATGGGACTGGAGTATGTGGATATTTTCTATCATCACCGTCCCGATCCGGAAACCCCGCTGGAAGAGACGATGCGTGCGCTGGATCATGTGGTGCGCCAGGGCAAAGCGCTTTACGTGGCCCTTTCAAACTATCCGGCTGACCTTGCTGCGCAGGCGATCGCGATTCTGCGCGATCTCGGCACGCCTTGTCTGATCCACCAGCCGCGCTATTCGATGTTTGAACGCACGCCAGAGCAGGGATTAATTCAGACGCTGGGCGATGCGGGCGTCGGCTGTATCGCCTTCTCTCCGCTGGCGGGCGGTGTGCTCACCGATCGCTATCTGCAGGGCATCCCGGAAGATTCGCGTGCAGCCAGCGGCAGCAAGTTCCTGAGCGGGAGCCAGCTGACCGAAGAGAAGATGGAGAAGGTCCGCAGGCTGAATGTGATTGCGCAGCAGCGCGAACAGAAGCTGGCGCAGATGGCGCTGGCGTGGGTGCTGCGTGACGATCGTGTCACCTCGGTGCTGATTGGTGCCAGTAAAACGGCCCAGATAGATGATGCCGTGGCGATGCTTGCCCGTCGTCAGTTCAGCGACGCCGAGTTAGCGGCGATTGACGCGGCTCTGATGTAACGTTTTTACCGCCCGGCGCTGGTCGGGCGTTTTTTTCGCCAGAATAGTCTCAATCCCCTCTTTCTCCCCAATTTCCTCACAATCTTCCGACACAATGATACGGTAACAACAGCAATACGCAGGCATAATCACTGCGCCGCAACAGCATCAGCCTGTTGATGAGGAGAATATAATGAAAAGAGCTCTTATTTTTGCTGCCCTGCTGGCTCTGTTTTCGCCGCTGGCATATCACACAGCCGAGGCGTCCAGCGCCTCAATTTCTCTGGCCCCCGGCGTGACCCTGAATCTGGGCGATCGCGATAATCGTGGTAACTACTGGGATGGTGGTCGCTGGCGTGAACCCCGCTGGTGGAATGACCGCTACACCTACAACGAACGCCGCTGGTGGCGACACGAAGAGTGGCGTCGTCAGCAGCAGTGGGAGCGTGAACGCCGCTGGCAGGAGCGTGACCGTGAGCGTCGCTGGGATCATCAGTATCGCCGCGATCGCGATCGTGACTGGGATCATCATGACCGCCGTGGTCCAGGTCCTGGCCCGCGTGGTTTTGGGCCTCACGGACCCGGTGGACCCGGACCGCATGGCCACGATCGCCACTAAGAGAAACGCTCAGCAGGATGAATCTGACCGCAACGGATAAACTTAACGCGCAGGTAATCTCTTAACGCCATGCAGGCCAGACCTCCTGAACAAAAAACGCCCGGCATAAAGCCGGGCGTTTTTTTGTTTCCAGAAATCCTTACAGCCCCAGCGCTTCACCTACCAGCAGATAAAGGTTCAGCGCAATGACCAGCAGCACGATCAGTCGTCCGGTGTTCTGCATCAGACGTGAGTTCACCATATCATCGCCCATCAGCTCGCGGTTGCCGGTAAAAGAGAGCAGCGGAATCAGCGCCAGCGCGATACCGAAACTCAGCAGCACCTGACTCATCACCAGCACCTTTGTCGGATCCCAGCCTGCCCAGATAACAATAAAGGAGGGCAGCATGGTGACCGTACGACGTACCCAGAGCGGAATATGAAAACGGATAAAGCCCTGCATCACTACCTGCCCCGCCAGCGTACCCACCACCGTTGAGGATAATCCGGCCGCCACCAGACTCAGACCAAACACCGTCGCCGCGGCCTGGCCTAACAGCGGTTGCAGCGTCAGATAGGCCTGATCGAGTTCAGCAATTTTACTGTGGCCGCTGAAATGGAAGGCCGCTGCCGCAGTCGCCATCATCGCCAGGTTAACGAATCCGGCGATGGTCATCGCAATGGCGACATCCAGTTTGGTTGAGGAGTAACGCTGACCTTTGCTGTCCTCACTCTTGCCCTGCGTCAGCGCAGAGTGCAGATAAATCACGTGCGGCATGATGGTCGCACCCAGCACACCGGCGGCCAGGAATACGGCATCCGACGTCGGTAACGCGGGCAGCGCCATGCCAACCACCAGCTCTTTAATATTGGGCTGGGAGAAGAAGAGTTCGACGATGTAGGCCGCCGCGACAAACAGCAGCAGTCCGCCAATCACCAGCTCCAGCGGCTTTTGTCCGCGGCTCTGTAACATCAGTATCAGGAAGGTGGCGATACCGGTCAGCACCGCGCCCTGCATCAGGGAAATGCCAAGCAGCAGCTTGAACCCCAGTGCGGCACCGATAAACTCCGCCAGGTCGGTAGCCATCGCAATAATTTCCGCCTGCACCCAGTAAAACCAGACGGCGGGCCGTGGAAAGCGATCGCGGATGTGTTCGGCGAGATTCTTGCCGGTAGCGATACCGAGCTTGGCGGACATCAGTTGGATCAGCATCGCCATGATGTTGGCCCAGACCACCACCCACAGCAATTTGTAGCCGTAAGCAGCGCCCGCCTGAATGTTGGTCGCAAAGTTGCCCGGATCGATATAGCCGATAGCGGCGATAAAGGCGGGCCCCAGCAGTGCGAGTTTGACTTTTCTGACTCCGCGAGCGGCGCGCTCGGCGGTACGACTTTCAAACATATCCGGTACCCTGTCTGAACATTTGCCTGCCCCGGCAGCTTAGGGGATGGCATGTGCAAGTGAAATTCGTTTATTGTTATCGGTGTAATAGATGCTGCTATAAAGTATAGCCATTGCTATACATTACAGTAAAGGAAGTGATTGCTAAAAATGTGAGCAACGGTGTCACTCTACGCTCAGTGTAAAATTCAGACAATAATTATGTGGTTATCCGGAGTGAACGATTTGTAAACAGGACGTGATCGCTGGAACTTTTCTGGAAAATATAGCGATAGCGAATACTTATATTGTGGTTCAGATCTCGTTTTTAAGTAACGCGTTACATAGAATACGCAACAAAATACAACCCTCCTCAAATTTGGAGCAACCATGTCCCATATTTTGCAATTTCTTTTAGCACTGGTGGTGGTCGGGATACTTTCCTTACTGGTGAGTCACGATCGTAAAAGCATTCGCATTCGCTACATTATACAGCTATTGGTGATTGAAATTGTGCTCGCCTGGTTCTTCCTGAACTCAGAAGCGGGACTCGGTTTCGTCAAAGGATTCGCAGGCTTCTTTGATCATCTGCTGAAGTATGCGGCCCAGGGCACCAACTTTGTCTTCGGCAACATGAACGACAAAGGTCTGGCCTTCTTCTTCCTTAACGTGTTGTGCCCAATCGTATTTATCTCTGCCCTGATCGGTATTCTGCAGCACTTCCGTATCCTGCCGTGGGTGATCCGCGGTATCGGTACCGTGCTGTCGAAAGTCAATGGCATGGGAAAACTGGAATCTTTCAACGCCGTGAGTTCTCTGATACTGGGACAGTCAGAAAACTTCATCGCCTATAAAGATATCCTGGGCAAGATGTCACAGCGCCGCATGTACACCATGGCCGCGACGGCGATGTCGACCGTTTCGATGTCTATCGTCGGTGCATACATGACCATGCTGCAGCCGAAGTATGTGGTTGCTGCGCTGGTGCTCAACATGTTCAGTACCTTTATCGTGCTGTCGCTGATTAACCCTTACCGCGTTGAGAACGAAGACGACCTGCAGCTGCAGGATCTGCATAAAGGTCAGAGCTTCTTCGAGATGCTGGGCGAATATATTCTGGCAGGCTTCCGCGTCGCGATTATCGTAGCCGCCATGCTGATTGGTTTTATCGCGCTGATTTCAGGTCTGAATGCGCTGTTTGATCTGATCTTCGGTATCAGCTTCCAGGGTGTTCTCGGCTTTGTCTTCTATCCGTTTGCCTGGGTGATGGGTGTCCCTTCTGGCGAAGCATTGCAGGTCGGCAGTATTATGGCGACGAAGCTGGTATCGAATGAGTTTGTTGCCATGATGGATCTGCAGAAAATCGCGGGTCAGTTGTCGCCAAACTCAGAAGGTATTCTGTCCGTGTTCCTCGTGTCGTTCGCTAACTTCTCTTCTATCGGCATCGTAGCCGGTGCGATAAAAGGTCTGAACGAAGAACAGGGCAACGTCGTTTCCCGCTTTGGCCTGAAGCTGCTGTACGGCTCAACGCTGGTCAGCGTGCTCTCTGCCGCTATCGCCGGTCTGGTTCTGGCGTTCTGATACGCTTTTAAGCATTAAAGGGCGAGCCTGGCTCGCCCTTTTCTTTTTGCGCCATCCCTGCTCTTCTTCCCGCTGATTTGCCTTTTCCGCTTTAGCGCTTCTTTTCCCTCTCTGCTTACATTGCCTGCCCCGGTTACGTCTGCAATTAAACCGTGTGCGACAGGCAGCACAAGGTCACGCCAGGGGCGCTGGAAGCATCATAAGGTTTTGTTGGTAAATAATGTGATTAGCAGCGTGACGGGAAGAGTAAAGCAGTAGCGTTTTTATCCGCTCGAACAGGCGAATGAAAGATAAATCAGAAAGGATTTTGACAACGACGTGTCAGAAAATGGTGGAGATAAGCGGGATCGAACCGCTGACCTCTTGCATGCCATGCAAGCGCTCTCCCAGCTGAGCTATACCCCCACATCTGGAATCATTTTTCAGTGCCAAACTTCTGGGAGGAAGTTTGGTGGAGCTAAGCGGGATCGAACCGCTGACCTCCTGCATGCCATGCAGGCGCTCTCCCAGCTGAGCTATAGCCCCGAACCGAAAAACTGTCGCGTTAAGCGACGGACGGCATAATATGAAACCCCCTCCAGGGTGTCAACGGCAAAATGACATTCTCTGTTTGATCGCTGAAAAAGGCGGCAACCTGCGAAGTTTCAGCAGCATGCTGCAGGTGAAAATCGTGTCTGGTCAGGCAGGACCGTTTTTTAACTGTTATTCAGGCTGCAGTCAGGTTAATTCACGGTTAAATATGTTATAGGAATTTTCTTGTCTTCGTCTTTTTCGCATGCAAAACTTAGCCCGCTAATTTAGTGGCCGCCGGAACCCTCTTCCCGCGCGCCGCGCGTCCACCAGGCGTAATCGTCCCCATTAATCATAAAAAAACTATTGAGATACTATGTCGCTGCATACACCTAAAGAAATCGCACAACTGGCGATCCAGTCAGGCGTGGCTAAAAGCCGTTCGCCCGTCAGCATCCTCCTGATTCTTGGCTTTATGGCGGGCGCATTTATTGCGACCGGCTTCCTGCTGGATCTGCATGTTATTAACTCCCTGCCCGCTGAGTGGGGCTCATTTTCTGGCCTGTTAGGTGCCGCCGTCTTCCCGGTGGGTATCATCATGACCGTGCTGGCGGGTGGCGAGCTGCTGACCGGCAATATGATGACCTTACCGGTGGCCTGGTTCGCCCGTCGCATCAGCTTTATGAGCGTAGCGCGTAACTGGTTCTGGGTGACTCTGGCTAACTTCCTGGGCAGCGTGGCTGTCGCGTGGTTCTTTGGCCATATGCTGGGCATGACCGAAGGCGATTACCTGAAGAAGACCGTGGCTATCGCCTCTGCAAAAGTCCACGCCGATTTCCTGCACGCCTTTATTTCAGGCGTGGGCTGTAACTGGCTGGTTTGTCTGGCGGTCTGGCTGGCATTTGCCAGTAAAGATATGGTCGGCAAGATCTTCGGCATGTGGTTCCCGGTGATGGCGTTTGTAGCTATCGGCTTCCAGCACGTCGTCGCCAACATGTTTATTATCCCGGCCGCCATTTTTGCCGGTCAGATGACCTGGGCAGAGTACTTCCCTAACTTCGTAGCCGTCTTCCTGGGCAATGCCGTAGGTGGCGCTGTCTTTGTCGGCCTCGCTTACTTCCTGGCCTACCGCCCTGCCGCTGAACCCGCCAGTAATCCGCAGTAATTCTGTTTTGCCTTTTGTCATCAGACAAAAGGCAATTTCAGCCTCAGTTACTTTTCACCGTTACGTTTTGCTGTAATATGTACCGCTAATGTATTTAACAGGGACAGCATCGTGAAAAAGGAATGGCTTACCCCCGAAGAACTGGCTGCAGAAACGGGTTACAGTCGGCAAACGGTGAATAAATGGATCAAGCGCGAGAACTGGACAACGACACCAAAGCCCGGTGTACAGGGCGGTAAGGCGCGTCTGATTCATATTGATGAGCGCGTAAAGAGCTTTATTCAGTCGACCCGCAATCTCAATGAACCCGCAGCAACCTATGGCGCAGTGGCAAATTCATTACCTGCGTTATTGATAAGTTCCGTCCAGCAAATGAGTCAGGATGAACAGGAACAGTTCACCGCATTAATCTTACGTGAAGGGATTAAAGGCGTGCTGGAGCGGCTGGGAATTGGTGAAGAGTAAAGAAACCGGAAGCATGACGCTTCCGGCTGTGTTTATTATGCCTGTGCTTCGCGCTCACTGATAAAGGCCAGCGCCTTTTCGATACGCGCCACACTGCGGCTGCGGCCAATCGCTTCCACGGTGACATCCAGACCCGGTGACTGACCGGCACCGGTCACGGCCACACGCAGCGGCATGCCCACTTTGCCCATTCCGACTTCCAGCTCATCTGCGGTGCTCTGAATCGCCTGATGCACGTTTTCAGCGGTCCACTCAGTGATCGCGGCCAGCTTATCGCGCACCACTTCCAGCGGCTGACGCGCAACCGGACGAAGATGTTTCTTCGCCGCATCCGCATCAAACTCAGCAAAGTCTTCATAGAAGTAGCGGCAGGATGCCGCCATCTCTTTCAGCGTCTTGCAGCGATCGCCCAGCAGCCCTACCAGCTTCGCCAGTTCCGGACCGGTGCGGGTATCAATTTTCTGCTCTTCAATATGCCACTGCAGGTGTGTCGCCACATATTCTGGCGGCAGCGTGGTGATGTAGTGATGGTTCAGCCACTGCAGTTTCTCGGTGTTGAACGCACTGGCAGACTTACTGACGGCATCCAGAGTAAACAGCTCAGCCATTTCCGGCACGCTGAAGATTTCCTGATCGCCATGTGACCAGCCCAGGCGAACCAGGTAGTTGAGCAGCGCTTCCGGCAGGTAGCCATCGTCACGATACTGCATTACCCCTACCGCGCCATGGCGCTTGGAGAGCTTTTTGCCGTCATCGCCCAGGATCATTGAAACGTGGGCATAAACCGGCACTTCCGCGCCAATCGCTTTGAGGATGTTGATCTGACGGGGTGTGTTGTTGATGTGGTCTTCACCGCGAATAACATGGGTGATACCCATATCCCAGTCATCCACAACGACGCAGAAGTTGTAGGTTGGCGAACCATCGGTACGGCGGATGATCAGATCATCCAGTTCCTGGTTGCTGAACTCAATCGGGCCACGAATCTGGTCGTCGAAGATGACCGATCCTTCCTGCGGATTGCGGAAGCGCACTACACACGGCTCATCATCGGCGTGATGTTCATGGCTGTCACGGCAGCGTCCGTCATAACGCGGCTTTTCGTTGTTGGCCATCTGCGCTTCACGCAGGGCTTCCAGACGCTCTTTAGAGCAGTAGCATTTATACGCGGTGCCCGCTTCCAGCATTTCATCAATGACCGCGTTGTAGCGATCAAAACGTTTAGTCTGGTAGTAAGGGCCTTCGTTCCAGTCGAGGCTCAGCCAGTTCATGCCATCCATGATGGCTTCGATAGCTTCCGGCGTGGAGCGTTCCAGATCGGTATCTTCAATACGCAGCACGAACTCGCCCTGGTTGTGACGGGCAAAGAGCCAGGAGTAAAGTGCGGTACGGGCGCCACCGACATGCAGATAGCCGGTCGGGCTGGGCGCGAAGCGTGTTTTGATTTTCATTGAGTATTGCCTTAGATGCGCGGGTTCTCTGTCTGGATGACAAAAAACAGGTTAGACGCGAAAAAACAGTGGGCACATTCTAGCATCTGACGGTGAATCCTCAATGCATGCCCGGCGGTTGCCCTCCGGGAAAAGCGGCTTTTCTGCCAGTAAAACCAGCACATTGGCTAAAAGCGCGACAGGATGTTTAAAAATAAACCGAACGCGCATTTATGTTTTAAAAAGCGTTGACTCAAAATCAACTATCCCTATAATGCGACTCCACACAGCGGGGGTGATTAGCTCAGTTGGTAGAGCATCTCCCTTACAAGGAGGGGGTCGGCGGTTCGAACCCGTCATCACCCACCACTCTTAAGAGTGTTGCCCGCAGTGAACAGGTATGAAGATATGGGTGATTAGCTCAGTTGGTAGAGCATCTCCCTTACAAGGAGGGGGTCGGCGGTTCGAACCCGTCATCACCCACCATATCCAGCCTGTTAAAGTAGTACTGAAGTACGAAGTGGGTGATTAGCTCAGTTGGTAGAGCATCTCCCTTACAAGGAGGGGGTCGGCGGTTCGAACCCGTCATCACCCACCACTTCGGGTCGTTAGCTCAGTTGGTAGAGCAGTTGACTTTTAATCAATTGGTCGCAGGTTCGAATCCTGCACGACCCACCAATTCAGAATAAAGCGCCTTTCAGGCGCTTTTTTCGTTTCCGGGGCACGGACTTAACCGTGCAGGATGAGAACCTGCTGCAGGTTCGACTGAATCGCCAGGCGATTCAGGCTGATGCGTCAGCATCACCCGGAGGGCGAGGCCCACAATGGGCCGAGGCTATCCTGCACGACCCACCCATTCAGAATAAAGCGCCTTTTGGGCGCTTTTTTCGTTTCTGCCGTTACCCCAGGCTGGCTTCCCGTCTTTCCTGTGACCTCAGGCTTTAAAGAGCGCGCTGGCTCAGGGAGCACAGGCCTTTCGCAAAGACGCAAAATCGCCATCCATGGCAGGCTCAGCGCGGAAAATTACGCACCTCATCCCTGAGGTGCGCCCGTAAACGGGCCAACGCTTTGCGTTGTTCAAAAACGCTCCCGGCGTTTTTGTCCCTGTCCCGCGATGCTTTGCTACAGGCCTGTGCTCCCATCGCTTTGAACGTATTAGCTGTCTGTTAGCTTTTTTGGTGCCTGCTTGTTTCTGCTGCGCGGATCTAATCTGTCACGCCTTTTCGAAACCTTAACAGTCTCCGCTCTCAAGTCATTTCGCAGCGTGCCGATAACGTATGTGACGACTTACAGGGAGAAAATGATGTCTTCAATTTCCGGAATTTTAAGCAGTGCGGTCAGTGGCGGTGATAGCGGCGGCGGCAGTGTGGCCTCGCAGGTCGCTGCGCTGAATAAACAGATTCAGAATGTCTTAACCCAGGTCAAAGAGCTGGCTGACGACAAAGAAATGACTGACGAACAGAAAGCTGAAATGCAGCAGATGTATCAGTTACAAATCACCATGTTGCAGGCGCAGATTGCTCAGCTGGAACAGAAGCAGGCGGAGCAGGATCAGCCAAAAAGTGACAGCACACCTGTCAGTACGAACAAAGCGGACGGTATTAACCGCCCTACCGACACCAACAAAGTTGACGTCTATATCTAAAACGCGGGTCTGGCTTCGCGTTGTTGCGCCAGCAGCGCCGCCTGCTGGCGCACCTCCTGCCAGATGGCTTCGGCAGCCGGCGTCAGGGAGCGGTTTTTGCGTTTAATTAGCGTCAGGCTGCGATTGATTTCCGGATAGAGACGCCGCACGGTGAGGACGCTGTCTGCCGGTAGCGGTAACGCCAGCGCGGGCAGAATACTGATGCCAATCCCTACCTGTACCATGGGAAACAGCGTGGCCGGATGACCAATCTCCTGCACCACCTCAGCCCTGATATTCTGCTGCTGCATCGCCGCATCTATCAGTAACCGACTGCCGGACGCGTAATCCTGCAATACCATCGTGCGGCCATCCAGCATCGACCATTCAGCCCTGTCCACCTGCGCCAGCGGATCGTCATCGCGACATAGCAGCAGGAAAGGCTCATCAAGAATCGCGATGCTGTCGAAATCGCTGTCGCTGAGCGGCCCAATCACAATCCCGAAATCGACTTCGGCGTTACGCACACTTTGCAGCACCCACTGCTGGGCGCGATCGTGGAGTATCACTTTGATATCGGGAAAATGGTGCTGACTGGCGGCCAGACATTGCGGCATCAGATGCGCGGAAATGGTCTGGCTGGCGGCCACTCTGACGGTGCCACTACGCTGCTCGCCAAAACTGCGGATATCCAGCAGCGTGGTATGAATTTCCTCCAGCAGGCGCTCCATGCGTGACGCCAGCTGTTTGCCTGCCTCTGTCAGCATGACCTCTCGGGTGGTGCGATCCAGTAACCGCACGCCGGTTTCCGCTTCCAGTTCTTTAATACTGTGGCTGACCGCCGACTGACTCAGCCCTATCGCCTGCCCCGCCTGACTGAAACCACCGTAGTGTGCCACTGCAATAAAAGTCCGAAGCTGACGCAGCGTGTAATTCATCGATTTCGCTCATAGATTAATTCAATAAATCAATTTTATTTCTAAAACTACCTGTCGCACAATCGCGCCATTGAAAAATTTACCGGATCTTAACAATGGGCTTTTTAAAACTCGATCCGATGATGGTTAAACTCATCATCACCGTGCTGCTGGCCACTTTCCTGCCAGCGAAAGGGATCTTCGTCGATATCTTCAGCTACCTCGCAACGGCTGCGATTGCGCTGTTGTTCTTTATGCACGGTGCCAAACTGTCGCGTGAAAAGATCATCGCGGGCAGCAGTCACTGGCAACTGCATCTGTGGATTATGTTCAGCACCTTCGTGCTGTTTCCGGCGCTGGGTCTGTTGCTGGTCTGGTGGCATCCGGTGAATGTCGGACCGGAAATTTATACCGGCTTTATCTACCTCTGTATTCTGCCTGCCACCGTGCAGTCCGCCATCGCCTTTACCTCCATGGCGGGCGGTAACGTCGCAGCCGCAGTGTGCAGCGCCTCGGCGTCGAGCCTGCTGGGTGTGTTTATCTCGCCGTTGCTGGTGAACCTGGTGATGGATATTCACAGCAGCGCGCCGAGCGATGGTCTGGAGCAGATCGGTAAGATTATGCTGCAACTGATGGTGCCTTTCATTCTGGGTCACCTGTCACGCCGCTGGATCGGTGGCTGGGTAGAGAAACACCGCAGCCTGATTGGCAAAACTGACCAGACCTCGATTCTGCTGGTGGTCTATTCCGCCTTCAGCGAAGCGGTGGTCAACGGCATCTGGCATCGCGTTGGCCTGATTACGCTGCTGTGGATTGTGGCGGGTTCCATCATCCTGCTGACCGCTGTGCTGATTATCAACCTGCTGGCCTCGCGCCTGTTTCGCTTTAAACGTGCCGATGAGATTGTGGTGCTGTTCTGTGGCTCGAAGAAGAGTCTGGCGAATGGCGTGCCGATGGCGAACATTCTGTTCCCGGCCAGCACCGTGGGGATCATTGTGCTGCCACTGATGATTTTCCATCAGGTCCAGTTGATGGTCTGCTCGTTTATCGCCGGACGTTACAAGCGGACCAATGAGAAACAGCAGGTTCTGAAAGTTAAAGATTCGGTAATGGAGTCACAGAAGTAAACCAGCTGCCCGCCTGCGCGGGCAGGTTTACTTGCGGGTCTGGAGCGGTTTAACTAATCCTTCCAGACCCTCTATTTTTATCGTCAGGGTCAGCTGCATCAAAACCCCCAGCAACCCGGACGGGAAGTCGCCACTGCGGGCAAACCACAGCAGGTAAGGCTCAGGCAGATCGATCAGCATCCGCCCTTTATATTTGCCAAATGGCATCGGCGTATTGGCTATCGCTACCAGCTGATGTTCATCCATCTCAGGCACCCAACAGACGGATCATTTCCGCTTCATCAATCACTTCAATGCCCAGCTCCTGAGCTTTCGCCAGCTTTGAACCGGCCGCTTCACCGGCAATCAGCAGATCGGTTTTCTTCGAGACGCTGCCGCTGACTTTTGCACCCAGCGCAATCAGCTGCGCTTTGGCATCATCGCGGTTCATCTGTGATAGCGAACCGGTCAGCACCACGGTTTTACCGGCGAACGGACTGTCGATCTCTTCGGCTTTCACCACCACCACCTGCGGCCAGTGAATACCAATCTCTTCGGTCAGCTGACGGATAACCTCACGGTTGCTCTCCTCCTCCATGAAGTTGCGAACGTGTGCGGCAACGACTTTGCCGACATCCGGCACCGCAATCAGCGCGTCAAGATCGGCATCCATCACCTTCTGCAGCTCACCAAAATGGTTAGCCAGGTTGGCGGCGGTGGCTTCACCCACTTCGCGAATGCCCAGCGCATAGAGGAAGCGCGCCAGCGTGGTCGACTTCGCTTTCTCCAGCGCATCAACCACATTTTGCGCCGACTTCGGCCCCATGCGATCCAGCCCGGTCAGCTTGCCGGCCGTGAGACGGAACAGATCGGCGGGCGTATTGACGTACTCTTTCTCTACCAGCTGGTCGATGATCTTATCGCCCATGCCATCAACATCCAGCGCCCGACGCGAGACAAAATGCTTCAGAGCCTCTTTACGCTGCGCGCCGCAGATCAGGCCGCCGGTACAGCGCGTGACCGATTCGCCCTCGACCCGTTCCACCTCGGAACCGCAGACCGGACAATGAGCGGGGAACAGGACTTCACGCGTCTCTTCAGGGCGCTCAGCGATCACCACATTGACCACCTGCGGGATGACATCACCGGCGCGACGGATGACGACCCGATCCCCGATGCGTAATCCCAGCCGCTCGATTTCATCCGCATTATGCAGCGTGGCATTGCTGACAATTACGCCTGCGACCTGCACCGGCTCAAGGCGCGCTACCGGCGTGATCGCGCCCGTGCGGCCAACCTGAAATTCGACGTCCCGCACCCAGGTCAGCTGTTCCTGTGCCGGGAATTTAAAGGCAATCGCCCAGCGCGGCGCGCGTGCCACAAAGCCCAGCTGCTCCTGCAGAGCCTGTGAATCGACTTTGATCACAACGCCATCAATATCAAAACCCAGTTTCGGACGCTGTTGCTCAATATCCCGGTAGAAGGCCAGTGCTTCTTCCGCGTTGTGCACCAGCTTGATGCGGTCGCTGACCGGCAGGCCCCAGGCTTTGAACTGTTGCAGACGCCCCATATGGCTGTGCGGCATCTCACCGCCTTCCAGCAGGCCAAATCCGTAGCAGAAGAAGGTCAGCGGGCGTTTGGCGGTGATGCGCGGATCAAGCTGACGCAGAGAGCCTGCCGCTGCATTACGCGGGTTAGCAAAGACTTTGCCGTCAGTGCGGCGCGCTTCTTCATTCAGCTTTTCGAAGCCGCGCTGCGTCATAAACACTTCGCCGCGCACTTCCAGTCGGGCCGGAATGTTGTCGCCTTTAAGCCGCAGCGGGATAGCGCGAATGGTGCGGACGTTGGCGGTAATATTCTCGCCGGTCGTGCCGTCGCCGCGCGTTGCCGCCTGAACCAGCAGGCCATTTTCATACATCAGGCTGACCGCAGCGCCATCGAGCTTGAGTTCACAGCAGTAGGTAATGTCATCACTGCTTTTCAGTCGATCCTGTACCCGCTTGTTGAAAGCAAGAAACGTGGCTTCATCAAAGGCGTTATCCAGCGACAGCATCGGGACTTCATGGCGCACCTGCTCAAACACCGTCAGCGGCGCAGCACCCACGCGTTGTGTCGGCGAGTCCGGCGTAATGAGATCGGGATGTTCCTCTTCCAGCTGGCGCAGTTCACGCATCAGGCGATCGTATTCAGCATCCGGCACTTCCGGCGCATCCATGACGTGATAGAGATATTCGTGATGGCGCAACGTGGTGCGCAGTTCGGTGATGTGATCCTGGACGGATTTCATAAAGCCCCATCAGATAAAAAACCCCCGACAGGCGGGGGTTTGTTTTAACAATTCAGATAGCGGTTAGCTCAGGTCTCAGACGCCAACCACATCGCGGATACGCGCTTTGTATGTTTCCAGCTTCTGTGGCGTCATCATGCGACGCTCATCATCCAGCACCACGCCGCCAACATCGTCAGCGATACGCTGTGCCGACTGCAGCATCAGCTTGAAGTTCTGATTCGCATCACCATATGAAGGCACCATCATAAAGATAGAGATGCCAGGCGTGCTGAAATCAGTCATCAGGTCAGGGTTGAACGAGCCAGGCTTAACCATGTTAGCCAGACTGAACAGCACCGGACCACTGCCTGCCGGACTGAGGTGACGATGAAAAATGTTCATTTCACCAAACTGGAAGCCCGCCTGCAGAATACCCTGCAGCAGGGCCTCACCGTTGAGTTCACCGCCCGAATGTGCAGCAACATGCAGCACGAGGACTGCTTCTTTCGGTTTTTCCGCGGGCGCTTTAGCAGCAGGCGGTACCGGCGCGGGAGCCTGTGTGACTTCTGGCTGCGGCTGTGGCTCAGGTTCGGCCTGGTACTGCGGTGCAGGCTGTGCTGACTCAAGTGGATCGAGATCCAGCAGCGGGTCGGCCTGAACGGGTGGTGCGACGAAAGTCGGTGCGGGCTGCTGACGAACCGGTTCAGGGCGCGGCTGTGGAGCAGACTTCGGTGCCGAATTGAAAAGCGGATCGCTTTCAGTTTCGGGCTGCGGTGCGGGTCGTGGCGCAGGCTGACGCACAGGCTCAGTTGGCGCTTGCTTACGCGGCGCTTCTGGCTGTGGCTCGCGGATCTCATCGAAACGCGGTTCCTGATGGACGTTGCGCTCAGAACGAACACGAACCTCGCCGACGCCGTCATCTTCGTCGTCAATCAGGTCCGGCTCATCATGTTCATCACGTTGTTTTAGACGTTTGTGCGGGCGATCGCGGAACACTGACGAACGCTCTTTACGGCTGGTCCACAGCCCGTGAAGAAGGAGCGCTATAATGGCGATCGCGCCAACAACGATTAATATCAGACGCAAATCCTGCATCATTGTATTCTCTGTTGTTCCAATACCTTGCCACCGCGGCAAACTTTATCCTCTAACTGTATTTGCCCTGCTACACAAGTGCAAGTCTGTGCAGTATTTTCTGACAAATAAGATAGGCAACCCACGCTTTTTCGCTGTTTTTTTACCCAAACGGCACCTGGCCTGGAGAAAAAGCCAGGTTATAGTGAGCGCGCCTTAACACCTTCAGGAGAATTGGCTTTATGGCCCTTGAGAATTCCGTCTCAAATTTTAACGGCGTGCACTACTTTAGCAAGGGCTGGAAACTGGTCCGTCTCCCTGGCATTCGCCGCTTTGTGGTGATGCCGCTGCTGATCAACATCATCATGCTGGGCGGCGCATTCGTCTGGCTGTTCTATCGGCTCGGTGACTGGATCCCGCGCCTGATGGCCCATATTCCTGACTGGCTGCAGTGGCTGAGCTATCTGTTGTGGCCGCTGTCGGTGATTGCGATTGTGCTGGTGTTTAGCTACTTCTTTTCGACGCTGGCAAACCTGATTGCCGCCCCTTTTTGCGGCCTGCTGGCCGAGCAGCTTGAAGGCCGCCTGACCGGTAAACCGCTGCCCGACAGCGGCTGGGCCGGGATGATTAAAGATGTGCCGCGCATCATGAAGCGCGAGATGCAAAAACTGGGCTATTACCTGCCCCGCGCGCTGGGACTGCTGCTGCTCTACTTCATCCCGGGTTTTGGTCAGACGGTTGCGCCGGTCCTGTGGTTCCTGTTCAGCGCCTGGATGTTATCCATTCAGTATTGCGACTATCCGTTCGACAACCATAAAGTGCCCTTTCAGCAGATGCGTAACGCCCTGCGTCGGCATAAAACGGCCAATATGCAGTTTGGCGCGCTCACCAGCCTGTTCACCATGATTCCGATTCTGAACCTGGTCATCATGCCGGTTGCTGTCTGCGGTGCCACCGCCATGTGGGTCGATCGCTACCGGCCACAGCTGGCCCGCAGTGAGGTGCGGTAGACTGTTCAGCGCGCCTTATGCTCTTTTTTGCAGGGCTTATTGCCGGGGGACATATAGATATACGATTTCTTTCCTTCCGCCCCCAGGCAGAACAGGTATGCTCATAGGGTTCCCAATAATTCATACAGTTAAGGGCAGGCTATGAGTAAGATCTATGAAGACAACTCTTTGACAATTGGTCATACGCCGCTGGTTCGACTGAACCGCATCGGTAACGGCCGCATTCTTGCGAAAGTTGAATCCCGTAACCCGAGCTTCAGCATTAAATGCCGTATCGGTGCCAATATGATTTGGGACGCAGAGAAGCGCGGTATTCTGAAACCCGGCATTGAGCTGGTTGAACCGACCAGCGGTAACACCGGTATCGCCCTGGCCTACGTTGCCGCTGCGCGCGGTTATAAACTCACGCTGACCATGCCTGAAACCATGTCAGTGGAACGCCGTAAATTGCTGAAAGCACTGGGCGCGAAGCTGGTGCTGACTGAAGGCGCCAAAGGCATGAAAGGCGCTATCGGCAAAGCGGAAGAGATTGTCGCCAGCGATCCGGACAAATATGTGCTGTTGCAGCAGTTCAGCAACCCGGCTAACCCGGAAATCCATGAAAAGACCACCGGCCCGGAAATCTGGGAAGACACCGATGGTGAAGTAGATGTGTTCATTGCGGGTGTGGGCACCGGCGGAACACTGACTGGCGTGAGCCGCTACATCAAGAACACCAAAGGCAAGAAAGATCTGATTACGGTCGCGGTTGAGCCAACCGATTCACCGGTGATTGCTCAGGCGCTGGCGGGTGAAGAGATCAAACCCGGCCCACACAAAATTCAGGGTATCGGCGCAGGCTTTATTCCGGGCAACCTGGAGCTGAATCTGGTTGACCGCGTGGTAGCCATCACCAACGAAGAAGCGATCAGCACGGCGCGCAGGCTGATGGAAGAGGAAGGTATTCTGGCCGGTATCTCATCCGGTGCAGCCGTCGCTGCGGCGCTGAAGCTGCAGGAAGATGAAACCTTCGCGAACAAGAACATTGTGGTGATTCTCCCCTCCTCTGGTGAACGCTATCTGAGTACCGCGCTGTTCGCCGATCTCTTCACTGAAAAAGAGCTTCAGTAGCAGAGGCGGATAGTCTGAAAATGGAGAAAAAAGCACCCGGTCGGGTGCTTTTTTGTGGTGCAGATCTCACTTTCATCACCCGGCAGATTGATTTCAGTGACGCCGATCTGGTATTCAGACTGCCAATTATTTCGATGCCTGAAATTAATCCGCGCTTGAAGTGGATCAAGCTGAATCGATTTACGGATTCAGTGAAACGGCGAATCACGGCATAATTAACCGGTGACGTGTAGAATCGGTTTTGAGACGCAACGGATTGTAGATTTGACGCATGCGCGTCTTTGGTCAGCATGAAGCTATACCCGCGCACCTACACAGGCTAAAGTGAAGGCTCCAGGCTAGACTTTAGATCCATAACACTCATCCTGATAACGTTGGGGAAATAGAATGTTCCAGCAAGAAGTTACCATTACTGCACCAAACGGTCTGCATACTCGCCCAGCTGCGCAATTCGTAAAAGAAGCCAAAGCTTTCCAGTCAGAAATTACCGTGACCTCTAACGGTAAATCAGCGAGCGCGAAAAGCCTGTTCAAGCTGCAGACACTGGGCTTAACCCAGGGAACGGTTGTGACCCTTTCCGCGGAAGGTGAAGACGAGCAGAAAGCAGTTGAGCATCTGGTCAAACTGATGGCTGAACTGGAGTAATCTCCGCTCAGCTCGCCAGCCAATCGACTCCTCTGCGCCATTGAGTGCAAACATCTTGATCGCGGACAATCTGTCCGCGTTATTGCTTTCGTAGAGTACGTGTCCCGCGACAATGGCACCGCATAGAGTCCCATCAGCCATCGTGATTAAAAGGTAGCGTTATGATTTCAGGCATTTTAGCATCACCAGGTATCGCTTTCGGCAAAGCTCTGCTGCTGAAAGAAGACGAGATCGTCATCAACCGTAAGAAAATTTCTGATGACCAGGTTGAGCAGGAAGTCCAGCGCTTCCTCGATGGCCGTAGCAAAGCGGCATTACAACTGGGAGCGATTCGCGTCAAAGCAGCTGAAACCCTCGGTGAAGAGAAAGCATCAATCTTCGAAGGCCACATTATGTTGCTGGAAGATGAAGAGCTGGAGCAGGAAATCATCGATCTGATCAAAAAAGATCACGCTTCTGCCGATGCTGCTGCCAACTCTGTCATTGATGGCCAGGCGAAAGCGCTGGAAGAGTTAGATGACGAATACCTGAAAGAGCGTGCGGCTGACGTACGTGACATCGGTAAGCGTCTGCTGCAAAACATCCTCGGTCTGCACATCGTTGACCTGAGCGCGATTCCGGACGAATCCATTCTGGTGGCCAAAGATTTAACGCCGTCAGAAACTGCACAGCTGAACCTGAAAAAGGTGCTGGGCTTTATCACCGATCTGGGTGGCCGTACCTCACATACCTCAATCATGGCGCGCTCGCTGGAAATCCCAGCAATTGTCGGAACCGGCAATGTGACCGTCACGGTTAAAAACGGCGATTTCCTGATCCTGGATGGCGTTAACAACGCGATTCACGTCAATCCTTCAGAAGCGATTCAGGAAGAGCTGAAAGCCGTACAGAACCAGTATCTGTCGGAAAAACACGAATTAGCCAAGCTGAAAGATCTGCCAGCCGTCACGCTGGATGGTCATCAGGTTGAAGTCTGCGCCAACATCGGTACCGTGCGCGATATCGCCGGTGCTGAGCGTAACGGTGCTGAAGGTGTAGGCCTCTACCGTACCGAATTCCTGTTCATGGACCGTGACTCTCTGCCAAGCGAAGAAGAGCAGTTCCAGGCGTATAAAGCCGTCGCTGAAGCGATGGGTTCACAGGCCGTTATCGTACGTACCATGGATATCGGTGGCGACAAAGATCTGCCGTACATGAACCTGCCGAAAGAAGAGAACCCGTTCCTCGGCTGGCGCGCGATTCGTATCGCCATGGACCGCAAAGAGATTCTGCATGCACAGCTGCGTGCCATCCTGCGCGCCTCCTCCTTCGGTAAACTGCGCATCATGTTCCCGATGATCATTTCGGTTGAAGAAGTGCGCAGCCTGAAAGCGGAACTGGAACTGCTGAAAACGCAGTTGCGTGAAGAAGGTAAAGCCTTCGATGAGAGCATCGAAGTGGGCATCATGGTGGAAACCCCGGCTTCAGCCGTGATTGCGCATCATCTTGCGAAGGAAGTCGACTTCTTCAGTATTGGGACAAACGATCTGACGCAGTATACTCTGGCGGTCGATCGTGGTAATGATTTGATCTCACACCTGTACAACCCAATGACGCCGTCTGTGCTTAACTTAATCAAGCAAGTCATTGATGCATCTCACGCTGAAGGTAAATGGACCGGCATGTGTGGTGAGCTGGCAGGTGATGAACGTGCTACACTACTGTTACTGGGAATGGGGCTGGACGAGTTCAGCATGAGTGCCATTTCTATCCCTGGCATCAAGAAAATCATTCGTAATACTAATTTTGAAGATGCGAAGGCATTGGCAGAGCAGGCACTGGCTCAACCGACGGCGGAAGACTTAATGAACCTGGTCAACAAGTTCATTAAGGAAAAGACGCTCTGCTAATCTGCATGATGCTGGCCCCAAATTACTGCTTAGGAGAAGATCATGGGTTTGTTTTCTAAACTTTTTGGCGAAAAAACGGATAGCGCTGGGACAATCGACATCGTAGCGCCTCTGTCAGGCGAAATCGTGAACATTGAAGACGTACCAGATGTGGTGTTTGCAGAGAAAATCGTGGGCGACGGTATTGCGATCAAACCCAGCGGCAACAAAATGGTTGCGCCTGTGGATGGCACTATCGGTAAGATTTTTGAAACCAATCACGCTTTTTCGATCGAATCAGACAACGGCATTGAGCTGTTCGTCCACTTCGGTATCGATACGGTTGAACTGAAAGGTGAAGGCTTCAAACGCATCGCTGAAGAAGGCCAGAAGGTCAAAAAAGGCGACGTGGTTATCGAGTTCGATCTGCCGTTGCTGGAAGAGAAAGCGAAATCAACCCTGACACCGGTTGTCATCTCCAACATGGATGAGATCAAGGAATTGGTTAAGCTGTCTGGCCAGGTCACCGTCGGCGAAACGCCGGTGATTCGCATCAGAAAGTAAGCATTCGTTTATAACTTAACGGCACCCTCGGGTGCCGTTATCGTTTCTGCGGTATACGTTTTCAGGGCTGCCAGTGTGGCAGACGCAGCGTCAGTTCCAGTCCGCCTTCCGGCCGGTTCCGGGCCTCAACTTCACCATGATGTGCCAGCACCACCTTGCGCACGATCGCCAGTCCCAGACCATAACCTTTGCCCATCAGCGGCGAATTCACCCGCACAAATGGATCGAAGATGCTGGAGAGTTTCTCCTCATCGACGCCTGGCCCCTGATCGCGCACCTGAATCGCCAGCCACTGCTGCTCTGCACGCAAATCAACCTCAATCCGCTGGCCTGGCAGGGAGTAACGCAGCGCGTTACGTAGCACGTTCTCGATGCCGCGACGTATCAGCTCTGCGTTGCCCCGCACGGTATAATCGGCCTGATTCCCGACCTGGAATTCTACCTGCACGCCAGGGATCTGCGCTTCATAACGGACATCAGTGATCACCGCCTGCAGCAAACCGATCAGGTCAAAATATTGCTCATCCGGAATGCTTTCGTGCTCGGCCCGCGACAGCGTCAGCAGTTCGCCGATCATCTTATCCAGCCGGCGCGCCTCTTCATCGATGCGATCAAGCGAACAGTTCACGCTTTCTGGCGTCTGTCTCGCCAGTCCGGTCGCCAGCTGCAGTCGTGCCAGCGGTGAACGAAGCTCATGCGAGATATCGTGCAGCAGCTCTTCACGGGCGCGTACCAGTGTATCCAGCCGCTCAACCATGGCATCAAAGGCTTCTGCGACGTTTGAGATTTCGTCATGGCGCTTACGCATGACCGGGAACAGCCGCACGCTTAAATCACCTTCAGCCACGCGGGAAAATCCTTCCCGCAGTTGACGCATGGGGCGCGTCAGATTCCAGGCCAGCAGCAGGCTGAACAGTAACCCCACCGAACCGGCGAAGATAAACATCGGCTCAGGGATATTCAGGAATTTTCGCGGCATCATGTTATGCGTGCTGTCTTTACGCATGCCATCCAGGTCGTAGCGCAGCTGATACTCTTTGCCATCGGCACCGCGAACCCAGCGCACTACCTCTTCAGGAAGACGCCCTACGTAATCCAGGTTGCCGCTGTTTTGTGACTGTGGCGATTTTGCCTGCTGCGTCACGTGGAAAAACTGCCGGTCGCTGCTATCCCAGTCCGACAGCATCGCATTGAGTGCCTCAGGCCCGGCACGCTCCAGCACCGACGCGGCAGAGGTCATCTGCAGATCCACAATGCGACGGATAGCGAGGATTTCAGGCGGTTCGTGCCGTTTACCGGAGAGCGTGAAGCCGAGCCAGATGAGCTGGCTCATGATGACAAAAACGATCCAGAAGCCGATGAAGATCTTCCAGAACATGCGCCCACGGTAACTCTGCCTCATCGAATGCGGTAACCGATGCTGCGAACGGTTTCGATGTTGATGCTGTCAGCGGTTAATGCGCTGAGCTTCTGACGGATGTTGCTGATATGGACATCGACACTGCGATCATAGGCTTCGCGCGGACGCCCCAGCCCCTTTTCAGAGAGCTCATCTTTCGAAACCACTCTGTCCGGCGCGCGCAGCAGCAAATCCAGCAGATTAAATTCCGACGCAGTCAGATCGAAGGTCCGGCCCTGCCATTCGCTCATGCGGGTGGCGGGATTCAGCGTCAGCTCGCCCCAGCGCAGCGGCTCTTTAGCATCTGGCTGCGGCACCTGCTCTTCGAAACGACGCAATACCGCGCGCAGACGGGCCACCAGCTCGCGGGGATAACAGGGCTTAGGCATATAGTCATCCGCACCCATCTCCAGACCGATCACGCGATCAATATTGTCGCCTTTGGCAGTCAGCATGATGACCGGTATCCGGCTGTTCTGGCGCACCTGACGCAACACATCAATACCGCTCATGTCGGGCAGCATGATATCCAGAATCATGGCGGTAAACTCTCCGGACAGCGCGCCCTGAATCCCGGCGCTGCCGGTCAGAACCAGCTGAGCATCAAACCCTTCGGCGATCAGGTACTGGCTTAACATCGTGCCTAATTCGACATCATCATCAACAAGCAGAATTTTCATGGTTATCTCTCAACAGAATTGGCGCTATTTTGTCCTGAGCCGGGCATTCGCGCAGCCTGATTTACGCGATCCTTACAGATTCAGCCTGTCCGGTAAGGTAAATTCTGGCTGAAAAAAAGGCCTGTGGGCAGAAATCGCGCGCACAGGCCTGATTTTTTATCAGCAGAGGTTACTGATGATAGAGTCCGGTCGAGAGATAACGATCGCCGCGATCGCAGGCGATCGCCACCACCACGCTGCCCGGATTCGCCTGTGCAATGCGCAGCGCACCCGCCACCGCGCCGCCTGAGCTGACGCCACAGAAAATGCCTTCACGGCGTGCCAGCGCCCGCATGGTCTCTTCCGCTTCTTTCTGCGTCATATCCATCACATCATCCACCAGATCGGGCCGGTAGATCCCCGGCAGATAGGCCAGCGGCCAGCGGCGGATGCCGGGAATGCTGCTGCCTTCACTGGGCTGCAAACCGATTACCTTCACGCCGGTGTTGTGCTCTTTCAGGTAACGCCCCACACCGGTAATGGTGCCGGTCGTGCCCATGCTGGAGACAAAATGGGTCATGCGCTGGTTCGACTGCTGCCACAGCTCCGGCCCGGTGGTCTGATAGTGGCCCAGCGGGTTATCGGGATTATTAAACTGATCCAGCACCCGGCCTTCACCCCGCGCCGCCATCGCCTGCGCCAGATCGCGTGCGCCTTCCATACCCTGCTCTCGCGGCACCAGAATCAGCTCCGCGCCGTAGGCCCGCATCGCGTCCTGCCGTTCCTGACTCATGTTGTCTGGCATCAGCAGGCGAAGACGATAGCCTTTCATCGCCGCGATCATCGCCAGCGCAATGCCGGTATTGCCACTGGTCGCTTCAATCAGCTGATCGCCAGGTGAAATCTCACCCCGCAGCTCCGCCTGATTGATCATCGACCAGGCCGCGCGATCTTTTACCGAGCCCGCCGGATTATTGCCTTCCAGCTTGAGCCAGACCTCACTGCCGTTGGCAGGCGTCAGGCGCTGCAACTTAATCAGCGGGGTATTGCCGATGGTATTTTCAAGAGTCGTCACGGTGCGGTTCCTGGCATCTTACACACTGGAGGCGAAAAAAAGGCGGGAGTCACACTCCCGCCCGCTGTTGTTGTTGAGAAAATATCAGGCGCTTTGTGCAAAGGCAACAGCGCGCAGCGGCGTATCGCCCTTATAGAGGCGCGCCTGCTGCAGGCCAACGAACAGGCGTTCGCCGCGAATCGGGGCCGTCTGCTCGCCTTCAAACACCAGCGAGAACGGCTCACTCTGCCAGCCAGCAGGCTGAACCACCAGCTGCCAGAAGTGGCCACGGGGGCTGACTTCCAGCACCTGCACCGGCAGCGGAGTTTCCAGACTGCTGCGGCGTGACACGTCGATTTCCCACGGACGCAGGAACAGCTCTACCGCGCCCTGATGTGCTGAGGTATAGCCCAGCGGCCAGTGATGCGCACCAACGTGGAACTGCGATCCCTGGATTTCGCCATCAAAGCGATTCACTTCACCCAGGAACTCCAGCACAAAGCGGGTTGCCGGATCGCGCCATACATCATCCGGCGTGCCGACCTGTTCGATATTGCCCTGACTCATCACCACCACGCGATCCGCGACTTCCATCGCCTCTTCCTGGTCGTGGGTCACGAACACGCTGGTGAATTTAATCTCTTCATGCAGCTGACGCAGCCAGCGGCGCAGCTCTTTACGTACCTGAGCATCCAGCGCGCCAAAGGGTTCATCCAGCAGCAGAATCTGCGGCTCAACCGCTAACGCACGCGCCAGCGCTACACGCTGCTTCTGGCCGCCTGACAGCTGGGCCGGGAAGCGGTTCGCCAGATGCGCCAGCTGTACCATTTCCAGCAGACGGGTCACACGCTGTTTGATCTCCGCCGCTGAAGGACGTTCACGACGCGGCAGCACGGTCAGGCCGAAGGCGATGTTGTCGAACACCGTCATGTGACGGAACAGCGCATAGTGCTGGAAGACGAAACCAACCTGACGATCGCGCGCATGCAGGCGGCTGACATCGTTGCCATGAAAACGGATCTGACCGCTGTTCTGATGCTCCAGCCCGGCAATAATGCGCAGCAGCGTGGTTTTACCCGAGCCTGATGGGCCAAGCAGCGCCACCATTTCACCCGAGGCAATATCCAGAGAGATATCGTTCAGCACCGAGGTGCGACCAAAGGACTTGTTGATCTTGTTAATCTCAATGCTCATGATTTCCCTCCTGTTGCAGGCGTTTGTGCTGTTGCTCTAAACGCCACTGCACAATGCTTTTCAGAAACAGCGTCACAATTGCCATCAGGGTTAACAGGGCGGCGGCAGTAAACGCGCCAACGGTGTTGTAGTCCTGATGCAATAATTCAACCTGAAGCGGGAGCGTATAGGTCTCACCGCGAATCGATCCCGAGACCACCGAGACCGCACCAAATTCACCAATCGCACGGGCGTTGGTCAGGACGATGCCATACAGCAGCGCCCAGCGAATGTTCGGCAGCGTCACACGACGGAACATCTGCCAGCCGGACGCGCCCAACAGCACCGCCGCTTCATCTTCATGACTGCCCTGACTCAGCATGACCGGGACCAGTTCGCGCACCACAAACGGACAGGTCACAAACACCGTCGCCAGCACCATGCCAGGCCAGGCAAACATAATCTGAATATTATGCGCATCCAGCCAGCCGCCTGCCGGACCATTCACGCCCCAGAACAGCAGATACATCAGACCGGCCACGACGGGCGACACGGCAAAAGGAATATCGAACAGGGTCAGCAGCAGCTGACGGCCCGGAAAGGTAAAGCGCGTCACCAGCCAGGCGAGCAGCGTGCCGAACACCAGGTTCACCGGAACGGTAATCAGCGCCACCAGCACAGTCAGCCAGATGGCGTGCAGCATGTCCGGATCGGCCAGATTGCTGAGGGCGACAATCAGCCCCTGATTCAGCGCTTCCCAGAAGATGGAGGCCATCGGCACCACCAGCAGCAGCATCGAGATCAGTACGCCGATACCAATCAGCAGCCACTTGCCCCAGTTCACCGGCTGACGCGCCGCGTGATTAAGCTGTGAAACCTCAGCCATTAGTGACCTCCCAGACGACGGCCAAAGCGGCTCTGTAATGTGTTAATCGCGAATAACAGAATCAGCGAGGCCGCCAGGATCACCGAGGCGATAGCGCTGGCCGCCGGATAGTCAAACTCCTGCAGCCGGATAAAAATCATCAGCGAGGTGACTTCGGTTTTCCAGGCGATGTTACCGGCAATAAAGATCACCGCACCAAACTCACCCAGGCTGCGGGTAAACGAGAGCGCCGTACCGGCCAGCAGCGCAGGCGCCACTTCCGGCAGTACCACGCGACGGAAGCTCTGCCACGGCGTGGCACCCAGGGTTTCGGCCGCCTCTTCATACTCCGGGCCTAACTCTTCCAGCACCGGCTGCACGGTACGCACCACAAAAGGAATGCTGGTGAAGGCCATGGCGATGGCAATACCAATCCAGGTGTAGGAAATTTTGATGTCGAAATGGGCGAACCACTGACCGTACCAGCCGTTAACCGAAAAGAGTCCGGCCAGGGTCAGACCGGCTACCGCCGTGGGCAGTGCAAACGGCAGATCCATCAGGCCATCCAGCAGTGTCCGGCCTGGAAAACGATAACGGGTCAGGATCCATGCCATCAGCATGCCGAACACCGCATTAAACAGGGAGGCGACACCGGCAGAGAGCAGCGTCACCTTATAGGCGGCAACCAGCTGCGGGTTGGTCACCACATCCCAGTACTGTTGCAGCGTCATCTGCGACAGCTGCATGATCACCGCGCTAATCGGCAGCAGCAGAATCAGGCAGGTAAAGAGCAGGCTGGTGCCGAGGCTGATACCAAAGCCGGGCAACACACGTTTCTGGCTGGCTGCAAACATTATCCGCGCCCCGCCGCTAACAATTTATCGAGCTCACCGCCGCTGGCGAAATGCGTCTTCATCACCTTGTCCCAGCCGCCAAAGGCATCTTCCACCCGGAACAGACTGGTCTGCGGGAAGCGATCTTTCTGCGCGGCCATCAGCTGTGGATTGTTCACGCGATAGTAATAGTGCGTAATAATATTCTGCGCTTCAGGCGTGTAGAGATAGTTCAGGTAGGCGCTGGCCGCATCCGCAGTTTTGTTGGTGGCGACATTCTTATCCACCCACGCCACCGGAAACTCCGCCAGAATGTTGGTTTTCGGCACCACCACTTCATACTCATCTTTGCCGTACTGATTGCGGATGTTATTCACTTCCGACTCAAAGCTAATCAGCACGTCACCCAGGCCGCGCTCGGCAAAGGTCGTCGTGGCACCGCGACCGCCGGTGTCGAACACTTCCACATTTTTCAGGAACTGCGTCATAAAGGCCTGCGTTTTGGCCTGATCGCCGCCGTCCGCTTTATCCGCTGCGCCCCAGGCAGCCAGATAGGTATAGCGGCCATTACCGGAGGTTTTCGGGTTCGGGAAAATCAGCTTCACATCGCTGCGGGTCAAATCTGACCAGTCGTGAATCTGCTTTGGATTTCCTTTACGCACCAGAAACGCCATGGTGGAGTAGAAAGGTGAGCTGTTATTCGGCAGACGGCTTTTCCAGTCTGCGGCAATCAGGTTGCCTTTATCGTGCAACACCTGCACATCTGTTACCTGGTTGTACGTGACCACATCTGCGCGCAGACCCTGCAGGATAGCCAGCGCCTGCTTCGATGAGCCAGCGTGCGACATCTTGATGGTCAGGGGATCGCCGGGATGGCTGGCATCCCACTGTTTAACAAACGGGGCATTCAGGGCAACAAACAACTCCCGCGACACATCGTAAGAGCTGTTAAGAAGTTCAGTGGCATTGGCTGCGCCGGCCAGGCTCAGCGACAACGCGATACCGCTCACGATTTTTTTCATCGCTTGTAATGTCATTTGGCACCCTGAAAAAGTTTGATGCGGATCTCACCCGCTGAGGCACCAGTTTATTTATAACTCAGTGAAAACCAGTAACGGTTTTATATATCGTTTGATGATTTCAAAGTCGAAAAAAGCATAAGACGGCAGCAGAGTTTATGCAGAAATCAGCAAAAGCCGATGTGGAGAGAGAACCGCGTGCCGCGTGGGCTGGCAGGGATTTTGGGCGGATCAGCGGCCGCCAGACGGGCGGCGCGCTGATAAGGCAGGCTTAACGCTGCCAGACAATCTTGCTGATTTTCCAGTTTTTCAGGGTATCGTCAGAAGGCATCAATCCTTCCGGCCCGTGCCAGTCGCCATGATAGACATAGGTCAGATGCTGACTGCCTGGCGCACGACACGCCACGTCACGCGCATCGGTGCCGCTGGCTAAAGTGCAGTTGTCGAAGGCTTTGCTGAACTTATTGCTGAAGGCATCCCCGACTTTGCTGCCGTCGCTGCTGGCAATCGCGCTGTCCATGACCTCAATACGCTCGACCTGCGACTGTCCGTAAATCACCAGCTTAACCTTGCCGTCATCCAGTGCCTGCCAGAAAGCGATCACCTGGCCGTTCTGGCTGCGCATGCCCTGACGCAGGGTATAGTCACCCTTCAGTCCGTCCTTAATTGCGTCCTCTTTCATGGCGGTCGAGGCGGTTAGCCCACCCACACCCTGTTCAGTCGCGGTCAGCGTGGAACCGAACCAGTTCCATGGCAGCGCCGAAGACCAGTGATACGTCAGCGGATTCCACCAGCTTGCCTGCTGGCTGCTGTCAGCGCCGGAACCCGAACTGGCACAGCCGCTCAGTGCAACGGCGGCGATCAGTAGCATGGAACGAACAGCTTTCATGAGAACTCCTGTAAATGCGATGCCGGAAAGGCGGAACTGATTGGAGTCGCAAAGCGACAAAAAGTTTAGTTGAGATGATGTTCAGGCAGAAAGCAGTCACGGCAACGGCGATTGAACTGCAGCCAGAGCAGCGCCAGCAGGTCGAACAGCGTCAGCAGCAGAGGCAGCGGTGAGCTGAGCAGATCGCCCTGCGTAAATTGCCAGCCCTGCCAGAGCAGGTTGATCAGCAGCGACAGCGCCAGTACGCTGCGCCAGGCATGCCAGAGTCGCGGCAGGCGCGTGCGATACCCTGTCAGCAGCAGGCCCGCCAGCGCCGGTAATCCCAGCGCCAGACCGACCCAGAACGCCTGCCGGTCCGGATAGAACAGCGCCAGCAGATCGTTGCCCTGCTGCCGTGACGCTCCGGCCATCACCAGTAACAGCCAGGTGCGCGCCTGAAGTAACAGGATCAGCCAAAAAAGAAACGGCAGCCGCAGCTGCCCTCTGGCGTCATACTCATCCGGCTGATAGCCGGACAACGGATTAATATTCACGATCTTCGATCAGACGTTTACCGAACAGCAGCGCATCGACTGGCTCATAATCGAGCTTCTCATAGAAGGCCACCACCTGATCGTTCTCTTCGCGGATCATCAGATGCAGTTTCGGACAGCCGCGCGCGATCAGCTTCTTCTCCAGACGGTTCATCAGCGCATTCGCAAAACCGCGTCCCTGATAGTCAGGATGCACCGCCAGATAATACGCCGCGCCGCGATGACCATCGTAACCGCCCATCAGCGTACCGACGACCACGCCACCCACTTCAGCGACCAGAAAGAGATCGGGGTCGTGATTCATTTTGCGTTCGATATCCAGCTCCGGATCGTTCCACGGCCGTAACAAATCGCAACGTTCCCATAGGGTAATCACTTCTTCAAAATCTTCCTGGCGGAAGGCGCGGATTTCCATCTTCTTTACCTGCAGATAAGCACAATTTGCTGATTATCACGCATTCTCTGCTGCACGCAACCCTCCATCACGGACGACAAATAAAAAAGCGCAAATTTTCTGTTCGCGACCTGCAATACAAAGTAATGCCCTGAAATGTTTCTGTGATCGCAGGCGGCAGAGGCTTAGGCTATAACACCGGCAAGATTCCTGTTACCGGACCCGCACATGCACCTGCTTAAACGTTTGATTCATCGTCGCCAGTTACTGCTTTCCGGGCTGGCGCTGGCCATTTTATCGCCGCGCGCGGTTCAGGCTAAAGAAAAGGCCCTTACCGGGGCAAATCCTCATACGCACCCTGCCCCACCGGCGAAAAACGGCAAACGTATCGTGATGATCGATCCCGGCCATGGTGGCATCGACTCCGGAGCCGTTGGCGAAGAGGGTTCTGAAGAGAAACACATCGTGCTGGAGATTGCTGGCAACGTGCAGCGCCAGTTGCAGAGCCATCCGCGTATTGAAGTGCGCCTGACGCGCGACAGCGATCACTTTATTCCGCTCTATCAGCGTGTCGAGATCGCCCATCAGCACGGCGCCGATCTCTTTATGTCGATTCATGCCGATGGCTTTACCAGCCCTGATGCCAGCGGAGCCTCGGTGTTTGCACTCTCTAACCGGGGAGCCAGCAGCTCGATGGCGCGTTACCTGTCACAGCGCGAGAACGATGCAGACAAACTGGGCGGCGTGAAAGCACAGCAGCAGGATCACTATCTGCAGCAGATCCTGTTTGACCTGGTGCAGACCGACACCATCAAAAACAGCCTGACGCTGGGCAAGCACGTGCTGGACCAGATTCGCCCGGTGCATCATCTGCACAGCCAGCACACCGAACAGGCGGCCTTCGCGGTGCTCAAGTCACCGTCGATTCCCTCAGTGCTGGTTGAGACCTCCTTTATTACCAATCCGCGCGAAGAGCAGCTGCTTGGCACGACCGCATTTCGCCAGAAAATTGCCTCTGCGATTGCCAGTGGCATCGTCAATTACTTTGATGAGTTTGACCGCCGCAACGCCTGATGCGGGAAGCCGGTTTGCGCCGGGCGACGTGCCGCACTCATGCAAGCGGCGCGGTTTTGCGTATAATCGCGTCAGACTTTGACAAATGATAAGCGAAAAGATGGCTGATATTTCACGCGTAAAAGCATTCCTGCTCGCCCTGCAGGATGAGATTTGTAACCAGCTGGCAGCTGAAGATGGCGGCGCCCAGTTTGCCGAAGATAGCTGGCAGCGCCCTGGCGGCGGCGGCGGGCAGAGCCGCGTCCTGCGCAACGGCGCGGTGTTTGAGCAGGCGGGCGTCAACTTTTCGCATGTGCATGGCGATCAGATGCCGGCATCGGCTACCGCGCACCGGCCAGAGCTGGCGGGTCGCAGCTTTGAAGCGATGGGCGTGTCGCTGGTCATCCACCCGAACAACCCCTATGTGCCCACCAGCCACGCCAACGTGCGCTTTTTTATCGCCGAGAAACCCGGTGCCGATCCGGTGTGGTGGTTTGGCGGCGGGTTTGACCTGACGCCGTTTTATGGCTTCGAAGAAGATGCGCTGCACTGGCATCAGACCGCAGCGAATATCTGTCAGCCCTTTGGCGAGGAGGTCTATCCGCGCTATAAAAAGTGGTGTGATGACTACTTCTATCTGAAGCATCGTGATGAGCAGCGCGGCATTGGCGGCCTGTTTTTTGACGATCTCAACACGCCCGACTTTGAGCAGAGCTTCAGCTTTATGCAGGCGGTGGGTCGTGGCTTTATCGACGCCTATCGGCCGATTGTGGCGCGCCGGAAAGATCATCCGTGGGGCGAACGTGAGCGCCAGTTCCAGCTCTACCGCCGTGGTCGCTATGTGGAGTTTAATCTGGTGTGGGACCGCGGCACCCTGTTTGGCCTGCAGACCGGTGGCCGCACGGAATCGATCCTGATGTCGATGCCGCCGCTCGTGCGCTGGGAATATGATTATCAGCCTGAACCTGACTCGCCTGAAGCGGCCCTCTACCGCGATTTCCTGCCGGTGAAGAACTGGCTCAACCTGCCCGTCTGATTGTTTCTGCCGTTGCAGCGCGGGCCGCAACCCGCGCTGCGCTTACCTCTCGCCTGATCGGCCTCTTCTTTTCAACAGGGCACGGATTGCTACAGTGTGGCCTGCGTCATTCCTCCTGACTGCTATGCTTATGGATGGAATATGGCGCACCCCACGGTAAATACCGCATGACGGCTCCTTCGCACCGCCTCGCAGCGCAACAATCAGAGAAACCGCATTTCCATCATAAAGTCTCTGTTGCAATGTTATGGGTTCGCGTTACCGGTAGCAGAACATGCCACAGACCGGCTGCGAGGCCTGAGGTGCTCCCTGTTCGCTTTCATTTTTCTTTTCAAGGAGTTTAGAGATGAACCAGCTAGAAGCCCTAAAACAGTTCACCACCGTGGTGGCGGACAGTGGCGATATCGAATCGATTCGTAATTACCACCCGGAAGACGCCACCACCAACCCCTCACTCATTCTGAAAGCGTCCGGTCTCGAAGGGTATAAACACCTGATGGATGACGCGATTGAGTACGCCAAAAAACAGGGCGGCAGCAAAGAGACCCAGATTATTAATGCCAGCGACAAAGTGGCGATCAACCTCGGTATGGAAATCCTGAAGAGCATACCGGGCCGTGTTTCGACCGAAGTGGATGCGCGCCTCTCCTTCGATCGTGGCATGTGTGTCACCAAAGCAGAAAAACTGATTCGTATGTACGAAGAGCATGGCATCGATCGCTCACGTGTGCTGATCAAGCTGGCCTCAACCTGGGAAGGCATCCGCGCAGCGGAAGAGCTGGAGAAAAACGGCATTAAGTGCAACCTGACACTGCTGTTCTCCTTTGCCCAGGCGCGTGCCTGTGCCGAAGCGGGCGTGTTCCTGATCTCCCCGTTCGTGGGCCGCATCTACGACTGGTACAACTCACGCAAGCCACTGGAACCCTATGTGGCGGATGAAGATCCGGGCGTGAAATCTGTGCGTCGCATCTACGATTACTACAAAAAGCACCGTTACAGCACCGTCATCATGGGCGCCAGCTTCCGTAAAGTGGAGCAGATTGTGGCGCTGGCCGGCTGCGATCGCCTGACGCTGTCGCCAAACCTGCTGGAAGAGTTGCAGAACAGTGATGCGCCGCTGGAGCGCAAGCTGGAGCCATCAACCGAAGGCTTCCATCAGCCGTCACCGCTTTCTGAAGCGGAATTCCGCTGGGAACATAACCAGGATCCGATGGCAGTTGAAAAACTCTCAGACGGCATCCGCCAGTTCGCGGTTGACCAGCAGAAGCTGGAAGATGTGCTCGCCGCACGCCTGTAGTCTTCATTTTAGTCGGGCGGGACTTTCCCGCCCTGATGCATAACTAAGGGAGAACTTTATGTCCTCACGCAGAGAGTTGGCAAACGCGATTCGTGCACTGAGCATGGATGCGGTCCAGAAGGCAAACTCAGGCCACCCCGGTGCGCCGATGGGTATGGCCGATATCGCCGAAGTGTTGTGGCGCGACTTCCTCCAGCACAATCCGACCAATCCCGCCTGGCTTGATCGCGACCGCTTTATCCTCTCCAACGGCCACGGCTCGATGCTGCTTTATAGCCTGCTGCATCTCAGCGGTTATGACCTGCCGATTGAAGAGCTGAAAAATTTCCGTCAGCTGCACTCTAAAACGCCGGGTCACCCGGAAATCGGCTACACGCCTGGCGTAGAAACCACCACCGGCCCGCTGGGTCAGGGACTGGCAAACGCCGTGGGTTTAGCGATTGCAGAGCGCACGCTGGCCGCACAGTTTAACCGTCCGGATCATGACATTGTCGATCACCACACCTATGTGTTTATGGGCGATGGCTGTCTGATGGAAGGGATCTCGCACGAAGTCTGTTCACTGGCGGGCACCCTGGGTCTCGGCAAACTGATCGGCTTCTACGACCATAACGGCATCTCTATCGATGGCGAGACCGAAGGCTGGTTTACCGACGACACTCACAAACGCTTTGAGTCCTACAACTGGCATGTGATTGGCGACATCGACGGCCATGACGCTGATGCCATTCGTGAAGCGATCAAAGAGGCGCAGAGCGTCACCGATAAGCCTTCACTGATTATCTGCCGCACCATTATCGGTTTCGGTTCACCGAACAAAGCGGGCAAAGAAGAGTCGCACGGCGCGGCACTGGGTGAGGCCGAAGTTGCCCTGACCCGTAAGCAGCTCGGCTGGAACTATCCGGCGTTTGAGATCCCGGCTGAAATTTATCAGCAGTGGGATGCCAAAGCGGCGGGTGCCGAACGCGAAAAAGCGTGGGATGCGAAATTTGCGGCTTACAAAGAGGCCTATCCTGAGCTGGCCAAAGAGTATGAACGTCGCATGAATGGCGAAATGCCTGCCGCATGGGAAACCGAAGCGACCCGTTTCATTCAGGAGCTTCAGGCTAACCCGCAGAAAATCGCCAGCCGTAAAGCGTCACAGAACTCACTGGAAGCCTACGGCAAAATGCTGCCGGAATTCCTTGGCGGTTCAGCTGACCTGGCACCGAGTAACCTCACGATCTGGTCAGGCTCCAAATCGATTAAAGAGGATCCGGCCGGTAACTACATTCATTACGGCGTACGTGAATTTGGTATGACGGCGATTGGTAACGGTATCGCGCACCATGGCGGTTTCGTTCCTTACACCGCGACCTTCCTGATGTTTGTGGAATATGCGCGTAACGCTGCGCGTATGGCGGCGCTGATGAAGGCACGTCAGATTCTGGTCTACACCCATGACTCCATCGGTCTGGGCGAAGATGGCCCGACGCATCAGCCGGTTGAGCAGATCGCCAGCCTGCGTCTGACGCCAAACATGAGCGTATGGCGTCCCTGCGATCAGGTGGAAACGGCTGTAGCGTGGAAAGCCGCTGTCGAACGTCATCACGGCCCGACTGCGCTGATCCTCTCCCGTCAGAATCTGCTGCAGCCGGAGCGTAGCCCGGAGCAGATCGAAAACATCAAGCGCGGCGGCTACGTGCTGAAGGATTGCGACGGCACACCAGAAGTGATTCTGATCGCGACCGGTTCAGAGATTGAGATCACCCTGGGTGCAGCCGAAAAGCTGACCTCAGGCGGTCACAAAGTGCGGGTGGTTTCACTGCCTTCAACTGACCTGTTCGATGCGCAGGATGCGGCTTACCGCGAATCTGTGCTGCCAAGTGGCGTGAAAGCGCGTGTGGCGGTAGAAGCGGGTATCGCTGACTACTGGTTCAAGTATGTCGGTCTGGATGGCGCGATTGTCGGTATGACCACCTTTGGTGAGTCAGCCCCGGCCAGTCAGCTGTTCGCCGAGTTTGGCTTCACGGTAGAAAATATCGTCAGCCACGCTGAAGCATTACTCAAGCCCGTTTAATGTCTCTGCCCTTCCCGGCGCACCGGGAAGGGCCATTTCATCTTATAGCCTGAAACAGAAAAATATCTCTATTCCCCTCTTCCCGCCCTGCGCAAACTGATTACTATAGAGCCGTCATACATAATGCTGCCTGTGCACGGGCTGTCCGTCTGTTCCTGCTGTTGTTCCGGGCGGGATAACGCGGCTCAGCGACCGGGTGCATCCTGATGAGTGAAGGCAGATTTTCCTCCGATATTTATAGCGAAGCCACTTCCGTTGAACATGCGCACACCCTATTTACTGGCCCTGATGGTTTCACTGCTTCCTTTAAAAAGCATGGCGCAGGTCGCGCCCGATCCCCTGCTGGCCTCACAGATTGTTGATCGCTATGCGGAACATATCTTTTATGGCAGCGGTGCAACCGGCATGGCGCTGGTGGCGATTGATGGTAACCAGCGGGTGTTCGCCAGCTTCGGTGAAACCCGTCCCGGCAACAATGTCCGTCCGCAGAAAGATTCGCTGATTCGCATCGCCTCGCTGAGTAAGCTGATGACCAGTGAAGTGATGGTGAAGATGGCTGAGCGCGGACAGCTTCGCCTTGACGATCCCCTGAGTAAATATGCGCCGCCGGGAGCACGCGTGCCGACTTACAATGGTCAGCCGATTCGACTGATTAATCTCTCGACCCACACCAGCGGACTGCCGCGTGAACAGCCAGGCGGCAAAGCACAGCGTCCGGTGTTTGTCTGGCCAACCAAAAGCGAACGCTGGGCGTGGCTGGCGCGGGCAAACCTGAAAGCGGCGCCGGGCAGCAGCGCCGCCTACTCCAACCTGGGCTACGATCTGCTGAGCGATGCGCTGTCACGCGCCGCCGGTACGCCCTACCCGGCGTTGTTTCAGCAGCTGATTACCCGACCGCTCGGCATGAAAGACACCACCTTTACGCCGTCACCTGAGCAGTGCGGACGCCTGATGGTGGCGGAAAAAGGCGCCAGTCCGTGCAATAACACGCTGGCGGCGATTGGCAGCGGCGGCGTGTACTCCACGCCGGATGATATGGGCCGCTGGATGCAGCAGTTCCTGAACTCTTCGGTTAACCATCGCACGCCGCAGATCGATCGGCTCCAGACGCTGATTTATCGTCGCGATCAGCTGAACAAAGTCGAAGGGATGGATGTCCCGGGTAAAGCGGATGCGCTGGGCATGGGCTGGGTCTTTATGGGCCCGAAAAATGGTCGCCCAGGCATCATTCAGAAAACCGGCGGCGGCGGTGGATTCATCACCTATATGGCGATGGTGCCGCAGCATAACGTGGGGGTTTTTGTGGTGGTGACGCGCTCGCCGCTGACCCGCTTTACGCCAATGAGCGACGGCGTGAACAATATGCTGGCCGAACTGGTCGGTAACCAGCTTGGCTCGCCGATGATGGTGCAGGCTATTCCTTAACGCTGCTGTACGCCACCGTCAGACTGGCTGACCCACAGGGTTGGCCAGTCATCACTGCTGTGCCAGGCGTCACAGGTCGACTCTTCCGCATACTCCGCTAACACAAAACGCGTGCCATCAAACTGCCAGCGAGTGGCCCTGCCACAATCCCCTAATCCACGTCCTTTCCCAAAGGTGTAGAGCTGACCGCTGGCCGCATCATATTCCGCGTTAATCAGCTCAAGCTGTCGATCGCTGGCACCCGGTGGCGTAAACGGCAGCGTTAAGGTGATGCCGCGCGCCACATAAGGCGGGCTGCGCGTCACTTCAAACGCCAGATCGATGACGTTATACGCCCCCATTTCACAACTCACCAGCAGCAACGCGCGCTGGTCGGTAAGGGGCGCCACGCTGACTTCACGACGCAGCGGATCGAGTGAGCAGGAGTCGGTATTGACCCGCCAGGTGCCATAATCAATTAAGCCGCTGGTCTCATCGCGCGTCAGTGCTGCAGGCGGCTGGACAGCGGGCGGCAATGGCGGCAGCGCTGGCGGCGGCGGAACGTCCCAGCTGGCGCGGTTGCCACGCTTGATCCACGCGCTCATGCTGTTGACGCGACCCTGGGTGTCATCCATCAGCAGCAGCGCGGCTTTCATGCCACGCAGGGAGATCAGCGCATTGGGATCAAAAGTCAGCTGCAGGGTTTTGGCCTCCATCACCAGATCCAGGAACTCATCAATGGCAATGGCATTGCTGGTAGCAAGATGATGGGGTTCGACCGTCCAGTGTTTGAGGTCGGGTTTCAGGCGGCGCTGGTCGAGCAGCAAATTATCCTGAAGCGGACCGCCAGGCAGCGCGCCGCTGTAGGCACTGCCGTAGTCGATTCGCAGCAAGGGGCGATCGTTGACGCCCGCATGACGCGAAATCGTCATCACCAGCCCTTTGTCGCCCGGAATATTGCGCGCCACGCAAAAGGCTTCGTTGTTGCAGGTGATTTGCCAGTCGTTGAATGACTTTTGCAACGGTTCCGCCTGAACACAGGCAACCCACAGAGACGGCAACAGCCACAGCGATTTCATCCAATACGACATTAAGAAGATCGATCCCCGAATACCCAGAGTGGAGAGGATAGCGCATCAACGGGCCTGGCAGGGTTCGCATTCTGTGAACCTGTGCAAAAAGCGCAGTTAACTGCTTAAAAAGCGTGCATAAACTGAAAACTCGCCCTTCCACTTTCAACGCTGTCGCGCGGCAACGGGCTTCACGGCACAGTTATCTATGGCTTCAGCCAGCCCGCAATCTGTGCATGCTGTAACAGCATAATGGTTTTGCCGTCGCGAATGCGGCCATCGGCGACCATCGCCAGCGCATCCGGGAAACTCAGTTCCAGCACATCGATTGACTCATCTTCGACGCCACCGCCTGCGTTGTCACGCAGCGATTCATTGTATTCCGCTGCGAAAAAGTGGATGAGTTCGGTCACGCCGCCCGGCGACATATAGCAGGCATAAAGTTTCTCCACCTCGCCCACCGCATAACCGGTCTCTTCAATCGCCTCTTTACGGATGCAATCTTCCGGGGAGTCGTCGTCCAGCAAGCCCGCGCAGGCTTCGATTAACAGGCCGCTGTCGTTACCGTTGACGTAAGTGGCGATACGGAACTGGCGCGTCAGAACCACGCTGTTCTTTTCACGGTTATAAAGCAGGATGGTCGCCCCGTTTCCGCGATCGTAGACTTCGCGTTTATGGCGGATAACCTCGCCACGGCGATCGGTGATGTCATAGGTGTAGTTACGCAGCACAAACCAGTTTTCAGACAGGAGCTTATCTTTGATGATGTTGATCTTAAACGACATGGAGACTCCGCTACCGCATAAAGGGAGTCGTTCATCATAGGGGCAAGCCGGCGGGAAAACTATCCTAATTCGCGTCTCCACGCGTCGGTTTCCGGGCAAAAAAAAGCCAGCCCGGAGGCTGGCCTTCATGTTGCAGAGCCTGTCAGCGAGAGGTGTCGTCAGCCAGTCGGGTCGGCTGAGGTTCCTCTTCGTGATGATCCTGTTCGGTCTGCGCTACGGCGTTAACACGCTTACGCACACCAAACCATCCCAGCACCAGCAACACCGCAATCAGCGGAATAGAGGCGATGGTGTAAGTCCCGTTCGGATAGTCAAACGCCATCAGCACCAGCACGCTGAACAGGAACAGCAGCGTCAGCCATGAGGTAAACGGTGCGCCTGGCAGCTTGAAGCTGACATCATCCGCCTTGCCTTCTTTAATCGCTTTGCGCAGACGCAGCTGGCAAACCACGATAAAGGCCCAGGAAGAGATGATGCCCAGCGAGGCGACGTTCAGGACGATCTCGAACACCTGAGAAGGCACGTAGTAGTTAAGGACTACGCCAATCACATAGACGGCGATGGTCACCAGAATACCGGCATAAGGCACCTGCTGACTGTTCATCTTCGACATGAATTTTGGTGCAGAGCCACCCATCGACATGGAACGCAGAATACGTCCGGTCGAGTAGAGGCCGGAGTTCAGGCTGGAGAGCGCCGCACTCAGCACCACGATGTTCATGATGCTGCCAACGTAAGGCACGCCCAGCTTCGAGAAGAAGGTCACGAAGGGACTCTGACCCGCCTGATAGGCGTTCCACGGCAGCAGCAGCACAAGCAGCACCACAGAACCGACGTAGAACAGGCCGATACGCCAGATCACGCTGTTGATCGCTTTCGGCAGCATGGTTTTCGGGTCTTTACATTCGCCGGCCGCTGTTCCCACCAGTTCGATAGAGGCAAAGGCGAACACCACGCCCTGAATCAGCACCAGCGCAGGCAGTAAGCCGTGCGGGAACATGCCACCGTTATCGGTGATCAGATGGAAGCCGGTGCTGTTGCCATCCAGCGGTTTGCCGGTGCCCAGGAACACCACACCCACCACCAGGAAGATCACAATCGCCAGCACTTTCACCAGCGCGAACCAGAACTCCATCTCGGCAAACCACTTCACGCCGATCATGTTCATGGTGCCGACAATCGCCAGCGCGCCCAGGGCGAACACCCACTGTGGCACATCACCAAACGCGCCCCAGTAGTGCATGTAGAGCGCGACGGCGGTGATATCGACGATACCGGTCATTGCCCAGTTAACGAAATACATCCAGCCCGCCACGTAGGAGGCTTTCTCACCCAGGAACTCGCGGGCGTAGGAGACGAAACTGCCGCTGCTGGGACGGTGTAAAACCAGTTCGCCCAGTGCACGCAGAATGAAGAAGGAGAAGATGCCACACACCAGATAGATGATGGCTAAGGCAGGGCCAGCAGCCTGAAGACGGCCACCTGCACCCAGGAACAAACCGGTGCCGATAGCACCGCCGATCGCAATCATCTGTACATGACGGTTACCCATCGCTTTCTGGTAACCAGCATCGTGAGAGTTCAGCCAGCGACGTTTTGCAGCACGCATCTCACTTGGGGTTTTCTTTTTAGATTTCATAGCATTCCTGTTTGTCCGGACCATCAGTCGTCGTCTCCCCAGTGCGGACGTAACGTCCTGCAAAATGGGGGATTTTCCTCTGTGCCTTTGCCCGTGAGTGAGTGCCGGGCAACGCGGGAATTTACGGCGATGAATCCTACCCGTTCTGCAAGAACGAAGCAAAATATACCGGGCAGATGCACAGGCTGATTTGTAAGAATCCATCCTGATGCACAAAAACAAAAAAACCGGCCATTTTCAGGCCGGTAAAAGCTACAGGGATAGAAACAGGAGGGTTGGGCTAGCGATAAATCTCTGCGGTGCCGCTCCACAGGCTGGAATCGCCTGGGTTATCGACACCGATAACACGGTAATGGCTGGCGCCCATCTCTTCCGCTTTTTGCGACAGCTGGCGATTGGCATCGTCCAGTGAGCCGCGAACGCCGGAGACCGACACGCTGCCGATGCTCTGCATACCCTGCGCCTGCGACTGATCGACCGGCGCAGCGGCGAAAGTGGCAAAGGAGGCGGTAGCCAGTAATGCACCCGCCAGTACAGCATTCAGCTTTTTCATTGGATGCTCCTTAATCTGAGAGGGGTTGAACTGATGAATGGATGGATTATTAACGCTGCAATGAAAAGCAACATCGGGACGATGTAAAACTGTCCCCTTTTTACCCGTAAAACCGTAGCGCATCCTGGGAACTGTCAGTCGCGGTCATTTTGTGTGCGATGTGTTACGTCCTGTGCGATAAACAGGAGATGGATCATTTGCGTAACGTAACGCCACGCTTATAATTCCCGCACTCTGAACAGGGCCATTCATGTGATCGTAAAACGTTCCGTTACTCAAAGCATCGCTCAGGCGCTCAGCGCCATTGTCCTGCTGTCGCTCCTTACGACCGGCCTGGCCTTAGTCACGCTCCTCAGCAGTCAGCGCGACGCCGAGGCGATCAACCTGGCGGGTTCACTGCGCATGCAGAGCTATCGCATGGCCTGGGATGCCAGCCGTCAGCCGCAAAACCTGGCGCATCATTTCGCGGTCTATCAGCAAACGCTGGATGCCCCGGTGCTGCAGAAGCTGGATCATCCCTGGGTACCGCGTGAAGTAAGCGTTCGCTACCAGCGTCTGCGCGCCGCCTGGCCTGGCCTGCAGCAGCAGTTGCAACAGGGCGATACTCTGGCATATCAGCAGCAGGTGCCGATTTACGTCGGTGAAATCGATCGCTTTGTGCTGGGCCTGCAACGCTATACCGAACTGAAAATGCATCTGGTCGCCGCCAGCAGCCTGGTGGGTGTCATTGCGATTGTGGCGCTGGCCCTGATGACAATTCGCTTTACCCGACTGAAGGTCGTGCGGCCCCTGAATGCGCTGGTCACAGCCAGCCGCTACGTCGAGAATGGCAATTTTGCGTTTCCGCCGCTGCACGTGGAGCAGCAGAATGAGCTGCAGGTGCTGTCGCACGCCTTTAGCGGCATGGCGGCCCGTCTGCATTCCCACTATCAGCTGCTGGAAAGCACGGTTCGCGAGAAAACAGAAGATTTAACCCAGGCAAATCGCACACTGTCGCTGCTCTATGACAGCTCACAGATGCTGACCGCCAGCCCGCTGCATCCTGCCCTGTTTGAAGCGGTGCTGACCAATGTACTGACGCGCGAAAAGCTGACGGCGATCCAGCTCGACAGCGACCAGTTCCGCTTCCGCGCCGGTGATGATAAGGCGGCCGGTGAGTGGCAACGCCAGCCGTTACAGCAGGATGAACAGCAGATTGGCGAACTGCGCTGGCTGAAAACGGGCGCCTCTCCGCCAGAGGAGATGATGCGCAGCCTGGCGGCGATGCTGGGACGCGCGATCTGGATCTGGCAGGTGCAGCAGCAGTATCAACAGATGCTGGTCATTGAAGAGCGCGCCACCATTGCGCGGGAATTGCATGACTCGCTGGCGCAGTCGCTCTCCTTTTTACGCATACAGCTGACCCTGTTGCGCCGAACCGTCGATAAAGAGGACAGCGCCGCCCACACCATTATCGCTGACTTCGATCAGGCGCTGGCTGATGCCTATCGACAGCTGCGCGAGCTGCTGACCACCTTCCGTCTGACCATCGAGAAGGCGGATCTGGTGGCGGCGATGCAGGCGATGATCGCCTCGCTGCAGGAAAAGAGCGGCGCAGAGATCCAGTTCAGTTATCAGACCGGTCTGCAGAGTCTGGAGGCGCAACAGCAGGTGCACGTGTTGCAGATCGCCCGTGAAGCGCTGCTGAATGCGATTCGTCACGCCAGCGCGCAGGTTATCCGCGTGGACTATCAGCACAGTGAACAGGGTGAGCACTTACTGACCATTACAGATGACGGCGTGGGGATGAACAGCACGGATGAACCGCCGGGCCATTACGGCCTGACCATTATGGCCGAACGTGCCCAGCGCCTGAGTGGCAATCTGACCCTTCACGCACAGCCACGGGGTACGCGGGTGGAGTTGCGTTTTCCACCGCAACCGGCACGGCAGCTGGCGTAATATATCTTTCAATGAATTAAAACAATCTGTCGGCTACAGGCAGCAGGCGATTTCAGGCACCAGGACGGGCCAGCGAGCGCAGGCTCAACCCCGCCGCGGTCTGAACCGATAAAACGGAGAAACTATGCAACAGTCGGCATTAACCTTGATGATTGTGGATGATCACCCGCTGATGCGGCGCGGCGTGCGTCAGCTGCTGGCGCTGGATCCCCGGCTGGCCGTCATCGCTGAGGCCAACAACGGCACCGAAGCGCTGGCGGAGGCCCGCCGTCAGGAACCTGACATCATTCTGCTCGACCTGAATATGAAAGGCATGTCCGGGCTGGATACGCTCAAGGCGCTGCGCCACGAAGGGATCAGCTCGCGCATTCTGGTGCTGACCGTCTCCGACGCCCGCAGTGATATTTTCGCCATGGTGGATGCCGGTGCCGACGGCTATCTGCTCAAAGACAGCGAGCCGGAGATTCTGCTGGGACATATCCTGCAGGCATCGCGGGGCGAGAAAGTCTTCAGTGAAGGCGTTGCCAGCTATCTGGATAATCGTCAGCACAGTGCCGATCCTCTGCGTCAGCTCACCGAGCGCGAGCGGGATGTGCTGCAGGAGGTGGCGCGCGGCCTGTCGAACAAAGAGATCGCCACCATTCTGCATATCTCTGAAGAGACAGTGAAAGTGCACATCCGCAACCTGCTGCGCAAGCTGGATGTGCGCTCGCGCGTTGCCGCGACGGTGATGTGGCTTGAAAGCCGCAAATAGCCAACGAATTTACATTTTCTCCTCATTTTCTCCACGATTTCCCCCGCTGCCGCACGTAAAGTGAAAGGCGGCGGAGAATCGTGGCAAAGACCCTCCGATTTCTCTGCCTGTGCGCCCCTTGCCGGTGGGCCTGACCGATAATAATAAGTCCTGAGGAGTGTCGATTTAATGTCGAATTTCTTTATCGACCGCCCCATCTTTGCCTGGGTGCTGGCGATTCTGCTGTGTCTGTGTGGCACGCTTTCGATTATTTCACTGCCTGTTGAACAGTATCCCGATCTGGCACCGCCCAATGTGCGTATCACCGCTAACTATCCCGGCGCATCCGCCGAGACGCTGGAAAATACCGTCACCCAGGTGATCGAGCAGAACATGACCGGCATCGATAATCTGATGTACATGTCCTCGAACAGCAGCAACACCGGCCAGGCGCAAATCACCCTCACCTTTACCGCCGGGACCAATCCCGACGAAGCCCGTCAGCAGGTTCAGAACCAGTTGCAGTCCGCGCTGCGCAAGTTGCCGCAGGCGGTGCAGTCTCAGGGCGTGACGGTCAATAAAACCGGTGACAGCAATATTCTGATGGTGGCGTTCGTCTCCACCGACGGCAGCATGGATAAGCAGGATATTTCAGACTATGTCGCCAGTAATATTCAGGACCCGCTGAGCCGTATTGATGGCGTCGGCCAGGTTGACGCTTACGGCTCGCAGTATGCGATGCGCATCTGGCTCGATCCCAACAAACTGATTGCCTACGCGCTGACCACCGACGACGTGGTCAGTGCGATCCAGTCGCAGAACACCCAGGTTGCCGTGGGTCAGGTCGGTGGCCTGCCATCGGTGCAGAAGCAGGCGCTGAACGCCACGGTCAACGCCCAGTCGATGCTGCAGACCCCCGAGCAGTTCCGGGCCATCACGCTGAAGAACAATCCTGACGGTTCTGTCGTGACGCTGGGCGATGTCGCCACCGTCGCGCTGGGCGCGGAAAAGTATGATTATCTGAGCCGCTACAACGGCCAGCCCGCGTCAGGCCTGGGCGTGAAGCTTGCGTCCGGTGCTAACGAGATGAACACCGATAAGCTGGTGCGGGCGCGCATTGAGGAGCTGTCGCACTACTTCCCGCACGGTCTGGAAGCGAAAATCGCCTATGAAACCTCACCGTTCGTCAAAGCGTCGATCACCGACGTGGTGAAGACGCTGCTGGAGGCGATCGTGCTGGTGTTCGGCGTGATGTATCTGTTTATGCAGAACTTCCGCGCCACCTTAATTCCGACCATTGCGGTACCGGTGGTGCTGTTCGGCACCTTCAGCGTGCTCTATGCCTTTGGATTCAGCATCAATACGCTGACCATGTTTGCCATGGTGCTGGCGATCGGGCTGCTGGTGGATGATGCCATCGTGGTGGTGGAAAACGTCGAACGTATCATGCATGAAGAAGGGCTCTCGCCGCGTGCCGCCACGCGAAAATCGATGGGCCAGATTCAGGGCGCGCTGGTCGGTATCGCGCTGGTGCTCTCTGCGGTGTTTGTGCCGATGGCGTTTTTCGGCGGCACCGTCGGCGCCATCTACCGCCAGTTCTCGATCACCATTGTCTCGGCGATGGTGCTGTCGGTGCTGGTGGCGATGATCCTGACACCCGCGCTGTGTGCCACGCTGTTAAAACCGGCGAAAACAGGCGAACCGCATGAGCGTCGCGGCTTCTTCGGCTGGTTCAATCGTCACTTTAATCACAACGCGGACCGCTACGAGCGCGGCGTAGCGGGTATCCTGCGCACGGGCAGTCGCTGGCTGCTGCTCTATCTGGGCATTATCGGCCTGATGGCGTTTCTGTTTCTGCGGCTGCCGACGTCGTTTCTGCCGCTGGAAGATCGCGGTGTTTTCCTGACTCAGGTTCAGCTTCCGGCAGGCGCGACGCTTGAGCAGACGGCCAGCGTGGTTGCCAGAGTCGAAAACTATTATCTCACCGAGGAGAAGGCGAACGTGCTGTCGGTCTTCTCCACCATCGGCGCAGGGCCGGGCGGCAATGGCCAGAACGTGGCACGTCTGTTTGTGCGACTGAAAGACTGGGAAGCGCGGCCCGGAGCCGATCGCACCTCGTTCGCCATTATCGATCGCGCAACGAAGGCGTTTCAGAAGATTAAAGAGGGCCGCGTGATTGCCAGCAGTCCGCCGGCGATCACCGGCATGGGCAGCAGCTCCGGCTTTGATATGGAACTGCAGGATCATGCCGGTATCGGTCATACCCAACTGATGGCGATGCGCGACAAACTACTGGAGATGGCGGGCAACGACAAGTCGCTGTCACGGGTCCGGCACAATGGACTGGATGACAGCCCGCAGCTGCAGATCGACGTGGATGCCCGCAAAGCGCAGGCGCTGGGCGTCTCGCTGGACACCATCAATGACACGCTGACCACGGCCTGGGGCTCCACCTATGTGAACGACTTCCTGGATCGGGGCCGGGTGAAAAAGGTCTATGTGCAGGCCGCCGCCGAATTCCGCATGCTACCGGATGACGTCAACAAATGGTATGTGCGCAACAGCAGCGGCAAAATGGTGCCCTTCTCCGCGTTTGCCACCAGCCGCTGGGAAACCGGTTCCCCCCGTCTTGAACGCTACAACGGCTATTCATCGCTGGAGATTGTCGGCGAAGCGGCCAATGGCGTCAGCAGCGGTACGGCGATGGATGAGATGGAAAAGCTGGTCAATGCCCTGCCGCTGGGCGTCGGGTTTCAGTGGACCGGGGCTTCTTATCAGGAGCGGCTCTCCGGTTCGCAGGCACCGGCGCTCTATGCGATTTCGCTGCTGGTGGTGTTCCTCTGCCTGGCCGCGCTGTATGAGAGCTGGTCGATCCCGTTCTCGGTGATGCTGGTGGTGCCACTGGGCGTGGTGGGCGCGCTGATCGCCACCTGGATGCGCGGGCTGGAGAATGATGTCTACTTCCAGGTTGGCCTGTTGACGGTGGTCGGGCTATCCGCCAAAAACGCCATCCTGATTGTGGAATTTGCCAACGAGATTAACAGCCGGGGACGTGAGCTGGTGGAGTCCACGCTGGAGGCGTCGCGGCAGCGTCTGCGGCCGATTCTGATGACCTCACTGGCCTTTATCTTCGGGGTGCTGCCGATGGCAATCAGCAGCGGCGCAGGCTCCGGCAGTCAGCACGCGGTGGGCACCGGTGTGATGGGCGGAATGATCTCCGCCACGCTGCTGGCGATCTTTTTTGTGCCGCTGTTCTTTGTGCTGGTGCGCCGTCGCTTCCCGCTAAAAGAGAAGCCACACGACTAGCGCCAAATAAAAAGCGGTCACTGATGTCAGTGACCGCCTTATTTATGTGTGTGTTAAGAATTCCAGCAAGTGGGATAGTCCTGCTTTTCTCTTAGCGTATTACTTGTTGCGTAACATCGCTTCGATAAATTCTTTCCAGGTTCCCATTTCGGTGTCAATCATAATGCCCTCTCTTATTGTGCTGGCAATATTACGCTCTTTTTTTAATCAGGTGAATACGTTTACACCTGTTATATCTATCGGCAAGCCGCATAAAAACATGAATGTTGCTGATTCTGGAAGCTGACGCACATTTCAGCAACCCCTTAAGCGCATTGAAGATAATTTATTTTAAGCCCAGCGGTAGACTATTTTATCAACATGGCGAAATTCTTAAGCACGCATCGATAAGCAGGGTAATAATTACCTGCGAAATTGATAGCGTTTACCCGGGGCGACATAACGGCACGGCGTGCAGGCTATCCGGGCCGATAACCGCGCCCGTGCAGATGCCGCAACGGATCACACTATGGTAAACTCGCGCTTTGGCTGCTTTTTTCAGCTTTCTTCTCACAGGACAATAAGGATCGGGCAATGAGCACGCAGTGGGTGATGTTCGGGATTAAAAATTGCGACACCTTAAAAAAAGCCCGGCGCTTTTTAACAGACGCAGGTGTTGAGTATCACTTTCACGACTACCGTGCGGATGGCCTGAGCGATGCCCTGCTGCAGTCATTTATCGATGCGCTGGGCTACGAAGCCCTGCTTAACACCCGCGGCACCACCTGGCGTAAACTGCCCGAAGCTGACCGTGAAGCGGTGACCGATGCCAGCAGCGCTAAAGCGCTGATGCTGGCGCATCCCGCTATGATTAAGCGTCCGCTGTTGCGCGCCCCGGATGGCGCCCTGCTCGCCGGTTTCAGCGAAGCCACCTATCAGAATGCTATCCAGGAGAAGTCATAATATGTTTTGCCCGGTCATTGAGCTGACGCAGCAGCTTATTCGTCGCCCCTCTCTCAGCCCCGATGATGCCGGATGTCAGGCTCTGCTGATCGCCCGTCTTGAAGCCATTGGCTTTAAGATTGAAACGATGAACATCGACGACACCCTGAATTTCTGGGCCACCCGTGGCGAAGGTGAAACGCTGGCGTTTGCCGGTCACACCGATGTGGTGCCGCCTGGCGATGCCAGTCGCTGGATTAATCCGCCATTTGAACCGACGATCCGCGATGGCATGCTGTTTGGCCGCGGTGCGGCCGATATGAAAGGCTCGCTGGCGGCCATGGTCGTGGCTGCTGAACGTTTTGTGGCGGTGCGTCCCAATCACAGAGGCCGCCTCGCCTTTATGATTACCTCTGATGAAGAGGCCAGCGGGGCCAACGGTACGGTAAAAGTGGTTGAACGGCTGATGGCGCGCCGCGAACGGCTCGACTATTGCCTGGTTGGCGAGCCGTCCAGCACCGAAGTGGTGGGTGACGTGGTGAAGAATGGCCGCCGTGGCTCAATCACCGCCAATCTGACGGTGTATGGTGTGCAGGGCCACGTTGCCTATCCGCATCTGGCAGATAACCCGGTTCACCGGGCGATGCCTGCGCTGACTGAGCTGGTCGCGACCGAGTGGGATCAGGGAAATGAGTTCTTCCCGGCTACCAGTATGCAGATTGCCAACGTTCAGGCGGGCACCGGCAGCAACAACGTGATCCCCGGCGAGCTGTTTGTGCAGTTTAACTTCCGCTTCAGCACCGAACTGACCGATGAGATGATTCGCCAGCGAGTCGCAGAGCTGCTGGAGCGTCACCAGCTGCGTTACACCATCGAGTGGAAACTTTCGGGTCAGCCCTTCCTGACCACGCGCGGTAAGCTGGTTGATGCCGTCGTGAAAGCTGTGGCGCACTATAATGAAATTAAGCCGCAGCTGCTGACCACCGGCGGAACCTCCGATGGCCGCTTTATTGCCCGGATGGGCGCGCAGGTGGTGGAACTGGGGCCGGTGAATGCCACCATTCATAAAATCAATGAGTGTGTGAAAGCCTCCGACCTGCAGATGCTGAGCCGGATGTACCAACGCATCATGGAACAACTGATCGCCTGACGGCGGTTTTAAGGAGCAGCAAATGGAATTTATTAAAGATTACTGGTGGATCCTGGTGATCCTGCTGATGGTTGGCGTGCTGATGAACGTTTATAAAGATCTGAAACGCATCGATCACAAAAAATTTATGGATAACAAACCTGACCTGCCGCCGCATCGTGATTTCAACGATAAATGGGATGACGACGACAACTGGCCGAAGAAGAAGTAAACGAAAAAGCCCCTGCAATGCAGGGGCTTTTTTACATCATCGCGATAACGTCATCGTCACCGGGTTTTGCGCCGCTTAACGCCTCATCAAAGTAGCGTTTTGGCACCGTATAACGCAGATGATTCAGCGCCAGTTCCATGCTGCGGTGATCGATGGCATGCGCCAGATCGTCAACGATATCCAGCGTGACGTCGCCACCACAGGCAGTCAGCCGCTGCTCCGCCTGCTGCGCATGATGCAGCGGGATCTGCTCATCATAATCACCGTGGATCAGGTGAATCGTGGTGCGGGTACTGGCGTGCTCAGGCAGGGTAATAAACCGGCCATTAAACACCACCGCACGGCCCGCCAGATTCGGGTACGCTTTGACCGCTTCCAGCACCATACTGCCGCCCTGCGAAAAGCCGACCAGGGCTGTCGCTTCCGGGCGCACGCCGCTCTTTTTTTGCCAGTGACGCACAGACTCAACAAACTGCGGCATCGCCGCATCAACCCGCTGCTGGATAGTCTGATCGTGAAGGTCGGTTTCGCCAAACCACTGACGAACCGCGCCAGGCGAGCCGACGGACACGACCAGTGCGTCGGGAAACGTTTTCGCAAACCAGTTGCCAATCTCACCCATTGAATCCGGGTTATCGCCAACGCCGTGGTAGAGCAGAAACAGCTGTGCTGTGGTAGCAGGCTGTTGAACGATTACATATTTCAGTGTCATGTTGACCTCCTGTGTTCACTCTACGCTGCGTGGAACAAAATGATATGAGGATAATTTGAGCCAGATGGTCGAATTATTTCAATGGCCAGTGCAGCGACTCCGCCGTCACACCCAGGCTTTCGAGGAGTGAAGCCGCCTGCTGACGCAGCTTAGCGATTAGCGCTTTGCGTCCGCTCACACCCGCCTGCCGGGCCAGCTCGCTTAGCGCATCGGGTGCGGCAACCGCAGCGGCCAGTAACGGGTCGGGCGTGACGCTGGCCTCAACCAGACGCTGCAGCACCGGCAGGCTCGCCTCCAGTGGGCGCTGCGCCCAGGCAAAACCAGCCGCCAGATGGCGATCCTGCGCGGTCAGTCCGTCATCCATGGCCTCTTCAAACTGCAGGTCCAGAGCAATGTGCTGGCGCAACCGCGGCCAGTCGCGCGCCAGCTGGTCTGCCGCCCGGCGCGCCAGTGCCCTGCCCGCAGCAGAACAGGGCAGGATAGCCATCGCCGCATAACAGCCGCTGCTGGCTTCGCGCTGACTACCCATCCGCACCAGGGTAAAACCACAGGCGCGCCAGAACGACCAGAGTGATTCAGTGTAGCCGAAGCTGACAGAGAGATAGTCGTGATCGGCTGCCGCCCTGGCCGCCGCGGCCACAAGCTGCTGGCCGGTTCCCCGGCGACGGCTCTCAGCCGCCACGGCAATGCGGCTGATCCGCAGCGAGCGCAGGGTTGCCGCCTCAGCCAGACCGGCATGGGCTGCCAGTGACTGTGCCACCAGATTCCCGCGCGGTCGTCGGGTGCCCGCCCAGACCGCCTGCGCCAGGTCAGGTTCAAGTCCGCCCTCCTCCACCAGCCAGAGCGCGCCCTGTAACGCAGGCGCCTCGCCCGCCCGCCACAGTTCCATACCCGGCGCATCCAGCAGGCGGCGCAGGTCAAGCGGCGAAGTGCGGTAGTGCGCGCTGGTGAGCAGACGGTAAGCGGCCTCAAGCGTGCTGAAATCGTGACGTTCAACCCGCTGTGGCATCACCGGGGCGTCAGGTGCAGCAGCGGTGGCATCGTCAAACAATAGCGCCTGATTCAGCCACTGCTCCAGCGGATCGAAACGCGACCAGCGCAGCGGCTCATCCAGCGTGAAATAGTGAACCCCGGTAAGCCCGGCGCAGAATTTAAGGATAAACCCGCGCCCGCTGCCTTCGTAGCCCTGCACGGTGGTGGTGAGCAGCACGCGGGGATACCGGCTGACCAGCGCCTGCAGCAGCGGAGCCGGGATCGCCGCGGCTTCATCCACAATCAGCCAGTCCGCCGGTGGCGGCGTCTCCAGCGCCAGCAGCGCATCGGGTGCCATAAAGTGAAAGTGCTCCCCGGCAAAGGTGGCCAGCACCTCTGTTGAGGCTTTGGCTGGCGCGGTGACCAGACAATGGCCATGCTGCCGGGCCAGCATCCCCGCCAGCGCCGATTTACCCCGTCCACGGGCGGCGGTCAGCACGGCGACACCCGATGGCAGCGTCATCAGCTGATCAAGAATTGCCTGTTGCTGTTGCGGTGCCTGACAGTGCCACTGCGGCCAGTCCGGCTGCGCCGGCAAACGGCATGGCTGATGCTGCCGCGCCAGCAGCACCTGGTCATCTGCCAGAATCAGCTGTTGCAGGTGGCGAACAAAATGCGGGGTTGGGATGGGTTCCGCGACGTCCGCCCAGCGCAGGCTGTCGGTGTCAGGCTGTTGCGACCACTGTTCCCAGGGCGGCACCAGCAGCAACAGCCAGCTACCGGCGGTCAGCGTACCGGCCAGCGCCGCGAAAGCTTCGGCATGAAAACCCTGACGGGCATCGAATAGCGCATGACGAAATTCACGGCCAAGCAGCGTGCGAACCGCGCCTGGCTGTTTGTGCAGAACTGACTTTTCAGCGGATGCAGAGAAGAACGGCGCCGGACTCAGTTCAATCCAGTCGCCGATGAACGTTTCACGCCACTCCGCAGCCCGATCTAAGCACCAGGCCGGGTCGCCGCTGATGACTGCCAGACGACGCACACCGGCCTGTTGCATAAACGGCTCCGGGATCATCAGTTGCTGGCGAAGGTGTTGCACTGTCCTGGATCGCCACCATCAAATCCGCGCTTGAACCAGGTGTAGCGCTGCTCAGAAGTCCCGTGGGTAAAGCTGTCCGGCACCACGCGGCCCTGACCTTTCTGCTGCAGGCGGTCATCACCAATGGCCTCAGCGGCATTCAGCGCTTCCTGCAGATCGCCCGCTTCGAGGATGTTCTCCTGCTGCATGTAGTGTCCCCATACACCAGCAAAACAGTCCGCCTGCAGTTCCATTTTCACGGAAAGCTGGTTGACCTGCGTCTGGCTGGCGCCCTGCTGCATTTCACGCACTTTCGGCTCAATGCCCAGCAGTTTCTGAACATGGTGGCCCACTTCATGCGCGACGACATAGCCCTGGGCGAAGTCACCGCCTGCGCCGAGTTTGGTTTTCATCTCGTCATAGAAAGAGAGGTCGATATAAACGGTCTGGTCGGCAGGACAGTAGAACGGCCCCATCACAGACTGTCCGGTCCCGCAGCCGGTGCGGGTTGCGCCGCGATACATCACCAGCTTCGGCGCAACATACTGCTTGTTCATCTGCTTGAACAGTTTGCCCCAGGTATCTTCCGTAGTCGCCAGGATCACCTTCGTGAATTTGGCGGCCTCGTCATCATTAACGCTGACACTACGCTGTTGCTGCTGGCTGGTCGGTGCAACTTCGCCCCCCGTCAGCAGTGCGGTCAGGTCGTAACCGTAATAACCTGCGACAGCGACCACGATCAGCAGAACGATACCGCCTTTACCGCGCGGCAGACGAATCTGACGGCCTCCGCCACCTAAACCGGACGACTGGTCGCGACGGTCCTCTACATTGTCGCTTTCGCGACGCCCTTGCCAGCGCATGCTGTATTCCCTCAGTCATTTTTTCAGATGGCATGATTTTAGTTGTGTGAGGGAGCAATCACCAGCTTTAGACCAAAATGAAAAAAGGAGAGCCGGGGCTCTCCTCTTTCTTTCTGCGTTCTTTGTGCGCTAAAGGCAAACTCAGTCGAGTTTCACGCCCAGTCGCTGTGCTACGGCTTCATAGGCTTCGACCACGCCGCCAAGGCTCTGACGGAAACGGTCTTTGTCCATTTTATCCATCGTCTCTTTGTCCCACAGGCGCGCACCGTCTGGCGAAAACTCATCGCCCAGCGTGACTTCACCGTTAAACAGACCAAACTCCAGTTTGAAGTCGACCAGAATCAGCCCGGCATCGTCGAACAGTTTGCTCAGCACGTCGTTGGCTTTAAAGGTCAGTTCCTGCATCCGCGCCAGGTTCTGCTTGCTGACCCAGCCAAAGGTTTCGCAGTAGGATTCGTTGACCATCGGGTCATGCTTTGCATCATCTTTCAGGAAAAGATCAAACAGCGGTGGATTAAGCACCATGCCCTCTTCCACACCCAGACGTTTTACCAGCGAGCCTGCGGCGCGGTTACGAACCACGCACTCTACCGGCACCATCTCCAGCTTCTTCACCAGCGCTTCGGTATCGGACAGCAGCGCTTCCATCTGGGTCGGGATACCCGCTTCCTGCAATTTGGTCATGATGAAGTGGTTGAACTTGTTGTTAACCATTCCCTTGCGATCAAACTGCTCGATTCGGGCGCCATCACCTGCTGACGTATCGTTGCGGAATTCGAGTATCAGCAGCTCCGGGTTATCGGTGCTGTATACGGTTTTCGCTTTACCGCGATACAACTCAGCTCGCTTTTGCATCTTGTTCACTCCAGACTTGAAATAACGGGTGTTCAGCGGCCAGTGCCGCTGCGGCGATTGCCTTGACGCAATCGTTTACTTCGCCGCGCGCTATTATGCCAAAAACAAAATAAAAAGGCCGGAGAATCTCCGGCCTGAGGCAACTTTATTTGTTCAGCGCCGCCTGGAACACGGCCACCAGCGCATCGTTCTGCGACTGGGTCAGCACATGCCCTTTCGGGTCGATGAACTGCAGACTGGTGCGGTTGTCGAGATCACCGACCTGCACTTTGTAATCACCGTTTTCTAATTCCGGATCTTTCGCACCCACTGAATCCCAGTCGCTGCTGCTCAGTGACTTGTAGGTCACCTTCATGCTGCCGGTAGAGCGGGTGGTATCGGTCACGTCCATCCCGACGCGTTTCATCGCATCAGGCAGACGCTGCCATGCCACGTTGTATGGCGTGCGCAGGATCAGCATGGGCAGGCCGGTGTCATCTGCACCGCTCTGCACATCAATGGCTCCACTCACACGACCCGCCGCCGCGTTTTCACTGGCGGTATCAATCTTGTCCAGACCGGTGCTGAGTTCATTCAGCATCTGCGCGGTATAACGCTGGATCTGTACAGGTGAGGTAATGGTTTTACCATCCTGCTGCAGCTCCAGCAGACGCACGGTGAGCTGCTGCTGATAGCTCTGCGACTGCACGCTGATCTGGTAGCGGCCACGATACTGCTGATCTTCATCAGCACGGTTCCACTGCACCCAGTCGGTTGTCAGCTGCTGGCCGGCGTCATTACGTGAAGCAATCGGGAATTTGTTGGCCTGCACGACGCTGACGACGCGTGGCCAGACTGAACCGCGGTTGCTGTCAATCATCAGTGCGCCAGTGTTGTTGCTGAACTGTGCGCGGGTGCCGTTCATCAGCGCCAGCGGCTGGGCTGGCGGACGGATGTCGAGCTGCTTGCCGGTCGGTGCCTGGCTGGTGATGCGCGGCACGTCGTAATCACCACGCTGTACCGGCAGGATCATTCCGGCAGGCGCTTTCAGTTCACTTAACTGACTGGCTTCAAGATAAGATTCATCACCGCTGACCTGGCGCTTGTAACGCTGATCGCTTGAACAGGCCGACAACAGCATCAGGGTAGAAAGCCCCACCACTGTGGCTACTGTTGACCGCTTTACTGAGTAATTCATTCAAACTCCCTAAATTATCGCAAACCCGCTTTCACCAGCGCCTGCTCCACTTTCGGCTGGCCGGCTGCAGTCAGTGGCGTCATTGGCAGACGCAGCGTGTCGTTAGCGATTAATCCTAGCTGTTTCGCAGCCCATTTCACCGGGATAGGATTGGGTTCACAGAAAAGCGTCTGGTGCAGGTGCATCAGACGCTGATTCAGGCGGCGTGCCTCGACGAAATTGCCCTGCTGTGCAAGTTGACACAGTTCGACCATTTCGCGCGCAGCGACGTTTGCGGTCACCGAAATGACGCCTTTACCGCCCAGTTGCATAAAGTCCAGCGCAGTCGCGTCATCGCCACTCACCAGAATGAAATCTTCATTAACCAGCTCTTGGATCTGACTAACCCGCGATAAGTTCCCGGTTGCCTCTTTGATTCCGATAATATTTTTGATTTCGGCCAGGCGGGCAACGGTTTCCGGCAGCATGTCACAACCGGTACGCGAGGGAACGTTATACAGCATCTGTGGCAGGCTGGTGCTATTCGCAATCGCTTTAAAGTGCTGGAACAGCCCTTCCTGCGTCGGACGATTGTAATAAGGCGTCACGGTCAGGCAACCGACCACGCCGGAATTTTCAAAACGCTTCGTCAGAGAGATGCCTTCAGCGGTGGCATTTGCACCGGTTCCGGCAATCACCGGAATACGGCCATCGGCCAGTTCCAGGGTCAGCATCACCACATCACCATGTTCTTCATGGCTCAGGGTTGCAGATTCGCCTGTGGTGCCGACGGAAACGATCGCCGCGGTGCCGCTGGCGACGTGATAATCAATCAGTTTTTTCAGACTCGACCGGCAGACATTACCGCTGTCATCCATTGGCGTAACGAGTGCAACAATACTTCCCGTAAACATTGGCGATCCCCTCGACAAACAAGTGCTTCATGGTACGTTTTACACTTAGGGAAAAGCAAGCAAGCCACGCCATTCCCGCGCTTGTCAGCAGTTTTTTTTATGTTTACCTTATGGTTATTAGCGAAAGCAGAGGAAAAGCCATTTTGCCGCAATCTCAGCCCCATCATCTGGTGATCACCGCGCTCGGTGTTGACCGTCCGGGTATCGTCAACACCATTACCCGACACGTCAGCAGCTGCGGTTGCAATATTGAAGATAGCCGTCTTGCCATGCTCGGGGATGAGTTCACCTTTATCATGCTGCTGTCGGGCAGCTGGAACGCGATTACACTGATTGAATCCACCCTGCCGCTGAAAGGCGCAGAGCTGGAACTGCTGATCGTGATGAAGCGCACCAACGCCCGGCTCCGTCCGCCCATGCCGGACACGGCGTTCATTCAGGTTGAAGTCGCCGATTCGCCCCATATTATTGAGCGCTTCACCGATCTGATTGATAAGCATCAGATGAATGTGGCCGAACTGGTGTCGCGCATCACACCTGCGCAACACGATTTGCCGCCAACGCTCTATATTCAAATGACGGCCCACAGTCCGACGCGAACCAGTGGCACCACGTTTGAGCAGGCGTTTAATACGCTGTGTCAGGAGCTGAATGCCCAGGGGACGCTGCGTCTCTACAGTGTGTCAGATGCCGACAGCAGCGAATCTGTCAGCGCAGTACGCTAAGCTTTGGTCCATAAACCGGAGTTATTTCTCCACATAACTGGCGAGTGCGCGGCTATGTGGTGAAATACCCCCTGATGGTAATCCTGCCTCTGGCCGTTTCTGGCCGGATGGTGTATTACCCACAGCCTGAATAAGAAAATGGAGAGATGTGATGAATCCACTGAAAGCCGGAGATACTGCACCCGCATTTAGCCTGCCAGACCAGGACGGCGAACACGTGAATCTGACCGACTTCCAGGGACAGCGCGTTCTGGTGTACTTCTACCCGAAGGCGATGACACCAGGCTGCACCGTGCAGGCGTGCGGTCTGCGTGACAACATGGATGAGTTGAAGAAAGCGGGTGTGGAAGTGCTGGGTATCAGCACCGACAAACCGGAAAAGCTGTCAAAGTTTGTCGAAAAAGAGCTGCTGAACTTTACGCTGCTGTCAGATGAAAATCATGAAGTCTGCCAGGCGTTTGGCGTCTGGGGTGAAAAAACGTTTATGGGGAAAACCTATGACGGCATTCATCGCATCAGCTTCCTGGTGGATGCTGAGGGCAAGATCGAAAAAGTGTTTGATAACTTTAAGACCTCGAATCACCACGACATGGTGCTGGATTACATTAAGTCAGCCTGATGTTGAAGGGCGCGGTAGCCCGATCGCCGCGCCCTGCTTACTTTCCCTTCCCCGCCCGTTTCACCCTGCCGTTGCAAAACCTTCCAGGTTTATGCGATTAAGGTGCAGCCACGATAACGCAGTTACGTCCGGCATTTTTCGCCTCATAAAGCGCCGCATCTGCCTGTTTTAAGCTGCTTTCCAGTCCGGCATCCTGTGACCCGTTCCAGGCCGCGACGCCGATAGAGAGGGTGATTCGCCCCACGTCGGTGAGCCAGGCTTCGGCAATGCCAAGCCGCACGCGCTCCGCAATAATCTGCGCCTCATCCAGTGGCGTTCCCGGCAACAGCATCAGAAATTCCTCTCCGCCATTGCGACAGACGACGTCAGACTGACGGGCGCTGGCACGCAGCGTGCTCGCCACCTGCTGAATCACCCGGTCGCCCACGTCGTGGCCCCAGCTGTCGTTAACGTTTTTGAAGTGATCGATATCCAGTGCCAGCACCGAGAAAGGCTGGCGCACCGTGCGGTAGTACTCCAGCACGGCATTAAGCCCGCGGCGATTCAGTAACTGGGTCAGCGGATCGGTCTGCGCCTCCGAGCTAAGGCGGCCGATTTTGTCCTGCACCAGACCAATCCCGGTGAGCAGCGCGCGCTTAACCTGCGCCGCCTCAAAATACCAGGCGGTGATGCCACCGATCTCTTTTGAAACGCCCTGCGCATCCATCCGGCTGGCTTTACGGGCCAGCTGGAAGAGTGGCCGGGCAATCAGCCGCGCCAGTACCACAGCAACCAGCAGGGTCAGCAGCGCGAACGGCACCGAGTTTTTCAGGACCTTCATTAACAGACCCGACAGCGGATCCAGCGTGATTTTAATCGGCTTCAGCGCCACTACCGTCCAGCCGGTGGTCGGCACCACCGCAAAGCCTGCCAGCTGTGTCGTGTTACCCGGACCGGCCATCATCAGCGAGCCATTGGTCTGGTCATCACGCGGACTGACGATGGCAGGCAGCGTTTTGCCAATCAGCTGACGATTCTGGTGATATAGCACCTCATTATTGCTGTCGAGCACATAGATCGTGGTGCCATCCCGGTAGAACTGCTCACCCAGCAGCGCATTCAGAATGCTTTTTTTCTTCAGATAGATCGTGCCGCCGATGTAGCCCAGGTAATCCCCCTCGGGGTTCCAGACTGGCCAGGAGACAAACACCAGCAGATTATTGGCGGCAGAAAGCGTGGGTTTACTGATGATGGGCTGTCGTAGCGTCAGCGCCTCCCGCGAGGCGTCGCTGGTGAGGTGCATCCCTTTCAGCGTCAGGGATTCAGGCGAGATCGCTTTGATCACGCCCTGCGCATCCACTATTGCGACTGAGTTGAAACTGGTGGTCTGCTCGCGCAGGCGATTAACTTCGCTTTCCAGCAGCCCCGCATTACCAAAGTCACGGCTGAGCTGATTCGCGCTGTAGTGCAGTTGCGACTGCGCCAGCTGGAAGAAAATTTCACTGGTTGAGGCGAGCTTGGCGGCATAGGCCCGGTTCGCCTCCAGTGTGGAATCGATCAGCACCTGGCGCTGAACCCGCCAGGTGGCATAGAGCGTATTCGCGAGCGTGATAACAATGCTGACAATCACCAGCAGGGCGATCAGATTGCGCAAATCGGCCTTGGGCCGAAAGAGCTTTAGCATGGCGTCGCCGCCCCGGAGATGAATGTCATGTCGTAAATGCCTGATTATATTTTTATGTGTGCCAGAGGCCCTGATATCCGGGCTTAAGTCTACACTGTGTCAGCATTTTTGAGCAGCATTAAGACAAATTTCACCCCGTTTAATACAGATTTGGCTGGCACTAATCGATTAATCCCTGGCTGTCGTAAAAGGGCCAGGGGCCAGAAAAATGACCAATCGCACACTGATGCGTGACCATTCCCTGCCCCGGTTGCCAGCAGTGCAGCAGAAAGCCGGGCGGTTCCAGAATAAAGTGAGCCGGTCCCTCGGGATCCAGATCCAGCGCCACCTGATGTGACACGCCCGGTGCGACGCAGGCCAGGGTTCCGGCAAAGCGGGTCTGCAGGCTGCGATGCAGATGACCACACAACACCCGCTCGACCTGCGGATGGCGGGCAACGATCGCCTCAAGGGCCTCCGGCTGACGCAGCCGTTGCCGATCCATATGCGCAATGCCACAGGCAAAAGGAGGATGATGCAGCATCACCAGCGTGGGCACTTCGGCAGCCGCGCTCAGTGCCTGATCCAGCCATTGCAGCTGGTGCTCGTCCAGCTCGCCCCACGGCTGTTGCGGCACGCTGGAGTCCAGCGCCAGCAGCCTGACGCCGCCCACGCTCAGCGGCCAGTTCAGGGTCGGTCCCGACTGCAGATAGGCGTGATCCGGGAAGGCCGCACGCAGCGCCTCGCGGTCGTCGTGATTGCCAGCCATCAGATAAAACGGCAGCTCCAGGTGCTGCAGGGCTTCGCGCAGCGTCTGATACTCTTCCGGCCTGCCAAAATCGACCAGGTCGCCGGTAATCACCACCGCATCGGGTCGTGGCTGCAGCGTGTTAAGCGTGTCGATTACCTGCAGCAACGCCGCATGGGTATCGACCTGTTTGTACGAGAGGCGGCCATTGGCCTTGATATGCAGATCGCTGATTTGGGCGATCACTGTGGGTTGAACTGACACAACAGACTCCTTAGCAACTGAATTCCAGCGCGGCCTGACTGGTCAGCGACCAGCTGATGCGCTGCCCCGCCTGCCAGATTTCGCGCGCATGACGCTCGACCTGAATGGGGCTATCCAGCCCGATATCGATCAGTAAGCGCTGTGAGGCGCCGAGAAACGTGCTGCCGACCACCACGCCGCGCTGCGGATAGCGCGTGTCGTCGGCGAGCAGCACATCTTCCGGGCGGCAAAAACGCAGGGGCTGACCCGTGGGATCGTGCGCGATGCAGTTAATAGCGCCGACAAAATCAGCCACAAAACGCGAAGCCGGCCGCTGATAGATGCCCTGCGGCGTATCGAGCTGCACCAGACGGCCCTGCTCCATCACCGCGATGCGATCGCCCAGCGCCATCGCCTCCTGTTGATCGTGCGTGACGTAAACGGCGGTGATCGCCAGCCGCTTGAGCAGCGCGCCGATCTCCAGTCGCAGTCGATCGCGTAGTCTGGCATCAAGCGCCGCCAGCGGCTCATCAAACAGCAGCACTTTAGGCCGGGCGGCCAGCGCACGAGCCAGCGCCACCCGCTGCTTCTGCCCGCCGGACAACTTATCAATCGCGCGATGTGCCAGATGGGTCAGATCCACCAGCGCCAGCATCTCTGCGACCCGCGCCTCACGCTCGGCACGCGGCACGCCCTGCACCTTCAGGCCATAGGCGACGTTCTGCGCCACGTTGAGCGTCGGGAACAAGGCGTAGTTCTGGAACACCATGCCGACATTACGTTTCTCAATCGGCAGCGCGGTGACGTTCCGCTGATCAAACCAGATCTCACCTGGCGCATCACTGCTTTCCAGACCGCTGATGATGCGCAGCAGCGTGGTTTTGCCGCAGCCCGACGGTCCCAGCAGCACCAGCGTTTCTCCGGCGTGAACCCGCAGATCGAGCGGATGCAGCGCGACCTGCTGATTGAAGCGACGCGAGCATTGGCGCAGCGTCACATTGACGGCCTCTTTCATACGGTTTCCTCTTTCTGCTGCCGCGACGTTTGCCGTTCCAGCCAGTGATTACAGGCGTTGAGCAACAGCAGCAGCGGTAAAATCATCATGATAAAAATCAGGGTGTAGGCGGATCCGACTTCCAGCCGCATCGAGGTGTAGCTGTCGGCCAGCCCGACCGGCAGGGTTTTGGTCAGTGGCGTGTGCAGCATCCAGGTAATGTTGAATTCCCCCACCGACAGGGTGATGACCATAAATGCGCCTGCCAGAATACCGTTGCGGCAGTTCGGGACGACCACCGTAAAGAAGCGACGCCAGAAGCCCGCGCCCAGGCTGGCGGCGGCCTCTTCAAGACGCGGCAGATCTATCGCCTGCATCACCGACAGCACCGGCCGGATCATAAACGGCAGCGTAAAGAGCACATGACCGATCAGGATGAAGAGCCAGCTGTCGCGCAACGCGCTGAACTGACCATAAAGCAGAATGATACCCAGCGCGGTGGCGAGGCCCGGCAACGCCACCGGCAGCATCAGGCACTCTTCAATGCGTGAGGCCCAGCGTGACGGTGACTTCAGTAAGCCCCAGGCGGCGGGCACACCAGCGATGACCGTGACCGCCAGACAACTCAGGGCGATCAGCAGCGACAGCCAGAAGGTGTCGGCATACATCTGCCACACCTGCTCCACCCACTTCAGCGTCAGCCCGCTGCGCAGGCCCGCGAAGTAGTTCTGCGTCACGCCCGCCAGCATTGAGAGCACAACCGGCACGATCATAAACAGTGCAGTGAGGCTGGTGATCGCCACCTGCAGCCAGAACAGACCCCGGCGCTTCATGATGATCGCTCCTTCCGGCGTGCAGCAAGCCCGTTAGCCAGCATCAGCGCCAGCCAGGCCACCGCCCCCATCACCACCGAGAGTGCCGCCGCGGTGGCAAAGTTGGCGTAATTGGTGAACTCGCCGTAAATGGTCAGCGGCAACACGGCGAGTTCGGTGCCAAGCGTAAAGGCGGTGCCAAACGCGCCCATGCTGGTGGCGAAACAGAGCGCGCCGCAGGAGAGCAGCGCCGGTTTCAGCCCCGGTATGATGACGTCCATGATGATGCGCCACTGGCTGGCCCCCAGTGAACGGGCCGCCTCTTCCAGCGATCGATCGAGCTTCTCACTGGCCGCCACCAGCGTCACGATAGCCCGCGGCAGCGAAAAGTAGAGATAGCCAATAAATAAGCCGCTGAGTGAATAGGCGAAGACCCAGCGCTCATGAAACAGGCTGAGGCTGAGTTGTGCCAGCACCCCCTGACGCCCCGCCAGCATCACCATCAGAAATCCCACCACCACACCCGGAAAGGCCAGCGGAAAGGTCAGCAGCGCCAGCAGCGTGCCTCGTCCGGGAAAGCGCTTCCGCGCCAGAAAGCAGCCCACTACCGCAGCAATCAGCAGCGTCACCAGCGTCACCGCCGCCGAGAGCAGCACGGTATTCAGCAGGCTTTGCAGATACTGTGGCTGGCTGATCACCGTCCAGTAGCCGCTGTGGTGCGTGGTGCGATCCTCTGTCATCCCCATCTGCAACAGGCGGGCAAATGGCAGCAGCCAGAAGGCCGCGAAGAAGAGCAGCGCAGGCAGCAGCATCCACGGCCAGTTTGCCCCCAGCGGCCGGAGCCGGTGGCGAACCGGCCCGCCAGCGGCAGAGGGAGTGATGGCTGAGATCGACATCAGCGAATCTCACTCAGATAACGCGCGGAGAAGCCCTTCTGCGCATCGGCCATCTGCTGATAATCGACCGTGTGGGCGCGTGCATAATCGCTGTCAGGCAGGAAATATTTTTTCGCTTCGGCTGACATCGCGCCAGCCCGGACCGGACGCAGCCAGGCATTGGCCCAGATCGCCTGACCGGCATCTGACAGCACGAAATCAATCACTTTCTTACCGTTGGCCGGATGCGGCGCGTTCTTCACCAGGCTGATGACGTACGGCACCGTGACCGTTCCCTCGCTCGGGATCACAAACTCGACGTTGGCGTGATCTTTGTAGCGGGCACGATAGGCGTTGAAGTCGTAGTCGATCAGAATCGGGATCTCGCCGGAAATCAGCCGCGCATAGGCGGTCTGCTTAGGCACAATCGGCTGGTTACGTTGCAGCGCTTTGAACCAGTTAATCGCCGGGGTGAAGTCATGCAGGCTGCCGCCTTTGGCCTGATTCACCGCGACCGCCGCGACATAGCCCACAAAGGCGCTGGCCGGATCGAGATAGCCCACCATGCCTTTATATTCCGGCTTCAGCAGATCATCCCAGGATCGCGGCACCGGTGCGCCACCCAGTGCATCCACATTGACCATAAAGCCCGTGGTGCCGGAGTGCAGTGCCACCCACTTGCCCGCTGGATCCTTCATGCCTGCCGGGATCTGATCCCAGTTAGCCGGTTTGTAAGCGCTGACCACGTCGGCGCTGACGGCCTGAATGCCGAAGCTGACGCCGTAATAGACCACGTCGGCGACCGGATTGTTTTTTTCGGCGACCAGCTGCGCCAGCGCCTGTCCGGAATTTTTATTGTCCTGCGGCACATGAATGCCGGTGGCTTTTTCGATCGCCTGGAGCTGCGTGGCCCAGTCGGCCCACTCTGGCGGACAGTTGTAGCAGATCGCATTTTCCGCCGCCTGCGCCCACGAACTGGTGAGCGTGCATCCGGCCAGCAGTGCAGCGCTGGCGATCTGTTTGAGATTAACGGTGAGTGACATGATGTTTCCCTGAAATAGAACCATGAAATGCCGGGGCGATACTCTCCCCGAGCCGTAAGTGATGGGCCAGCAAATGGGTTTTGCCGCCCGGATTCAGAAGCAGATCAATGGCGCGCGTGCCCATCAGCGCAATCGGCTGCACCACGCTCGCCAGTGACGGTGAAAGCTGTTCGCCCAGTTCGATGCCGTCGAAACCGATCACGGAGAGCTGATGCGGCACGCTGATCCCAGCGCGCGCAGCGGCACCCAGCAGGCTGATAGCCAGCAGATCGTTACTGCAAATCACCGCCGTCAGCGGCGAAGGGGCATTCATCAGCGGCAGCAGCGGTCTGAAATCGGAGTGGATATGGCTGGGCATCTCAATCATCGCCTGCGGCTGGAGACCCGCCTGTTGCATGGCCTGGCAGTAGCCGAGATAGCGCAGACGCGCACGGTCAGATTGCTGCATCGGGCCAGCGGCCATAACAATGTGGCGGTGGCCGAGAGCGATGAGATGGGCGGTCGCTTCCGCCATCGCTTTGCGATTGTCCACGCACAGCGCGGGCCATTCATGCTCTTGCGGCACGTTGTGGGTCAGCACAAAAGGCATCTTCGCCGCTGCCAGCGTCGGCAGCAGCGCACTGCTGTCGGCGTCTGCTACCGTCAGAACCAGACCGGCGACACGCTGAAGCAGCATATGTTCGACGATGGCCGCTTCCCGCTCAGGCTGATAATCGCTGGTCGCGACCAGCAGCGCATAGCCTGCCTGCCGGGCCTGCTGCTCCATCGCCTGCAGCTGCAGGGCAAAAACCGGATTAAGCAGTGAAGGCAGCAGAACGCCAAGCGTCGTGGAGTGTTGGGTGCGAAGCTGACGGGCAATATGATTCGGGCGAAAGCCCATCTGTTCAGAGGCGGCAAGCACCTTCTGCAGCGTGCCAGGTTTCAGCAGGTGAGGATCAGAAAAGGCGCGCGCAGCGGTTGCGCGGGAGACCCCTGCCAGTCTGGCTACGCTGATTAAATCGGTCATGACAGCCTCGTTTATCGTGAATGAGATCGATCTCATTGCGACGTAAACTAGCGACGTTATATGACAGGCGTATCACAGCAATTTGACGGGCAGGTGACAGCGGCAGTGACGCCGCTGTGGGGGAATTAAAGCATCAGGAAGGCGTAACCGCTGTTTTCCAGGGTGGCAACGGTGGTGCCGCTGGAGATGGTGTGGGTAACCATCGGGTCGATCCAGTTGCGATCGAGCTGATGAAACGCCACAGACTGATCGCAGATAGTGACCTGAACGCCCGCTTTTTTCAGCTCGCTGATCAGCTTCAGGTTCGGGTTATCGACGCCGTAGGCTTTGCTGAACTGGTCATTATTCAGGGCGGATGAAACGGCGTCGCCGTTAATTGACACCACAAATTTCAGCTGGTCGAGTGGCACACCCGCCGCATAATAGAGGTTGGTGACACGCGCTACGCGCTCCAGACCCAGATTCGGCTTACGAATATCGCCGTCATTGTGGTTAATCTGGAAAACAATTTTATTACTCAGACCCGCTGTCGTGCCGGGTTTAAATGCAGGCGTATCGACATAATGTATTTTGCCGTAGCCTTCGATTGCTGGTGTACTCCAGAAATCAGCAGGCTCGGATTTATTATCTGCCATTTTGCCGCTGACCTTATCGAATAATTCCGGCAACTGTAAAACATTGCCCCCGATAAAGCCGGCTACGGCTGCCATCACTACTAAAGCTGCTGGACGCATTAATTCTTCTCCCGGTCGTTTAAAACATCAATTACATTGCCAGCCACGCGTAGCCCTGATTTTGCAGGGTGGATACGGTGGTCGGACTTGAAAGCGCATGGATAACGGATTTATCAATCCAGTTATTTGGATAGTGATGGAATGCCACAGACTGATCGCAGACCGAGACTTTCACTCCCGCCTGATTCAGCTCATTAATCAGCTTCAGGTTTGGATTTTCGATGCCATAAAACTTTTTAAAATGGGCGTTATCCAGCATGGCTGGGGTCGCGTCACCGGTGACTGACACCACAAACTTCAGCTGGTCGGCCGGAACGCCAGAGGCGATATATAAATTCACCACGCGTGCCACACGCTCCAGTCCCAGATTCGGTGCGGTCATCGCGCCATCGCTTCGGGTGATCTGGAAAACAATTTTGTTGCTCAGGCCCGCGACCGGTTTAAACGCGGCATCAGGCTCGTAATGAATTTTTCCGTACCCTTCAATCGCCGGTGTACTCCAGAATCCTGGGGCTTCCTGTGGCTCGGTGGCAAAATGACGTGTCACTTTGTCGTAAATATCGCCACTCTGTGTGACAGCCGCGCCAACGACGCCGCCAATAATGGCGATTAACGCGTATGAAACAACTGAACGCATAACACTTCTCTCCGGCAAATAATGTCTGGCAGATTCAGGACTGAATCAGGTCGGCTATCTATACCACAGGGCCGGTATAATTCTCGCTTCTGTAAATCCGGGTCAACGCACGGCTGATAACCGCTGAAATTATTCATGTCAGGAATTAATCGAAAATTTTCATCATGCGGTAAAAAGAGTCTTACCGGGAATGGACCTGGCTATTTCGCCTGCTGGCTTTGGGTATGAACGTAACCGGAATAAATAGCAGCCAGGCTAATCTGGAATCAGGAAGCGTAAAGCAGCAGGGACGATTTACATTATCGATGACGGAGAGACGTTTCACGGCTTAGCGCGCGGAGTTTTTTCAGAGTAGACCTGGAAAAAGTCATGCCATATTCAGTTTTTTTGAGTGAATTTACATAACTTTATAAAAATAACGTGAACTGCGTCGGGTGTCAGACAGCATATTCTGCTTTAAACCGCTGGAGCACTACCGCAATAGAGAGCTAAGCGGCAACTTAAGTGCCTGCGACCCCGGCGACAACGCGCCAGCCTTCAGTCGTTTAACCGCCGTTTAAGCTGGCAGGATGTTCAATTTTTTTCTTCATAATCGGCAATCTTGCACAAATCGCGCCGGGCGTCTGGCAGAAAACGACATTTCTTTCTTTTGGTGCTCTGGTTAAGATAGTCACGAACCGTCGTTATCTGCGAAAAATGGAACATTCCCGCTGCGCACCTGTCCATTTTCAGGGCCTCTCTACAGGATTAAGGCATGTTGAACCGGTTAAAGAAAACGCTGATCGCCGCGCTCCTTCCGACGCTCATTTTCACCACGCTGACACCTGCCAGGGCTGATGTCAGTGATTCACTTCCCGATATTGGCACCACGGCCGGTTCGACGCTGTCGATTAATCAGGAACTGCAGATGGGCGACTTCTATGTGCGCCAGCTGCGCGCCAGTGCGCCGCTGATCAACGATCCGCTGCTCAATCAGTACATTAATCAGCTGGGACAGCGGCTGGTGTCGCACGCCGACTCGGTGAAAACACCCTTCCACTTCTATCTGATCCAGAACGATGAGCTTAACGCTTTTGCCTTTTTTGGTGGCAACGTGGTGCTGCACTCGGCGCTGTTCCGCTTTACGGATAATGAAAGCCAGCTGGCCTCCGTCATGGCGCATGAAATCTCACACGTCACCCAGCGCCATCTGGCGCGCGCCATGGAAGATCAGAAGCGCAATGCGCCGCTGACCTGGGTCGGTGCGCTCGGCTCTATTCTGCTGGCGATGGCGAGTCCGCAGGCCGGCATGGCCGCACTGACTGGCACCCTGGCCGGTACGCAGCAGGGGATTATCAGCTTTACCCAGGGCAATGAGCAGGAAGCCGACCGCATCGGGATTCAGGTGCTGCAGCGCTCAGGGTTCGACCCTCAGGCGATGCCAAACTTTCTGCAGAAGCTGGCCGATCAGAGCCGCTTCTTCTCGAAACCGCCTGAAATCCTGCTGACGCATCCCCTGCCCGACAGCCGTCTGGCGGATGCCCGCAACCGCGCCAACCAGATGCGGCCGGTGGTGGTGCAATCCACTCAGGACTTCTATTTCGCCAAAGTCCGATCGCTGGGTATGTACTCCACCGGGCGTAATCAGCTTACCGATGAACTGCTGAGTCAGTATGCCAGCGGCAATTCCCGTGAGCAGCTGGCGTCACAATATGGCAAAGCCATACAGTTTTTGCAGGCGAAGAGTTATGCCGATGCGAAGCGAATCATCACGCCGCTGCTGGCAAAGCAGCCCAGTAATGTCTGGTTCCTGGACATCATGTCGGACATCGACATCGGCCTGAATCAGCCACAACAGGCCATCGCCCTGCTCACCGCCGCCACCGGTGCCAGAAACAGCCCGGTGGTGCAGCTCAACCTGGCGAATGCCTATGTGGAAGCGAAACAGTATGCCAGTGCCAGCCGTATTCTGAACCGCTATACCTGGGACAATAAAGACGATCCCAACGGCTGGGATCTCCTGGCTCAGGCCTCTGCGCAGCAGGGACTGCATGATGAAGAGTTATCGGCGCGGGCAGAGAGTCTGGCGCTGAATGGCCAGCTTGATCAGGCGATCACAACTCTGAGCAGCGCCAGCGCACAGGTGCCGCTCGGCAGCCTGAAGCAGGCGCGCTACGATGCCCGTATCGATCAGCTGCGCCAGTTACAACAGCGCTTTAAGCAGTATCAGAAAGGCTAAGCCCTCACGCTGCCAGCGCGGCGTGAAGAGAGAATAAAAGGAGAGTCTGAGATGGTGACGATTTATCACAACCCGCGCTGCAGCAAGAGCCGCGAAACGCTGGCGCTGCTGAACGCCCGCGGCATTGAGCCGGAAGTGGTGCTCTATCTGCAGACGCCGCCCGATCGCGAAACAGTGCAAATCCTGTTACAGAAACTGGGGATGCAGAGCGCACGAGAGTTAATGCGGACGAAAGAGGCAATCTACAGCGAGCTGGCGCTCGGCGACAAAGGCGAAAGTGCGCTGCTGGATGCGCTGGTTGAAAATCCGGTGCTGATTGAAAGACCGATTGTGATCAATGGCGACAGGGCGCGGATCGGACGTCCGCCGGAAGCGGTGCTCGACATTCTTTAAAGGCCGAGCGTCTCTTTAACAAAGGGAATGGTGAGTTTACGCTGCGCGCTGATCGAGGCGCGATCAAGCCGATCCAGCGTATCAAACAGCGTGCGCATTTCACGATCCAGTCGCTTCAGCAGGAAGCGACCCACATCTTCCGGCAGCTCAAATCCGCGTAATCCGGCACGCAGTTGCAGCGCCTGCAGTTTGTCTTCATCAGAGAGCGGCTGCAGTCGATAGATCTGTCCCCAGTCCAGCCGTGAAGCGAGATCGGGCAGCTGCAGATTCAGCTGGCGTGGCGGACGATCGCCGGTAATAAACAGGCGCGTATTGCCGGTTTCCAGAATACGGTTATAGAGATCGAAGATCGCCATTTCCCACTCCGGCTCGCCTGCAATGCATTCGATGTTATCGATGCAGACCAGCGACAGCTGCTCCATCCCTTCCAGCACTTCCGGTACAAACCAGGTGCGTTTATCCAGCGGAACGTAACCGACCGCTTCGCTGCGCGCTGACATTTCGGCGCACGCGGCGTGCAGCAGATGGCTCCGCCCACCGCCTTCGCGTGACCAGAAGTAGAGATAGCTGCCATGTTGTTGATTGAGAGCGCCTTTCAGGGCGGCAATCAGCGACGGGTTTTCCCCCGGCCAGAAGCTGGAGAAGGTTTCATCGTCAGGTAAATAGAGTGGCAATGACAATTGTGCCGGCGTGTTCAGAAGCACCTCAGCAAGAGAACAAGCAAAAAATCGGGGGAAGTCTAACACAGTTTTCAGAAAGAGATGAATGGGGCGTCCCTGCCCCGGATCCTGTCAGGCTCACTGCGATCAATGCTCGCGCGGTTCCTCAGCCTCCAGCACTACTTCTTCCGGACGTAGCCACGAGATCACCCGGAAGATCAGCGCAAGGCCGACACCCACGATCGTCGCCAGCGCCATGCCTTTCAGCTCTGCCGCGCCGATATGCACCTTCGCACCGCTGACGCCAATGATCAGGATCACCGAGGTGAGGATCAGGTTCTGCGCTTTGTTGTAATCCACTTTGGATTCGATCAACACGCGGATACCGGATGCGCCAATCACGCCATACAGCAGCAGCGACACGCCGCCCATGACCGGAACCGGGATCGCCTGGATCACCGCCGCCAGTTTGCCGACGCAGGAGAGCAGGATCGCCAGAATCGCCGCGCCACCAATCACCCAGGTACTGTAGACGCGGGTAATCGCCATCACACCGATGTTTTCACCGTAGGTCGTATTCGGCGTGGAGCCAAAGAAGCCGGAGATCACGGTCGACAAGCCGTTGGCGAACATCGAACGATGCAGGCCAGGGTCGCGAATCAGATCTTTTTTCACGATGTTGGCAGTGACCACCAGATGACCGATATGCTCGGCGATGACCACCAGCGCCGCAGGCAGAATCGTCAGCATCGCCACCCACTCAAAGCGCGGCGTATAGAAGGTGGGTAGCGCAAACCACGGGGCTTTGACCACGCCGCTCCAGTCAACGATGCCCATAAACGCAGAGAGCAGATACCCCGCTACTACGCCCACCAGAATCGGGATGATCGCCAGGAAGCCACGGAACAGCACGGAACCGAAGACCGTGACGCCCAGCGTGACCAGCGAAATCAGCACGGTTTTACTGTCGGGCGCGCTGCCTTCTGCGGGCAGCAGGCCGGCCATATTCGCCGCCACACCCGCCAGTTCCAGACCGATGACGGCGACAATCGCGCCCATCGCCGCAGGCGGAAACATCACGTCGAGCCAGCCGGTGCCGGCGCGTTTCACAATCAGCGCCACGATACAGAACAGCACGCCGCACAGGATAAATCCGCCCAGCGCCACCTCATAACCCAGCGGCAGCAACAGCAGCACCGGCGAGATAAAGGCAAAGCTTGAACCGAGGTAGGCGGGAATTTTGCCTTTACAGATAAAGAGATAAATCAGTGTGCCGACGCCGTTGAATAACAGCACCGTCGCCGGGTTGATGTGGAACAGAATCGGAACCAGTACCGTGGCACCAAACATGGCGAACAGGTGTTGCAGGCTGAGTGGAATGGTTTGCAGTAACGGCGGTCGTTCACTGACGCCAATGGCGCGACGAGTCATCATTTATCCCCTTATGTTTTTTTATCCCCGGAGATTCGCGCCTCTGGCACAGCAGCAGTGAAGCCGGTGCGCCTTGCGGCAGACCGAATCCTTTCGGGGCGTTTTTTTTGCCAAAAAAAAGCCGACTCTCTGGTCGGCTGTGCGATTTATTTGGTTCCGAAAATCTTGTCCCCGGCATCGCCGAGCCCGGGAATGATGTAACCCTTTTCGTTCAGTCCCTGATCCACTGACGCAGTGTAAAGCTCGACGTCAGGGTGCGCTTTCTCCAGCGCGGCAATCCCTTCTGGTGCGGCAACCAGAACCAGCACTTTGATGCTGGTGCAGCCCGCTTTCTTCAGCAGGTCGATAGTGGCAATCATGGAGCCACCGGTCGCCAGCATCGGGTCGACCACCAGCGCCAGGCGCTCTTCGATGTTAGAGACCAGCTTCTGGAAATAGGGAACCGGCTCCAGAGTCTCTTCATCACGGTAAACACCGACCACGCTGATACGTGCGCTGGGAACGTGCTCCAGCACCCCTTCCATCATGCCCAGGCCGGCACGCAGGATCGGGACCACCGTGATTTTTTTGCCTTTGATCTGATCGATCTCTACCGGGCCGTTCCAGCCCTCAATGGTGACGCGCTCTGTTTCCAGATCGGCGGTCGCTTCGTAGGTCAGCAGGCTGCCCACTTCAGAGGCCAGCTCGCGAAAACGCTTTGTACTGATATCATGCTCACGCATCAGGCCCAGTTTATGTTTGACCAGCGGGTGTCTGACTTCCACGATCTTCATTGGTGTTCTCCCGGAATGAGTTGAGCTAAAAAAAATCGCGGGATTATACCGCCTTTTGCGCTCTGCGCCACCTGCTCTTGCGCAAAGCCGCGGGATTTACCAGGACAAAGAGAGGATTAATGAAAATCGCCTGATGCGCAATCCCGGACTCGCAAACGTTTGCCTGCACTGATAGAATTGCCGCGCTTTATTTTAAACCACCAACCGCAATTCGCGTGGGGACCTCGCAGTGACCGACAAAACCTCTCTCAGTTACAAAGACGCCGGTGTGGATATTGATGCTGGTAACGCTCTGGTTGACCGTATTAAAGGCGTAGTGAAAAAGACGCGTCGCCCGGAAGTGATGGGTGGACTGGGCGGTTTTGGTGCGCTTTGCGCGCTGCCGCAAAAATACCGTGAACCTGTGCTGGTCTCCGGCACCGATGGCGTTGGCACCAAGCTGCGTCTGGCGATGGATCTCAAACGTCACGATGCCATTGGCGTTGACCTGGTCGCGATGTGCGTTAACGACCTGGTGGTTCAGGGCGCTGAGCCGCTCTTCTTCCTCGACTACTACGCCACCGGCAAACTGGATGTGGATACCGCCTCTGCGGTGATCACCGGCATCGCCGAAGGTTGTCTGCAGTCGGGTTGTGCGCTGGTAGGCGGTGAAACCGCTGAGATGCCAGGCATGTATCATGGCGAAGATTACGACGTGGCCGGTTTCTGTGTCGGCGTGGTGGAAAAGTCAGAAATTATTGATGGCAGCAAGGTGCAGGATGGCGACGTACTGATCGCCCTCGGCTCAAGCGGCCCGCACTCCAACGGCTATTCGCTGGTGCGCAAGATTCTGGAAGTCAGCAACACCGATCCGCTGGCGGAACAGCTGGAAGGCAAACCGCTGGCCGATCATCTGCTGGAACCGACCCGCATCTACGTGAAAAATATCCTGAGCCTGATTGAGCAGGTCGATGTGCACGCTATCGCACACCTGACCGGCGGCGGCTTCTGGGAGAATATTCCGCGCGTGCTGCCTGACAATACCCAGGCCGTCATCGACGAGAAGAGCTGGCAGTGGCCGGCGGTCTTCAGCTGGTTACAGCAGGCGGGCAACGTCAGCCGTTTCGAGATGTACCGTACCTTTAACTGTGGCGTCGGCATGATCATTGCCCTCAGCCCGGCTGATGCGGACAAAGCAATTGCGCTGATGCAGGCCGCAGGCGAGAAAGCCTGGAAGCTCGGCGTGATTAAAGCGTCTGATGCCGAAGAGCGTGTGGTCATCAACGGATGAAGAAGCTGGTTGTACTGATTTCCGGCAACGGAAGTAACCTTCAGTCCATCCTTGACGCCTGTGAAAGCGGGCGGATTCACGGCAGCGTCGTTGCCGTGTTCAGCAACCGTGCCGCCGCTTATGGCCTGACGCGGGCGCAGGAGGCGGGGATTCCCGCCCACGCGCTTACCGCCAGCGACTTCGCTGACCGCGAAGCCTTTGATCGTCAGCTCATTGCTGAAATCGAAGCCTACCGTCCGGATCTGATTGTGCTGGCCGGTTATATGCGCATTCTCAGCAGCGCTTTCGTGGCGCATTTTCACGATCGCCTGCTGAATATCCACCCTTCCCTGTTACCGAAATATCCGGGTCTGCATACCCATCGTCAGGCGCTGGAAAATGGCGACAGCGAACATGGCACGTCCGTGCATTTCGTGACGGACGAACTGGATGGCGGTCCGGTGATCCTGCAGGCCAAAGTTCCGGTCTTTCCTGGCGACAGTGAAGCGGAGATTACCGAGCGGGTGCAGCATCAGGAGCACGCGATCTATCCGCTGGTGATCGGCTGGTTTGTCGAGGGTCGTCTGGCGATGCGTGACGGCAAAGCCTGGCTGGATGGCGAACCGCTGCCGCCGCAGGGCTATGCTAACGATTGACGCACCGGAAGCCAGGGCTTCTTATGAAGTACTGGCAGAGTAAAGGCTCAGGGAGCCTATGCCCTCCGTAAAGACGCAAAAAATGCCATCCATGGCAGCTCAGCGCGGGCGATTACGCACCTCATCCCTGAAGTGCGCCCGTTGCCGGGCCAACGCGTTGCGTTGTTCAAAAACGCTCCCGGCGTTTTTGTCCATGGCCCGCGATGCTTTACTACGGGCATAGGCTCCCATCGCTTTAAGCATATGAGCCGTCTGACACAAAAACCTGTTTTGCTCCCGTTGCTGGCTCAGCCGTAACGCCCCGTAATGTAATCTTCAGTCCGTCGCTGCTTCGGCGCGGTGAAAATCCGGTCGGTCTCATCAAACTCCACTAACGCGCCCTGATGCATAAACGCGGTGTAATCTGACACGCGCGAGGCCTGCTGCATGTTGTGCGTCACCAGCACCAGCGTGAAGTGCTGCTTCAGCGTGGTCATTAACTCTTCAATCACCAGCGTGGAGATGGGGTCCAGCGCGGAGGTCGGCTCATCCAGCAGCAGCACTTCCGGCTCAATCGCAATCGCGCGGGCAATCACCAGCCGCTGCTGCTGTCCGGTTGAGAGCGTCAGCGCATTCTGTGACAGCTGATCTTTGACCTCACTCCACAGCGCGGCTGCACGCAGCGCACGTTCACAGGCTTCGTTAAGCACACGCCGATCGCGTACACCCTGCAAACGCAGCCCGTAAACCACATTTTCATAGATCGATTTTGGAAACGGATTGGGCCGCTGGAACACCATGCCGACCCGACGGCGCAGCGCGGAGAGATCCTGCTCCGGCCGCAGGATCGGCTGCGACCCCAGCAGCACATCCCCCTCTACCCGACAGTGATCAATCACGTCATTCATGCGATTAAAGCAGCGCAGCAGCGTCGATTTGCCACAGCCCGACGGGCCAATCAGCGCGGTAATCCTGTTTTTTGGCACCTGCAAAGAAATATCCTGCAGCGCCTGGCGCTCGCCATACCACAGCGACAGATGGTTAACGGTCAGCGCGATATCCGTGTCGGACGTCATAGTCATAGCCTGTTATTGAGTCATAAGGCGATAGCGTTCACGCAGACGGTGACGCAGGCCCATCGCCAGCATATTAAGCGACAGAATAATCAGCACCAGCAGCAGCGCGGTGGCGAACACCAGCGGCCGGTCAGCTTCAATATTCGGACTCTGAAACGCCAGATCGTAAATCTGGAAGCCCAGATGCATAAACTTGCGATCCAGATGCAGATAAGGAAACACCGCATCGACCGGCAGTTCCGGCACCATTTTTACTACGCCAACCAGCATCAGGGGCGCGGTTTCACCGGCGGCACGCGCCACTGCCAGAATCAGGCCGGTCAGCATGGCCGGCACCGCCATCGGCAGCACCACGTTCCACAGCGTTTCTGCCTGGGTCGCCCCCAGCGCCAGCGAGCCCTGCCGCAGGCTGTTGGGGATGCGCGATAAGCCCTCTTCGGTCGCCACAATCACCACCGGCAGCGTGAGTAACGCCAGGGTCAGTGACGCCCACAGCAAGCCCGGCGTGCCAAAAGTGGGATTGGGCAGCGCGCTGGCGAAGAAGAGCTGATCAATGGTGCCGCCCACCAGCCAGACAAAGAAGCCCAGACCAAACACGCCATAAACAATTGAGGGGACGCCCGCCAGATTGACCACCGCGATGCGTACCAGTCTGGTCAGCGCATTGCGTCCGGCATATTCGTGCAGCCAGATGGCGGCGATGACGCCCAGCGGCATCACCACGACCGACATCAGCAGCACCATCAGCACGGTGCCAAAGATCGCCGGAAACGCCCCGGATTCACTTTCGCCCTCGGCAGGTGAGTCACTGACAAACCGCCACAGCTGATGCAGAAAATGCCCGGTTTTGCCGGTCAGCGTCATCGCGTTCGGCTTCCAGCTGTCGACAATTTCGGTCAGCGGGAGCGCATGTTCGGTGCCCTGCACATCCCGCAGAATTAACATGTCACGCTGACTCTGCAGTTGCAGAGAAGCCAGGGTCTCACTCAGCTGATTAAAGCGGCGCTGCAACGCGGCCTGATTGGCCTGATATTCCGATTCTGCCTGCAGATCAAAGCGCCCGGCAGCACGGTTGGTGGCCGCCTGCTCATCCAGCTGCTCACGCTGGCTATTGATGCGCGCCATATCAACGCGGCGAATCTGATTAGCCTGCCGCACCAGCATCTGCACCTGTGCGAGCCGCTGATGCAGCAGCGCATCGGGATCCTGCGCAGTTAACTCTTCATTATCTTCACGCAGGCCGACAAACCAGCCATAGGCCTCACCGTGGCTGCGGCGTTGCAGCACCATGACATCCGCTGGCTGGCTGACATTCGCAGCCGCGCGGCTGTAGACGACGCGGAAATCGGGTGCGTCCCAGTCACGGTTACCGGTTTTGATCAGATAACGGTTCACCAGGCCGCCGCTGTTACCCTGCTCATCGGCCGGAGCCGGAAAGCGTCGCTGATGTTCCAGGGTTTCGCCCAGCAGGCGTGTTTCGCCACCTTCAGGCTGACTGAACGTATAAAGGTCCACGCGCTGCGGCCAGAAAGCGCGCACGCCCTGCCAGGCCAGCAGCCCGATCAGCAGCGTAAAGGCCAGCAGGCAGACGGCGACGGCACCGGCGGTTAACCAGCGCCAGCGGTCATTCTGTCGCATCGCCTTCATGCCTGCTCCTCGTGCTGGCTGTAGCGCTGACGCAGTCGCTGACGGATCAGCTCGGCAACCGTGTTAATCACCAGCGTAAACAGCAGCAGCATCAGGGCGCTGAGAAACAGCACGCGATAGTGGGCACTGCCCGCTGCCGCTTCCGGCATCTCAATGGCAATATTGGCGGAGAGCGCGCGCAGCCCGCTGAACAGGCCACCTTCACTTTGCGGTGTGTTGCCGGTCGCCATCAGCAAAATCATGGTTTCTCCTACGGCCCGTCCCAGACCAATCATCAGGGCGGCAAAAATACCGGCGGACGCACCAGGCAGCACGACGCGGGTCAGGGTCTGCCATGGCGTCGCGCCCAGTGCCAGCGAGCCCTGCCCCAGCGCCGCGGGCACGCTGAACAGCGCATCTTCAGAGAGGGTGAAAATCAACGGCACCAGCGCAAAGCCCATCGCCAGCGCCGCCACCAGCAGATTGCGCTGCTCGTAATGCGGCAGCCAGTCGCCCGCATCCGGTATCACCAACGTGGGCAGCCACAGCGTCAGCAACGTGACCAGCAGCAACAGCGGCAGCAGAAGCAGCACCTCACGGCCGGGCTGACGCCAGCGCGGCGGCAAACGTGCGCTGAACACGCCGCACAGCAGCAGCGAACCCGCCAGCGTCAGCGGCAGCAGCAGCACGCCCACCAGTGCCTGACCAATATGCGGCGCGAGCCAGATCCCGGCAATCAGCCCCACCACGACGCTCGGCAGCGCGCCCATCATCTCGATTGCCGGTTTAACCCAGCGTCGCAGGCCTGGTGCCATAAACCACGCGGTGTACATTGCCGCAGCCAGCGCCAGCGGCGTAGCAAACAGTAGCGCAAGACTGGCCGCTTTCAGCGTCCCCATCACCATCGGCATCAGGCTGAACTTAGCCTGATAGCTGTCACCGGCCGCGGTCGATTGCCAGACCCAGTCGGGGCCGGGGTAGTTTTCATACCAGATTTTTTGCCAGAAATTGCGCCAGGTGACGTCCGGCCACGGATTGTCGAGTCGCAGCGTCTGCCAGCTTCCCGGCCGCTCAATCAGCAGGCTGTCGCCACGGGGAGAAAACTGCGCCTGCACAATGCCAGGCTCCAGCTGACGCTGCAGTATCGGGCCATTCTGCTTGCTGGCGAACAGGCGCAGCATCCCCTGTTTACTGAGCGTCGCAAACACACGCCGTCGTGATTCCGTCACCAGAATCGTCTCGCCATCGCTGTCGGCAAAGGTCCGGATACGCTGCAGGCGTGGCCCCTGATCGCTGGCAATCGCGAACCACTGCGTGACGCCGCTGTGATCCTGAATCAGCAGGCTTCGGCCACCCACCAGCAGATGCAGACTGGTCGGACGCGCCGGCAGAGTGTGGGTTTCGCGCAACACTGCCCGGTCATCATCAAGTTGCCAGACCCGCAGCAGAGTGCCTTCGGTGGTATAGAGCAGATCGCCGGATGGCGAGAGCGCCAGCAAATCCAGCTGACGTTGTGGCAGCGGAATAATCGAGGCCTGGCGATCGGTGCCCAGCGTCAGCACCCGAAGTCCCGCCTCGGTGAGTGCGGCAATGCGCCACTGACCTGCATGGCGCGTCGCCAGCGCCATCTTCGTCACCGCGCCATCGGGCAGATGAAAAGGTTTGTCGCCCAGCGGGAAACGCCACTGATGGTCGGTTGTGGGCTGCATCAGCGTCAGCGCGCCCTGCATATTCAGCAGCAGCGTCTGCCCATCGGCACTCTGCACGGCGTCATCGGGTGCAGGGGTCAGGGCCAGCGCCGGTTCTGCAGGCTGACCATCCAGCGGAATAAAACGGGCCGCACCGCGCGCGCTGATACGCCAGCCAACATTGCCCTGATTACCAATCGCTAAGGCTGGCGCACGATCCCAGAGTTGCTGACTGGCCGCCACTTGCAGGCCTGGCGCATTAAACAGCGGTAACACCACGCCAATCAGCCAGCAGAACAGCAGCAGCATCAACAGCAGGATCGCCACGCCACAACAGGTGACCAGCCGCCGCGTCAGACGGTCAACGGCACGACGCTTGCGATCGCTGAATTGGACAGGAATGTGGTTTGCGCTCATGCGGTTCCGGTGGCAGCCTGAAATAAGCCGCTATGTTGCCCGTAGCCGATTGATAAGACAACTCCTGGCGTTGGACAACGCTGCCATACTCTCGCCATAATGTTGGTGGATACTGGATCTTCAGTCCTGCAACCGCTAAATGGAGTGAGAATGGGTCAGGTAAAGCTTTATATTGAAAAAGAATTAAGCTGGTTATCCTTTAATGAACGGGTTTTGCAGGAAGCAGCAGACAAAAGCAATCCACTGATTGAGCGGATGCGCTTTCTGGGGATCTACTCCAACAACCTCGACGAATTCTATAAAGTGCGTTTCGCCGACCTCAAACGCCGCATTCTGATTGGTGAAGAGCAGGGTTCTGCCAGTACGCCACGCCATCTGTTTAAGAAAATTCAGCAGCGGGTGATGAAGTCCGATCTGGAGTTTGATGCGCTTTATAACGATCTGCTGCTGGAGATGGCACGCAATCAGATCTTCCTGATCAATGAACGTCAGCTCTCAGCCAATCAGCAGGCGTGGCTGCGCCACTATTTCAAACATGAACTGCGCCAGCATATCTCGCCGATCCTGATCACCCAGGAAACGGATCTGACCGAATTCCTTAAAGATGACTACACCTATCTGGCGGTTGAGATTATTCGCGGTGACAATATTCAGTATGCGCTGCTGGAGATCCCATCCGACAAAGTACCGCGTTTCATCAATTTACCGGCAGAGCCGCCGCGCCGCCGTAAGCCGATGATCCTGCTGGACAACATTTTACGTTACTGCCTGGATGACATTTTTAAAGGCTTCTACGACTACGACGCGCTCAACGCCTATTCAATGAAAATGACGCGTGACGCCGAGTACGACCTGGTCACGGAGATGGAATCGAGCCTGCTGGAGCTGATGTCCTCCAGCCTGAAGCAGCGACTGACGGCGGAACCGGTGCGTTTTGTCTATCAGCGCGATATGCCCGACACGATGGTGTCGCTGCTGTGCCACAAGCTTTCTATCTCTAACCTGGACTCCATCCTGCCAGGCGGCCGCTACCACAACTTCAAAGACTTTATCGGCTTCCCGAACGTCGGCAAAAATAACCTTGTGAACCGCCCGCTGCCGCAGATTCGCCACATTGGGTTTGATGGCTTCCGCAACGGCTTCGATGCGATTCGCGATCGCGATGTGCTGCTCTACTATCCGTACCACACCTTTGAGCATGTGCTGGAGTTGCTGCGTCAGGCGTCGTTTGACCCGAGCGTGCTGGCGATCAAAATCAACATTTACCGCGTTGCGAAACACTCCCGCATCATGGATGCGATGATCCATGCCGCCTATAACGGTAAAAAAGTCACGGTGGTGGTGGAGTTGCAGGCGCGCTTTGATGAAGAAGCCAACATCTACTGGGCGAAACGCCTGACCGAAGCGGGCGTGCATGTGATTTTCTCTGCGCCGGGCCTGAAAATCCACGCCAAGCTGTTCCTGATTTCACGCCGCGAAGGCGAAGAGATTGTCCGTTATGCGCATATCGGTACCGGCAACTTTAACGAGAAAACCGCGCGCCTCTATACCGACTACTCACTGCTGACCGCGGATGCGCGCATCACCAATGAAGTGCGCCGGGTGTTCAACTTTATTGAGAATCCTTACCGGCCTGTGACGTTCGATCACCTGATGGTGTCGCCGCAGAACTCGCGCCGGATGCTGTATGAACTGATCGATACCGAAATCGCCAACGCCCAGCAGAATAAGCCCTGCGGCATTACTCTGAAAATCAACAATCTGGTGGACAAAGGTCTGGTTGATCGGCTTTATACAGCCTCCAGCGTAGGGGTGAAGGTTAATCTTCTGGTGCGCGGAATGTGTTCATTGATCCCTGATTTGCCTGGGATCAGTGAAAATATTCGTGTCATCAGTATTGTTGACCGTTATCTGGAACACGATCGCGTCTATATTTTTGAGAATGGCGGCGATAAAAAGGTGTTCCTCTCCTCCGCTGACTGGATGACACGTAATATCGATTACCGCATCGAAGTGGCAGTGGCGATCCTCGATCCCCACATCCGGCAGCGCATACTCGACATTATTGCTATTCAGTTGAGTGATACGGTGAAAGCCCGCATCGTCGATAAAGAGTTGAGTAACCATTACGTCCAGCGTGGCAATCGCCGTAAAGTGCGCTCGCAGCTGGCCATTTATGATTACATCAAGAACCTGGAACAACCTGAATAAATCCTATGCCAATTTCTCATAAAAGTACGCCAAAACCCCAGGAGTTTGCGGCGATTGACCTGGGCTCGAACAGTTTCCATATGGTGATTGCGCGGGTTGTCGATGGTGCGATGCAGGTACTGGGCCGCCTTAAGCAGCGCGTCCATCTGGCTGACGGGCTGGATGCTCAACATAACCTCAGCGAAGAAGCGATGGAGCGGGGCTTAGCCTGTCTGGCCCTGTTCGCCGAGCGTCTCCAGGGGTTCAGTCCCAGCAACGTGACGATTGTCGGCACCCATACGCTGCGCGAGGCGATTAACGCCGAAACTTTCCTGCAGCGCGCTGCCGAGGTGATCCCCTACCCGATCGAGGTGATTTCGGGCCATGAAGAGGCCCGTCTGATCTTCATGGGCGTTGAACACACGCAGCCGGAGAAAGGTCGCAAGCTGGTGATCGACATCGGCGGCGGCTCTACCGAACTGGTGATTGGTGAGGATTTTGAACCGCAACTGGTCGAGAGCCGGCGCATGGGTTGCGTCAGTTTCGCCCAGCTCTATTTCCCGAAAGGCGAAATCAGCCGTGAAAACTTCCGTCGCGCCCGTTTAGCGGCTGCGCAGAAGCTGGAGACGCTGGCGTGGCAATATCGTCTGCATGGCTGGCAGTATGCGCTGGGCGCCTCCGGTACCATCAAAGCCGCCTGCGAAGTGCTGCAGGCGATGGATGAGAAAGAAAAGCTGATTACCCCTGAGCGTCTCGAAAAGCTCTATGACGAAGTGATGAAACACAAATCCTTCTCTGCCCTGAGCCTGCCGGGCCTGTCAGAAGAGCGCAAAGGCGTGTTTGTGCCAGGACTGGCGATTCTCTGCGGCGTCTTTGATGCGCTGGCGATTCGCGAGCTGCGTCTTTCCGACGGTGCGCTGCGTGAAGGCGTGCTCTATGAGATGGAGGGCCGTTTCCGTCATCAGGATATTCGCAGCCGTACGGCGCAAAGTCTGGCGAACCATTACGCCATCGACAGCGATCAGGCGCGACGCGTGCTGGAAACCACCGAGCAGCTCTATCTGCAGTGGAGCGAGCAGAACCCAAAACTCGCGAATCCGCAGCTGGCGGCACTGCTGAAATGGGCGGCGATGCTGCACGAAGTGGGCCTGACCATCAATCACAGCGGTCTGCAGCGCCATTCCGCCTACATTCTGCAAAATACCAACCTGCCGGGCTTCAATCAGGATCAGCAGATGCTGCTGGCGGCGCTGGTCAGATTCCATCGTAAAGCGGTGAAGCTGGATGAGTTGCCACGGGTCACGCTGTTCAAGAAAAAGCAGTTTGTGCCGCTGATTTTCCTGCTGCGCCTGGGTACCCTGCTGAATAATCAGCGCCAGGCTACCACGCGTCCGGATGCATTAACCCTGAAATGCGATGACGGCCACTGGACGCTGATTTTCCCGGCGGGCTACTTTGCGCAGAACAACCTGGTTCAGCTCGATCTTGAACGCGAGCAGGTTTACTGGGACGACGTCACGGGATGGAAACTGATCCTCGAAGAGGAAGTCTGACAATACGGGCGCCTGGCGCCCGTTTAACTGAAATGATGAATATGACACAACCAACCGCACCACTTTCAGGCGAAAACTATTTTGCCGAAACCTATGGTTTAACGCCGCCCCACTCCGAAGTGGTTGCGGCTCTGCCCCAGCTCAACGTCGGCAAGGCGCTTGACCTTGGCTGTGGCGTGGGACGCAATACGCTGTTTCTGAATCAGCACGGTTTTGACGTCACGGCGTGGGATCATAATCCGCAAAGCCTGGCGCGCCTGCAGGACATTATTGCGCAGGAAAATCTCAGCGGGATTCACACCGAGCAGCGCGACCTGAACAACACGCGCTTCAATGGCGGCTTTAACTTTGTGCTGTCGACCGTGGTAATGATGTTTCTGCAGCCGCAGACCATCCCGCAGCTGATTGCCGACATGCAGGCCTGTACGGTCAGGGATGGTTTTAACCTGATTGTGGCAGCGATGAACACGGACGATATGCCCTGCCCGGCTGATTTTTCTTTTGCTTTCAGGTCAGGCGAATTAAGTCACTACTACCGCAACTGGCACATCGTGAAGTACAACGAGCATCCTGGTCAGCTGCATCGTAAAGATGAAAATGGCAATCGCATTACCTGCCGCTTTGCTACGCTGCTGGCGCAAAAAGCGAGTTACTGATCTTTATCTGCTGTTTTTTTCAACAGCGATTGATTTCATCTGGGGACTGTGACTAAATATTGCAGTCGCCCAAGATGGGCTCATTACAGGAACCACCCCGCGTGAACAGCGCTATTTCTCCCCGAAGACGTCAAAAAACCGGCACCATGACCCGCATTGTGCTGCTGATTAGTTTTATCATTCTCTTTAGTCGCCTGATTTTTATCCTGCCTGCTGCCTTCGAGCATCATCAGCAACAGAAAGCTATTCCTGGACCGGTCACCGTTACATCAGGTGATACGCGTTAACGAATACTGACTTTTCGCCTGAAACGTAAATGATATCCAGATAACTGGACTCTTTTTTGCATCCCTTTTTCAGGCGAAACGCTACACTTCGTGCTGGTGCTTTCAGACTAAGGGATCCAATGTGTCTGCTTCTCAATCTCAACGTTTAAGTGAAATACGTCATCGCATTCTGACGCTGCTGCTCAACGAGCACGATCTGGTTGATGCTCTGCTGGAGAAATCCGGCGATCTCAATCCTGAACAGCAACGTGAAAATGCGGCCCAGCGTGATGCGCTGGAACAGGACATTCTGCAACTGCATGCCGCTGACCTCGCGGATATTCTCGAAGCCCTGCCCGAAGAAGAACGTCAGGCGCTGTGGCGACTGGTACCGAACGAGCGGCGCGGCCATGTGCTGGTTGAAGCCTCTGAAACGGTCTGGGCCAGCCTCACCGAAGAGATGAGCGACCGCGATATCCTGCGTGCTATTCAGCCGCTGGATATTGACGACCAGGTCTGGCTGGCGCGTTATCTGCCGCGTGACCTGACCGGACGCCTGCTGGCGACCGTAGAACCAGCCCTGCGCGCCCGCATGCTCGATATGGTGCAGCTCGACCGTGACCGCGTGGGCCGGGTGATGGATTTTAATATCCTGACGGTGCGCGACGATGTCACCCTGGCGACGGTGCAGCGTTTTCTGCGCAAGCGCAAAAGCATGCCGGGCGGTACCGATAAGCTGTTTATCACCAATAAAGAGAATCAGCTGCTGGGCGAGCTGCTGCTGACGGATATCCTGCTTAACAAACCCAAAACGCTGGTCAGCGACGTCATGAACGCGCGTCCTACTACCTTCCAGCTCAACGATAAGGCCGAAGACGCCGCCAGCGCCTTTGAGCGTTATAACCTCATCTCTGCCGCCGTCACCGACGCGAAGGGCAAACTGATTGGCCGTGTGACCATTGAAGACATTATCGACCTGGTGAATGCCGAAAACGAAAGTAACATTCGTAAAATGGGCGGTATCAGTCAGGAAGAGGATGTCTTCGCGCCGGTGCGTAAATCGGTGCGTAAACGCTGGGCCTGGCTGGCGATAAATCTCTGCACCGCCTTTGTCGCCTCGCGGGTTATCGGTCTGTTTGAGGGAACCATTTCGCAAATCGTGGCCCTCGCGACCCTGATGCCGATCGTCGCGGGTATCGGCGGTAATACCGGCAATCAGACCATCACCATGATTGTGCGGGCGCTGGCCTTACATCAGGTTGAACCGGGTAACTTCTCGTTTCTGATTGTCCGTGAACTTGGCGTGGCGCTGATAAACGGCCTGTTCTGGGGAGGCATCATGGGCGGCATTACCTGGCTCATGTATGACAATATGGCGCTGGGCGGGGTCATGATGCTGGCGATGGCGCTGAACCTGCTGCTGGCCGCGCTGATGGGCGTGCTGGTGCCGCTGGTCATGACCAAAATGAAGCGCGATCCGGCCGTCGGCTCCAGCGTCCTGATCACCGCACTGACCGATACCGGCGGCTTCTTTATCTTCCTGGGACTGGCGACGATCTTCCTGCTGCCACACTGATCAGGCATGCAGGCCGTAACGTTGCAGCGACCCGTTAAGATTGCGTTGCCGCGTTACCTGAGCCAGCTCACGGGTCGCCGCAGGCAGCGTATAGTTGCCACGCTGGCTCAGCCACTCCAGCACATCCGCTAAGTGCCAGATAGCGGTTTTACCGTCATGTACCGGCAGCGGAAACGGCGGGCGGTGGCTGAGCATTAGCTTACGCATATTCTGACGCGTCATGCCGATGATCTCCGCTACATCCGTCAATCCCACAAAATCGGGTGCCGCTTCCACCAGCGTGGCACCCGGTATCGCGCGCAGCACATCCTGTTCCGCCTGCATCAGGACATTCGTTGCAGAGTCAGCCTCCCGGGTAAATTCCAGTGCAATGCGCCCCGGCATCCCCATGCCAATCAAAGCATCATCACAGCCTGCTGCTGCCAGCGTTTCCAGCATCTCATCAACCGGCGCATGCCCTTCTGGCAGGCTGAACCGCAGTGTAAAAGAATATTCCATATGCCTCTCCTTGTACTGCATCAGGACTTCAGATAGTGACAGTTATCAACCACGCGCCGCAGGGCACGGGCATGCTGATGTGCATTTTTCGGTGTGCTCCAGATGCAGGTCAGACAAAACTCCCCGCATCGGCACATCAACAGATTTTTCGGGCAGTACATTTTGCCCCAGGCGTGATGGCCTCCGGTAACCACCAGCCAGCCGTGGGATTCGGCGTAACGTAACGCCATCTCTATCTCTTTACTGGGATGCCGCTTCCTTGCCATATGTGCCCCTATGCTGACGCCGAATGAATGAGTTGTCAACTGACAACTCAATGAATATTTCTTAATATGGTTCAGCATGCGGAGACTTTTTCTCGCAGTAAAACAGTCAGGGTATAAACTGGAAAACGTCACGCAAAAAACGATCGGCAGCAGTAACGATAATTAATGGAGGCAATATGTTTAAAGCAGAGGATTTTGTTCAGTCGAAAACCGGCGGCCCTAAAATGCAGGTGCTGCGCGTCGAAGGCGACACCCTGTGGTGCGCACGCGTTGATGATGCGGCGAAGAAAGAGATCGAAGTGAAGGCAGAGAGCGTCAACCTCTATCACGAAGAGGGTGACTTTGGCGTGTGCTGAAGTGAAACGGCCCCGCTTGCGGGGCCAATCGATCAGGGCTTGTCCTGCTGAAGATTGTCATTGCCCAGGCCGCCGATAAACGGCAGACGCAGCCGGAACGGCGAAAAATCGAGTCCCATGTTCAGACCCAGCAGGTTCACTTCCACGCCCTCTTCTGCACCCAGCGTTACGCCCGCCACACCCAGAATCGACACCTGCACACCCCGTCCGGATGGCGGCAGCCCGATTGGGCGCCACAATGGCCGGTAATCTTTGCCCAGCGCATTAGCGGGCAGATCCAGCCTTAAAGCCGGCACTTCGCGGCCAATGTGCGCCAGGAAGGTGTTGCTGTTCGGTCCGGGCCAGGCGCGGTAAGTTGTCGGCCAGGGATAGGATTTAATGGCGGCCTCTATCTGCGGAATCATCGCTTCGGCTTCCGGTCCGCGATGCTCCACCAGCAGCCGGGGTTTTGCGCCATACCAGTAGCCATCCGGCAGGTTAGTGTTGCGACGAACTTTATCGCCACTGCCCCAGCTGATCACTTCATAGCGCGTGTAGCGTGTTTCACCGGCACGTTTGAAGATAATCCACGGATGCACCGCTACTCGCCCTTTCCAGCCGTAAGTCGGCGCGGCATAGACCTGCACGATAGCCAGGTTATATAAGGCGCGCGGATCGGGCGCTAACCCGGACGAATCACGCCGGGCGGTCGCCCAGCCGCCAGGCTGTGCGGTTTCGCTGTGACGCGTCGCCTGCGCGATGCTGGCCCCCAGCGACAGCAGCAGCACGGCCACAAAAAACAGGCTGAACACTTTGAGTGAGAGCATGACTACATTCCTGATGACGTAAGAATCACGAAACGCCTGAGAAGAAGGCGGTTTCAGTAAGCGGCGGCGTTGGGATAGATCGGTGAAAGCAGGACACAGCTGAAGTGAAGTGCAGGCTTTTACTGCATGGAGGATAGCGTAATTCCCGGCAATGTGAACAGAAAACCGCCAGCCGCGTCAGCGGATGTGGTGAAAGGTTAAAACGGTGAAGCTGCGAGAGGTTGAAGTAATAAAAAAGCCCGCCGGGAGGCGGGCTTCAGAGTCAGAGATTAACCGGCTGAGGCCGGTTTATTCCCACTCAATCGTCGCCGGTGGCTTACCGCTGATGTCATACACCACGCGGGAAATGCCATCGACTTCATTGATGATGCGGTTAGAGACGCGGCCCAGGAAATCATATGGCAGGTGCGCCCAGTGTGCGGTCATAAAGTCGATGGTTTCCACCGCACGCAGCGAGACAACCCAGTCATATTTACGGCCATCACCCATTACGCCGACCGAACGAACCGGCAGGAAGACGGTGAACGCCTGGCTGACTTTGTTGTAGAGATCCGCTTTGTGCAGCTCTTCGATGAAGATGGCATCGGCACGACGCAGCAGGTCGCAATACTCTTTCTTCACTTCGCCCAACACACGCACGCCCAGACCCGGACCCGGGAATGGATGGCGGAACAGCATATCGTACGGCAGGCCCAGCTCCAGACCAATCTTACGTACTTCGTCTTTGAACAGCTCTTTCAGCGGCTCAACCAGGCCCATCTTCATCTCTTTCGGCAGGCCACCCACGTTGTGGTGCGACTTAATGACGTGTGCTTTACCGGTGGCAGACGCCGCCGATTCAATCACGTCCGGATAGATGGTGCCCTGCGCCAGCCACTTAACGTCCTGCAGCTTCAGTGCTTCTTCGTCGAACACTTCCACAAAGACGCGGCCGATGGTTTTACGTTTGGCTTCAGGTTCATCAATACCCGCCAGCGCATCCAGGAAGCGCATCTCAGCCGGTACATGGATGATGTTGAGACCGAAGTGGTCACCAAACATATCCATCACCTGCTCTGCTTCGTTCAGACGCAGCAGGCCGTTGTCCACGAAGACGCAGGTCAGACGGTCGCCGATGGCGCGATGCAGCAGCATTGCGGTCACAGAGGAGTCCACGCCACCAGACAGGCCAAGGATCACCTTGTCGTTACCCACCTGCTCACGCAGGCGCTCAACGGCATCTTCAATGATTTTGGCTGGCGTCCACAGGGCTTCACATTCACAGATGTCGATGATGAAGCGCTCGAGCATCCGCAGACCCTGACGGGTATGGGTCACTTCCGGATGGAACTGCACGCCGTAAAAACGCTTCTCTTCGTTGGCCATGATGGCGAACGGACAGGTTTCTGTGCTGGCAACGGTCACGAAGTCAGCCGGGATCGCCGTGACTTTGTCACCGTGGCTCATCCAGACATCCAGCAGAGGTTTACCGGCGGCGCTGATCGCATCTTCGATATCGCGAACCAGCGCGCTTGGCGTGGTGACTTCGACCTGCGCATAACCGAACTCACGCTCGTTTGAGCCCGCAACGGTGCCGCCCAGCTGCATCGCCATGGTCTGCATTCCGTAGCAGACGCCCAGCACCGGCACGCCAGCGTTGAAGACATATTCAGGGGCACGCGGGCTGTTCAGTTCGGTGGTGCTTTCCGGGCCACCGGAAAGGATGATGCCGCTTGGATTGAACTGGCGAATCTGCTCTTCGGTGACATCCCATGCCCAGAGTTCACAGTAAACGCCCAGTTCGCGCACGCGGCGTGCAACCAGCTGAGTATATTGTGAGCCGAAATCGAGAATCAGAATGCGATGCTTATGGATATTTTCCGTCGTCATTGAGGGGTTTCCAGAACGGTGACTTGATCAATAAAAGCGCCCGGCTTGAGCCGGGCGGGAAATCGGGATTATGAACCCATGCGGTAGTTCGGTGACTCTTTGGTGATGGTCACGTCATGCACGTGGCTCTCATTGATGCCCGCGCCGCTGATGCGGACAAATTCCGCTTTGGTGCGCAGGTCGTCAATAGTCGGGCAACCGGTCAGGCCCATGCACGAACGCAGGCCGCCCATCTGCTGATGCACGATCTCTTTCAGACGGCCTTTATAGGCCACGCGACCTTCGATCCCTTCCGGCACCAGTTTGTCAGCGGCGTTATCGGTCTGGAAGTAACGGTCAGAAGAGCCTTTGGACATCGCGCCCAGTGAACCCATACCGCGATAGGATTTGAATGAACGGCCCTGATAGAGTTCGATCTCGCCCGGTGACTCTTCGGTCCCCGCCAGCATTGAACCCACCATCACACAGGACGCACCGGCGGCGATCGCTTTCGCGATGTCACCAGAGAAGCGGATACCGCCATCGGCGATAACAGGAATACCGGTGCCTTCCAGCGCGGTCACGGCATCAGAGACAGCCGTGATCTGCGGAACGCCCACGCCGGTCACGATACGGGTCGTACAGATAGAGCCAGGACCGATACCCACTTTAACAGCGCTGACGCCTGCCGCGACCAGCGCCAGAGCGCCTGCACCAGTAGCCACGTTACCGCCAACAATTTCCAGGTCCGGATATTTAGCGCGGGTTTCACGGATGCGTGACAGCACGCCTTCAGAGTGGCCGTGTGAAGAGTCAATCAGCAGCACGTCAACGCCCGCAGCGACCAGCGCATCAATACGCTCTTCGTTACCGGCACCGGCACCAACCGCGGCACCAACACGCAGACGACCCTGCGCATCTTTACAGGCGTTAGGTTTACGTTCGGCTTTCTGGAAGTCTTTAACGGTAATCATGCCCAGCAGATGGAAGCTGTCATCCACCACCAGCGCTTTTTCAACACGCTTTTCGTGCATTTTGTGCAGCACGACATCACGGGCTTCGCCCTCTTTCACCGTCACCAGACGATCTTTCGGGGTCATGACCGCAGAGACAGGCTGAGAAAGGTCGGTGACAAAGCGGACGTCACGACCGGTGATGATACCCACCAGTTCGTTGTCGCGGTTGACGACCGGGTAGCCTGCAAAGCCGTTGCGCTCGGTCAGCACTTTAACGTCAGCCAGTGGCGTGGTTGGCAGGACGGTCTGGGGTTCAGTGACCACGCCGCTTTCATGTTTCTTCACCTTGCGCACTTCGTCCGCCTGGCGTTCAATCGACATGTTTTTATGGATGAAGCCAAGGCCGCCTTCCTGTGCCAGCGCAATCGCCAGGCCCGCTTCGGTCACGGTGTCCATGGCAGCGGAGAGCATAGGAATATTTAAACGGATATTTTTGGTCAGCTGAGTGCTGAGATCGGCCGTATTAGGCAGGACGGTGGAGTGTGCAGGGACGAGCAGAACGTCGTCAAAAGTGAGTGCTTCTTTAGCGATTCTTAACATGGCAATACTCCACCTCGGGTGATTGAGAATAGATAAAATATTGCCGCGGCATTATACAGGCCGTAATCGATTGCCTCCAGCATTATTTACGAAAAACTCTTGATCCACACCGGCAGCAATGTAGTATCGATGAATTAACCTGCTGATTTGGAATTTGATCTTCGTCACATGTCGCTGCCACCCATCGCCAATATTTTTACCGTCAGCCGTCTCAATACGACAGTGCGTCAGCTGCTGGAGAAAGAGATGGGCCTGGTCTGGATCAGCGCCGAGATCTCCAACTTCACCCAACCGGCTTCCGGTCACTGGTACTTCACGCTGAAAGATGATGGCGCTCAGGTTCGCTGCGCCATGTTCCGCAACAGCAACCGGCGCGTCACTTTCCGACCGCAGCATGGTCAGCAGGTGCTGGTTCGCGCCAATATCACGCTCTATGAACCCCGCGGTGACTATCAGCTGATTGCCGAAAGTATGCATCCGGCGGGTGAAGGCTTGCTGCAGCAGCAGTTTGAACTGCTGAAGGCAAAGCTGGCGACCGAAGGACTGTTCGATCCGCAGCATAAGCAACCGCTGCCGGAACCGGCGCGTCAGGTCGGGGTCATCACCTCCTCCACCGGCGCGGCGCTGCACGATGTGTTACGCGTGCTGCATCGCCGCGATCCCTCCCTGCCCGTCGTGATTTATCCGACCGTGGTTCAGGGCGTCGATGCGCCAGCGGCTATCGTCCGCGCGATTGAAATGGCTAACCTGCGCAACGAGTGCGACGTCTTAATCGTCGGGCGCGGCGGTGGCTCGCTGGAAGATTTATGGAGCTTTAACGACGAACGTGTGGCGCGCGCTATTTTTGCCAGCCGCATTCCCATCGTCAGCGCGGTCGGGCATGAAACCGACGTCACCATTGCTGACTTCGTCGCCGATTTACGCGCACCCACCCCTTCCGCCGCGGCTGAAATTGTCAGCCGTAACCAGCTTGAGCTGCTGCGTCAGTTGCAGTCACAGCAGCAGCGGCTGGAGATGGCGATGGATTATTACCTGGCGCGCCAGCAGCGGCTTTACACCCGTCTTGAGCATCGTCTGCAGCAGCAGCATCCACAGCTGCGTCTGGCCCGTCAGCAGACCGCGCTGTTCCGTCTGCAGCAGCGTCTGGGTGAAGCGATGGAAACCCGCCTGCGTCAGGCCACACGTCAGCAGGATCGCCTGTCGCACCGGCTTAACACTCAGCAGCCGCAGCAGCGCCTGTTTGAGGCGCAAAAGCAGCTGCAAAGCTGGCACTATCGCCTGCAGCAGAGCATGACGAAACAGCTCAGCAGCAGTAAACAGACGTTTGGTCAGTTGGTGGCACAGCTGGAAGGCGTCAGCCCGCTGGCGACGCTGGCGCGTGGTTTTAGCGTGACCACTGACACCGCCGGACAGGTGGTGAAGAAAACCGCACAGCTTCAGAGCGGCGATCTGCTGCGCACCCGCCTTGATGACGGCTGGGTTGAAAGCCAGGTGACACAGTTGTTGCCTGAGAAAAAGCGCCGCCGCAAGACCGCTTCCTGACGCTGGCTCTGCCCTTCTGCTCACACTTTTCCACTCACCGCTGGCCTCATGAATGAGGTCTAACCAGCCTGGCGGGTCTATACTTTTTGACACATTCATAGTGCCAAGGAGTTTCAGATGGCTTACTGCGTTATTCCTCCCTACATCCTTCGCAAAATCATCGCGCACGGTTCCGGCCACCAGCAGGAGCAGGCGCGTCGCACCCTGACACACGTTCAGCACCTGATGGCGGAGCACTGGCAAAAGCCGACCGGCGTCAAAACGGCGGCAGGCGGTCATGTGGATCGTGAAATTTATGATGCGCAAAGTCAGGAAACTCTGCCGGGTAAGCTGATTCGCCAGGAGGGCCAGCCCGGTAATGATGATGTGGCGGCTGAGGAAGCCTGGGATTATCTGGGCGTGACCTATGATTTCTTCTGGCAGGCTTATCAGCGAAACTCACTGGATAATCAGGGGCTGAAATTACTGGGTACCGTGCATTACGGCGAGAAATACCAGAATGCCTTCTGGAACGGTCAACAGATGGTATTTGGAGACGGCGACGGCGAAATCTTTAACCGCTTCACCATTGCGATTGACGTTGTGGCGCACGAACTGGCGCATGGCGTCACAGAAAATGAAGCCGGGCTGATCTACTTTGAACAGGCTGGTGCGCTGAATGAGTCGCTGTCGGACGTTTTTGGCTCGCTGGTCAAACAGTTCAGCAAAAAACAGCGCGCCGATGAGGCTGACTGGCTCATCGGTGAAGGCCTGCTGGCGAAGGGGATTAACGGGCGTGGTCTGCGATCGATGTGTGAACCCGGCACCGCCTACGATGATCCAATGCTGGGCAAAGATCCGCAGCCGGCACACATGGATCACTACGTGAAGACCCGGGAAGATAACGGCGGGGTTCATATTAACTCCGGCATTCCTAACCGAGCCTTTTATCTGGCGGCTACCGCGCTGGGCGGTCATGCGTGGGAACAGGCGGGATATGCCTGGTACGACACCGTGTGTGACGACGAACTCCCGCAGAATGCGGACTTTAAAACCTTTGCCCGCTTCACCGTTCAGCATGGTAAAAAGCGGTTCAACGACTCGGTCAGCAGTGCCATTGAACAGGCGTGGAAGGAGGTTGGCGTGCTATGAGTGAACTGCCCGAACTCACCGATGATGCCACCATCATCGTCGCGCGTGAAGGCGGCATGGCCTTTATTCCGGGGCTGCGCGCCGAACGTCGCTTTATGCTGGGCGAGCTGCCGCCTCCTGAAAAGCAGCGCGTCTGTCATGCGCTGGAGCAGGCGATGCCGCTGGGTGAACCCGAGGAGAAGGCCGCGCAGGTGGGCAGTGGCGACCAGCGCTATTTCCGCATCCAGATTCAGTATGCTACCCGCCGCGAGGTGGGCACGATTGTGCTGCTGATTCCGGAACAGGTGGCGCCACCAGAGTTGCAGGCGCTGTGGCGCGACGGGAAATAAGCAAAAAAAAAGGGCCGACAATGTCGGCCCTTTTCCTTAAGCGTGGTTACTTGCTGTCGGGCAGCGCGTAAGCAATCACGTAATCACCACGGTCCGGTGACTGACGTGCGCCACCTGCCGAAATCAGGATGTACTGCTTACCATCTTTCGGTGAGACGTAGCTCATCGGGCCGCCCTGACTGCCCACCGGCAGACGTGCTTTCCACACCTCTTTACCGGTTGAAGAGTCAAAGGCGCGCAGGTAGTAATCCTGTGTTCCGGCGATGAACACCAGGCCACCCTGCGTTGCCAGCGTACCGCCCAGCGTTGGCATACCAATTGGCATTTTCATGCGCATCTTGATGCCGAACGGACCGGTGTCCTGCACAGTACCGACCGGCACCTGCCAGACGATTTTCTGCGTTTTCATGTCAATCGCCGACAGCGTACCAAACGGTGGCTTCTGACAAGGGATGCCCAGTGGTGACATAAAGCGGTTTTTATTCACCGCATATGGCGTGCCTTTCAGCGGAACCGCACCCATACCGGTGTTTATCGCTTCGCCGCCATTACTGCCACGCGCCGTTTTATCGGTATCCGCCGGGATCATCTGAACCCACAGGCCCAGACGCATGTCATTGACGAACAACAGGTGGTTGTTCGGATCGATCGACATGCTGCCCCAGTTCATACCGCCCAGTGAACCCGGGAAGCTCAGAGACTTATCGGTATCCGGCACGGTGAACAGACCGTTATAGCGCATTGATTTAAAGCCAATGCGGCAGGCCAGCTGATCAAACGGCGTTGCACCCCACATGTCAGACTCTTTCAGCGTCTGGTTGCCAATCTGCGGCATACCGGTCGAGTGTGGCTGCGTTTTGGTGTACTGCTCGTTCGGGATATGACCCTGCGGCATCGGCAGTTCTTCGACTTTAGTCAGCGGCTTGCCGGTCATACGGTCAAGCACGAAGATCATACCGGTTTTGCCGCCAATCACGACCGCTGGCGTGGTGCTGCCATCTTTTTGCGGGAAGTCGATCAGGCTTGGCTGCATCGGCAGGTCAAAGTCCCACAGATCGTTATGCACGGTCTGATAGACCCACTTCTCTTTACCGGTCGTAGCATCCAGCGCCAGCACTGAAGCACCATATTTGTGATCCAGTTCGGTACGGTTCGCGCCCCACAGGTCCACTGACGAACTGCCCATCGGAATGAACACGGTGTTCATTGACGGGTCGTAGGACATCGGTGCCCAGGAGTTCGGCGTACTGCGGGTGTAATCTTTACCCGGCATCAGAATCGCATTCGGGTCAACATTGCCTGGGTCAAACGCCCAGCGCATTTTGCCGGTGATAACGTCAAAGCCACGCAACACGCCGCCAGGCATATCGGTCTGCACGTTATCCGCGACACGACCACCCACTACGACGGTGGTGCCGGCCAGCGTTGGCGCAGAAGTCAGCTGATATTGCGGATCCGGTGCCTTACCCATACCGGCTTTAAGATCAACAATGCCGTGATCGCCAAAGTCTTCACAGAACTCACCGTTGTCGGCGTTGATCGCAATCAGACGCGCGTCGATGGTGTTCATCAGAATACGGCGCTGACAGCTGTCACCGGCTGGCAGCACAGCCGCCGTCACCGGGACTGAACCCGGCTTGTCCGGCTGTTGCACAGGTTTGGTGGCGTCAAAGTAAGCCAGACCACGGCAGCGCGGCCAGACTTCAGCCTGGGCGTTGATTTCACGTTTCCAGATCTGCTTACCCGTGTTGGCTTCAACGGCAATGACGTTGTTGTGCGGCGTACAGAGATAAAGTGTGTTGCCAATCTGCAACGGCGTCTGCTGATCTTCTGCGCCGTTACCGGTCGGGCTGACAGGCGTATCACCGGTGCGGAAGGTCCAGGCGACCTGCAGATCTTTCACGTTGTCGCGGGTGATCTGATCCAGCGCCACAAAGCGGCTGCCCTGCGGCGTGTTACCGTAGTTATCCCAGTCTTTCTGCTGTTTCGCTTTATCAACCGGAATCAGTGGCAGCTCTTCGCCTGTGGCTGCAACGGTAGGATGTGGCTGAAACATCTGCACCATGGTGACCACCATGCCTGCCGCCAGCAGCGCAGAGAAGACGTAGGACGGTTTTGCCAGTGAGTGCTTACCTTCGTGCTTACGCAGTGAAGGCCAGATCAGGAAGGCCAGCACCATCAGTCCGGCTGGCACCATCAGGCGCGATACCAGCGGCCAGAACTCCAGACCCGCGTCGAACAGCGACCAGATCAGGGTGCCGATAAAGACCAGCAGGAACAGAACCACTGCCGATGATTTGCGACGGAAGAACTGAATGGCGGAGAGGACAGTCACGATACCCGCAATTAAAAAGTACGCGCTGCCGCCCAGGGCAACCAGTTTACCGCCGCCAATTGCAAAAAACAGACCGGTGGCAAGCAGCACCAGTCCGAGCAGCACGGATGCTATTCCCAGCCCCTTTCCGGAACGGGAGGATGTTTCAGCCATAACACTTACTCTCCTGAATAAACAGAGCGTCCGGACAGGTGCTGTCCGGACTCCGGCGCGTTAACAGGTGCGCGCAGAGCATCGCTCGGTTTCAAATCGAATATAAACAGACCCGCGTCCGTGAGAATCTGTGGGCCGGAAGAGCACAGATGTGGCAGACCCCTCCCACGACGCGGCAGGATTGTACCACCTGGTACGTTACAGAGTGAACATATCCAACCGGTTTGTTACGGCTCAATAGCATTTTTGCTACAAAAAGGGCCGGGCGTCGCTATGGATTCTCAGACAGATTAAGCGTAGCTGAAAGCGGCGTCAGTGACCTGGCGGCTGGAAAAGTACGCGCCTGCGGGAAATCAGCCCATGTCCGTTACGGCAAAAATAGTCCACTGCGCCGCAGGCTTTCAGCACTTCCAGCGGCTGGCGACACGCGGGACAGCAGGGTTGCGCGGGATAGTGCGCACCACAGGCACTGCAGTTCAATTCACCGTCGCTGAGCGACAGCGGATGCTGACATTTTTCACACATCACACTCATTATTTTCTCCCTGCCCTGCCCTGCTGAATTCAGAGCAAAAAAAAGAGGGCCGGATGGCCCTCATTTTCTTAACGCTTATTCTTTTTCATATGCGCCAGCAGACGCTTACGTTTACGCTGCTGCGTGGGTGTCAGCAGGTTACGTTTGCCTTCATAAGGGTTATCACCCTCTTTGAACTGAATGCGGATTGGCGTTCCCATCACGTTGAGTGATTTACGGAAATAGTTCATCAGGTAGCGTTTGTAAGAATCGGGCAGATCCTTAACCTGATTACCGTGGATCACCACGATAGGTGGGTTATAACCACCAGCATGCGCGTATTTAAGCTTAACGCGACGACTGCGCACCAGCGGTGGCTGGTGATCGTCTGCTGCCATGTTCATGATGCGGGTCAGCAGCGAGGTGTTTACGCGCTTCGTCGAACAGTCATAGGCTTCAGTGATCGATTCAAACAGGTTACCGACGCCGCTGCCGTGCAGTGCAGAGATAAAGTGGATGCGGGCGAAGTCGATAAAGCCCAGACGGTAGTCCAGCGTCTCTTTCACTTCATCACGCACTTCCTGCGACAGGCCATCCCACTTGTTGACCACAATCACCAGCGAACGACCACTGTTGAGAATGAAGCCAAGCAGCGAAAGATCCTGATCGGAAATGCCGGCGTGGGCATCAATCACCAGCATCACCACGTTGGCATCTTCAATCGCCTGCAGCGTCTTGATCACCGAGAATTTCTCGACGGTGTCAGAGATTTTGGCACGCTTACGCACACCGGCAGTGTCGATCAGAACGTATTCACGTCCATCACGTTCCATCGGAATGTAAATACTGTCACGGGTGGTGCCCGGCATATCGTAGACCACTACGCGGTCTTCACCGAGGATGCGGTTGGTAAGCGTTGACTTACCTACGTTAGGACGGCCAACGATCGCCAGTTTGATCGGCAGGCCCGTCGGGTCGAAGTTCTCTTCTTCCTCTGCGGCTTCCTGCTCAGCAATCTCATCAGCTTCAAGCGCAGCCCAGTACGCCTGGTTCTCTTCTTCTTCAGTCAGCTCGACCGACTCAACTTTGTCCATCCACGGCAGCAGTGCCTCTTCGATCAGACTGCTCACACCACGACCATGCGATGCCGCGATGGCGTGGATCTCGCCCAGGCCCAGTGAATAGAAGTCGACCACCGCCTGATCCGGATCCATGCCGTCAGTTTTGTTCGCCACCAGGAAGGTCGCTTTCTGACGGGAACGGAGATGCTTAGCGATTTGCAGATCGGCGGCCATCAGGCCCGCACGTGCATCGACCATAAACAGCACAACATCGGCTTCTTCAATCGCCAGCAGTGACTGCTCGGCCATCCGCGTTTCAACACCCTCTTCGGTGCCGTCGATACCACCGGTATCAATAACAATAAATTCGCGCCCTTCCACTTCGGCGCGACCATATTTGCGATCGCGAGTCAGTCCAGGAAAATCCGCTACCAGCGCATCACGTGTGCGTGTTAAACGGTTGAATAGCGTAGATTTTCCCACATTGGGACGCCCAACCAGCGCGACCACAGGTACCATAACAAAATGCCTCAATAAATAATTAATCGCCCGAATGGCGTGATTATAACGGCTCTGGCCGTTAAGTTCAGGCTTAAGGCGCAAAGAATACCATGCCTGACTAAAAACGAAACGGCCCCTGATTAAATCAGGAGCCGTCGGAACGGAGGATTTCACCTGCCAGACGTTTACCCGTTAACGGGTAATCGCATAAACCTCACCATCTTTCGACTGGATCAGCAGCTTATCGCTGGCAACCACCGGCTCGGTCTGGAAGCCTGAGCTATCCAGTTCCTGCTGCGCGACAAAACGACCATCAGTGGTGTTCATCCAGTGCAGATAGCCTTCGCTGTCGCCGACAACCAGATAGCCGTTGTAGAGCACCGGTGACGTCAGGTTGCGATGCAGCAGATCGCTCTGACGCCAGATGGCAACACCACCGTCAGCGTTCAGCGCAATCACACGATCGTCCTGATCGACCAGATAGATACGACCCGCATCAACAATCAGATCTTTCACACCGCCGATTTCGCGTTTCCACAAAATCTGACCTGAACGCAGGTCCAGCGCAGACAGATTGCCGTTGTAAGCCAGGGCATAGACGACGCCGTTAACGATAACCGGTGTGGTATCGACATCGTTAAGACGATCGATCTCAGTCGCACCGCTGACCTGAGAAATACGCTGCTGCCAGATCAGCTGTCCCTGGTTCATCACCACGGCACTGACACGGCCGTTGTCGCCGCCGACAATGGCGCCGCCAAAGGCGACAGCCGGCGCAGATTCACCGCGCAGTGACAACGCTGGCATATCCAGGTTGACGCTCCACTTCACCGCACCGCTGCTCTGATCCAGGCCCTGCAACATGCCGTTGCTGGTATGAATCAGCACCAGACCATCACTGACTACCGGACGGGACAGCGCTTCACCGGCGACTTTCGTCTGCCAGGCCAGGCTACCATCACTGCTGTTCAGGGCATAAACCTGGCCGCGTTCGCTGCCAACATAAATGCGATCGCCATCCGCCGTCAGGCCGCCTGATAACAGGGCTGAGATGTTTTTCGAGAAGAAGCCGGTTTTCTCGGAGAGATCGACTTTCCATTTTTCTTTACCGTCTGCGGCATCCAGCGCTTTGACGATACCAAAGCGGTCGGCAGCGTAAACCGTATTATCCTGCCAGGCAGGATGCAGATTTGAGTAGAAATCACCGACGCCATCGCCTACCGAGGTGTTCCACACTTTCTGTGGCGTGAACTGATTTTCCACCTTCGGCAACGGGGCCATTTTTACTACATCTTCTTCGCCGCTAAACAGCGAACAACCGCTGAGCAAAGTGACTGAAATCAGTCCCGGCAGCAGGTATTTACGTAATTCCATGCGCTCTCTCTTGACTGGCTTAGCTTAAGTTATTCATCTTCATCTGCATCATTTGCTTCAATGCCGGAGAGGCGTCAGATTCAACCCCTTTACTCCAGGCATCGCGCGCGCCCTGCTTGTCGCCTTTGGTCAGCAGCGCTTCGCCGCGAATATCGGCCACAATGGCTGTCCAGCCATCACCCTTCACACCGTCAAGGGTTTTAAGCGCCGCATCCGCTTGATTCTGTTGCAGTTGAATGCGTGCCAGACGCAGGTTAATCACCGCCTGCAGATTGGCATCTTTGGTATCTTTCAGTCCGTTTTGCAGCAGCGTCGCCGCCTTATCGAGCTGGCCAGCATCAACATACTGCTTCGCCAGATCCATCGCCGCCAGCGCACCGTAGGTATTGCTGTTTTCACTGGCAAAACGGTTTACCGCTTCCAGCGTCTCCGGTTTACCCGCCTGCATGGCGCTGGTCAGTTGCTGATACTGCGCAGAAACTGACTTCGCCGTATCGTCCTGATGACTGCTCCAGTAACGCCAGCCACCCAGCGCAGCAATGCCGATCACTACGCCAATGGCTAACGCTTTGCCATTGTTGGCAAAAAAGTTGCGCAGCGCGTCGGTCTGCTCGTTCTCATTGCTATACACTTCCACGCAATCCCTCTCCTTTCTATGGTTGGTGCTGTGTCACGCTTACTGTAACAGCGTACGCAATACAGCAGCAGCCTCTGCCTGATCCAGCGTTTGCTGCTCGCCACGGCGCAGATCTTTAATCACGACCTGACCGGCTTTGACTTCATCCTCGCCTAACACCAGGGCAACACGCGCGCCCCATTTGTCAGCACGGGCAAATTGCTTCTTGAAGTTGCCGCCGCCAAAGTTGGTCATCAGCCTCAGTTCTGGTGCTTCGTCACGCAATTTCTCAGCCAGCTGCATCGCAGCAGACTGCACGCCCTGACCTGAAGCGATAACATAGACATCCACATTGCTCGTCGGTTCAAATTCAGGATTAACCGCCTGAACCAGCAGTACCAGACGCTCCATACCCATGGCAAAGCCAACGGCTGGAGTTGCACGACCACCGAGCTGCTCAACCAGGCCATCGTAGCGACCGCCGCCGCATACCGTGCCCTGTGAACCCAGGCTATCGGTGACCCACTCAATCACGGTGCGATTGTAGTAATCCAGACCGCGCACCAGACGCTGATTGACGGTGTAGCTGATTCCGGCATCATCCAGCAGGGCACACAGGCCGCTGAAATGTTCGCGTGATTCGTCATCCAGATAGTCGCCAAGCTGTGGCGCATCATTCAGCAGCTGCTGAACATCGGGATTTTTACTGTCGAGAACGCGCATCGGGTTGCTGTACATACGGCGTTTGCAATCCTCATCCAGCACCTCTTTGTGCTGCTCAAGGAAGGCAACCAGCGCGTCACGGTAGTGAGCACGTGCTTCCAGCGAACCGATAGAGTTGAGTTCCAGACGAACGTGTTCAGAGATACCCAGGGCTTTCCACCAGCGGGCATTCAGCATGATCAGTTCAGCATCGATGTCCGGTCCCTGCAGACCAAACACTTCCACGCCAATCTGATAGAACTGACGATAGCGGCCTTTCTGCGGACGCTCATAGCGGAACATCGGTCCCATGTACCACAGGCGCTGTTCCTGGTTGTAGAGTAAACCGTGTTCGATACCGGCGCGCACGCAGCCTGCCGTGCCTTCCGGACGCAGCGTCAGGCTTTCACCGTTGCGGTCATCGAAGGTATACATCTCTTTTTCAACCACGTCGGTGACTTCACCGATGGCGCGTTTAAACAGTGGGGTTTGCTCTACCAGCGGTAAGCGAATTTCGCTGTAACCGTAGCTCGCCAGCGTCTGCTTGAGAACGCCTTCAATCCGTTGCCAGAGGGCAGTATCGGCAGGCAGGTAGTCGTTCATCCCGCGAATCGCCTGAATATTCTTCGCCACGTTAAAATCTCTTAATGCAAAAAAACCTGTCCGGCATCATACCTTATGAGGATGAAACCGCACAGGTTCAGTCAAAAAAGTCACGCGCGCAGACCGCGCACGCCATTATTTTTCCAGATGCTGCACATCAATACGGCGGCTGGCATCCAGCATCGACGCTTTAGCACGAATGCGCGCTTCCAGCTGATCGATCATGTCATTGTTGTCGAGACGATCGCGCTGACGCACACCATCCTCGTAGAAACCACTCTTCTTGCTGCCGCCGGTTACGCCCAGCGTAGAGAGGGTCGCTTCACCCGGTCCGTTGACCACACAGCCGATAATGGAGACATCCATCGGGGTGATCAGGTCTTCCAGACGCTGCTCCAGCGCGTTGACCGTACCGATAACGTCAAACTCCTGACGTGAACAGGTCGGACAGGCGATGAAGTTAATGCCACGAGAGCGAATGCGAAGTGATTTCAGGATATCGAAACCGACTTTAACTTCTTCAACCGGATCGGCCGCCAGCGAGATACGCAGCGTATCGCCGATCCCTTCTGACAGCAGCAGACCCAGTCCAATCGCTGATTTTACTGCGCCTGCGCGCGCGCCACCCGCTTCGGTGATGCCGAGATGCAGAGGCTGTTCGATCTGTTTCGCCAGCAGGCGATAAGATTCAACGGCGAGGAAGACGTCGGAGGCTTTTACGCTGACTTTGAATTGATCGAAGTTAAGACGGTCGAGATGATCGACATGGCGCATGGCAGATTCCAGCAACGCCTGCGGCGTTGGCTCGCCATACTTTTCCTGCAGATCTTTTTCCAGCGAACCGGCGTTCACGCCAATTCGAATGGGAATATTGTTGTCGCGTGCGCAGTCAACCACCATGCGGATGCGCTCATTGTTCCCGATATTACCGGGGTTGATGCGCAGGCAGTCGACGCCATACTCGGCGACTTTCAGGGCGATGCGGTAGTCAAAATGAATATCTGCAACCAGCGGTACGTTCACCTGCTGTTTGATCAGTCTGAATGCTTCTGCGGCATCCATGGTAGGCACTGAGATACGCACGATGTCGACACCGACGCGCTCAAGGGCTCTGATCTGATTTACCGTCGCTTCCACGTCAGTGGTGCGGGTGTTGGTCATCGACTGAACAGCGATTGGCGCGCCGTCACCGACCGGCACCTTGCCGACGTAAATACGTTTGGATTTACGGCGGATAATGGGTGCTTCGTTATGCATATTATTTCTTCTCCACAATTGCCCGGTACACGATACGCTGTTATTGCGCACCCAATGTCAGGCGAGCAACCTGGTTATTACGGATAAAACGACTTAAATCAACGGGCTGATTCTGATATTGCACCTGAACAGCGGAAGGCGCGCCAATTTTCAGACGATACGGAGGCGTTCCTGCGAGGCTGAGTTTACCACCACTGCGCTGGATGCCGCTGAACAGTTTTTTGCCGGTCGCGTCACTCACTTCCAGCCAGCAGTCGGCGTTGAAGGTCATGACCACTGCGTTAGGGTCAGCCGCCGGTTCACTGACCGCGGCGGCTCCCACTGGCATCTGAGGTGCCGTGCTGGTACTGGAATTTGTGGCTGCAGGTGCAGCCGCTGAGTTGTCCACGGGCGCCTGGCTCGGCGACACCACGGCATTGCTGGTGGAATCCGGCTGCGCCGTGGTCGCGTTATTGCTGGCGCTGGCGGCCGGAGCCGCACTCGCTGGCGCGCTGGCCGCGTTATTACCGCTGGCCGGGGTGGTGCTTTCGTCAGGCGCGGCAGGTGCCGCGCTGTCACCGCTGGATTCACCCAGCGGAATCGACTGTCCGTTATCACCGCCGCTGCTGCTCTGATCGGTCATCGGCACCAGATCATCCTGCGACGCTTTATGATTCTGCCACCACCAGGCGCCGGTCAGCCCCACCACCACAAACACCACCAGCCAGGTGAAAATCATCAACCAGCCGTCGCGTTTCTTGCGGCGTTTGCCCAGAGAGAAACTTTGCATCGGCTCGATCTTCGAAGAACGAATCGGTGTCTGTTTCGCCATCATCGGCAGCAGTTCCTCTTCAGGAATGTGCACCAGACGCGCGTAAGAGCGAATATATCCGCGCAGGAACGTGGTCGCTAAATCGGCGGGCGATTTATCTTCCTCGATATCACGCACGGTTGAGAGTTTCAGGCACAGGCGTTCAGCGACGTTCTGCTGCGTCAGCCCCATCTGCTCACGGGCCAGACGCAGGCGTTCACCTGTTGATTGTAATGCAGAGTTTTCTTGAGTGGCTTCAGTATTCATTAGCTAAATAACGCTGGTACTGTATCGATTGCGGAAAACGTCGCGCTAACCGGTCGCCATAACGTGAAACGTCAGCGGCATTTCCCTGTAGCGCGGCGAAACGTAAGTGTAACGCCAGACTTCGTGCCGTTTCGGGCAGCTGTTGCTGGTAAACGTCGAGCAAAACCTGCGCCTTCGCCAGATGGTTATCTGCCATCTGCTTTTCAGCTTCCGACAGCAGCGAGTCAGCTTTGCGCCTGTCAGCCTCAATGGCCTGACGTAACGTTCTGCCAGCAGCAGCCACATCGCCAGCCTGCAGATAACAAAATCCTGCCAGTTCAAGCGCGTCATTGCGTGCATCAAACTGCTGTGCTGCGCCTGCCAGACTAAACTGTTGATGCGCTTCGTCATACTGCCTTAAAGCGCAGAGAAACGCACCGTAATTGTTAGCAACAAAACCATTATCCGGGGCCTGCTGCTGTGCCAGTATAAACCGTGCCTGCGCGGCTGTCTGATTGCCCTGCTTCTGCGCCAGTCGTGCCAGCGCAAGCGAGACCCGGTAATCGTCTGGCGCGGCGGCCTGTGCCCGCAGAAAGTTTCGCTCAGCTGCGGCATAGTCACCCCCCGCCAGATAGTGCATCCCTAACTGCAGACGCACCTCTTCTGCCCCAGGTTCGCGTGGCTGGCTGACACAACCGCTTACAACAAACAGCGCCAGTAAAAAGGCAGGTATTCCGTTACGCATTATCGTTTCCATCCGGTTGACGTTGACTGGCTGCAGCCTGCCACGCGTCATCACATCAGGAAACGATCTGTGTCAGCCTTCTAGAGAGGCTTCACAGATATGGCTTCACCCGCCATTTTAAGGCGCATCGTACGCTTGGTACGGTCAATCACTTCTCCGGCTAACTGACCACAGGCGGCATCAATGTCGTCGCCACGGGTTTTACGCACGATGGTGGTAAAACCATAGTCCATCAGCACCTTGGAGAAACGATCGATGCGGCTGTTTGAGCTGCGGCCATACGGCGCACCCGGGAAGGGGTTCCACGGAATCAGGTTGATTTTACACGGTGTTTCTTTCAGCAATGCGGCAAGTTCATGCGCATCATCGGTGCTGTCATTCACGTGATCCAGCAACACGTACTCAATCGTCACACGTCCCTGATTGGCATTGGATTTACCAATGTAGCGTTTTACCGCCGCCAGGAAGGTTTCGATGTTGTACTTTTTGTTGATCGGCACGATGTCATCACGCAGCTTATCGTTAGGCGCATGCAGGGAGATCGCCAGCGCAACGTCGATCATATCGCCCAGTTTATCCAGCGCAGGCACCACACCTGAAGTGGACAGGGTTACGCGACGCTTTGACAGACCAAAACCGAAGTCATCCAGCATGATTTCCATCGCCGGCACCACGTTATTGAGGTTGAGCAGCGGCTCGCCCATGCCCATCATCACCACGTTGGTGATAGGACGCTGGCCGGTGATTTTTGCTGCGCCGACAATTTTCGCCGCACGCCACACCTGACCAATAATTTCTGACACCCGCAGGTTACGGTTAAAGCCCTGCTGTGCGGTCGAACAGAATTTACACTCCAGCGCACAACCCACCTGTGAAGAGACACAGAGCGTAGCGCGGTCCCCTTCCGGGATATAGACCGTTTCCACCAGCTGGTCGCCCACGCGAATAGCCCATTTAATGGTGCCGTCGGTGGAGCGCAGCTCTTCCGCCACTTCTGGCGCGCGGATTTCCGTCAGCTCCATCAGCCGGTTACGCAGCTTTTTGTTGATGTCGGTCATCTGCTCGAAGTCATCGCAGCAGTAGTGATAAATCCACTTCATGACCTGATCGGCGCGGAACGGCTTTTCGCCCAGCGACAGGAAGAATTCGCGCATCTGCTGACGGTTAAGATCCAGCAGGTTTATTTTCTGGCTTTTCGGGGAAACGACAATGGGGGATGCGGACGCGGACGTCTCAATCTGTTCGGACATAATATTCTCTGGCCTCGTTGTTACACGTTATGGCGCTGTTCAGGGATAGGTGAAAAAATTGCGCCTTCATTAAGCGATGTCAATGAAGGCGCAATATTGTACAACATCTGCGGCCTGATAACAGGCGGGAGTGACCTCCCCTGCGCAGATTTTTGTAAAGCCGATGTAACGTTTATCGCGAGGCGATTAACGGGTACGTGGGCAGATTTCGTTTTCGCCGAAGAAATAGGCGATTTCGCGGGCAGCAGACTCAGCAGAGTCTGAACCGTGGGTCGCGTTTTCGGTGAAGCTGTCTGCGTAGTCAGCACGCAGTGTGCCAGCCAGTGCGTTAGCCGGGTTAGTTGCACCCATCAGGTCACGGTGACGCTGAACGGCATTTTCACCTTCCAGCACGGAAACAACAACCGGGCCAGAGGTCATGAATTCAACCAGACCATCGAAGAATGGCTTGCCCTGGTGCTCAGCATAAAAACCTTCAGCCTGCTCTTTGCTCAGCTGCAGCATTTTTGCGCCAACGATTTTGAAGCCAGCGCTTTCAAAACGGTTGTAGATAGCACCAATCACATTTTTAGCGACGGCGTTTGGCTTGATGATAGAAAAAGTACGTTCGATTGCCATGATGACCTCTGTCTTGACGTTCTGAAGAAACCGGTGGCGTCCGCCCCGGTTAAGAAACGGCGCCGATTATAGGGGCTGAGTCCGGCATTGCCTACCAGAGATCCCTGATTTGTTGAAAATTCTTGATCTGAGTCGAAGCAGACGCGCAACGGTTATGATTTAGCGCAGAAAAGCGTCAGCCCCGACTGAACGTGACCGAGACAAGCTGCCCCTCTTCATCCATCACCACCAGCTGATACTCGCCCGGATGATCAAGGCGGAGCGAGAGGCTGTCCGCCGCATGTTGCGTCATCAGCGGTTCACCATTCAGGAACCACCAGCGCTGCGTGCCCTTCCCTCCCTGCACCGCGACCGGAATCATCAGCACGCTATTGCCCGGCAGCGGTTTAACGATTTGTCCTTCAATGACGCCGGTGACGATCAGCGGTGCGCTATTGCCCTGCTGTAACGGCGGGCAATGGGGATCCGCATGCGGTAAGCGCTGCGCCCGTCGCTCCTGAGGCGGCAGCCAGGCTTCCAGCGGCAGCGGCCAGACCAGCCGTTCGTGACGGGTCGCGCCGGGGCAATCTGCTGCGACGCGCAGTCCCTGCGCATTCTGCCAGTAGCCCAGGCGTAATCCACTGAGGCTCTCCTGACCCGGTGCCAGCAGGGTTGGCGGCAGCGTATCCGAGGCGACCCAGCTTTGCCGCCGCTGGCGACAGTTTTCATCTCCGGCAGGCAGCGGCTGACCGCCTGGCCAGCAGATGGTCGCGACCGTCACCGAAGCCGGGCGTGGATCGACCGGCACGTCGCGTCTGCCCAGGCGGCTCATCAGCACGCTGTTAATCTGATTCATAATCGGCACGGCAGAGGCGAAACCAAACTGCCCGGCAACCGGCGTCGCATCCGGTCGCCCGACCCAGACGCCAATCAGATAACGCGGATTAATCCCCACCGACCAGGCGTCACGGTAGCCGTAACTGGTGCCGGTCTTCCAGGCCAGCGGCACCACGTCGGGTACGCTGCCATTACCGGCAGGCTGCGCTTCGCCTGCGAGAATACGCCGGATGATCCACGCCGATTCCTTTGATAGCAGCGGTCGCTGCTGCAATGGTTGATCGGGCGTCCAGCGCAGCTGAGCGGCATTGCCGTGACGGGCAAAGGCGCTGTAGGCCGCGACGATCTCATCCATGCGCGCCCCGGTGCCGCCAAGAATCAGTGAAAGATTGGGTTCAGCGCCGGGCGGGAAACGTAAATTCAGACCCACATTGCGCAGACGCGCCGCAACGTTTTTCGGTCCCAGCGCCTCCAGCACCTGCACGGCAGGCAGATTCAGGGATCGCACCAGTGCATCGCTGGCACTGACCGGCCCGTGAAAGCCGGTGTCAAAGTTGCCTGGCCGGTAATCGCCAAAGCGACGCGGCACATCCTGCAGCAGCGATTCGGCATGAATCAGCCCCTCGTCCAGCGCCATGCCGTAAATAAAAGGTTTTAACACCGAACCGGGCGAGCGCACGCTGGCGATCATATCCACATGCCCAAAACGGCTGTCATCGGTAAAGTCAGCCGAGCCGACGTAGCCGCGAACCGCCATAGTGGTGTGATCCACCACCAGCATCGCCAGCGAAGTGCGAGGCGGAAGCTGGTTTTTAACGTTCAGCGCCAGGCTTTCCAGTTCGCGCTGCAGTGAAGGATCGAGCGTGGAGACAATCTTGTCGCTGGCGCTGATCGACAGCAGACGCCGGGCCAGCAGCGGCGCCATCTGCGGCATCTGCCGTGGCGGCAGCCAGACCGGCTCCTGACGGATTTCCGCCACCTGTTCAGCAGACCAGATGCGGTACTCCGCCAGCCGATCCAGCACTTTATTGCGTGCGGCTTCTGCCCGCTCCGGCCAGCGATCGGGCCGCAAACGACTGGGTGCCTGCGGCAAAACCGCCAGCAGCGCCGCCTCGCCCGGCGTCAGCTGTGACGGAGATTTCCCCAGCCAGCTCCAGCTTGCCGCGCCCACCCCTTCCAGCGTGCCGCCAAAGGGCGCACGGTTAAGGTAGAGCGTCAGGATGTCACGCTTGGAAAGATGCCACTCCAGTTGCAGCGCCCGCCACGCCTGAATCAGCTTGCCCCGCAGCGTGCGGGGTTGCGGATCGATAAGGCGAGCCACCTGCATGGTCAGCGTGCTGCCGCCGGAAATGACGCTTTGATGGCGCAAATCCTGCCAGGCCGCACGCACCAGCGCCAGGGGATTGATGCCGGGGTGATACCAGAACCAGCGATCTTCATAGGTGAGCAGCGCCTGCAGGTAAGCCGGAGCCACCTCCTCTGGCGTGACGGGATAGCGCCAGATACCCTTGCTGTCAGCAAAGCGCCAGAGCGGCGTGCCGTCGCTGGCGACAATCACCCGCGCAGGCTGCACCTGTTTAAGCGGCAGCGGGAACAGCCGATCCAGTCCCCACGTCGCCAGCCATAACGCCAGAAAAAAAAGCGGCAGCGCGAGCCACCGCTTTTTAATGGCGCTGATGTTGATCACGCCCTGCATCCCTTACTGGATATGCAGCTGCGGCGGCGTACTGCCGGTAGCGCGCCACTCCGGCACATACATCGACTCCACCTGCGGCGGCGGCATCAGATAGCGACCCGGTGTCACCGCCCGAGCCAGGTAGACCAGCGTTGTGGGACGATAGGTATCCACCGCCAGTGCCGCGACAAAGCGATCGTCACGGAACTCAATGTGCTTAATGTCAGCCTGCTGCATGTCGCCCATGCTCTCCTTCAGCGCATCCGCACTGTCGCCGAGGCTGGCGCTGCTGTCGGCCAGATTCTGGTTTTCCAGCTCCAGACCGGCAGGCAGCAGATCCACCACCAGCGCATCGCTGATGCTGCGTTTCGACGAAACGGTCAGACGCACAACCAGTAACTCACCGCTGCGCAGATTACTGAGATCGGCAGCTTTGCCATCCAGGGTGAAGTATTCACGTTTTATCCCGAGCACATTGCTCTCCGGCTGAGGCGCGGCCAGCGGATAACCGGTGACGTCCAGACGGCCATACAGCGGCGCACTGCCAGGGTTACGGATGGTTAAGCCCTGCAACAGTCGCTCAGCCCCCAGCCCTTTATTCAGCGGTGCATCGCCCTGCAGAGGCTGTGAATTGCCCGACAGCAGCGCCTGCCAGCTTCCGCCCTGCGCACGCTGCAGAGTATGCGCAGCCAGATAAAGCGCGTTATTTTCCTGGGTCGAGAACCAGCGTTTGCCAGTGACCTCTCTGGACAGCGACAGCAGCAGACTATTCTGCAGATCAGGCTGCAGCTTATTCTCTGCCAGCAACGCAATCATCATGCCTTCATCGCGCACCGTGCTGCCATAGTCGCCGTACCACTCTTTGTCCGAACGCGTCAGCGTGGCACCCTGCATGATCGCAAGCGATGCGCGCTGCCCGTCACCCATCAGCTTCAGCGCGACGCCAAGCTGCATCAGCGCCAGGCCGGAGCGGGCTTTCTCTCGTTTTTCATACAGTGCACGCAGCGCACCCAGTGGCGCGCGCTGCTGACGCGCCAGCACCAGTCCGGCGTAAGCCTGCACGCTGAACTGCAGCGCAGCATTGTCGTCACTGCCGCCGCCGCTGATCTGTGTCGGATCCTGCAGATAGCGCAGCAGTCGTGCGTTCGCGCGATCGACCACATTATCCGGCAGCGCATAGCCCGCCTCGCTGGCACGCAGCAGGAAGTCCGTCACGTAAGGTGTCAGCCAGAACTCCTCTTCGCTCTGTTTATCCCACAGTCCAAAGCTGCCGTTGGCGCGCTGCATGCCCGCCAGACGGGCGATGCCGGTGTCGACGGCGGCCCGACGTGCCTCATCGCTGCTGGTTTTAATGCCCATGGCGGTCAGCTCTGCATGACTGGTGTAGAGCGAAGGCCAGAGCCCGCTGGTGGTCTGTTCCAGACAGCCGTAAGGATAGGCATAAAGCGCACTGATATAGCTGGCGATGTTCAGCGGCGGGCGATTGCTCAGCGTCAGCTGTCCACTCAGCGTCTGCGCATCCAGACCCGTCAGTGCCGCGGCCGCGACCTGCCAGGGCTGATCGGGATTGATAACGGCATCAAAGTTCAGCGTCAGCGCCGGATAAGGGGGCCGGACGCCGATTTTCCACTGCTGTTTGCCGGGCTTCACCTGTTCGCCCGGCAGGTTAAGACCGGAAATCTGCACCGCGATCTCGCCATCGCCAAAGCCGGTTTTCGCCGTGACCGGAATCTGCAGTGTGGTGCGTGCGCCTTTGGCCAGCGTCACGCTCTGGCTGGCCAAACCTGCCAGATCCACTAAACCACTGCGGGTCACATCCACTTTCAGAGTTTGCGGCAGATCGGTGAGGTTAGTGAGATCCAGCGCCAGGGAGGCCGAATCACCGCTGGCCAGGAAGCGCGGCGTAGCCAGTTCGCTGATCAGCGGCGCCGCGACCACCAGCTTGCGTTCGGCCGCGCCAAAGCTGTCGTCGCTCCAGGCCTGAGTCATCAGCCGCAGTTCGCCGTTAAACGCCGGGATCGGCAGCGTAATCGATCCGTTGCCCTCTTTATCCAGCGTCACCGCCTGTAACTGCTGCGCCACGATATTGACGTGCGTCACCGGTTTTTTACCGCCGCGCGTCATCGATTCATCTTCGCCATCACCACCAAAACGCAGCGCCGCCAGACGGCCACCGCCTTCGATCAACTGACCAAAGACGTCGTACTGATCGACGTTGTAGCGTTTACGGCCAAAGAAAGCCTGCCACGGATCGGGCGTTTTAAAATCTGTCACGCTCAGTACGCCGCTATCCACGGCTGACAGCAGCACATTGACTTTTTCCGGCAACGGACCGCCGTCACGACTGGCATGAACCTTGACCGTCAGGAGTTGCTCAGGACGGATTTTATCGGGTGCATCCAGCGTCAGATTTAAGCGGCGCGCCTCTGTCGCCATCGGCAGATGCAACAGCCCCACCGCGCGTTTTGGCGTGGCGCCACTGACCTTATCGCCGTCACGAACCACGATGGCGCTGAAGTAGAGATCGTGACGCCGCCAGCTCTCAGCCACAGGGACATCCACCGTTGTGCCGCCCTTTGGTACGGTCAGTGGCTGCCACCAGAGCGTGCCACTGCTCGACTCCACCATCAGGTAGCCTTTACCGGCAGCCGGGGACTCAACCTGCAGATGCACGGTATCGCCCGGCTGGTAAGCCGCTTTATCCAGCTTCAGCCTGACCTGATCCGGACGCAATGCGCCCGTGCCGTTGGTATTGTCCTGCCAGTCATAACCAGCCTGGAAACGCACGCTGCTGACGATCTTTTCGCCGTCCTGCACTTCAAGCCGGTAGTGGCCCCACTCGACCGGGAAGCTGACTTTGGTGCTGCCGTCAGCCGGGACAGAGATGGCACGTTCATCTTCCTGCAAATCCTTGTCGCCATACTGCGACTGCCAGCCTTCGCTGTCCGAGAAGCTCCAGTAGTAATCACGGCGCTCACGGATCAGGCGCACATCCAGCTTGTCTGCCGCCAGTTTCTTGCCCTGACTGTTGGCATAGACAATGTCGAATTCGGCCAGGCTCTCTTCCGGCACGGTAGGCTCATCGTGATAGCTGTCACTGCGGTAGTCATACACCGCCTTGTTCCCGAACAGCGGCCGGATACCCGGCAGGGCTTCAGCGGGCCAGATGGCCTGCGTCGCGCGACGGGTAACGGGACGTCCGCCGGTCTCCAGCAGGCTGGCCTGCAGGATCAGGTTGAGCGGCGAGTGCAGCTGATCCCACTGACTCTCTACCGACAGCTGCGCTTTACCGCTGGCATCAAGCTTGAGATCCACCTCATCCAGCGTGCGTTTTAAACCTTCTTCGGTGATGTCACCAAACTGGTAGCCCGGTAGTGCAGCCACGGCTTCGCGAGCCGGTCGCAGATAGAGTTGTCCCTGTAGCGTGTTACCCGCCGCCGGTGCGCCATAGAGGTAGCGCCCCTCAATACCGAACTCAACGCTGGCATCAGCAGGCTGCGGTTGCGGATCGTTTTTCAGGGTTAAGGCCATGCGCTCCGGCAGAAAGTCCTCGACGTGAAATTTCCATTCGCGCTTGAGGTTATCGCCGGTATTGAGTCGAAGCATCCAGTCGCCGGTCATGGCGGACTCAGGCAGCGCCAGTCGCTGCTGGTAGAGTCCCGCGTCAGGCTGCCAGACAAAGGTTCGCATCACCTGGCCATCGGGCTGCACCAGCTCCGCTTTTATTGGCTGAGCGGGCAACGGATGCCCATCGGCATCGCGAAGCAGCGCATTCACGATGACGATTTCGCCCGGACGGTAGATATCACGCGGCCCGAAGACAAACAGCTGTTTGTCATAACCCTGCGGTCCGGCAACCGGAAACTCAGCGAGATCCAGCGCCGGACGCGCCAGGTCGATCATCGAGGTCTGCTCACCCTGTACGGCCAGCAGGATCCTGCCTTTTTCATCCGCCTTGAGGCGCAGATGGCCGGTGTTGTCACTGGTCCCACTCTGCAGCACCTGCCCTTTCGCATCCAGTAACCTGACGCTGACGCCGGAAAGTGGCAGGCCGTTTGCCAGGCTCTGGGCGAACAGTTCGAACTGTGTCGGGAAGCGATGCAGAGAGAGGCCAATGTCACTCAGGGTGAACAGCGTGGCGGGCTGGCTGTAGCGGTAAGTCCCGGCCTGCTTCATCACCGCCAGATAGACGCCCGGCTCCTGCAGAGCGGCAATGTCACTCATCGGCAGCTGCAGTTTTTCACGGGTGTTACGCGCCGGGTTGAGCTCAAAGCGCCCGGAATAGACCAGCTGGCTGCTTTTCAGCAGATCCTGTGACTGCCAGCTGGAGAGGTTATTGCCGTAATTCCACTGGGAGAGAAACTCTGCCAGGCCGGCATTCTTAATGCGGAAGAAATCGACATCAACCTGGTTAACATTCAGCGCCAGCACCGGCAGTCCCTGGGTGATACGCAGCGGCAGCAGCGATCCGCGACTGGCAAACCCGACCATCGGCTGGATATCACTGGTGGCAATTTTCTGGCTGTAATTGTCGGCGAGCGTCTCACCGCTGGCCGCGCGCAGTCCTGCATCGACCGTAACGGTGAAATGACGGGACGGCTCGGGGTGACGGAAGCGCAACGTTTTGCGGTTAGCGGAAAGCTCCCAGCCGCCATCCACCCGGCCCTGTTTATCGTCGGTCAGCCTGACTTTTTGCGCGATATCCTGTTTATCATCCAGCGGCTGACTGAAGGTTAAGACCAGCGCAGCGGCACCGTCGATCTGCAGTTCCGAGAGATCGATAATCGTCAGCGGTTTGCTGACCTGAGCGGTTGCGGGAGCCTCTGCCGCCTGAAGAGGCAAAACAGGTAACAGGGTCGCTAACAGCAGCGAGCCACCGATCAGCATGCTGAGCAGCAGCCGGGTCGTGCGTTTCTTCATGGTAGTTCCTTCACCGGGACGCAGGGAGTGTCGTTTGATTACGCCGCGCAATTTCATCTCAATGCTCGCATTTAATCAACGCTTCTCTTGAGATGGTGCGCACATTCCCTGACACTGGTATGACAGATTGCTGAGATGAGGTTGTTATGACGACGCCACTGTTTGTGTCCGCCGACTGGTTACAAGAGCACTACAACGATGAGCGGCTTCAGGTGCTGGATGCACGTTTGTTGCCACCCGGAATGGAAGCGGTTCGCGATGTCCAGGCTGAATATCTGGCGGGTCATTTACCCGACGCCCCCTACTTTGATATTGAAGCGCTTTCCGATCATACCAGCCCCTATCCGCATATGCTGCCGCGCGCCGAGACTTTTGCCGTCGCAATGCGCGAGCTGGGCGTCAGCAGTGATAAGCATCTGGTGGTGTATGACGAGGGCAATCTCTTTTCCGCGCCGCGCGCCTGGTGGATGCTGAAGACCTTTGGTGTGGCGCAGGTGTCGATTCTGGCGGGCGGTTTGCAGGGCTGGAAAGAGGCCGGTTTTGCGCTGGCAACCGGCGAAGTGACCCTACCGGAAGGTGAGTTTGAGGCCCACGCGGATGAGAGCCGGGTGAAACGCCTGACGGATGTGCTGCTGATCAGCCATGAAGGCGGCGCACAGATTGTCGATGCGCGTGCTGCCAATCGCTTTAACGCCGAAGTGGACGAGCCGCGTCCCGGCCTGCATCGCGGGCATATTCCCAACAGCCTGAACGTGCCGTGGAATACGCTGGTTGAACAGGGAAAACTCAAGCCGGAAGCAGAGCTGCGCAGACTGTTTGCCGATGCGGGCGTCGATATTAGCCAGCCGGTGGTCGCCAGCTGTGGCTCAGGCGTGACGGCGGTAGTGTTGATTCTGGCGCTGACCGCGCTGGGCGCACGGGATGCCACGCTGTATGACGGCTCCTGGGGCGAATGGGGTAGTCGCGACGACTTACCGATAGCGAAATAAAAACAGGCGGCCTATGAGCCGCCTGTTTGTTGATAATGCCTAGTTCGTTCAGCGGTAATACCGACGCTGCACAGGAAACAGGGTCAGATCGGAAAGTCGCTTAAGCCAATCCCTGGCCGCTCGGCCCGCGCCGTCCATGGCGCGGGACGCTTTCCTCTTCTGACCCTGTTCCCTGCGCGTTAAGCTTATTCGTTGCGGCCAGATTCACCCTGATTCGGGATTATCAACTGTCTGAGGCGGCCTATGAGCCGCCTGATTTTTAAGTGCGTCAGATAATCCGCTCACTGCCCTTGAAGTCACGCAGGAAACTGCCCCAGCGACGTTCGTAGAAGGGGGTGATGTGGGCGGTAAAGAAGTGGCTGATGCCGCGATCGTTGAGCGTCACTTCACAGATATCCACCGGCGCATCGTCCGGCAGCGTATCCGTTGCCACACTGCCCGCCGCCTGAATGATTGCCTCGATGTTGCTGTCCGCTTCAATACCAATCAGCAGATTGGGCGCTTCGTCGGCCCGCTCACGAATGCTGGCGATAAAGGCCCGGCGCACCTGCTTATGCTTAGCGAACAACTGGGTCAGCGAGTCGATCATCTGTGCTGGCGGTTCCGCCACCTCAGAGAGCAGCAGTGACTGTCCGCCTTCCAGCACGGTTTGCTGGCTTAGCGCACTGCCCTCTTCGGCCAGCAGATGGGTGATCTCAGCCGCAGTAAACTCTTTGCCGGAAGGCAGTTTGGGATTGAGAAACAGCGTCTCGCCGCGCGTAATCTCAAACAGCGTCCGTACCGGCAGACGCAGCCAGGACTGCTCACCGCTCACCGCTTCACTCATCGCCTCTTCCGAGGTGAAAAAAGGAATGATGCTGCTGCCATCCTCTTTTTCCCAGTGCTGCAGATCAACGGGCGTGCTGGCATCAAGCTGTTGCGAGGTGCTTTCGCCTGGCACAAAGGCGTCAGATTCCAGCAGCAGTTGGAAAAACTCGGGCCGATGGGCAGGCTCAGTGGCCGCCAGCTTCAGCACCTCTTCAAGACGGTTCATAGTTTCCCTCTGAACAGCGGCAGCCTCAGCCACCGCTGAGATCGGCTTATTTCAGTAACAGATTGGCGAGGGTACGCACACCAAGACCCGTTGCACCTGCCGCCCACTGATCAACGGCGCCTTTACGATAGGTCGCGGAGCAGTCGATGTGCAGCCAGCCCTGCTGGTAGTTGCTGACGAAGTGTGACAGGAACGCCGCCGCGCTGCTGGCACCCGCCGCATGAGACGGACTGGCGATGTTATTAAGATCGGCAAAGTTAGACGGCAGATGGCTGCGATGGAATTCGGCCAGCGGCAGACGCCAGAAAGGTTCGTTCTCACTTACCGCGCTGCCCATCAGCGACTGCGCCATCACATCATCAAAGGTGAACAGCGCATGGTAATCGTTGCCCAGCGCCGTCTTAGCCGCGCCGGTCAGCGTTGCGGCGTCGATGATCATCGTCGGATTCTGCTCGCTGGCGTCGATCAAACCGTCAGCCAGGACCAGGCGACCTTCCGCGTCGGTGTTCATCACTTCCACCGACTTGCCGTTGCGATAGCGAATGATGTCGCCCAGCTTGAAGGCGTTGCTGCTGACCATGTTATCGGCACAGCAGAGGTAGAGTTTGACGCGCTTGTTAAGTCCACGCGAAATCGCCATGGCCAGTGCGCCAGTAACGGTCGCTGCGCCGCCCATGTCAGACTTCATCGAGTCCATGAAGCTGCTCTGCTTCAGGCTGTAGCCGCCGGTATCAAAGGTGATGCCTTTACCCACCAGGCAGGCGTAAACCGGCGCATTCTCGTCGCCGGTCGGGTTGTAGTCGAGCGCCAGATAGACCGGCGGACGATTTGAACCGCGTCCCACCGTGTGCAGGCCCATGTAACCCTGCACCCGCAGTTCGTCGCCTTTGGTAATGCGATAGCTGACGGCGTCACCGCCCACTTCACTGATCAGATCGACGGCAGTGTGCGCCAGCTGCTCCGGCCCCAGATCTTCTGCAGGCAGGTTAATGACGTTGCGAACCCAGTCGATAATTTTCAGACGGCGATCAAACTCCGCCTGCTCATGTTCGCCCAGTTCGGGCCATTCAACCTGACGCTGGCCTTTCGGGCCACGGAAGCCCTGCCAGAATGCCCAGCACTGCTCAAGGTGCCAGCCTTCGCCGGTCAGCGCCACATGGCGGATACCCTGGCCATCAATTTTGTGCGCCGCACGCTGAATGGTATTCAGCGCATCCGCGCCGGTCAGGTGCAGTGTCATGCCGCTGTCGTTGCTGCTGAGAATCGCTTTCTCGCCCCAGCGCGCATCGGCGGGCTGGCTGCTAAGCGTAATAGTCATGGGTTGTGTGGTCATCAAAAGCTCCGTAATCGTTATCTGTTTCATCCAGCCTGATTGTTATAACGGCTTTAATAAGATGTTAAATGTAAATCGCAGAGAGACCTGATAACAGATTCCGCCGGGCGTTGCCAGCGAAGTGCCCATATTGGCGCAGTTTCCGGACTTAAGCCGGGTATCAGGATTTCATTAAGTCCCGCAGACGGGTCACTGATTTCTGTACCAGCGCAATGGCGTAGTCGATCTCTTCTTGGGTCGTGAAGCGTCCCAGCGAGAAGCGCAGCGAACTGTGCGCCAGCTCTTCACTCAGGCCCAGCGCGCGCAGAACATAGGAAGGCTCCAGGCTGGCAGACGTACAGGCCGAGCCGGAAGAGAGCGCCAGATCTTTCAGCGCCATGATCAGTGATTCACCCTCAACGTCAGCGAAACTGAGGTTAAGAATGTTTGGCGCGCGCAGGTGTTGATCGCCATTAAGCGTCACGCCCGGCAGTGTGCTGATGCCCTGCCACAGACGATCGCTCAGCGCCTGCAGACGTGCCATCTCAGTTTCGCGCTCTTCGGCTGCGATGCGATAGGCTTCGCCCATGCCGACAATCTGATGCACCGGCAAGGTGCCGGAGCGCATCCCGCGTTCATGTCCGCCGCCGTGGATCTGCGCGGCAATCTGCACGCGCGGTTTACGCCGGACATAGAGCGCGCCGATGCCTTTCGGGCCATAAAGTTTGTGGGCAGAAAAGGACATCAGATCGACGGGTAACTGGCTGAGATCGATAGGTAATTTGCCGACACTCTGGGTGGCATCGACATGGAACAGAATCTCACGTTCGCGGCAAATTTCACCAAAGGCGGCGATATCCTGAATCACCCCGGTTTCATTATTCACGTGCATCAGGGTAACCAGAATCGTGTCGTCGCGCAGCGCCGCACGCAGCTGCTCAGGTGAGATAATGCCGTTAGCCGCTGGCTTCAGATACGTGACCTCAAAGCCTTCGCGCTCCAGCTGCTGACAGCTGTCGAGCACCGCTTTGTGTTCTGTCTGGCTGGTGATGATATGTTTGCCGCGCGCCTGATGGGCGTCAGCTGCACCTTTGATCGCGAGGTTATCGGATTCGGTGGCGCCAGAGGTAAAGACGATTTCGCGCGGATCGGCGTTGACCAGTTCGGCGATCTGGTTGCGGGCAACATCAACCGCTTCTTCAGACTGCCAGCCAAAACGGTGCGATCGCGAGGCCGGATTACCGAACGTGCCATCCAGCGTCAGAAACTGCATCATTTTGCTGGCCACACGCGGATCGGCCGGCGTGGTGGCGGCGTAATCCAGGTAAATCGGTAATTTCATTGCGCTACAGCTCCGTATAGAAAATCATACGTCTTTATAGCAGATTCGGCCCTGACCGCGTTAGCAGTAAGGGCCGGAACAGCGGGGATTACGAGGCGCGTTGGTTGACGTTAATTTCCTGCGAACGCGGGCTCTGGAAGCGACGATTATCGATCGCATTCTGACGATCGGCCACGTCCAGGATCTCCTGATTATTCACCAGCTCAGCCAGCGTAATATTGTTCAGGAAGTCACTGATACGCACGCTCAGATCGCGCCACAGCACGTGAGTCAGGCAACGTTCGCCGCCCTGGCAGCCTTCTTTACCCTGGCATTTCGTCGCATCAACAGACTCATCCACGGCGGTGATCACTTTACCGACAGAGATGGTACTGGACTCTTTACCCAACAGATAACCGCCGCCCGGGCCACGTACGCTGGAAACCAGACCATTTTTACGCAGTCGGGAGAATAACTGCTCCAGATAGGAGAGCGAGATGCCCTGACGCTCGGAAATATCCGCCAGCGGGACCGGACCTTCATGGGAGTGAAGGGCAACGTCCAGCATTGCAGTAACGGCATAACGTCCTTTGGATGTCAGTCTCATAGCGTACGACCTCAATAGCGTCCGGTTATCGGAGGATTAGCAACAGATGCCATGAAGTCTGCCATTCCCGAGTAATTTGGTCAACTATTTAACCTGGTAAATTAGTCAGGTATTTAACCTGGTAATTTACTCAACTATTATCTGCTTCTTTTTTCTCGTTTTTACGCTTTTCAAACGAGGAAAGCATGCCGCGCAGGATGTTCAGTTCATCACGTTCCGGGCGCGCGCGGGTGTAAAGACGACGCAGTTTGCTCATCACCTGGCCTGGATTCGCTTCGCGGATAAAGCCGCTGTTCAGCATCATCTGTTCCATATGCTGATAGAAGCGCTCAAGGTCATCCACCAGCGGATAAGGTGACTCTTCAAACGTCGGTGCCGGGCTGGCCTGTTCCTGCGACTGTAGCCACGCCATGCGCACTTCATAGGCGATAATCTGAACCGCCATCGCCAGGTTCAGCGAGCTGTATTCCGGGTTAGCCTGAATCGCGACGTGATAATGACACTTCTGCAACTCTTCATTCGTCAGGCCGACGCGTTCACGACCGAAGACCAGCGCGACCGGTGCCTGCTGCCCCTCTTCCACGCTTTTCACGCCGCATTCACGCGCATCCAGCATCGGCCAGGGCAGCGAACGGGAACGTGCGCTGGTGCCCACCACCAGGCTGCATCCGGCGATCGCCTCATCCAGTGAGTCGACGATTTTTGCATCGCCGATAACGTCGCTGGCCCCGGCGGCCAGGGAGATCGCCTGGGAGTCAGGTTTGACCAGCGGATTCACCAGATAGAGGTTGGTTAAGCCCATGGTTTTCATGGCGCGCGCAACGGAGCCCATGTTACCGGTATGAGAAGTCTCGACCAGCACGATACGAATATTTTGCAACATGATTAGGGATACTCAGAAACGGGTCAGTAAAATCAGTAGAGAGAATCCTAACATAAAGCAGGACATTTACCGAACACGCTGCTATACTCCGCGCCGTTTTCCCCGTTCTTTAACATCCAGCGAGAGATACCGATGCATCCAATGCTCAACATTGCCGTGCGCGCAGCGCGCAAGGCCGGAAATTTAATTGCCAAATATTACGAAACCCCGGACGCCGTCGAAGCCAGCCAGAAAGGCAGCAACGACTTCGTAACCAATGTTGACCGCGAAGCAGAACGCCTGATTATCGAAATCATTCATAAATCTTACCCGAAACACACCATCATCACTGAAGAAAGCGGTGAGCTGGCGGGCGAAGATCAGGACGTTCAATGGGTTATCGATCCGCTGGATGGCACGTCCAACTTCATCAAACGTTTACCTCACTTTGCTGTTTCTATCGCTGTGCGCATTAAAGGCCGCACTGAAGTCGCCGTTGTTTACGATCCAATGCGCAATGAGCTGTTTACCTCTTCACGTGGTCAGGGCGCTCAGCTGAATGGCTATCGTCTGCGTGGCAGCACAGCCCGCGATCTGGATGGCACCATTCTGGCGACCGGTTTCCCGTTCAAAATGAAGCAGCACGCGCCTGCTTACATGAACATCATGACCAAACTCTTTACCCAGTGCGCTGATTTTCGTCGCACCGGTTCTGCTGCGCTGGATCTGGCCTATGTGGCTGCGGGTCGCGTTGATGGCTATTTTGAAATTGGCCTGAAGCCATGGGATTTTGCGGCGGGTGAACTGCTGGTTCGCGAAGCGGGCGGTCTGGTCACTGACTTCACCGGTAACCACGGCTATCTGCTGTCAGGTAACCTGGTCGCGGGTAACCCACGCGTAGTGAAATCGATGCTGTCGAACATGCGTGATGAGCTGAGTGAAGCGTTAAAACGCTAAGTTTCAGTACAGAAAAAGGCGGCCTCTCAGCCGCCTTTTTTATTGCCTGTTATTCAGTGATGATTAACGACGTTCGTGTGCCAGCACCTGACGGGGCTGAGTACGACGACCTACCCTACCCATCACACCAGCCAGTACGGCTTCGATGATCAGCAGAATCAGGGCATACCAGCTTGCTTTAGCGGTGGCAGCAGCGGCTTTCTCACCGGCTTCACGCGCTTTCTGTTCGGCCTGCTGTTTCAGTTCCTGATACTTCTGAACGGCCTGCTGATAGCTCTGCTCAGTTTTGGCGACAATCTGATCCACTTCCTGATCGCTTTTACCGGTACGCGCTTTGATAATATTTTTCAGCGCATCGCGGTCGGCGGCCTGCAGGGTATCTGAATGACGATCCATCACACCTTTTACCCAGTTAGTCAGATCGGTATCCGCTGTCTGCGGATGGTTCGCGGTGTTGTTAGCCTGGTTTTCTGCATTCTGCGCTTCTTTATTTGCATCCTGCTTCAGATTCTCTGGCTGTAATTCCGGCTTACCGGTCTGGCGTAATGTTGTTTCCAGTTCGTTCTGCAGGTTATCTAAATTAATATTATTCTCCTGCAGCTTTTCTTTAGCCATTTGAGTAACCGAAGGCGCAGCAGCGGAAATACCACTTCCCAGCGCCTGGAAACCTGAACCCACAATATTCATCGCACCACCTAATACACTGGTCGCCAGTGTAATAGCCAGGTAAATAGTGAAAATTGTGCTAAGGCCAAACATCAGTAAACCGTGCAGTGCGCCTTCGCGCTGCGCCAGTCGACCGGCAACATAACTACCTGCCGCCATCGCGACCAGCATTTCAATGGCCGTCCAGACCAGTGCGCCAGTGCCAAGGCCATCAAGAGGATTCTGTTCTTTCATCGGATCAATGGTGGTAGCACCAATGGCGGTTCCCAGCAGCGTCAGAATGATGTGAACGATTAACGCACAAATGACACCGGCAAACACGGCGCTCCAGGAAATACGCTTCAGCGGTAATCCAGCGGGCCCGGTCGCCAGCGTTTCGGTGTAGCCATTATTAATACGGGTATCAGCCATGAAATATACTCCTCGCAATAAACAGAAAGCTGTCTTGATCTTTTATCATCCCGACGGCGGAATGCCGTTTTGGTATTAACAGCGTAGACAGGGAATTCTTATTTCACCACTAAAGCAGGCAGAGAAATAATTAACGGGGTGAATTTAAAGATAATTAACGAGGAGAAGAGCGCAGCGGAAACTTTATTTCCGCTGCGTTTTTAGTCAGAAAGGTCGAATGCCGCCGCCCAGTGTCAGCTGGGCTGACTGCCATAATGCGATACCCGCCACGATTAAAATCAGGCTGCCGACCAGGGCCATCACGGGGATCAGCAGTCGCGTTATGCCGGTGGCAGCACCAGGCCGGGCCAGCCGTTGCGCCACCGAACGCGCCTGCTGCACCAGCAGGCCAATCGCTGAAATGGTCAGTGCCGTACCGACCGCCATCACCGCAGCAGAGAGAATGCCCCAGCCATAAACACCGATTACTTTGGCAAACAGCAGCATCATAATCGCGCCGGAACAGGGACGTAATCCCATCGACACCACCACCAGCAACTGGGTTTTCCAGCTGACGTTGCCGTTTATCTGCTGCGGCGTCGGCAGATGCGCATGCCCACAGCCGCACAGCTCATCATGCTGATGATGAGGTTGAGGCTGAGGCTGGAAAGCACGAAATACCGGAGCGGGCCGGGGATGCAATGCCCGCCACAGCGAACGCAGCGCCCGATAGCCGATCATCACACCCAGCCCGATTACCAGCAGATAACTGCCCTTCTCCAGCCAGAAACTGCTGAGATGCAGCTGGCGCGACGAGGTTTTCAGCACCACCAGCATCACCGTTACCAGCACAATCGCGACCGATCCCTGAAGCAGTGAGGCAAGCAGCGTCAGCCTGATACTGGTTCTGACGCGGCTCGGATGGGTCGCCAGAAAGGTCGCGATCACCACTTTGCCGTGGCCCGGACCCAGCGCGTGCAGCACGCCATACAGCAGGCTGAAGATCACCAGCGACATGCCAGCCTGCTGGGGCTGCTCCGCCACCTGTTGTAATAGCTGAGTCATCTGCCGGTGCAGATCTTTCTGCCACAGCACGCTCTGCAGCAGAATCTGCGACCAGTAAAGCCAGACCAGTAGCCCACAACCCAGGAAGAGTCCTGCCATCAGCCAGAGTGGCCAGAGTCGGGTGGCCCGTAACGGTGTGGAGATCACTGACATGTCAGTACCACCGTCTGCGCGAACTGGCGACCCAGATCCATCTCTTCGGCCGGGGCATCCGCTTTATCCAGCGACAGGGCATATTGCTTCAGGGAGTCATTGGGCTTTGGCGTATTCAGCGCAAACTGGCAGCGCGTCTGCAGCGCCGGTGGCAGCGTTAACGCGCCAGGTTTGTCGTAGAACATATCGACAAAATAGGTGGGATCAAAGGTCAGGATTTCAAAGCGCTGGCCGGTCAGCTTCGGGGGTTCAGCCAGCGGCAGAATAAATTCCAGCACGGCTTTATGGCCGTTACGCGACAGATTGTATTCCGTTGGCAGATTCAAAAACTTTACCCGCTGTTGGTTGTGCCAGATTTCAGAAAAGTAGTGCTGGCCCAGCACGTTCGCCATCACGCCCGCCGCCAGCTTTTTCCACACCACGCTGCCTGGTTTTGCGTCGCCCGCGTCATACAGCAGATCGGCGGAGGTAATCTCATCCATGGTCCAGGTCATCTTTAATCCGGTAAAGGTATCGCCCTGCACCACCAGTTCCGTTTTCATATCGATGAAGCTGTGCGGATGTGCCAGCACAGCCGGACTTAATACCATCAGCAAAGCAAAGAGTGCGCGTTTCATAATGTTATAAAGTAACGTTTCCGATGAAAAGGATCTATAAGTAACAAAATTATGTGACCCGCCTTAAACCTCCGGCAAATAAACCGCGTAAAGCGCGCAGGCGCTGACCGGGTTGACTATTCTTAGCTCAAAATAGCCTGCTGGAAATCTGATTGATGAGTTCTGCTACCCCTTTGGCACCACTCTTCTCCCGTTCACAGCGTCAGTGCCATCTTTTATTGCTGCTGTTTCTGCCGACACCTTTGCTTACGCTTGAAAAAGTCTGCCAGCTGAATGGCGTCGATCCTGCCGTTGCCCGACAGGATATCGCGGATGTGGGCCTTGAGATACAGCGATATCACCAGCTGGAACTGCATCAGATGGTGGATGGCAGCTTTCGTCTTCATGGAACAGAGTTGGATCGGCGCCTCTGTCTGTTGCACAACCTGCGACGCAGTCTGCGTCTGTCGCAGGCGTTCGTCTGCGCGCATTTTGCCGCTCCTCTGCGTCAGCGCCTGAAGGTGATGAAGATTGAAAAGGCGCTGTGGGATGAGACCAATTTACAGGCACTGATTCAGCACTGCAGCCTGCGTCTGAAGCGCGACTTCAGCGAACGCGACCGGCTGTTTCTGCAGATATTCATGAAGTACGGGTTGTGCCAGCGTCAGCCGGTGCTGTTCAGTGAGGCGCAGTGCCTGTGGCTGCAGCAGAAGCCTGAGCGGCAGGCCGCCGAGGATGTGATTTACCACTGGCGCAAACGCTGCCACATTGCCCCGCCCGTCAGCGAAGCCGACTTCTGGACGCTGCTGTTCAGCCAGATCCATACGCCCGTCGTTGACGCCATTGCCCATCCTGCTGAGCAGCAGTTAATGAACGCCACTCAGCAGCTGATCAATGACTTTGAAGCCTGTGCCGGGATTACCTTCGCGGACCGCGACGAACTGCTAAACCAGCTCTATCCTCATCTGGCGCAGGCGCTGGATCGCACTCACTTCAATATCGGTATCGACAATAGCGTGGCACTGGATGTCAGCCGCCTCTATCCTCGCCTGCTGCGCACGACGCATGAGGCTCTGCAGGCTTTTGAGCAGCATTACAACATCACTTTTACGCCGGAAGAGGTGAGCTTAGTCACTATTATTTTTGGTGCCTGGCTGATGCAGGAGAGTGCGCTGCAGGAAAAGCAGGTGCTGATCCTGACCGGCGACGACGCCGATCTGGAGCAGGATGTGGAGCAGCAGATCCGGGAGATCACCCTTCTGCCTGTCAATATTACCTATCAGGACATAAAACAGTTTCAGCGGGATGGCGCGCCGCGGGATGTCGATATCATCATCTCGCCCTACCCGACTTCGCTGCCCTTGTTCTCTCCGCCGCTGGTGCATGCCGAACTGCCGCTGACGTTACACCATCAGCAGCGCATTCGTTATTTACTGGAGTCGTAGCCCGGACGCAGGAACAGCGCGGGCAGCGCCACCAGCGCCATTACCCAGAACAGATGTCCCTGCAGATGGGTAAACAGCACGCCGCAGATCATCGTCATCACCGCTATACCCCCGCCCATCGCCAGCGCGGAATAGAGCGACTGCAGGCGGATCACTTCTGCGCCCTGACGCGCCGCGATAAAGCGCATCGCCGCCAGATGACAGACGGTGAAGCTGCCACAGTGAAGGATTTGCGCCACAATCAGCAGCGGCAGCGCGGTCGTGGCTCCCATCAGACTCCAGCGGATCAGCGCGCAGATGCCCGAAAGCAGCAGCAGATCGCGCGCGCTCCAGCGGCGGAACAGCCGGTTGCTCAGGGCAAACACCACAATCTCCGCCACCACGCCCAGCGACCAGAGATAACCCACCGTCGAGGCGGAATAGCCGCTCTCCTGCCACCAGATAGCACTGAAGCCGTAATAGGCGGCATGCGCGCCCTGCAGCAGCGTCACGCAGAGCATGAATCGCCAGACTGCATTCTCACGCAGCAACGCACGCCACACCTGCCAGCCGCCGCCCGCCGCGCCCTGCCGCTCATTGCCCTGCGGCTGAGTAACGGGTGTCAGCATCATGCCCGCCAGCATAGAAATCACACCGACGGAGAGCAGCAGCAGAATGGCATTAGAGGAGTAAGCACTGACCAGCACGCCGGTTAACGCCGAGCTGATGACAAAAGCCAGCGATCCCCACAGCCTGACCGGTCCGTAGGCCAGCCCAATCTGCCGGGTCCAGGTAGCGGCCAGCGCATCGCTGAGCGGGACCAGCGGCGAGAAAAAGAGGTTAAAGCCGATCATCACCGTCAGCAGCCACATCCACTGCTCACCCACCCAGAAACCGGCGGCGAACAGGCAGGTCATCAGCGCCAGCAGACGCAGCGCCGTAATTAATTTTGAAGGATTTTTGACCTGAGAAGCGATAAGCAGACTGCCGACAAAGCGCGCCACCATGCCACAGCCGAGCAGGAGGCCAATCTTTTCAGCATCCAGGCCGGTGCCTTTCAGCCACACGCCCCAGAATGGCAGATAGATGCCGTAACAGAAGAAGTAAGTGAAGTAGCCCAATCCGAGCCATCTGGCGGAGCCGATTGCCATATTCCCTCCAGCAGGTTTGCTGCCTGGCAGCATAAGTGGGCGCTACTCTGGCAGAGCCCTGCGGGACAGGCAATAAAAAAGGATGGCAGATGCCATCCTTTTTATGCTGCCTCACAACAGGTTAACGATTAAGCGTAGACCGGCAGACGGCTGCAGATATCCAGCACTTTCTTCTTGGTGCGCTCAATGGTCGCTTCGTCATTGACGTTATCCAGCACATCGGCGATCCAGCCAGCCAGCTCGCGCACGTCCGCTTCGTTAAAGCCACGACGGGTAACGGATGGCGTACCGATACGGATACCGGACGTCACAAAGGGGCTTTTCGGATCGTTTGGCACGCTGTTCTTGTTAACGGTGATGTTGGCACGGCCCAGCGCCGCATCCGCTTCTTTACCGGTCAGGTTTTTGCTCACCAGATCGATCAGGAACAGATGGTTATGGGTGCCGCCAGAAACGATGTCATAGCCACGCTCAATCAGCACCTCAACCATCGCTTTGGCGTTTTTTGCCACCTGCTGCTGGTAGGTTTTGAATTCCGGCTCCATCGCCTCTTTAAAGGCAACCGCTTTACCGGCGATAACGTGCATCAGAGGACCGCCCTGACCGCCAGGGAAGACAGCAGAGTTCAGCTTCTTGTAGAAATCTTCGTCGCCGTTTTTCGCCAGAATGATACCACCACGCGGACCCGCCAGCGTTTTGTGGGTGGTCGATGTCACGATGTGCGCATGCGGGATCGGACTTGGATAGACGTCTGCGGCAACCAGGCCAGCAACGTGCGCCATATCCACAAACAGCCATGCACCCACGCTATCCGCGATTTCGCGCATTTTCGCCCAGTCGCAGACGCCGGAATACGCTGAGAATCCGCCAACGATCATTTTTGGCTTGTGGGTTTTCGCCAGTTCAGCCAGTTCATCGTAGTCGATTTTGCCGGTCTCATCGATACCGTAAGCAACCACATTATAGAGTTTGCCCGACAGGTTAACCGGTGAGCCGTGAGTCAGGTGTCCACCGTGCGCCAGGTTCATGCCGAGGATGGTATCGCCCGGCTGCAGCAGCGCCGTGTATACCGCGAAGTTAGCCTGTGAACCTGAGTGCGGCTGCACGTTAGCGTAATCGGCACCAAACAGCGCTTTTGCACGGTCAATGGCCAGTTGCTCAACGATATCAACGTACTCACAGCCGCCGTAGTAGCGTTTGCCCGGATAACCTTCAGCGTATTTATTGGTGAGCTGAGAACCCTGTGCCTGCATAACACGCGGGCTGGTGTAGTTTTCAGAAGCAATCAGTTCAATGTGCTCTTCCTGACGCACTGTCTCCTGCTCCATCGCCTGCCACAACTCGGCATCGTAATCGGCAATGTTCATATCACGCTTTAACATCCGGATCTCCTGACTCAGCTAACTTTCTGACGGTATTTACCCCCCTTCAGGGGCGAAGGCCCACAGTGTAAACCGTTTTAACAGGTGAAGGTAGGGTGAACCGCCTCTTTTTACGCAAACGATTGGCTGGCTACTGGCAGCGCTTTTTTACACCTTTTTCCCCTGTTCAGGCGCCCCATTTTTTCTCCAGGATGTGACGGCGGCTTGTGATCATGCACCTGAAACTTGCCACCTGGACAACCAGAAAGTTTACCGGGTTATTTACACCACAGGCGAAGCGGCTATAAGATGCATTTAAAATACATGTTTATAAAGAGGCCACTGATATGCTTGATGCACACACTATCGCCACCGTTAAATCGACCCTGCCTGCCCTCGCCGCCTGCGGTCCAAAGCTGACCGCCCACTTTTATGACCGCATGCTGTCGCAGCATCCGGAACTGAAAAACGTCTTCAACATGAATAACCAGCGCAACGGCGATCAGCGCGAAGCTCTGTTTAATGCCATCTGCGCTTACGGCGCGAATCTGGAGAATCTGGCCGTGCTGCTGCCTGCGGTGGAAAAGATTGCGCAGAAACATACCAGCCTGAATATTCAGCCTGCGCAGTACGCCATCGTGGGTGAAAATCTGCTGGCAACAATCAAAGAACTGCTGAATCCGGGCGAAGAGGCACTGGCTGCCTGGGGCCGGGCCTATGGCGTCCTGGCAAATGTCTTCATCAATCGCGAAGAGGAAATTTATCAGGAGACCGAACAGCAAACCGGCGGCTGGCGTGGCACCCGTGCGTTTCGTATCAGCGCAATTGAGCAGCAGAGCGAGGTGATTAAAAGCTTTACCTTCAGTCCCGTGGATGGCGGCCCGGTCGCCGCCTTTAAGCCCGGTCAGTATCTGACAGTACACCTTCAGCCTGCCAGCTTCGAACATCACCAGATTCGTCAGTATTCGCTGACTCATCTGAGCAACGGCAAAGCGTACCGGATTGCGGTCAAACGTGAAGCGCAGGGCACCGTCTCCGGCTGGCTGCATCAGAATGGCAAAGTGGGTGATGAGCTGATGCTTGCCGCGCCGCACGGCGACTTCTTCCTGGAGGTCGATCCTGGCACACCGGTAGCGCTTATCTCCGCAGGCGTAGGTCAGACGCCGATGCTGGCGATGCTGCATGCGCTGGCGGCCCGTCAGCACCGCGCGCCGGTCAGCTGGCTGCACGCCACAGAGAACGGCAAACAGCACGCGTTTGACGAGGAAGTTCGTGCCACTGGCGCACAGCTCGCCGATTTCGTCAGTCATGTCTGGTATCGCGAACCCGCCGTTGAAGATGCCGGTCACTATGACGCGCGGGGTCTGATGGATATCAGCGCGATCTACGCACGTCTCGCCTCACCCGACACTCACTTCTGCCTCTGCGGCCCGCTGCCCTTTATGCAGCATGTGGTGTCGCAGCTGCGTGATGCCGGTGTGGCAGATGCACGCATTCATTACGAACTGTTTGGCCCGCATAAAGGCATGTGATTGAGCGATAAAATAGCCCGCGCTACAGGCTTAGATAACCGGCACTCCGATGTGAACCGGCAGCTACGCATAAGCTAAAAGCGAAGGGAACATGGGCAGAAGAGGAAAGCGTCCCGCGACATGGACAAAAACGCCGGGAGCGTTTTTGAACAACGCAAAGCGTTGGCCCGTTTACGGGCGCACCTCAGGGATGAGGTGCGTAATCGCGCGGGCCGAGCGTGCCATGGACGGCGGGTTTTGCGCCTTTCCGATCTGACCGTGTTCCCTTAGCTAGCTCGATTTCACCGCTGAAAATATCCGACCACCAGGCATAAAAAAAGCCCGCAGCGCGGGCTTCTTTATGCTCATAAAGAGCGGATAAAAAGACGATCAGATCGCCTCTTCATCCTCTTCGCCAGTACGGATACGCACTACGCGCGCCACGTCGAAGACGAAGATCTTACCGTCACCGATTTTGCCGGTCTGCGCGGTGCGCATAATGGTCTCAACGCAGGTATCAACGATATCGTCGCCCACCACCATCTCGATTTTCACTTTAGGTAAAAAATCGACCATATACTCTGCGCCGCGGTACAGCTCGGTGTGCCCTTTCTGGCGACCAAAGCCCTTCACTTCACTCACGGTCATCCCGGTGATGCCGACTTCCGCCAGAGCTTCACGGACATCATCGAGTTTGAATGGTTTGATAATCGCATCAATCTTTTTCATGTCAGACCCTTTTTCACTCCCTCCATGGTCAGAGGGTTTATCAAGTATAAATGTTGCTGGCGCTGTCGGGCGGTAATATCCGGGATTCTTCAGGCTGCCGCAAGCGCTGTCACATCATGCTGACCGCACCCTGTCTGATTCGGGCCTGAGCAGGCAACCTGCCGGTATCACTTCGCAGCCTCCGCTACTCTTTGAAATCACTGGCGTCCAGTTCATGACGAGACAACAGCTTATAGAACTCCGTGCGGTTGCGCCCAGCCAGACGTGCGGCGTTGGTCACATTGCCTTTAGTCATCTGCAGCAGCTTACGCAGATAGTTCAGCTCAAACTGATTGCGCGCCTCCGCAAAGGTCGGCAACGCGCTGTTTTCGCCGCTTAACGCCTGCTCCACCAGCGCATCACTGATCACCGGCGATGAACTCAGCGCGACACACTGCTCAATCACGTTAACCAGCTGACGCACGTTGCCCGGCCAGCTGGCGGCCATCAGACGCTTCATCGCATCGACCGAAAAACTGCGAATCTGCGGCTTATGCCGTTCCGCCGCCTGCCGTAACAGATGATTCGCCAGCAGCGGGATATCTTCGGTGCGCTGATGCAGTGCCGGAATCTTCAGATTCACCACATTCAGACGATAGAAGAGATCCTCGCGAAATTCCTTTTTCTCCATCGCTTTGGGCAGATCGCGATGGGTGGCGGAAATGATCCGCACGTCGATCTCAATATCATGATCGCTGCCCAGCGGCCTGACCTTACGCTCCTGCAGCACCCGCAGTAACTTAACCTGCAGCGGTTGCGGCATATCGCCAATCTCATCCAGGAACAGCGTGCCGCCGCCAGCGGTCTTAAACAGACCGTCACGGGCACTGACCGCACCGGTGAACGCCCCTTTGGCATGGCCGAACAGCTCTGACTCCAGCAGCTGCTCCGGCAGTGCGCCACAGTTAATGGCGACAAAAGGTTTGCCGTTACGCGGACTGGCTGCGTGAATCGCCTGCGCCAGCATCTCCTTACCGGTGCCGCTCTGACCGTTAATCAGCACGCTGACGTCAGACTGCGCCACCATGTGCGCCTGCTCCAGCAGCCGTAACATCAGCGGGCTGCGGGTAACAATCGCCTCACGCCAGCGGTCATCACTGACCGGCGCCTGCTGTGCCAGCGCCTCATCGATGGCTTTATAAAGCGCATCTTTATCCACCGGCTTGGTCAGGAAGCTGAAGACGCCCTGCTGCGTGGCGGAAACGGCGTCCGGGATGGAGCCATGCGCCGTCAGGATAATCACCGGCAAGTTGGTATGGCGCTTCTGGATCTCGCCAAACAGCGCCAGACCATCCATCTCATCCATCCGAAGATCGCTGATCACCAGCTCGATCTTCTCTTTCTGCAGCAGACGCAACGCTTCAGGTCCGCTGCCTGCCGTGGTGACCTGATACCCTTCGCTGCGAAGGCGCATGCCCAGCAGCTTCAGCAGGCTGGGATCGTCATCCACCAGCAGCAATTTTGCCGCTTGTCTCACCATTATTGCTCCTCATCCTGCGGCAGCGCCGTGCCATGACTGCTGTCGGACACATCCGGGGCTTTGCGTGATGAAAGCTGGCGCTCGATGTCAGTCAGCCGCTCCAGCTTATGCTGCGTATCGCTGAGCTGTTGCTGCTGTTTCACCATCTGCAGGCGCATCGCCTCCAGCTGCGTATCGCTGCTCTGCTGCAGATGAACATAACGGGTGCGCGCTTCACTGAGGTCAAGCTGCGCAGTCTGATTGCTGCGCCACAGCTGAATCAGCGGGCGCACAGACTGCGGGAAATCGCTGCTGTAGCGATCCAGGGTTTCCACATAGCGACGACGCTCCACCGGCGTCACGTTGCCGTTGGACATCAGCACGCCCTGTTTAAAGGCGCGCGACCAGTTCTCTGCCGGCCAGCGATGGGCTTCGGCACGGGCCCCGGCGGGTGAAAGACGTTCAGCACAGTCGATCGCCCGCATCCAGTAAAGGGTATTCCCCAGCGCCGCACTGTTCTCCATCGTCCACAGGTCACTACAGGGTGTCGCCAGATAATCAGCAATTCTGACCTCGGGTTCCGCCACCTGATGGCCTGACGGCAAAGAGGAGGTGGCCGGGGAGGTCGTACATCCGCTGAGGAGCAGCGTAGTGAGCGTGCTCAACAGCAAAGCGGGTAAATATTTCATCGGTCAGACTTTCCCGGCTGTGGTGTTCAGTTCAATTCGAAAACAGACGTCAGCCTGCTCGCAGGGGACCAGCGTCAGGTCGCCGTGCATCCGGCGCAGGCAATCTTTGGCAATACTCAGTCCCAGCCCGCTGCCTTTTACCGGCCCTTTACGCTGCTGGCTGCCCTGGAAGAACGGTTCGAAAATCATTGCCTGCTCTTCCGGCGGAATCGGCGTGCCGCTATTCGCGACCTCAATCCAGATCCGATCGCCCTGCTGCTGACTGCGAAGCCAGATGGTACCGGATTCGCTGCCGTAGTTCACGGCGTTCGAATAGAGGTTATCGATGACCCGCATCAGTAACGTCGGTTCGGCAAGGCAGTGGCTGACCTCAAGACTGACCACCGTCTGCATCAGTTTGGCACGCGCCGACAGCGCATGTGCATTCACCACGCCCTCCACGATCTCCGCTACGCTGACCGGCTTGAGCTCAATCGGGCCATCCGCCAGTTTACGGTTGTAATCGAGCAGCTGTTCAATCAGCCGCTGCAGATGACGACTGCTGCCGTCAAGGATCGTCACCACCTCTTTTTGATCGGCATTCAGCGATCCGGCGACTTCGTCCGCCAGCAGTTCGGTGCCTTCACGCAGGCTGGCCAGCGGCGTTTTCAGTTCGTGAGAGAGATGGCGCAGAAATTCATGACGCTGTGATTCCAGCCAGGCAAGCCGTTCGCTGAGCCAGACGATGCGCTGTCCCAGCGAGCGTAACTCGCGCGGGCCGCGAAAGATCACGCTGTTACCCAGTTCCCGCCCTTCGCCAAGCCGGTTGATCATCCGCTCGATGCGCTTGACCGGGCCGATAATCATGCCGGTAAACAGCGTCATCAGCGCCAGACTGATGATAAACAGAATCAGCGCCTGCCAGCCAAAAAACTGGCCGCGATCGGCAATCTCACGTTGCAGCTGTAAGCCGCGCGAAAAGACCACTTCGCGCGTGTCCTGCACCATCTGTGCGTTTGTGGCAGAAAAACGATCCAGCGCCTCTGCGGCAGCCGGAACCGGGTTGCCGTTATCGCATTTCAGGGGCGTCAGCAGCGGCAGCGTCGCCTGTAAGGTCTGGAAGGCGGGCAGTTCGGGCAGGCTGGCGCTGTGTGAGCTCAGCATCTGACTGTAGCGGGTGTGCTGAGTCTGATAGAGGCGCGCCAGCGAGGCATCATCCAGCACGCAGTACTGGCGATAGCTGCGCTCCAGCTCAACCGCCGTTCGCGCCATCGCCTCACTTCTGCGCACGTCGGTGAAGGTATTGCGGTTAGTGTCCGCGGCCTGTTCGCTTAATGCAGAGAGACTCTCCCACGCCTGCCAGGCCAGCACCAGCAAGGGCAGCAGCACCAGTACAAACGCCATCAGCACCAGCTGACGCAGAGAACGGGGAAATAAACGCCATTTTTTCACGCAGCCGCTTCCTTAAGATTTGCTGTCTGGATGCTAGCGGACTATTTCAGCGGAAGAAAGGTGTCGGCAGAAGAAAGGGAACAAAAGAAAACGGCAGGCTCAATGGCCTGCCGCTGGCACGACGCGTCATGCATCGCGTAAGAATGGGTGGAGCCTTACTCAACGTTACGTCCGGTGTTTGATAACGCAAGCGATTATCGGTCAGGTGGACGGCAGGCTCCGTTTGGTGCGTCATTCGGGCTTTATGAGCTCTTTTCCGCTAAGCGGGGCAATCATAAACAGGTGAGTGAGCAGCTGCAGGAGTATAGCAAGTTCCATGCCAGGAAATAAATCATTATATTTTTCAGCAGATTGAATCAGCCTGCCCGATCACTCTTGCGAAAATTCCGATGTAAACAGGGACAAACTGTCTCCGCACGGCGACAGCAATTCACGCCCGATGCACGCGCATTTAAAAATCAACGGGATAGATGTCGCCATACAGAGACAGCGCGATATCCCTATTGTCGTCATTTCCCAACAGCGGCGTAAAAAAGAACAGGAGGCACACTGGCCTCCTGTTCATTTCAGCGGATTAAATTAACCCAGCTGTCTGCGCGCATTGCGGAAAATACGCATCCACGGGCTGTCTTCGCCCCACTCTGCCGGATGCCAGGAGTTGCTGACGGTGCGGAACACACGCTCCGGATGCGGCATCATGATGGTGACGCGACCACTTTCGTTGGTCACGGCGGTAATGCCGTTCGGAGAACCATTCGGGTTGGCCGGATAGGTTTCTGTCACCTTGCCGAAGTTATCGACGAAGCGCAGTGCCACCAGACCTTTCGACTCCAGCGCCGCCAGATGCGTCGCATCACGCACTTCAACAAAGCCTTCACCGTGCGAAACCGCGATAGGCATATGCGAACCGGCCATACCGTCCAGCAGCAGTGATGGACTGGCGGCCACTTCGACCAGGCTGAAACGTGCTTCAAAGCGCTCAGACTGGTTACGCACAAAGCGCGGCCAGAGATCGCTGCCTGGGATCAGTTCACGCAGATTCGACATCATCTGGCAACCGTTGCAGACGCCCAGCGCCAGGGTCTGCGGACGGTGGAAGAAGGTTTCGAACTCGTCACGCACGCGTGGGTTGAACAGAATCGACTTCGCCCAGCCCTCACCGGCCCCCAGCACATCACCATAAGAGAAGCCGCCACAGGCCACCAGCGCCTGGAACTCTTCCAGACCGCGACGACCGGCCAGCAGATCGCTCATGTGAACGTCAATGGCGGTAAAACCAGCCCGATCAAAGGCGGCGGCCATCTCCACATGGGAGTTGACGCCCTGCTCACGCAGCACGGCGACGCGCGGACGCGCGCCGGTAGCGATCATTGGCGCCGCCACATCTTCCTGTGGATTAAAGGTCAGATTCACGTTCAGGCCAGGATCGCTGTCGTTCTTCTTCGCTTCATGCTCCTGATCGGCACACGCCGGGTTATCACGCAGGCGCTGCATCTGCCAGGTGGTTTCTGCCCACCAGGTGCGCAGCGTGTTACGGCTTTCACTGTAAACCGCGCTGTCACCGGAACGGATCACAAAGCGATCGCCCGGTTGCGCACTGCCCAGCAGATGCGTGGCGGCGGCCAGGCCGTGATCCGCCAGGATCTGCTCAACCGCGCCGCGATCGGCGGCGTTGATCTGAATCACCGCGCCCAGCTCTTCGGTAAACAGGGCGCCCAGCGCATCGTTACCCAGCGAGGCGATGTCAACGTCGATGCCGCAGTGACCGGCAAAGGCCATCTCGGCCAGCGTCACCAGCAGACCGCCATCGGAACGATCGTGGTAAGCCAGCAGTTTCTGCTCAGCCACCAGCGCCTGAATCGCATTGAAGAAGCCAGCCAGCTGTGTGGCATCACGCACGTCGGCAGGTTTGTCACCGAGCTGACGATAGACCTGCGACAGCGCGGTTGCGCCCAGCGTATTCGCGCCGTTGCCCAGATCGATCAGCAGCAGCAGGTTGTCCTGCTCGGCCTGCAGCTGTGGCGTCACGGTGCGACGAACATCTTCGACGCGGGCAAAGGCGGTAATCACCAGCGACAGCGGTGAGGTCATCTCACGCTGCTCGGTGCCTTCCTGCCAGCGGGTTTTCATCGACATCGAATCTTTGCCGACCGGGATGGTGATCCCCAGCGCCGGACACAGCTCTTCGCCGACCGCTTTCACCGCCGCATATAAACCGGCATCTTCACCCGGATGACCGGCTGCAGACATCCAGTTTGCCGAGAGTTTCACGCGCTTCAGCGAACCAATCTGCGTTGCCGCCAGGTTAGTCAGTGCTTCACCGACAGCCAGACGGCCCGACGCGGCGAAGTCCAGCAGCGCAACCGGTGAACGTTCGCCCAGGGCAAAAGCTTCACCGTGATAGCTGTCGAGGCTGGCGGTGGTCACCGCACAGTTGGCAACCGGGATCTGCCACGGTCCTACCATCTGGTCGCGCGCGACCATGCCGGTCACGCTGCGGTCACCGATGGTGATCAGGAAGGTTTTTTCCGCCACGGCAGGCAGATGCAGTACGCGATTCACCGCGTCGACCAGCGTAATGCCGTCGCGCTGGAGGGCCGTGCCCTGCGCCTGCTGCGTCACCACATCCCGCGTCATCTTCGGCGTTTTGCCCAGCAGGACATCAAGCGGCATGTCGATCGGCTTATTGTCAAAATGGCTGTCTTCCAGGCTCAGGTGCAGCTCTTCTGTCGCTTCACCAATCACCGCAAACGGTGCACGTTCGCGCTGGCAAATCGCCTCGAACTGCGCCAGCTGGTCAGGTGCCACGGCCATCACATAACGTTCCTGTGATTCGTTACACCAGACTTCCAGCGGACTCATGCCGGGTTCATCACTCAGGATGTCACGCAGGTTAAACCGGCCGCCACGGCCGCCATCGCTGACCAGCTCCGGCATGGCATTGGAGAGCCCCCCTGCGCCCACGTCGTGGATAAACAGGATCGGGTTCTCATCGCCCAGCTGCCAGCAGCGGTCGATCACTTCCTGGCAACGGCGTTCCATTTCCGGGTTATCACGCTGTACCGAGGCGAAGTCGAGATCAGCATCCGACTGACCCGACGCCATGGATGAGGCCGCGCCGCCGCCCAGGCCGATGTTCATGGCCGGACCGCCCAGCACCACCAGTTTAGCGCCGACGGTGATTTCGCCTTTCTGCACGTGGTCGGCACGGATGTTACCGATGCCGCCCGCCAGCATGATTGGCTTGTGGTAGCCGCGCAGCTCGGTGCCGTTGTGGCTGGTGACCTGCTCTTCATAGGTACGGAAGTAGCCATTCAGTGCCGGACGACCAAATTCATTGTTAAACGCGGCGCCGCCCAGCGGTCCGTCGGTCATGATCTCCAGCGCGCTGACGATGCGGGCCGGTTTGCCGAAGTCCTCTTCCCACGGCTGTTCAAAGCCCGGGATACGCAGGTTCGAAACCGAGAATCCAACCAGGCCCGCTTTAGGCTTGGAGCCGCGTCCGGTTGCGCCTTCATCACGGATTTCACCACCGGAACCGGTCGCGGCACCTGGCCACGGCGAGATCGCTGTTGGGTGGTTGTGGGTTTCCACCTTCATCAGGATGTGCGCCGCTTCCTGATGCCAGCGGTATTCGCTCTCTCCGGCGTCAGCAAAGAAGCGACCCACCTCTGACCCTTCCATGACGGCGGCGTTGTCTTTATAAGCAGAGAGCACGTAGTCCGGCGTCTGCTCCATGGTGTTTTTGATCATCTTAAACAGCGATTTCGGCTGTTTCTCGCCGTCGATAATCCAGTCGGCGTTGAAAATCTTGTGGCGACAGTGCTCAGAGTTCGCCTGCGCAAACATATAGAGCTCAATGTCGTTAGGGTTACGACCCAGTGCGGTAAACGCCGCCACCAGGTAGTCAATTTCATCGTCTGCCAGCGCCAGACCCAGGGAGATATTCGCCTGAACCAGCGCCTGACGGCCCTCACCCAGCAGATCGACACTTTTCACCGGCTGCGGCGTGTAGTGCGCGAACAGCTGCTCAGCCTGCGCCAGATCGCTGTAGACCGTTTCCATCATGCGATCGTGCAGCAATGTGCCCAGCGTTTGCCACTGGGCTTCGGTCAGCTGGGGAGCCTGGACATAGAAGGCCAGACCGCGTTCCAGACGACGCACCTGCGGCAAACCGCAGTTGTGGGCAATGTCGGTGGCTTTGGATGACCAGGGCGAAATAGTGCCGGGACGTGGCGTCACCAGCAGCAGACGACCCTGTGGGGCATGTTCAGCGAGAGAGGGACCATATTTCAGCAGGCGTTGCAGACGGCTCTGTTCGTCAGCGCTTAAGGGCGCGCTGACATCAGCAAAATGGATGTACTCAGCGTAAATATCACTCACCGGCAGATGAGCGTCCTGAAAGCGGGTCAGCAGTTTGTTTACACGAAATGCCGACAGGGCGGGCGAACCACGCAGAATTTCCATTAATAAGTCTCTCGTCAGGGCGCCGGGCGACGCAAATTGGGCGCAACAGGGAAAACGGGGCGTATTATAGAGAAAGCGACCTCGCGACGAAACCGTTTGCGCACAATTTTTGGCGACCCGGATTTGCCTGAAATTTGCGCAAAAGCTGCTATAAAAGTTGCTCAGCGTGATTTAGTTGCGCAAAATGCCCCTCGCTCTGGGAGTTCAAAGAAGATAAATACTGCCTTTAAAAGACAGAGGCCTTAGAGCCAGCGAGAGATAACTATTTGAAACGCCTAAAATTTAATTATCTGTTTATCGGTCTGGTTGCCGTGCTGTTAGCGTTAGCGCTGTGGCCATCCATTCCCTGGTATGGGGGTGGGCAGGACCAGATTTCACAGATCAAATCGCGGGGAGTGCTGCGTGTCAGTACCATCAACTCCCCATTGACTTACTACACAGTGAACCAGTTACCGGCCGGGATGGATTATGAGCTGGCAAAACGCTTCGCCGATTATCTGGGCGTCAAACTGAAGGTGACGGTGCGTCCTAACCTGAGCGATCTGTTTGATGACCTTGACGATGGCAAAGCCGATTTGCTGGCCGCTGGCCTGAACTACAACAATGAACGCCTGACGCGCTATCAGACCGGGCCAGGTTACTACAATGTTTCGCAGCAGCTGGTCTATCGCGTGGATAAACCGCGCCCTAAAAACCTCGGTGACTTAAAGGGGCGGCTGACGGTTGCGTCGGGATCGGCTTACCTCTCAACGCTGAAGAGCGCGCGTTCCAGTCAGTTTCCCGATCTGGACTGGGCGATCTCCACCGATCAGAGTCCGAAAGCCCTGCTGGAAGCGGTAGCCGACGGTAAGCTCGATTACACCATTGGCGACTCCGTCACCATCGCCCTGTTGCAGCGCGTCTATCCACAGCTGGCGGTCGCGTTCGACGTCACCGATGAAGAGCCGGTGACCTGGTATGTGCGCCACAGCGATGATGACAGCCTGAATGCGGCGATGCTCGACTTCTTTAATGGGATGGGTGAAGAAGGCGCGATGGCGCGGCTGGAGGAGAAATATCTCGGCCACGTCGGCACCTTTGATTATGTCGATACCCGCACTTTCCTGCGCGCCATCGACAGCACGCTGCCTGACATCAAGCCGCTGTTTGAGAAGTACGCCACCAGCATTGACTGGCGACTGCTGGCCGCGATCTCCTATCAGGAGTCGCACTGGAATCCGCAGGCCACCTCCCCTACTGGCGTGCGCGGCATGATGATGCTGACGCGTAACACAGCTGAGAGTCTGGATGTGGGTGACCGGACCGATCCCGAACAGAGCATTCGCGGCGGCAGTCAGTATCTGCAGGATATGATGGCGAAGGTGCCGCAGAGCATCCCGGAAGATGAGCGCATCTGGTTTGCGCTGGCGGCGTATAACATGGGTTATGCCCATATGCTCGACGTCCGCAAGCTGACGGCGCGCCAGGGCGGTGACCCAGACAGCTGGGCGGATGTGAAGCTGCGTCTGCCGATGCTGAGTCAGAAGCGTTACTACACCCAGACGACGTATGGCTACGCTCGTGGGCATGAAGCCTATAACTACGTGGAGAATATCCGCAAGTATCAGATAAGCCTGGTGGGCTATCTGCAGGAGCAGGAGAAGCGTCTGACGCAGCAGGCGGAAGCCCAGGCCGAACTGGCGAAGGGCTATCCGGCCGTTGAGCCGAAGATTGCGATGAACTAACTCTGGCGCTGCGCCTGACGCAGCGCTTTTTTCTGCTCGCGACGCATACGGAAGAAGTCGCTCAGCATGGCGGCACACTCTTCAGCCAGCACGCCGCTATGCAGTTCAACCTGATGATTCATGCCGGGATGGCCCAGCACATCCAGCAGCGATCCCGCCGCCCCACTTTTGATGTCGTGCGCACCATAGACCAGTCGCGTGATGCGGCTGTGCACCATAGCTCCGGCGCACATCACGCACGGCTCCAGCGTCACATAAAGCGTGGTATCCAGCAGGCGATAATTTTCCAGCACTTTACCGCCCTGGCGCAGGGCCATGATCTCGGCATGCGCCGTCGGATCGTGCTGGCCGATGGGCCGGTTCCAGCCTTCGCCAATCACCCGGTCGTTCTGAACCAGCACCGCACCCACCGGCACTTCGCCCTGCTCCCAGGCCCGGCGCGCCAGGCCAAGCGCATGGCGCATCCAGTATTCATCTTGTTGTTTCACGCTGACCACTCCGGGCGACTGAAAAGCGGCGCATTATAGCGGTCTCACCGAGCCTTTAAAAACTTATTCCAGCTGTTGCAGCTCACCCGCCGGGGTCACGCGCCAGCGATGCTGACAGAAGAACAGCAGCGGGTTGTCCTGTTTGCTGTCGCTGTAGCCGCTGTAAAGCTGTAATGGCGTGCCGATTTTCTCTTCCAGCTGCGCGACTTTCTCATGGCCGAGGCAGCGCATCGCCAGCACCCGTCCGCCCCAGCCGCGCTGCATCTGGCTGGCTATCAGCTTCACGCGCGGCAGAAAGGCGGAGTCATGATAGACCTGCTCCACCAGCGACTGTGGCGATCCGGTGATCAACCACACGTCAGCGTCATCACTGCCGAGGTAATCGGTCAGGCGCTGCTGCACCACCGGAAACGCTTTGACGCGCAGGCGGAACCACTCCGCAAACTCCGCTTCGAGGCGCAGCAGTGTCCGCTCAGAGCGGCCAAAGGTGATGGACCAGAGCAGCAGACTCATGGGCCAGCGTGCCGCCCGGCCTTTAAACAGCAGGCCAATGCCGACCACTGGCAAGAGTGGCACCACCAGCAGCAGATTCAGCGGCCGGCGACGCAGCAGATAGCGCATAAAGGTGCCGAACATGTCCTGCTGGTGCAAAGTGCCATCCAGGTCAAAAAATACGATGCGACGTTGTGTTCCCCTGGTCAAACAACTCTCCTTTACGGCTGATTCTGGGATGATAAAGAGTAGTGTAGCCATCATCAGGCGGTACGGCGATGACTGTCATTTTTAATTCCGATGACTACAATGCCTGATGAATAGTTTATTCTTCACTGATTATCCCTGAATTACGAGGATTGGGCATGAGTTCATTGCTGCGCATTCGCCAGCTTTATCCACGTCTGGCATTGAACGAGCGTCGGCTGGCGGATTTTTTACTGTCGCAACCCGATCGGGCGCGTCATCTGAGTTCACAGAAACTGGCGGAAGAGTCTGGCGTCAGCCAGTCGAGCGTGGTGAAGTTTGCTCAGAAGCTGGGATACAAAGGATTTCCGGCGCTTAAGCTGGCCCTGAGTGAGTCACTGGCGGACAAGGATGCCATTACCGTGCATAACCATATTCTCAGTGACGACCCGCTTAAGATGGTGGGCGAAAAGCTGCTGACAGAAAAGCTCTCGGCGATCCGCGCCACGCTGGACATTAATAGCGAAGAGAAGCTCAACGACGTGTTACAGCTGCTGAAAAATGCCCGGCGCATTTTACTGGTGGGCATCGGCGCATCAGGCCTGGTGGCGAAAGATTTCTCCTGGAAGCTGATGAAGATCGGCATTAATGCGGTGGCAGAACAGGATATGCATGCCCTGCTGGCCAGCGTGCAGGCGATGGGGCCAGGCGATGTGCTGCTCGCCATCTCTTACACCGGGGAGCGGCGGGAGATCAATCTGGCGGCGCAGGAAGCGGTACAGGTGGGCGCAGATGTGGTGGCGTTTACCGGCTTTACGCCGAATACGCTGCAGCAGAGCGCCAGTTACTGTCTTTATACGGTAGCCGAAGAGCAGAGTACCCGCAGCGCGGCGATCTCCTCAACGACGGCACAGCTGGCACTGACCGATCTGCTGTTTATGGCGCTGGTGCAACACGATCCGGAGCGTGCGTCGAGCCACATTCGTCACAGCGAAGCGCTGGTGAAAAAGCTGGTCTGATCAGCGGCAGCGCGTATAATACCCGCGCTTTTTCTGTTGTTATCAGGTGGGTAAAATGGCGCTGTTGATTACGTCCAGATGCATTAACTGCGATATGTGTGAACCGGAGTGCCCGAACCAGGCGATTTCACTGGGCGATGCGATCTATGAGATTGATGTCAGCCGCTGCACGGAATGCGTCGGGCATTATGAAGTGCCAACCTGTCAGCGGGTCTGCCCCATCGACAACACCATCATCATTGACCCACAGCACACCGAATCACGCGATGCGCTGTGGGAGAAGTTCGTGCTGCTGCACGGCTAGCTTTCAATGATCACCGTGGCGCAGGCGTAGTGACGCTCATCGGCCAGCGTCACGTGGACATGCTTAACGCCCAGCTTTTCCGCCACGTCGGCGGCATGCTGAAAGAAGCGTAACCCCGGTTTCCCCAGCGCATCGTTGTAAACTTCAAACTGATTGAACGCCAGGCCACCGCGAATGCCGGTGCCAAAGGCTTTTGCTGCCGCCTCTTTCACCGCAAAGCGTTTGGAAAGAAAGCGCACCGGCTGCTTGTGCGCCTGATACTGCTGCCATTCGGCTTCGCTCAGTACCCGACGCGCCAGCCGATCGCCGGAGCGCTCTATCACCCCGGCGATGCGTTCAATCTCAACGATGTCCGTCCCCAGTCCGAGAATAGCCATCAGCGGCGGGCTTCACGCATCAGCTGTTTCATCTCTCTGACCGCATCCGGCAGGCCACTCATCACCGCACGACCGATAATCGCATGGCCGATATTCAGCTCATGCATTTCCGGCAGCGCCGCAATCGGCAGCACGTTGTGGTAGGTCAGACCGTGACCGGCATTGACCTTCAGCCCCAGGCTGGCGGCAAAGGTCGCGGCATGGCGAATGCGCGCCAGCTCAGCGTCACGCGCCAGACCTTCTGGTGCCTCGGCATACGCGCCGGTGTGGATTTCGATATAAGGCGCACCGGTGGCAACGGCCGCTTCGATCTGGCGGTGATCGGCATCGATAAACAGCGAAACCAGAATGCCGGCATCTTTCAGCAGTCGCACGGCCGCGTTCATCTTCTCCTGCTGACCCGCCACATCCAGTCCGCCTTCCGTCGTCACTTCCTGACGCTTTTCCGGCACCAGGCAGCAGAAATGGGGCTGGATATCACAGGCGATGCCGATCATCTCATCGGTGACCGCCATCTCCAGATTCATGCGCGTCTGGATCGTGTCACGCAGAATACGCACGTCGCGATCGGTGATGTGACGGCGATCTTCGCGCAGGTGCACGGTAATACCGTCAGCGCCCGCCTGCTCGGCGATAAACGCTGCCTGCACCGGATCGGGATAGTTTGTCCCACGCGCGTTTCGCACCGTGGCAATGTGATCGATATTGACGCCTAACAGCAACTCAGCCATGACCATCCTCACTTCTTTTCCATCGTGATGTTGAGTGTACCGCGCAAATATAAACAGGCGGTACGACCAGCGCTATTCTTCTGCCTGTTCGGGCTTTTTCTTCGGGATAAACTGGCGGAACAGCTCCTGACTTTTCAGCGGCTTGCCGCCAAGATACGGCTTCAGGGCGATGCGGGTAAAGCGCTTTGCGGCACGCAGGGTATCGGCGTCGGGAAACTCTCGCTCGCACAGGGCCTGCAACTCGCGGCCGGTAAAGCTGCGATTATTCACCACCAGACTGGCGATAAAACCCCGCTCTTCACGATAGCTGTAAGTCATGTCGTCGCTGACCGGCTCGCCGCTGCCGGCGCAGTGCAGGAAGTCGACGCCGTAACCCAGGTGACCGAGCAGCGCCAGTTCAAAGCGTCGCAGTGCCGGTTCGGGCTTGCCGTGCGTTGAGGCTAAGGCCTGAAGACAGTTGAGATAGTCGAAGAAGAGTTCCGGGAAGGGAGATTCCTGCTGCAATACGCGTGAGACCAGTTCATTGACGTAGAGACCGCAGTAAAGCGTGATGCCGCTGAGCGGTAAAGCCAGCGACACCGCTTCGGCGTTGCGCAGGGTTTTGACTTCCCCGCGCCCGCTCCAGCGAACCAGCAGCGGGGTAAAAGGCTGTAATGCGCCTTTCAGGTTCGAGCGCCGCGAACGTGCGCCCTTAGCCAGTACCCGCACCCGCCCTTCGCTTTCACTGAACAGGTCGAGCAACAGACTGGTTTCGCTGTAGGGACGACTATGCAGCACAAAGGCGCGTTGCCAGCCTTCCATTGAATCAGAGATCGTCTGTATAACCCAGGCTGCGCAGTGCACGTTCGTCATCTGCCCAGCCGGATTTCACTTTCACCCACAGTTCGAGATGCACTTTCGCTTCGAACATCTCTTCCATGTCCCTGCGCGCTTCTGTTCCGATGACTTTGATTTTGGCGCCTTTGTTGCCAATCACCATCTTCTTCTGCCCTTCACGCTCAACCAGGATCAGACCATGGATGTCGTAACCGCCGCGTTCGTTGGTGACGAAGCGCTCGATCTCAACTGTGACGGAGTAAGGCAGTTCAGCTCCCAGGAAGCGCATCAGTTTTTCACGGATCATCTCTGATGCCATGAAACGCTGTGAGCGGTCGGTGATGTAATCTTCCGGGAAGTGATGATCGGCCTGCGGCAGGTGCTTGCGGGTAATCGCCGCGATGGTATCCACGTTTTTGCCGCTCTCAGCAGAGATAGGCACGATGTCCAGGAAGTTCATCTGCTGGCTCAGGAACTGCAGATGCGGCAGCAGGATGCTTTTATCCTGAATGTTGTCGACCTTATTGATCGCCAGCACAACCGGCACTTTGTTGTCGCGCAGTTTGCCCAACACCATCTCATCATCTGGCGTCCAGCGGGTGCCTTCAACGACGAAGATCACGAGTTCTACGTCGCCAATCGAACTGCTGGCTGCGCGGTTCATCAGACGGTTAATGGCACGCTTCTCTTCCATGTGCAGACCCGGGGTATCGACGTAGATCGCCTGATATTCGCCCTCGGTGTGAATGCCCATGATGCGGTGGCGCGTGGTTTGCGGCTTACGCGAGGTGATCGACACCTTCTGCCCCAGTAACTGGTTCAGTAAGGTGGATTTACCGACGTTTGGTCGGCCAACAATCGCGACAAAGCCGCAATAAGTAACGTTTTCGCTCATTCGAGTCCTGAATTGTTCAGCGCCTGATGCGGCGCTGAAAGAGTGCTATTTGAGTCATGTGTCATTCAGCGTCTTCTGACGCCGTGATAGAACTGACAGAGGGTGATTGATTCAGCGCCGTCCGGCACCTGTCACCCCGACAGATCTATTCGAGACCTAATTTTATCAGCGCCTGCTCAGCCGCTGCCTGCTCAGCTTTACGACGGCTGGAGCCGACGCCGACGACCGGCTCGGCCATACCACTCACCTGACAGTGAATGGTGAATTCCTGATCGTGGGCTTCGCCACGCACCTGCACTACCAGATAACTTGGCAGCGGCAGATGACGTCCCTGCAGATACTCCTGCAGACGCGTTTTCGGATCTTTTTGTTTGTCGCCAGGACTGATTTCGTCCAGACGGCTCTGATACCAGTCGAGAATCAGCTGCTCTACCCGCTCAATACCGCTGTCGAGGAAGATACCGCCAATCAGCGCTTCCACCGTATCTGCAAGAATCGATTCACGACGGAAACCGCCGCTTTTCAGCTCGCCTGGCCCTAAGCGCAGACACTCGCCAATATCAAATTCGCGGGCCATTTCAGCCAGCGTATTGCCGCGCACCAGCGTGGCGCGCATGCGGCTCATGTCACCTTCATCCACCCGCGGGAAGCGGTGATAAAGGGCATTCGCAATCACATAGCTAAGAATTGAATCGCCAAGAAATTCCAGGCGTTCGTTGTGCTTACTGCTGGCGCTGCGGTGAGTCAGTGCCTGCTGTAACAGTTCCGAATGAGTAAAAGTGTAGCCCAGTTTGCGCTGAAGCTTGTTAATCAGGATGGGGTTCATGCGATTCCAGTTCTTTGTTGCGTCTGTGACTCTGCATACCAAACGGGGCTGGCAATCCAACACGTTCCGTTTGGTGTGCAGTGGCCTCCCTGAGGAGGCCACCCGATTTGCCTGTTAATCAGACAATATTATTAGTGGATACCGCCGATGCGACTGAATCGCACGCCGGTTGGCCACTGACCTTCTTGTTTCTCAAAGCTCATCCAGATAGCGACCGCTTTACCGACCAGATTACGCTCCGGGACAAAGCCCCAGTAGCGGCTGTCGGCGCTGTTATCACGGTTATCGCCCATCATGAAGTATTGCCCTTTCGGCACGACCCAGCTCGACTGCGGCTGACCCGGCTGCTGATAATACATGCCTGCCTGACTCTGCGCTTCGTTTACCAGCAGAATGTCATGCGTCACGTTACCAATCGTCTCTTTGCGGGTCGCCAGGCGCAGACCACCGCGTAGGGTATCGCCCTGTGGCACCTGATAGAAACCGTTGCCGGTTTCGTTGCCATCAAAGCCGCTAAAGGTCTGAATAAAGTTGCTTGGCTCAACGTCGGTGTAGGTCACCGCTAACGCTGTGTCACAGGCTTTATCATCGCTACAGGTCGGCTTCACCGTCAGCGTTTTGCTGTAAGGATCATAGATGACTTTGTCGCCAGGCAGACCAATAACGCGCTTAATGTAATCCAGACTCGGATCTTTCGGGTATTTAAATACCGCAATGTCGCCGCGCTTCGGCAGACCGGTTGGGATCAGCGTCGTCTGGGTAATCGGGTCTTTGATACCGTAAGCGAATTTCTCCACCAGGATAAAGTCACCAATCAGCAGCGTTGGCATCATCGAGCCAGAAGGAATCTGGAATGGTTCGTAGATAAACGAACGCACGATGAACACCACAGCCAGCACCGGGAATACAGACGCGGTGGTCTCAACCCAGCCTGGCTTTGCAGCGACCTTCGCCAGCGTTTTGCTGTCGAGTGAGTTACCGGTCTGGGCCTGCACCTCAGCCTGTTTCGCGCGACGCGCGGGTGCCCATTTGAAACGATCAATTACCCATACGATGCCAGTAATCAGCGTCGCTATCGCCAGAATCAGGGCGAACATATTAGCCATTGGAAATCCTTATTTGCTGTCCTTACCGACATGCAGAATGGCGAGGAACGCTTCCTGTGGCAGCTCAACGTTACCAACCTGCTTCATTCGCTTCTTACCATCTTTCTGTTTCTGCAACAGTTTCTTCTTACGGCTGACGTCACCGCCATAACATTTGGCGAGGACGTTTTTACGCAGCTGTTTAACCGTTGAACGCGCGATAATGTGGTTGCCGATGGCCGCCTGAATCGCAATATCAAACTGCTGACGCGGGATGAGCTCTTTCATTTTCTCAACCAGATCGCGGCCGCGATAAGGCGCGTTGTCGCGGTGGGTAATCAGCGCCAGCGCATCCACGCGTTCAGAGTTAATCAGTACGTCAACGCGCACCATGTCTGAAGGCTGGAAACGCTTAAAGTTGTAATCCAGCGAGGCATAACCGCGCGAGGTTGATTTCAGACGGTCGAAGAAGTCGAGGACCACTTCTGCCATCGGAATTTCGTAAGTCAGGGCAACCTGATTGCCGTGGTAGACCATGTTGGTCTGCACGCCACGCTTCTCAATACAGAGCGTGATGACGTTGCCCAGATACTCCTGCGGCAGCAGCATATGACATTCTGCAATCGGTTCACGCAGCTCTTCGATATTGTTCAGCGCAGGCAGCTTGGATGGGCTGTCGACATGAACGATATCGCCACTGGTGGTCACGACTTCATACACTACCGTCGGTGCGGTGGTGATCAGGTCGAGATCGTATTCGCGCTCCAGACGCTCCTGGATGATCTCCATGTGCAGCAGACCGAGGAAGCCGCAGCGGAAACCAAAGCCCAGCGCCGTTGAGCTTTCTGGCTCATAGAACAGCGAGGCATCGTTCAGGCTCAGCTTGCCGAGCGCGTCACGGAAGGCTTCGTAGTCGTCAGAGCTGATTGGGAACAGACCGGCGTAAACCTGTGGCTTCACTTTTTTGAAGCCTGGCAGCGCTTTGTCTGCCGGGTTACGCGCGGTTGTCAGGGTATCGCCTACCGGTGCGCCGAGAATATCTTTGATGGCGCAGACCAGCCAGCCGACTTCACCGCAGTTCAGTTCATTACGATCGACACGTTTCGGGGTGAAGATACCCAGACGGTCAGCGTTATAAACCTGGCCGGTGCTCAGGACTTTGATCTTGTCGCCTTTGCGCATGGTGCCGTTTTTCACACGCACCAGTGAAACCACGCCCAGGTAGTTATCAAACCAGGAGTCGATAATCAGAGCCTGCAGCGGGCCTTCCGGATCGCCTTCCGGCGGCGGAATGTCGCGCACTAAGCGCTCCAGAACTTCCGGTACGCCGACGCCAGTTTTGGCTGAGCAGCGCACAGCATCCGTTGCATCAATGCCGACGATATCTTCAATTTCCTGCGCGGCACGATCGGGATCGGCAGCTGGCAGGTCAATTTTGTTCAGAACCGGCACCACTTCCAGATCCATCTCCATCGCGGTATAGCAGTTCGCCAGTGTCTGCGCTTCAACACCCTGACCGGCATCCACCACCAGCAGCGCGCCTTCACAGGCGGCCAGTGAGCGGGAAACTTCATAAGAGAAGTCTACGTGGCCTGGGGTATCGATGAAATTGAGCTGGTAAGTTTGGCCGTCTTTCGCGTGGTAATCGAGTGTCACGCTCTGGGCTTTAATGGTAATGCCACGCTCGCGCTCCAGATCCATAGAGTCAAGAACCTGTGCAGCCATTTCACGAGCGGTGAGGCCGCCACAGATCTGAATCAGACGGTCAGAGAGCGTAGATTTACCATGGTCGATATGAGCGATGATGGAGAAATTTCTTATGTGCTTCATTTATTGGGATATCTTCGCTTAAAATTCAGTTGAAAACCTGAGCACAGACACATTCAGGAAGATCGCTCTTTACCCACAATCCTGTCAGCCTCATTAATGACGACGCATATTACACTGTTAACGCCGCGCATAAAAGAATGGAACGTGGTGGAAGCGAAACAGATATCTGCGCAAGGCAGAATGGACAAAGGCCGCGGGATGCGCGGCCTGGACGTACGTTACGCTTCGCTTTCAACACGCAGCGCATCAGGGGGCAAGGCAATGCTCAGAATGACCGGCTGAAAAGCTTCGCGATCGCCGAATTTCATTGAAACGCCTTTCGCGACAATAAACCCGCCGATGCCGCCCAGCAGCGCACCGCAGGCCGCAGCCAGATCGCTATTGAACAGCGACTGAAACAGACCGGCGACCACGAACAGGCCAGACAGCGGCGTCATGTAGACCAGCAGCGCCGAACCGAGCAGGCTGCTCTCTTTGATGCCTAATTCGATGCGCTGTCCCGGCTGCAGCGGCTTGCTGCTGGCGATCTGCATCACGTGGGCATTCTTCGGACCGAGCTTATTCAGCATATGGCTGCCACAGCCTTTACGCGCCTGGCAGCTGTTGCAGGAGGTTTTTGCTTCGGTGTGCAGCGTGGCGATGCCATCCTGCCATGCCACCACGGTGGCCCATTCTCTCATCATTTTTGTGACCCCAGGTCGATGCTGTCCGCAATACGTTTTGCGGTTGAAGGCGGTAACTCGCCGATCACCGCAATTTCGTTATTATTGCGCACAACGGTCTGAACCGTACGACGTCCAGTGCGCAATGTCTGCGTTGTGCTGGTTTTATCGGCCGGTGTCACGTTGATCGCGAAACTAAACAGACCATCGCTGTAGAGCTTCGACTCCATATTTTTGTTCAGCCCCGGCAGCGTGCGACGGTTCTGCGACACCAGCGACATCCCGGCGGGGATCCAGCCAGGCTGCCAGGTGAGCGTGACCGGATCACCTTTCGGCACGGAGAGCGACGGCGGCAGATTCGCTTTCTCCAGCCCCTGCATCAGGTTACGCACCCCTTCATCCACCGCAAAGCTGATTACGCGGAACTGCTCCAGCGTTTCGCCATCCCGATCGAGCAGGTCGATGCGCAGCGGCAGCTTGGTGTCCACATCCAGCCAGACCACATAGCTGTAACGCGTGCCATCGCGTGAAACGATACGCAAGACATCGCACATCTGATCGGCAATGCGCGAGCGGCCCACGGTAATAAAATCGTAGGCGGTGGCGAGCTTAGTGAAGTCGGCAAAAATCACCGACGGCAGGGCATCGATAATGTGATTGCCAGGGAGCGAGAAAGGATCGAGGCCAGGTTCGAAGTAGCTGATATCGTTGCCACGCTGGATCACTTCCCGGCGTGGCCCGTCCATCTGCAGCAACTGCGCGAATATCCGGCTATCAATCACCGCGTGACGATAACGCAGCGATTCGATGCCGATGCGCGAGACGTTGATATAGGCGAATTCGTAGTTGAGATTCTGACTTGCCTGCTCCATCTGCTGCAATAACGCCCCGGACGCAGTAGTTTGCGCCGGGGCGGCAGATGACCACAACAGGCTGCCTGTCAGCAGGCTAACAGCATACCAAAGCGGCTTCATTACTGCTGTTGCTGTCCTAATGACTGGTTACCGGGAACATCAACCTGCGCCTGTTTTGGCGCGTCGGTTTCGAACTGCAGCTGGTCAGCATGCAGGCGACGTTGCAGTTCATAGTCCTGCAGCATGGCATTCACGCGACGACGCTGGTCCTGAACCTGCTGATTAGAGCTGTTAGTGTCAAAGGCATCAGACGGCACACCCAGGCTTACCGGAGAAGCTTTGCCCATCATCGGCATGGTGTTGAACACCGGCGAATCAGAGGTCTGTGTGGCGCTGCCCGCAGGCTGATTGTAGTGCTGAACGCCCACGATCACTGCCAGTGAAACACAGGCAGCCACACCCACCTGAGTCAGTTGCGCAGCCCATGGGCGCGCTTTTTTCCAGAACGGCATTTTTTCCCAGCGGGAAGGTTCTGGCTGAGCTTCAGGGATCAGCGTGGTGACCGTACGCAGCGGTTCTTTTTCGATGGCAGCAGCGACGCGCGCAGAGATATCGAAATGCAGGACATCGCCCACATCACCACGCATGGTGTCGCGGATGAGATGATAGCTCGCCCAGCTTTTCTGTAATTCTGCGTCCTTAGACAAGGCGGAAAACAGCTCGTTATCTAAGGTCTCACCATCCATTAAAGCGGAAAGTTTTTCTTTCTGCATGCCTATGTACCCTTCCAGTAGCCGTTATCACTAACGTTGGATAAGCGGTTGAACTTTGTTATCAATGGCCTCTCGCGCACGAAAGATACGTGATCGAACAGTGCCTACCGGGCAATCCATAATGACGGCGATCTCTTCATAACTCAGACCGTCCAGTTCCCTGAGGGTGATTGCCATACGCAAGTCCTCAGGTAGCGCCTCGATGGTACGAAAGACAATTTGTTTCAATTCGTCAGACAACATTAAGTTCTCAGGGTTCGAAATTTCTTTTAATGCACCCGCACTTTCGAAATTTTCTGCATCAATCGCATCCACATCGCTGGATGGCGGACGACGCCCCTGAGCAACCAGGTAATTTTTCGCTGTGTTTACCGCAATGCGGTACAGCCAGGTATAAAACGCGCTATCGCCCCGGAAAGAGTCCAGTGCGCGATACGCTTTAATAAACGATTCCTGTACTACATCAGGCACGTCGCCCGAGGGGACATAGCGTGAAACCAAACTCGCCACTTTATGCTGGTAACGAATCACCAGTAAGTTGAACGCTTTTTGATCTCCCTTCTGAACCCGCTCGACAAGGACCTGATCCGTTAACTGCTCGCTCATCCGAGGTAATGTCTCCCCAAATTTTTCATATGCAAAAGTAACTGCCAGCACATCTCATGTTCTGAGCAAGCATGCGCTTAGAGTTGTGATGTGGTGCGAAGTTCACTTCTCGCCCTGATATTTACCGCTCCGATGGACATTACACAGGTTGTTCGTTTTCGTTCAGTTTAAGGAGCGTAAATCGCAGGCAGAGTAACCTATGACAACAGCTTTTTCATCATTAAATCCTTTAGGTTTAATAAGTTTGCTATAAAAAACCACACCCAAAGCGGCCGGATTTTAACTCACTGATTATAGGTAACTTTGAGAAATACCCTGACGAATAACGGCGGCTGGTGTTTAAAATACTTCACAGTAACCCCCATTACGCTTATGCTCAGACGCATTCTTGTTTAGTAAATTAAACATTATGATGAATGTGACCCCGGATTATGAGTGTGATGTATTAATCGTTGGCAGCGGTGCCGCCGGTCTGTCGCTGGCGTTACGGCTGGCAAAACAGTATCAGGTGACCGTTCTGAGTAAAGCGCAGGTCAATGAGGGTTCAACCCTGTATGCGCAGGGCGGTATTGCTGCGGTATTTGATGAGACAGACAGCATTGAGTCGCACATCGAAGATACGCTGATTGCCGGGGCGGGATTATGCGACCGTGAAGCGGTCTCGTTTATTGCCAGCAATGCCCGGCATTGCGTGCAGTGGCTGATCGACAATGGCGTCGCCTTTGATCTCGATCCGCAGGCGGCAGGCGATATGCGCTATCACCTGACCCGCGAAGGCGGTCACAGTCATCGCCGTATCCTGCACAGCGCTGATGCCACCGGCCACGCGGTAGAAACCACGCTGGTGAGCCAGGCATTAAGCCATCCCAACATCCGGATTCTGGAACGCACCAACGCAGTCGATCTGATCCTTTCAGATAAAATCGGCCTGCCTGGTCCTCGCCGGGTGGTGGGTGCCTGGATCTGGAACCGTAATCGCGAGCAGGTTGAAACCTGCCGGGCGCGTGCCGTCGTCGTCGCAACCGGCGGTGCCGCCAAAGTCTATCAATATACCACCAACCCCGACATCGCCTCCGGTGACGGCATCGCGATGGCGTGGCGTGCGGGCTGCCGGGTGGCCAATCTGGAATTTAATCAGTTCCACCCAACCTGCCTGTTTCATCCACAGGCGCAGAATTTCCTGTTAACCGAAGCGTTACGCGGAGAAGGCGCCTGGCTATTGCGTCCCGATGGCAGCCGTTTCATGCCCGATTTTGACGAGCGCGCCGAGCTGGCCCCGCGCGATATCGTCGCCCGCGCCATCGATCATGAAATGAAACGGCTGGGCGTGGACTGTATGTATCTGGATATCAGCCACCAGCCTGAAGAGTTTGTTCGCGCGCACTTCCCGATGATTTATGAGAAGTTGCTGACCTTTGGCTTTGACCTCACCAAAGAGCCGATCCCGATTGTGCCTGCCGCACATTACACCTGTGGTGGCGTGGTGGTGGATCAGCATGGACAGACCGACGTCAGTGGCCTCTATGCCATCGGTGAGGTGAGTTACACCGGCCTGCACGGCGCTAACCGCATGGCATCCAACTCACTGCTGGAATGTCTGGTCTATGGCTGGTCCGCGGCAGAGGAGCTGATCCGCACCCTGCACGCCATTGAAGCCGTCACTGCGTTGCCTGCATGGGATGAAAGTCAGGTCGATGACGCCGATGAGCGCGTCGTGATCCAGCACAACTGGCACGAGCTGCGGTTATTCATGTGGGATTATATGGGCATCGTACGCACCACGCGTCGGCTGGAACGGGCGTTGCGGCGAATCAACCTGCTTCAGCAGGAGATCGATGAGTATTATCACCATTTCCGCCTCTCCAATAATCTGCTGGAGCTACGCAATCTGGTGCAGGTCGCTGACCTGATGGTGCGCTGTGCGCTGGAGCGGAAAGAGAGTCGCGGCCTGCACTATATCCGCGACTATCCGGATTTATTGCCAGAGGCATTGCCGACCATTCTGACGCCGACGGGCTACATGAAGAGGTAGAACGCCCGCGTCAGGCTGCACCACTCATCGGAATAACGGGTGTCCGGCGCGCGGATAGCAAGGCGCTCCAGCAGCGTCTCACCGGCCTGCGGCGACAGGCCAAGCACGACACGGTGTGGCGGACGATGGGCATATTCCGCCACGTCCAGCCGGAAACGCAGATGCCAGCCATCCGCCTGCGCCAGCCCGATAAATTCCTGACCGGTGGCGGTGGGCAGCACCACACAGAACATCCCCTCTTCTTCGATCAGCAACGCGGCACTGCGTAACAGCGTCTGATGATCGAGCGAGGCCGTTGCGCGTGCGCTGTCGCGAGCCGCAGTAGAACAGGCTACACCCGGCGTGAAATACGGGGGATTACTGACGATCAGCGAGTAACGTTTATCGCACTGCTCAGCCCAGTCGGCGATATCCTGCTGATGCACCTGAATGCGGTCGGGCCACGGCGACTGCTGCGCATTTTCCAGCGCCTGCCCTGCCGCTTCCGGTTCTAACTCAACCGCATCGATGTCGACCGGCGACGGCGTGCGCTGTGCCAGCATCAGCGCGATCAGCCCGCTGCCGCTGCCAATATCCAGAATGCGTCTTACCCCGGCAACCGGCGCCCAGGCCCCCAGCAGGATGGCATCGGTGCCGACTTTCATCGCACAGCGATCGTGCGCGACAAAAAATTGTTTAAAGGTAAATCCGTTCTTGTTTAACTGTGGCCGTTCACGCGGCTTATCCTGCATCATTCGTCACTACCATCGTTTTTTTCCTGCCGTACGGCAGCGCATGAGTGTAACGTGACGACAGAGGGAATTCACGCGGCAGACAACCCCAGGCGCAGTCGAAACGGATTAACAGATGAAGATTCAGTCTGATCTGTCTATAATCAGCGCCCCAAACTGAGGTAGACCATGACAGTAACCACATTTTCCGAACTCGAACTCGACGAAAGCCTGCTACAAGCGTTGCAGGAAAAAGGCTTTACGCGCCCAACAGTGATCCAGGCCGCTGCAATTCCGCCCGCGCTGGAGGGCCGTGACGTTCTGGGTTCGGCACCTACAGGGACCGGGAAAACCGCCGCGTATCTGTTACCGGCGTTGCAGCACCTGCTTGATTTTCCGCGTAAGAAATCCGGGCCACCGCGCATCCTGATTGTGACCCCAACCCGCGAGCTGGCGATGCAGGTCGCCGACCATGCGCGTGAGCTGGCGAAACACACCCATCTGGATATCGCCACCATCACCGGCGGCGTGGCTTATATGAACCATGCCGAAGTGTTCAGCGAAAACCAGGACATCGTGGTCGCGACCACCGGCCGTCTGCTGCAGTACATCAAAGAAGAGAACTTTGACTGCCGCGCCGTCGAAACCCTGGTGCTGGATGAAGCGGACCGCATGCTCGATATGGGCTTTGCCCAGGATATCGAAACCATCGCGGCTGAAACGCGCTGGCGCAAGCAAACCCTGCTGTTCTCCGCCACGCTGGAAGGCGACAATATCCGTGACTTCGCCGAGCGTCTGCTGAACGATCCGGTTGAGCTGGAAGCGGACCCGAGCCGTCGTGAGCGTAAAAAGATCCAGCAGTGGTACTACCGCGCTGATGATCTGCAGCACAAGACCAAATTACTGATCCATCTGCTGAAACAGCCGGATGTGACGCGTAGCATCGTGTTTGTGCGTAAGCGTGAACGTCTGCATGAGCTGGTGAGCTGGTTGCACGAAGCGGGGATTCGTAGCAGCTATCTTGAAGGCGAAATGGTGCAGGCCAAGCGTAACGAAGCAATTAAGCGTCTGAGTGAAGGCCGCGTTAACGTGCTGGTTGCGACGGATATCGCCGCGCGCGGCATCGATGTTGAGGATGTCAGTCACGTCTTCAACTATGACATGACGCGTACCGCGGATACCTATCTGCACCGCATCGGTCGTACGGGTCGTGCGGGCCGTAAAGGCATCGCCATCTCACTGGTTGAAGCACACGATTTCGTGCTGCTGGGTAAAATCACCCGCTATGTGAACGAGCCGATCAAAGCGCGTGTGATTGATGAGCTGCGTCCTGAGACGCGTGCGCCAAGTGCCAAAACCACGGGTAAACCGTCAAAAAAGGTTCTGGCGAAGCGTGCCGAGCAGAAAGCCAGCGAAACTGAAAAACCGCGTGTGAAAAAACGCCATCGTGATGCCAAAAATGTCGGCAAACGCCGCAAGGCAAGCGGCAGTACGCCAGCTAACGAGAATGCGGAATAAATCATCGCAGGCATAAAAAAATCGCCTCACAGGAGGCGATTTTTTTTATCTGATAATCAGTAACAGCCCTTTCACAATATTTTTACTACCAGATCGCTTTCTTCGTGACACTGGCCTGTTAATGCCGGGCAGTTAACTGTTTATCTCATTCATACTATTGATAAAAATTGCTGTGTGCGCTTTGCGCTTATTTTCATCACCTGTTAACTCAGGCTGCTTAAAGACTTTCAGTAAAGGTACGGGTAATCACGTCGCGCTGCTGCTCAGGCGTCAGTGAATTAAAACGCACGGCATAGCCTGAAACGCGAATGGTCAGCTGCGGGTAGTTTTCCGGATGCTTAACCGCATCTTCCAGCGTTTCGCGACGCAGCACGTTGACGTTCAGATGCTGCCCCCCTTCAACACGCACCTGCGGTTTGATTTCAACCGGTACTTCACGATAGGCAAATTCGCCCAGTTCGCTGATGGCGACAACCTGATCTTCTTCGTAGCCCGCTTTTGCACACAGGCAACGCGCTTCGGCTTTCTCTTCATCCAGCAGCCAGAAGGAGTTCAGTAGCTGTGAATTGTTTGATTGAGTGATCTGGATACCAGTGATCATGATTGTGTCTCCCGGATAAAACGTGAATACATCAAATTTGAGGCCCCCGGTATACCACCCTTCATTCCTGCCAGCTTTGACCTGTATCAATATTAATCAGACGTTCAGGCGGCTTTTCTGCTAAGCCGTTGATCTCCAAACCCCGGTCAGTTCAACTCAATTTGCATTATTCAAATTATTTTGGCCTTCAGGTCGGCGGCGGGAACGGCTAAGCTTACGGCACTAACGTTATGGGAGTTAAACATGGCTGAAAAGCTGACCTGGCACGACGTGCTGGCTGAAGAGAAAGAGAAACCCTATTTTATTGAGACGCTGAAGCAGGTCGCCGATCGGCGCGCCGAGGGTGTCACGGTCTATCCGCCGCAGAAAGATGTGTTCAACGCCTTTCGCCTGACGGAGCTGGGTGACGTCAACGTTGTCATCCTGGGTCAGGATCCCTATCACGGGCCAAATCAGGCGCACGGACTCGCCTTCTCAGTGCTGCCCGGCGTTCAGGTGCCGCCCTCACTGCAGAATATCTACAAAGAGCTGATGCAGGATATTCCCGGCTTCCGGAAGCCTGACCACGGCTTTCTTGAGAGCTGGGCAAAGCAGGGAGTGATGCTGCTGAACACGGTGCTGACAGTTGAAGCGGGCAAAGCCCATTCCCATGCGCGATTCGGCTGGGAGACCTTTACGGATAATGTGATTGCGGCGATTAACCAGCACTGTGAAGGGGTGATTTTTCTGCTGTGGGGTTCACATGCGCAGAAAAAAGGCAGCATTATCGATCGTCAGCGCCATCATGTGTTGCAGGCGCCGCATCCCTCGCCGCTCTCCGCGCACCGTGGCTTTTTCGGCAGCAAACACTTTTCGACGACCAATGAACTGCTGAGCGCTGCCGGTAAAAAACCGGTGGACTGGACACCGGTGTTACCGGCATAACGGCAGAAAGCACACGGCCGCGTCAGTGCGCGGCCGTGTAACGGGATTCAGGCGTTGAATCAGCTTTTGGCTTTAGACACCGCAACCATCGCCGGGCGCAGCAGGCGACCATTCAGCGTATAGCCACGCTGCATTACCAGCATGACGTGGTTAGGTTCAAACTCTTCAGACTCCATCATCGACATCGCCTGATGCACTTCCGGGTTAAATGGCACGCCGGTTTCGCCGACCACTTCAACACCGAATTTACGCACGGCGCCCAGCAGGCCTTTCAGGGTCAGTTCAATCCCTTCAATCATTGATGACAGCTGGGGATCTTCTTTGTTTGCCACTTCCAGCGCACGTTCCAGGCTATCGATCACCGGCAGCAGTTCGTTGGCAAACTTCTCCAGCGCAAATTTGTGCGCCTTCTCAACGTCCATCTCGGCACGACGACGAATGTTCTCGACCTCTGCCTGCGCACGCAGCTGTGCATCGCGCACACCGGTCTGCGACTGCGCTAATTCAGCTTCAAGCTGAGCGATACGCTCATCACGCGGATCCACCTCTGCCGCTGTCTCCGCTTCCTGAGGTTGCTGCTGATCCTGCTGAATTTCGTCTGAGACTTGCTCGTTTGGGGTGTTCTGTTCTTTACTACTCATGAATTTCTCCGCGTTTTGCACATTCATTTCGCTGGTTGGCTTATTATGGGGATTGGTATGACGGATTCAAGGGAACCTATCACATTGCCTTGCCGTTTTGGCTTATAAGGAACACCGACCAGATGAACAAACACTTTAACTGCATTGGTATTGTGGGTCATCCGCGCCATCCCACCGCGTTAACCACGCATGAGATGCTCTGGCGCTGGCTGACTGCCAAAGGTTATCAAGTGATCGTTGAGAAGCAGATTGCGCAGGAGCTGTCGCTTCACGACGTACAGACAGGCACGCTGGCGGAGATTGGTCAGCAGGCTGATTTAGCGGTCGTGGTGGGCGGTGACGGCAATATGCTGGGCGCAGCGCGCGTGCTGGCGCGTTATGACATCAAAGTCATTGGCATTAACCGCGGTAATCTCGGTTTTCTCACCGACCTCGACCCGGACAATGCGCAGCAACAGCTGGATGAGGTGCTGCAGGGCAACTATTTCGTCGAGAGCCGCTTTCTGCTGGAAGCGCAGGTGTGCAAATCTGACTGCTCGCCGCGTATTGGTTCCGCCATCAACGAAGTGGTGCTGCATCCCGGAAAAGTCGCGCACATGATCGAATTCGAAGTCTACATCGACGAAGTGTTCGCCTTTTCTCAGCGCTCTGACGGACTGATTATCTCGACGCCCACCGGCTCCACGGCTTACTCACTCTCTGCGGGCGGCCCGATTCTGACGCCGTCCCTCGAAGCGATCGTGCTGGTGCCGATGTTCCCGCATACGCTGTCGGCGCGGCCACTGGTGATCAACAGCAGCAGTACCATTCGTCTGCGCTTTTCTTCACGTCGCAGCGACCTTGAAATCAGCTGTGACAGCCAGATTGCGCTGCCCATCCAGGAAGGCGAGGATGTGCTGATTCGACGCAGTGCGGGTCATCTTGATTTGATTCACCCTAAAAACTACAGCTATTTCAATACGCTGAGTTCAAAACTGGGCTGGTCAAAAAAATTGTTCTGAAAACCCGCCGCGCCTCTTTACTGGATAAAAAACCAGTTTATACTGTATGAAAAACCATATGTGTTTATTCATACAGGTGAACCTATGCTGGCCCAACTGACCATCAGTAATTTCGCTATCGTTCGTGAGCTCGACATTGATTTCCAACGCGGCATGACAGCAATCACTGGTGAGACCGGTGCCGGCAAGTCTATCGCAATTGATGCGCTGGGATTATGTCTGGGCGGTCGTGCTGATGCCGACATGGTGCGTCAGGGTGCCAGCCGGGCTGACCTCTGCGCCCGCTTCCAGCTTAAGTCCTCCCCTTCTGCCCAGCGCTGGCTGACGGATAATCATCTGGATGATGGCAACGAGTGTCTGCTGCGCCGGGTGATTAGCGCTGACGGACGTTCGCGCGGCTTTATCAATGGCACAGCGGTACCGCTGTCTCAGCTGCGCGATCTCGGCCAGTTGCTGATCCAAATCCACGGTCAGCATGCCCATCAGCTTCTGCTCAAACCCGACCACCAGAAACATCTTCTGGATGCCTATGCCGGTCACGACGACCTGCTGCAGCAAATGCGCGCCAGCTATCAGACCTGGCATCAGAGCTGTCGTACCCTGGCGCTGCATCAGCAGCAGGCGCAGGAGCGCGAATCCCGTCGCGAACTGTTGCAGTATCAGCTTAAAGAGCTGAACGACTTCGCGCCGCAGCAGGGCGAATATGAGCAGATCGACGAAGAGTACAAGCGTCTGGCCAATAGCGGACAACTGCTATCCACCAGTCAGCAGGCATTGCAGCTGTTAGCAGACAGCGATGATAACAATCTCAACAGCCTGCTCTACACTGCGCGTGAGATGATTTCAGAACTGACCTCGCTGGATGAAAAGCTGAACGGCGTTCACAACCTGCTGGAAGAGGCAGCGATTCAGCTGACCGAAGCCAGCGATGAGCTGCGCCACTACTGTGACAGCCTGGATCTGGACCCTAACCGCCTGTATGAACTGGAACAGCGCATTTCACGCCAGATCGCCCTTGCGCGTAAGCATCACGTCACGCCAGAAGCACTGCCTGAACTGCATCAGCAACTGCTGGCAGAAGCGGAGCTGCTGTCGCAGCATGAGAGCGATCAGGAGAGCCTGCAATCACTGGTGGGTGAACACTATCAGGCCGCGCTGCAAAGCGCTGAGCAGCTGCATCAGCAGCGCAGCCACTATGCCGATGAGCTGCAGCAGCTGATTACCCAGAGTATGCATCTGCTCTCAATGCCGCACGGCCAGTTTAAAATCGCGCTGACCTTTAATCCAGATCAGCTGACGGCAGACGGCGCGAGCCGCGTCGATTTCCAGGTAACAACCAACCCAGGTCAGCCACTGCAGCCGCTGGGCAAAGTCGCTTCGGGCGGTGAACTGTCACGTATCGCGCTGGCGATTCAGGTGATCACCGCGAAGAAAATGGAAACGCCGGCGATGATTTTCGATGAAGTGGATGTCGGAATCAGCGGCCCGACCGCCGCCGTCGTCGGTAAACTGCTGCGTCAGCTGGGCGAGTCGACCCAGGTGATGTGCGTCACCCACCTGCCGCAGGTTGCCGGTTGCGGTCACCAGCACTTCTATGTCAGCAAAGAGACAGATGGCGCGATGACCGAAACCCATATGCAGCCGCTGGACAAGCGGGCGCGTCTGCAGGAACTGGCCCGACTGCTGGGCGGCAGCGAGGTCACACGCAATACCCTGGCCAACGCAAAAGAACTTTTAGCCGCATAGCAGCGCACTTTTTTAACCCACCGTGGTCATATGCTTGCTCTGTAGAGGTTTCCAACAGCGAAAAGGTTTATTATCATCGGCACTTATGTCGCCAAAGTAATAAAGCCTGCCGCAGGCAGAGTTCAGATTTTGATGGCAAGAAAGCCGCCTGTAAAAGGCGTTTGGCCCCGGAAAAGGAATGTATAGATGCGCTGTAAAACGCTGACTGCCGCGGCAGTAGTAATGTTGATGATGACCGCCGGATGTTCCACCTTAGAGCGCGTGGTCTATCGTCCTGATATCAACCAGGGTAACTATCTGGTTGCCAACGATGTGGCCAAGATCCATACCGGTATGACACAGCAGCAGGTGGCTTACACCCTCGGTACGCCGATGATGAAAGACCCGTTTGGCAGCAACGTCTGGTATTACGTTTTCCGTCAGGAGCCCGGTCATGAGCGCGTGAAGCAGCAGACGCTGACGCTGAACTTCGATGGCAACGGTGTTCTGACTAACATCGACAACAAGCAGAATCTGTCACCGAACAACGACTGATTGAACGAAAGACCGTTTGAAAGTCCAGACAGCAAAAAAGGCGCACTGAGCGCCTTTTTTATGCCTGTTATCCGCTGAATCTGGCGTGATAACGCCTTATTTTTTGCTTTCTGCCGCCCGCTCTGCGCGCTGACGACGCAGCTCTTTCGGATCGGCAATCAGCGGACGATAGATCTCGATTCGATCGCCCTCATGAACCTCATCATCCAGTTTCACTGGCCGACTGTAGATGCCAACCTTATTACTGGCGAGGTCAATCTCCCGACGCAGTTCCAGCAATCCTGACTTCAGGATGGCCTGTTCTACCGTGCTGCCCTGCTCCACTTTCACATAAAGCTGATACTGCTTTTCAGGCAAGGCATAGACCACCTCGACGGAGATATCAGGCACGGTAGACCTCTTTGGCGCGCTGAGTGAAGGCCTGCACCATGCTGTTGGCCAGCTCTTTGAAGATACGTCCAAAGGCCATCTCTACCAGCATGTTGGTGAATTCGAACTCCAGGCTTAACTCAACCTTGCAGGCGTCATCACCCAGCGAGACGAACGTCCAGCCGCCGGTCAGCTTGCGGAACGGCCCATCAACCAGTTGCATATGAATGCTCTGGTTATCCGTGAGGGTGTTGCGGGTGGTAAATGTTTTGCTGATGCCCGCTTTCGACACATCCACCGACGCCGTCATCTGATTATCAGACGCATCCAGCACGCGGCTTCCGGTGCAACCCGGCAGGAATTGTGGATAGGCATCCACATCATTTACAAGTTTGTACATCTGCCCGGCACTAAACGGGACCAGCGCCGAACGACTAATCTGAGCCATAATGGTTCCTGTTCATCACGAAACCGCTGAATAATAGCATTTTCAGCGATTAAACAAAAATGTCCCCGTGTGAGGGTGTGCTAGAATATCCCGTTTCCTGCTGCCCCGCTGGACTGGGGATGCGATAACCGACTAAGTGATGTAAAATACGCCGCACTATGACAAAGAAAAAAGCACACAAACCCGGTTCTGCCACTGTTGCCATGAACAAACGCGCCCGCCACGAGTACTTCATTGAAGAGGAGTATGAAGCGGGATTGTCGTTACAAGGATGGGAAGTTAAGTCACTTCGTGCCGGTAAAGCCAACATCAGCGACAGCTATATTCTGCTCCGCGATGGCGAAGCCTTTCTGTTCGGTTCAACCTTTCAACCCTTAGCCGTTGCCTCCAGCCACGTGGTCTGTGACCCGACGCGCAGCCGTAAGCTGCTGCTGAAGCAACGTGAACTCGACTCCCTGTATGGCCGCGTTAACCGCGAAGGTTACACCATCGTGGCACTGTCGCTGTACTGGAAGAATGCCTGGTGCAAACTGAAGATTGGTGTTGCACGCGGTAAGAAAGAGCACGACAAGCGCGAAGACATTAAAGACCGCGAATGGCAGTTAGACAAAGCACGTATTATGAAGAATTCAAAGCGTTAAGCACTGGATTTTCATTTGTTTTGTTGCTAGTATTTGAAGTTCTGGGGCTGATTCTGGACTCGACGGGATTGTGAAGCCTTAGGAGCATGCCGAGGGGCGGTTTGCCTCGTAAAAAGCCGCAAAAAAATAGTCGCAAACGACGAAAACTACGCTTTAGCAGCTTAATAACCTGCTCTTAGCCTTCTCTCCCTAGCTTCCGCTCTTAAGACGGGGATCAAGAGAAGTCAAACCCAAAAGAGATCGCGTGGATGCCTTGCCTGGGGTTGAAGCGTTAAATCCAATCAGGATAGTCTGTTAGTGGCGTGTCTGTTCGCAGCTAACCGGCGAATGTAAAAACTGACTAAGCATGTAGTGCCGACGGTGTAGTAATTTCGGACGCGGGTTCAACTCCCGCCAGCTCCACCAAAATTCTCCATCGGTGATTACCAGAGTCATCCGATGAAGTCCTAAGAGCCCGCACGGCGCAAGCCCTGCGGGCTTTTTTGTGCCCTCAATTTGTCCCGCGAAGTCCGAAGAGAACTAATTAAATCCGAACCTTTTAGGCCCATTGATAGGCCCAACGAAAAGCTCTATTGTTTTCGTTGGGCCTAAACGCATGGAGACTCCCATGGCAAGAAAAACCAAGCCGTTAACCGATACGGAAATCAAAGCCGCCAAACCTAAAGATGCCGATTACCAGCTGTATGATGGTGACGGGCTTACTCTGTTAATCAAGTCCAGCGGTAGTAAGCTCTGGCAGTTCCGTTACTATCGACCTCTGACAAAGCAGCGAACCAAGCAGAGCTTCGGTGCCTACCCTGCTGTCTCACTTTCTGATGCGCGTAAACTCAGAGCCGAATCTCGAGTTTTATTGGCAAAAGATATTGATCCTCAGGAACACCAGAAAGAACAGGTGAGGAATTCACAAGAGGCCAAAATCAACACCTTCTTGTTAGTTGCCGAGCGTTGGTGGAATGTGAAAAAAGCCAGCGTAACAGAGGACTATGCCGACGATATCTGGCGTTCGCTTGAGAGAGATGTTTTCCCAGCAATCGGTGATATCAGCGTCACTGAGATTAAGGCTCATACTCTGGTTAAAGCTGTTCAGCCGGTTCAGGCCAGAGGTGCATTAGAGACTGTTCGCCGCCTTTGTCAGCGTATTAACGAAGTCATGATTTATGCGCAGAACACAGGCCTGATTGATGCGGTTCCCAGCGTGAACATCGGGAAAGCATTCGAGAAACCGCAAAAGAAGAACATGCCAAGCATCCGCCCGGACCAACTTCCGCAGCTAATGCAGACCATGCGTACTGCAAGTATCAGTGTGTCCACGCGGTGTCTGTTCATGTGGCAGCTTCTCACCATTACCCGTCCTGCCGAAGCCGCGGAGGCTCGATGGGATGAGATCGATTTTGATGCTAACGAATGGAAAATTCCTGCTGCTCGAATGAAGATGAACCGGGACCATACGGTTCCACTATCCGATGAGGCTCTCTCTATTCTGGAAATGATGAAGTCACTCAGTGGTGGCCGAGAGTTTATCTTTCCCAGTCGCATCAAACCAACCCAGCCGATGAACAGCCAGACTGTGAATGCGGCACTCAAGCGCGCTGGTTTAGGAGGCGTACTCGTATCTCACGGTTTGCGTTCTATCGCCAGTACGGCACTCAATGAAGAAGGATTTCCTCCTGATGTTATTGAGGCAGCACTAGCTCATGTAGACAAAAATGAGGTACGTCGCGCTTATAACCGTAGTGATTATCTTGAGCAACGGCGACCGATGATGCAATGGTGGGCTGATTTGGTAAGCAAGGCCGACAGCGGAAGTAGTGTTGAAAACGGGAAGAGGGTGTTTAAACTCGTTGGCTAAGTTTCTAGTTGGACTGGTTTGAATGACTAGTTTCCCTGTAAAAAATAGCATTAGCCCTGACCGATTTAGTAGGTAGATTACAATCGAATCAGGGTGGTCAGCTTTGACTCAAAAGGTCTCTTCGCTTTGCAAGTATAGCCAGAGCCTTCTCTTGACAAAATCGGTGTATCCTGTAATTTGATCGCGCGCTCCCCGGCTCTCGCGCGCGATCATACCTACACGCGCTTCTCAGGTATGTGTTTGATCTCAAAGGCATTTATGTCTGCGAGTAGGACAGGATTGTGAAGAGGGGGGACGCGCCCTAATTCTTCGTTGTTTTCCTATAAATGCTTTCCAGCCTAAGCTCTTGAAAGACTTTCTGCCTAATCAAAGCTCTTTCCTTCCAGTTGTCTTCATAGATGATTTGCTCATCTAGTCTTAAATATACTACGCAGTTGCCTTTATCTGAGAAATGCACGTTTCTATACACCGCCAGCACTTTTCTGTTTACGAAGATCTTGTTTCCATTCTGCACTGTTGTTCCAGGCAGAGTTTGGATCTGGTGCGGAGTTTTTCCGAGTATTTGTTTGGCAAATGGCAAGACTGTCAAGCTATCTCGAATATGCGATTGGGCTCGTGTTATTCTTGTTAGATGTCGCCATGCATAATTGCTGATGGATATCGTTCCAAGGCAGCTGGATACAATTCCTCGGATTTTAGAAAATCTAGGACGAGACCATTCTCGTACTTGAGCAGTAGTGGTGAATACTGGAACGGTAAACCTTCCCATTCCACGTATAGGTTCGCGCTGTTTATGTATAAGTCGCTCGATTTCAAATCTGGAGGCTGGTGTCAGAATGTGATTTTCAGAAACTGATAAGGTCTCAATTGGCGTTTTTTTGTCGATGAGCTTCCAGTAAATCTTTGTTTCTGGATCAAGGCGTACCCAAATTAAAATTACGGGTTGATTGGTAGCTTTCCACTTTCTCAAGTGATCTTTATCAATATTCTGTAAGCGCCATCGATTTTTTGTCGGCGTCCACCGCCCGAAGCTTGATCCGGTTTTAACTTGCACTGCTACTTGTGCGTGGGTTGGGCTGGGAAAATTGACTGGATACTTCAACTGAAGATCAAGGGCCCCTATTCCTTCTCCACGCATGGTCTCACGTAGAGCTTCTCCATTGAAAATTAGAGATAACACACTTGCAGCCAAATTCTCACCAGCATTGCCTTGGTCGAAATCAAAGATGTTCATCAAATTTCCGTGTAATTATCATGCTGAACTTATCAGCAATTTTGAATACAGCGACAGTAGAATCTAATCGACTGTCTAACACATATTAGGATCAACTTAGGGATGCTAGGGAGTGACTGCTGTGTGTTACGACAGCAAACACATGGCAGTTTTCTGCTTGTCTTGACAGGCTGTAAACGACCAATTGCATCCGATCAAGAATGGACCAGGAAAATCCTAAGCCCCCGGTAAATGGGTGCTTTCTCGCCGCTTCAGCTCTTCCAATCTCCCCACCAACGCATTTTTATACTTCCCTGCCTGGCACGCCTCCAGCGCGGCCTCCGCTTGCTCGATTGCAGCCTCTGTTGCACCCAAGGCTTCATGGCATTTACTAAGCAACTCATGATAACTAGCGATGCGCTCAAGCCCTTTTTTATCGTCTTTGGCAAGCACAAGAGCACGTTCAGCGGTCTTCAATCCATCGCCAAGTTTGCCAACTCCTAATTCTGCCTCTGCCTTGCGATACAATAGCCAATGGTCCATGTTGAGGACTTCAGGCGGAATCTTCAAGATTGTATCCAACGCCTCATCCGACATTCCGGCTAAAAGGTACATTTTGGCGATTGCGCGTGCGTCATAACTCCTGAATCCAGGTTTACTCCCTAGTGCCGTGGCAAATACAACTCCGGCCGCCGTGATTCTATCGCGTAAATCAGTCTTTCCTGCTTCGCCTGCTGCTACTGCAGTATTACCAAGCGACTCGCACGCACTAATCCATTGGCTCTTATCAACCAATTCGGGTGGCATGGAGAGAATCTCTGGGAATCCCTCAGCCAGCGCCACGCAAATCTCCGGATGCTGATAGGCAAAAATGGAGGTGAAAGACAGGTAGGCCTCATAAAATTGGTCTAGTCCTTCTAAAGCCGACAGAGCAATCACATCTGCAAGAGACTGCACCTGCTCAGTATTGCTCACCGCCTCGTTGGCAACCTTCCAATAGGAGCGAAGTCGCGCGACGGATGCTAATGAGACTCGTAATGGAACATCCCACGGAGCTGCGATAACTCGCTCGACGAGAGTTTGCATTGCATGCGCTCCCGCCATTTTAATTGATTCGTCGGCCTTGTTCTGTGTCCCCATATGCGCAATCTGCAGATAAGTTGCATGCCACTCGGGACGAATCTCTAGAAGCTTTTGAAAGCAGCTCAGAGCCTCTTCAAATCTACCGCAGCGGCGCAATGCCTTGCCCTGATGGTGCAAAAGCTCGAGATTCTCTTCAGATGCTGGATCTCCTTGCTGAGCCTTGCCATATTCTTCTGCACAAGCACCGAAGTACTGAAGTCGAGCGTCATGATCCAGTGAATAGGCAAATGCCTCTTGCGCATCGATGACACAAAGCAGCTCTTGCAATGGCGCTCCGCAGTGAATACTTCGGCGATGAAGTTCCTGATCTTTTACAAGATTACGGCCACTATCCAGTTGCAACAAAGCGTAAGTCAGCCAATCTGGCTGCTGGGTCTGACGTCGCTTATAGCTTTCCGTAAGCTGAGATGTGCATAAGTGAATCTGTCGAATTACACTAGGGAGCATCTCCCCCGAGTGCTTTTCAACATACTGCGAAACGGCGGTGGCAATGAGTTCGACATCTGGTTTGTCACGAACGGCTTGGCAGATGAGGTCGTGCACAGACAGAAGCCCTGGCGCGACTGCAGGTTTTAGTATCGACAGACGCTGAAGGTGAAACTTTACGGCGTGCCCTAGGAAATGCCCGAGAAACTTGGCGTCATTCGAGAATGATCCAGAGTTTGCAATCTTTTCCAGACCAAGGAGATATCTTGAGTCCAATCTCTGCAAGATATTGCCCATAATTGCTGCGCCATTACTATCTGAAATGACCTGCGGTTCGGCGAGTATTTCTTCATAGACTTCTTCGCGCGGTACGTTTTCGGCTTCGACCAGCTTACGAACAGTTGCGAGAATAAGGGGGGAGAATCTACAAGCCTCGATAAATTTTGCTGCTGTTGCACTTAGCCTATTACTGTCCTCGCCCAAAATGGCGGCAGCCACCTCCACCGAGGCTGTAGGCATATGAAGCACTGATTTGCTCGCTGGATTGAGCTGTGAAGTTACTATTACATGACCACCTCGCTCGAACCCCTTCGAGAGATCATCAAGTGAGTTCTCGACTAACTCACGCTCCAAGCTGTCGATAACAAGCAACGTCTTATAGTTATTGAAGATGCCCGCCACATTAACAGCGACGCCACCTCTAGCGCGTTGAACTGAACTTAGCGAGGAGTCCGGCTTCCAGTCCCCCCCAGAGATCCATAAGTAGTTTTCGTAACGCGAACCTTCCTGATGCAGGTAGTCGATAGTCGCCTGCGTCTTACCAGAGCCGCTGATGCCGGTTAGTAGACAAACACGGTTTCCCTGAGCGAAGTGGTCGCGTATTGCAACCACCACAGCAGCATCGGAGACGTGATTTTCACATGATGCAGGAGCCTTGCCATAATAGGCATAGTTGTCGAGGTCTTGGGAAAAACCAGGGAAAAAACCGGTATAGAAAGCAGCAGCCGTGTGATTCTGCGTGGAGAACTCGAAGATTAGCCTTGCCAACTCGCGTGCATCAAGAATGTTAAGACGCTCTCCATGCTCCTGAGCGATCGCCGTGCAATTGAATTTCGCGCGAAAAGATTCTGGCTCCTCCTGGCTACATATCAGATAGATTTTTTGGGGCAACTTACCTGCTGCATGGTCAAGGACATGCTGAACATCTTTCTCGATCTTAGCGTAAGTCGTAACGGGGGCTTCGGGATTGTCGCCCTCTGTATCTTGCCCGGCTGACGCTTTGCTAACCTTGCCATGGAAGTACTCTTTCTCTGCGCTGTATTCACCGGCGACCGTGAAACCTTGCGAAAAGGTGTCGACAGTGTATCCAACAGGCCTATATTCTTTATTGAGCCCGTGATGGATTAGGCGATTTTCCTCGAGCAATTCAATGAGACTATGTCCAACGATTTCGAGAGAAGAAGCATCCAGCTCGACGACCTCGCCGATTAGGTTACCAATGATTCTTTTTTTAATAAGATCTGACTGCATATGCTTTCTCTCTCTCGAGTTAGGACCAGCCAGCTAAACGCTGATAAGCTGGGTACGACAGGTGGAAGTGCGGCTTCACGATAGTAACCACTCACCTGCATGGTAGCTAGTGCATGTAATTATTAGAAGTCAAGACTGTAAAGATTAACTGGCCGATACCCTCATAAGCGTCCGCTTTAGATTCCCCCAATGTGAGAATGCATGCGCCGATTTGCAATTTACGTTACTACGTAAAATGTGTCAGTGTTTGGCAGCCTCGCAAATCTGGAATTTACGCAACAGCATAGTTTTCGTCCATATTTCCGATACTGCTGACGCTTAAAAATGTGTCTCCATAGCTCCAGTAAGAACCGGTCGTTCGTGAACGTCAACTCTTGACACAAAGAGACAGTTACTGCCTCGATGAGTTTAAACTTGTATCGATTCAGTGATGCTGAACGGCGTGGATTTGAGTATGGCTGTTGACCTGCCACCAGTATTAGATACAACCGTCAGTTAGTAATGTCGGTTTGTTTACCTTCACATTTTTCATTTCACCACCGTGCTGCAAACTCTGATGACGTTTGATAATTCAGGGCTGAATGTGGACGACACTCGTTATAATCCTGCCGCCAGTCATTAATGATTTTCCTGCCGTGAACGATATCGCTGAACCAGTGCTCATTCAGACATTCATCGCGAAATCGTCGTTAAAGCTCTCAATAAATCCGCTCTGCGTTGGCTTGCCCGGCTGGATTAAGCGTAACTCAACACCATGCTCAAAGGCCCACTGATCCAGTGCGCGGCAGGTGAACTCCGGCCCCTGGTCCGTTCTTATCGTCGCCGGATACACGCGCTTGTGATTAACATGAAGGCCTTCACGGCACAGTAACTGCCAGATACGGCGGTAGCCAAAACACCTGCGCTCCAGTGCCAGCTTAGTGATGCGCTCTGATAAATGCACATCAGCCGCCGGACGCTGAGCCTCATAGCGGCAGGTCGACAGGGACAAACCTGTAAGCCTGCAGGCACGACGTTGCGACAGACCGGTCGCATCACACATAAACTCAACGGCTTCCCGCTTCTGGTCTGTCATCAGTACTTTCGCCCCAGAGCCACCTGAAGTGCCTCATTATCCAGCATCGGCAAGCAGCTTCTTGAGTCTGGCGTTCTCTTCCTCAAGCGACTTCAGGCGCTTAACCTCGGGTATCTGCTTTCATTCATGAACAGGCCTGGGAAGTTTCAGGCTTTTTTCAACATCTGCGCTAATAAACAGAAAACTATTAGCTTGGACGTATTAGCTCAGATTTAAGGTGCCAGTGTTAACCAAACTTTCATCAAAAACTTTTTAGAGCATTTACACAATGCTAATAACGCAGCAAGTTATTGCTGCTCTCTCCAGTCCTTATTGTATAACAATTCATTATCGCTCAATTTAAGCACAGTGTGAGTACGCAATATTCCCTCTGCCATCGCCCCAAATTTTGGTGCTTCATCAAACGCAAGGAATATCTGCTTACGCTTCACTGATGCTAATATTCGAATGATGTTTCTTGTCGCTGGCACCTCAATATTCTTGTAGAGCACCGAGTCATGGATGATGAATGGTAGATGAGTGAGTGAAAGCATAGCGAGATCAAAGCCAACTAAACCAGCGTAAGCCTTCCCGGTACCTGTGTCTTCAGGAGAGATAAAACTGAATGAACTTGCACTTTTTATTCTAAGTTGCGACGCATTTCGCTTCGGCCCATAAACAACTTGATTGAAGCCTTTCAGTTTTTTATTCAATGAAGTCTCAATATCAAGAAAAATACTGTCGTAGATATCTTCCAGACGTTTTTTTGATAAAGATACATCTCTCTTAATAGCTTCTTTTTTATCATAAAACTTGTTCTCTTCAGAGGCTTTGTCCACAAACTCTTTTAGCTCAAAAACTCGAGCAAACAAGTCATCCGGTGTTCCTTTGGAAGCTAAACTGGTACGTATATTGTCCTCTAAATCGCTAATTTCAACATTGAGATTTGATATATGCTCAGAATATGAAGCAAGATCCTTCCTAAGCTCTTTCTGGACCGTTTTACTAATATTTTGGTGAAAAGACTCAACCAGTTCAAGTCGTTTAGCATCAACATTGGGGAAAAACTCCTGAACAAGAGCAATATTAGCACTCAATTTCGGTGTTATCCCTAAGAGATCTCGTTCGATACGGTCTTTTTTTGTCAGTATTTCGTTTCGTTGGTTAGCCAGTTGATTTTGCTGCTGTTGCAGTTTACGTAGGCTCTCATCGAAAAGTGCTTCATAAGCACTAAGAGCTCCTGTAAACCCCTGCTTTAAAGCTTCAATAGTATTCATCTTACTAGTAATAATACTTTGATTGGCCTTGTATTGAGTTTTATTAATCTTAGGTATTATTTCCTCACTCATCGACTTAGAAATGATTTTTTTTCTTTCATTATGTGCATCCAGAATAGATTTCTCTTCAGCTATATCATCTGAACGTTCAAAAAGATCGATAAGTCGTCCAATAGCAACTCCTGCGGCCTCTCTAGCATCACTGAAAAATGGTTGTTCTGGGTCCAAAGCACCTTTATTCCAGATTCGACTAAAAGGACTCACCAGCGAGCGGAAGCTATTTCTTAAATATTCTAAATCATATAACTTTTTAAGTTTAGCCGTGTATTCCTCAATACTTATCTTACCTGTAACTTGATAGTCCTTAGTACAAACCAGGATAATACTCGGTTCATTAGTTGAACGACTGAAAAAAGACTTCACCCCATTAAAATCAAATCCAAAAATATAGGCATGATGCCCCATTGACTTGATAATACCAGCCTTATCCTCCAGCAGTGACGTTCCTCCCATAGCAAAATCAATTATCATTAATGCAGAAGATTTTCCAATGGAATTTTTGGCATCATCATCACCAAGAATAACATTCAACCCAGCATGAAAAGATATTTCACCACGATTTAATAATGAACAGATTATTTTAGTCAGCATAATTTATCGTTCCAGTCGAGATATCAAAATCAATCAAACCTAAAACATAAAGGATGTCTAAAGCATGTAGACACTCTGAAACATCCTGGAACCTTCCCGCAGTTCTAACTAACAAATTAGATAATATCTCGCTTTTTTCTTCATTCTCTAAAATTACATGCATTTTGAAAATAGTGGACTCTTCAAGCGTTGTAAACTTAGTTGGAATTAGCATCGAATACCTCACAATTTTGAACAAAAAAAGAAGCAAGGATTTGAGATGCTAAAAGAGATTTTCCTGTTCTTGAACATATCCATGTTGAGATATAGTTAAAAATAAGATCTTTGTTTTCGGGATGCAGCCTTTCCATAACTAGATAATATGAATTTATTTGATTCTGCAATATTCTTATCGCCGCCTGATCCCGCTGCTCGATTAGACGAATATGGTTTCTGATTGGTACGAAAAAATCGATAACGTTTTTCCGAATCTCTCTCTTTTGTAAAGGACTGATACCGGTCTTAAGCTTTTCATTTAGTGAACTAACATCGAGTTTAGTTTCAGACAGGTCCCCATAACTTTCATCACCAGTAGCTATAAGATCCAATATCTCTTTAACCTCATCCTGAAGGACATACTGGGATGCGGTAAGCCTTGCCTGCGTCTCGCTAAGAAAGCCATCTTTAATATCACGGAGCCTAGAGTATTCTTCAATCTTAAAATCTTTGTCATACTTTGTGTGACAAGTTGGACACAGTAGAATCACGTTATCAAGAGCATTAATATCATCTGGAGCTGAATATCGTTCCAAAGCTTTTGCTTGTGCAGGGTTCGGGTTTAAAGGATAAATGTGAGCAATCTCATAACCGATAGTTGGATGTTTAGAGTTTGCCTTTTTAAACATCATAGATAGTCTACAGAGCGGGCAACATCCCCCTGTTTCCCCATACAAAATGCTATGCTCGTTAGCATGGTACTTGATCCTTGCTTTGGCCATTTCCTAAATCCCGTCCGATTTATTTCGATGTCCTTACCGTCATCTACATTCAAATAAGTGCAACGAGAGAATGAATCTCGCGCCACTAAGGTTTACAACTCAGCGTTCCAGTAACAACACAAGCTATTGATAAGCCACTGTGTTTACTCCTAATTTATTAACGATAAAGATCCCAGAATTTGTAAACAAGCGCAAGAACAAAATGAGAACAGCCCCCCTCCAGAGAGAGGGGTTATAGCCGATATGAGCATTCCTGCATATGCTACATTTTCGTTTCTTTAAGTGCATAGGTGATCTGTGGCGATTCAGTGCGATATCTTCCAACTAATATCAAATATGTCTGAAGCATTATGTGATTATTTGTATTTCATCTTCAGCAAACCATTGACTCTCCTTGATTCGAGCCATTGCTGCAGCTGGATCGGACGACCAAAGCACTAAGGCGAGCGATTCTTGCGCCCTGCTACAAGTCACGTACAGCAAACGTAAAGTCCGGTCAATTGTTGTCTCCTTACCAGCCTCTGCATTCTTTTTATCTGTTGGACTTAACTGCGTACCACCAAAAACTTTGTCGTACTTGATGAGAGTCCCACCAGCAAGAGCATCATCCATTACAACCATGACGTGATTGAACTCAGAGCCTTTAACTACCTGATGTGTTGCGAGCTCTGAAATCCCAGCAAGGTAATTCCGATAGCACTTAAGTTGTTTCCATGGAGAAGCAAACAGTGCACACCATCCGCGGCGCATTCTGGTTTGCTTTGACTCATCCTCACCACGTCCAGGAGCTTGCGGGGCTGGTGACTTGTCGACATAAGCCTCTAGGAGTCGATGATCAACCTCGAATAAGTTTGCACTCAAGACTGGCGCTAACACCTCAGCGATCGTTGACTCAGAGTTGGCGCAAGCCATTGCAAATATCGCTATCGCCTCGAGCATTTCATCAGTACGTTCAACTCTTGCTTCTGAGTCCTCAGGCATATTGCCTAAACCGCCATAACGTCGAAAAACCTCGGTGGCCTTAAACTCATTAACGATTCCTTCATCACTGACGCAGGCTTCTAAATGCGCCAGCTCATTAAGCAAAATTTGTACTGTTGAAGGCCCCTTATTGTCCCCACTGCCAGATGGTGCTGCAGCGTTGGGATCTAACAGAACCATTGCCTCATAGACATCAAGAAACGAGCCACGAGTGGCGACAAGCTTATGCTCAAGCGCAAGCAACTGATATTGCCCTTGATTCCAATCTGCTAAACCACTAATTTCAAACATTCGCTCAGCGCACCAGCGTTCACTAAGCACTTTATCTTCTGGACTTCGTGATGTATCCCCCAAGAAGAGCCGAACCGTTCCACCAGCTTTTTCCGTTCGGGGATGTTGTGCTGAACCCTTTGTAGGTTGTGTCCTGCCTTCAAATTCAGTTTCCCAGATTTTATTAATCAGTGTGACTATCCGCCGTTGACTGCGATGATTCATTTGTAACTCAGGCGTTGCCCAGCTTTCCGGAACAATGCTTGGAAGATCGGCATGACCATCCATATAAATTCGTTGTCGATGATCTCCCAGCAGACCAAGAGTCAAATCTCTCTCACTTTTTTTGGCAAGCACCATCAAGGAGTCCAGTACACCTTTCATCGTGTCCTGCGACTCATCAATCAGTATGATTGGATGTCGATCTTTGAGAATGGATTGGAGTGTTGGCTTATTTTGAAGCAACCAAGCTGTCGCATCGAGTACGTAATTGTGTGGTAGTGCACCAGGTCCATATGTATTGCGATCGGGATGGTATTTGAATACTTCAGTTGTCCGAAGAACCTCGATTTCATTCGTGATTTCGTCAAGGTCATGCTGTTTTGCTGCAGTAATACCCCTCGGTTTCGCTTGTGCCTCTGCAGTCTCTTTAGCGAGTTGAGCTTCTTTTACTGCTATAAGGGACTCCCGAATGTCATCGTTGAACCCATTAATTAACTCCCAGCAAAACGAATGGATGGTAGACACACTGACTAAATTATTGTCCCCAAGACGTCTGTTGATTACAGAGACAGCATTCTTGGTGTAGGTCACAACTCTAATCGAACGCCCATACATCTTCAGGGACCGTGCTAATTGTCCCCCCTTCTCATGCTCAGTCACACCAGTAAGGCGACGCAAAACTTCTACCAAAGTTCGTGTTTTACCAGAACCAGCCCCTGCAAAAAGGAAGTAGTTACGGGGTGGTATGTCTGTAAGGTAGCCGCAAATCTCTTCAACTACCCCTGCATCGCGATCATTGTCGTCAAGGGCTGATGAGTTAGTCATGGCATCACCTCCTTGCTTGGCTCAAGCTGTGTCTGGAGCCATTCCAATGCATCCTCGATATATTTAGGACAGACTATCGGCTCATCCGCAGCAACCATTTCAAAGATACTTGCGGCAAAGTCTCCTTTATTAAAAGATCCATGCATTAATTTATGCAGAGCTGCGAGCAGTTCTGGAATATTATCATTTTCAGCGACCTGTCTTGCTACTGAGCCCAGTGCTCCCTTCGGCGGTTTGATTTGCTTCCCATCGCCATCGACTTTTTCATCAATAAGTTGCTTAAACCAAGGGATATTTCTCAGAATTAGAGAGTCTTCAAAAGTACTTGGCCATTGACCATCAGCTTCGACTACAGGCAACTGCCATGCAAAACGTACAGAACACTCGGCAATTTCTTTCCAGACAAGATGCTCATTTTTCGGGTTCTTGAAATCCTCAAGCTGTTGCAACTTAGGGTGCCATCCGCGAAGAGTCGGGTTCCCACATTGCAGTCCGGGTTGTCCTGTATTAGCCACAGCAACTAAGGTTGTAGTCGGATCCCCATTTTTTTTTGGCTTACCTGGTCTTTCTTCAACTGGATCGATATCAGTAATAATTACAGTTGGAATACGGAGTCTTTCAACGAGAGCTCTTAGCCGATGAGCATGGCTGCCACCAATATCAAGGAAGGACAGATAGCGACTGTTGAGTGTTGCAAAATCTCTTTCAATGAAAAGAGGTAACAGCATTCGTTCAGCAACCCCCTCGACAAAGATTGCAGCATTGGCAAATAAAAGATCTGTGTGTTGAACGCGAAAATAACGTTCAGCGAATTGACGGGTTGTTTTATCATCACCAAAAACTTGCCCAAGATTAACCACCTCAGTGGTAGGCATGTTTTGTTCTTCACTCTTGGCAACGCGGCGAACATATCGTAGCCGGTCAAAATTCTCAGCATGAGCTAAATGGCTAGAATGAGTACTGATAATCAGTTGGCTTTTAAGACCTGACTCATCGCTACCGTTAGGACTGATGAGCTTATGTGCCTTACCCGAGAAAATACGTTGTACCTGTACGTGCAAATGAGCCTCGGGCTCCTCAATCATAACCAGATGAACAGGTGCGGGAGCGCCCTTTTCAGGATTTAGGCGAGCAGCTTTGAAAGAAACTAGTTGGTAACTAAGGGACTGTAAATTCTGATAACCGAGACCAATGGAATATTCCGGGAGAAGCTCTTCTAGTGAATCCTTCTGCATGCTGTATTGAACAGCTGTCCCATGGTCGAGTAATTCGGCTGTCTGTATGCGCGTGCGGAAACGAATCTCTTGGGGGTCATGCAAGCCGGGGTACCCAAGCTCTTTAACCTCTTCTACCGATGGTCCAATAGCCTCATGAATCTTTTTATCTAGTTCCTGCTGGGCATCAGCAACAGCTTTTATGAGGTCAGCTCGGTGCCCATGACCTGTTGCTGCCACATTTAGATGCTGTCGAGCAAATTTGAGAAGCTGATTGGAGAATAAACCTATGCGATGGGTGCCAGAAGCAGACCGGGAATCAGCTTCCTCACTACCAAGGCCACGCTGTGCAGCCACAAAGTCTACTTTTATAAGTTTCTGAAGATGCTTACGATCAATTGGGCTTGAGTCAGCATCCAGTACCTGGCTAACGTAGGTCTTTATCCCGTCCAAAGGGTTGTTATCGGCATCTAACTTGTAGGCCCGAACTTGGCCGAGTTGAGAAGGTTCTCGCAGCCAAAAATCAAGAAGATCAATCGGCCACGCAAGCGAATCCTTTCCCATATCCTTCACAGGTATTCTCGTCAGGTGATACTTCCAAGCCAACTGCTTCAGATCCTCAATGTTCGTAGCAGGTTCCAGACGCAATCGGACACCTACCCCGCCCCCCTTCCAACTGAATTTTGACAAGAACGGGGAGACATAGTGGAACATGCCGGCCTTAGCATCGAACCATAGATCTAGCGTTGGCATCGCCGAAATTAAGGTTCCAAGTTGCTCTTCCCATTCATCTTCGGATGCGCCAGACGTAGACGGGTCTTCTTCTAATGCGTCCCAAACTCTTCCAAGTTCCCGCAATTTTGGCCATTGAGAAACACTGATGTCGAAAGCACCAAATGACGAGCCATCTGCGAGGAAGTGGCGCAGCGCTGCCAGAATTGATGTTTTGCCGCTATTATTAGCACCGACGAGAATAGTAGTCTTAGGATCAATCTCAAGCTGGACCTTACCAAGTCGGCGGAACTGGCAAAGCTCAACAAACCGAAGGGATATCTGTCCAGATAATGATGTAGTGGCGTCTGCTGCTGACATTGTGGCTCCTCTCAATCCGTATAGGGATGCGCCAACCTGTAGCAGCTTAGCGCCACGCCGTAAGCTCGAGTCCTTCCACCTTGATGCTGTTGAGGCACAATTAGAAAGAATTGACACGGCAAGTCATATTACCGCTTCGCTAAAAAATACCAATCCTTAAATATACTCTAACTGATTCATGTCACAGTGTTTTTGGGCATCGGGTTAGCAATCGGCATGGCCTGTAGATTCGCGTAATGACGTAAACCCACTTGTTTAAGAACTATGTTCAAATATAAATCCTTCCTGAGAGTGATCCTACCCCAGCGCCAGAAGGCGCTGATAAGTACCAGCAGACACATAAAACAGTTGTTCGACGGAACACTGATGTTGCATGACTACGACGGTAAGGCTGCAGAGGCTTTGGCCATGATGCGTGCGCCGAGCAAAATGACGAAGACGGGGATGCCTGAAGGCCTGTGTATCGCCTGAACGAGAATCTTTTACAGTGGACTCGCCTTAAATTTTATTTATCCAGCAAAGTCTTGATAACCATCAAACTCCAGAGCCATGTCGTAACAACTATTGTCATTAAGATACCAGGGGAATATGCATGGCTGATTCAATAAATGGGTATAATAATATCGAATTTTAGGGTAACTATTTTTTCTTACCGCTTTATGCCTCAAATACAAATTTCTAGCTGATACACTAAAACCAAACCCCATAAACTTAGATCTAATTTTTTCTGAAATTGTAAGACTATTATTACCCTCGTAATAAATCGCCAACTCTGGTTCTATCCAACGGCTAACCTCAATATCAAATGCTCCCAGTGTTCCCAGCCAACTTCCCTGTGTACCATCAAACATTCGTTTATGAAAATAAAATTTGTTCATATTTTTAAGAAGTATTTTAACATCTAAATCTGAAACATCGCTTTTACACTTAAAAACCACAAAGGAACCAGGCTTATCTTCCAGCAACCACACATCAACAAGTCTTTTATAGTAATCAGCAATGTTCTTGCGCTCTGTAAAGGACATTCGGAGATCTGCAGCGGGTAAAAAAAGAGTACCATTTTTATTGAGGGAGGTTATCACCTGCACTGCTCTTTGCAGCATCTTAAACTCAAAAAGTAAGCCTGCACGAATGAACAAAAGTGATAATTCTGAATCAGACTTCTTCAAAAACTGGTCACGATTATGTGAGTATTTCCCACACAAAACAATACCCAGACTCACCAACTCCCGATAAAAAAAGAGAGGAGCATCAGGATATTCAAGCGCATAGCAACATTCGGTAAGACGATATCTGATAAAACGCGGCATGGGAGATAACATCTTATCATTAAATAACTCTTCCGTTGCCTGAAAAAAGAACTCTCTGTCGACGCCATTAAAATCAGCAATATTGCAAAGTAAAGCGATACTGTAATTTTGGTTGTGTTCAACAAATTGCTCGAGAAGTTCTCTGTTATAAGGTGCACCACCATCAACACCTTTATTATGCTCAACTGTGCCCGCAAAATAGTTGCTATCAATCGACAAGTAGATTTCAAGAGCCCCCAGCAAATAATGCTTGGCTATCTGAGCCTGTTTTCCGGTTATCCCTTCCCTCTGAAGTATGCTGTTGATTCTACAAAAAATACGTCGATAGCACTCTTCTGCAACGGGGTCTGCGCATATGTGACTCATCATCACCTGACTGAAGTGAAGACTGTCGATAGCATCAAACGCTGCTTTGTGTACGGATGTTGTGGCTGGCATAAGTTAGTGTCAAAAAAAGTAAGTGGTAATTGCCAATTTTAGACACTATTCGACTTCATTACCATCCATCGTATACCAGCCAGTCGGCTCAGGTATTGAATAACGGAGAGCCGTTATTAAACAAATAACTTACATCCATACAGTTCAATGAGGTAGAAAGATGACCACCTACACCCAGACGGTAAAAATCCTGCGTATGCGAGCAGTTGCGGCCAAACTCGGCATCGCGCGTTCCACCATCTACGACTGGCTTAACGCCAAATCCCCACGCCACGATCCGGCGTTCCCGAAGCCTTACCCCCTCGGTAAGCAATCTGTTGGCTGGCTCGAGTCCGAGCTGGATGAATGGGTTCTGTTGCGCAAAGCTGGCTGATCCCGTTCTACCTTTTCTTTTCAGTCATCGCTCACAAGAAAACCCAAATACCAAAAGCAACAACACTGAGTGCCCTTACCCGCCGGGGTAAGGCACTTCAGTTATGCCGCTACTTGATCAAAGGATGAATATCATGGTTCATAAACCAGCCACTACACTTGCCGAAGCCGCAGCCTTAGCTTCAGCCTTCCCTGTTAATGCTCTTTCATCAGACATACAAAATGTTTTTCGTCAGCTTCAGAATGGGAATAACGTCCCGTCTGAACTCATCGCGAACATCCTGCTGACATCCATCTCTCTCGCCTGCCAGTCACTGATTGAAGTAATCAATCCCTATACCGGTAAAGCAGAGCCGTGTGCACTTTATTTCATGACGATGGCCGAATCAGGCATGGGTAAAACGACCATTAAGAATCAGGTCATGGCTCCGTTTTACAATTTTGCCGTGGCAATCAAACAGGATTACAAATGCAAGCTTGCAGCCTACGAGGATGAGCTTGATGTCTGGAACACAGCGCGGCAGGCATTAAAAAGTCGTTTTCGTGCAGCCATTAAAAAAGGGGATAACGGCGCGGATGAGCAGGCCGAACTGATTCTGCATTCTTCAAACGCGCCGCAAGCGCCGGTGAATCCTGACATCCTTTACAACGATGTTTCACCTGCGGCCCTCATTGAGGGGTTGCGCCGCTATTCCAGCGCAGCTCTTATCACTGATGAAGCCATCACTTTTTTTAACAGTGACCTCAAAAACCATCTTGGGTTTCTTAACACGGCCTGGGATGGCGGCATTTATAATTATAACCGTGGTAATCGTGAAAGCTTTGGCATCAAACCACTGCTCACCATTCTGCTTATGGTACAGCCAGCGATTTGTTTAGATTACCTGAAGAAGCAGGGTGATACAGCCAAAGCCAGTGGCTTTTTATCCCGTATTTTGTTTGCCAGTGTGCCTCCCCTCAACCACACCGTTCCTTTTGGATATCGTTTTAATACAACACCTCAACTTCAGAATGAAAATGCTCTGCCTGAATTTCATGACAGAATAAAATCCCTGCTGGCAGCTCAGAAAGCTCAAATCGATTCAGGTAACATGAATAAAGTGCAATTGATGCCAGATGCTCAGGCCAGTAATTTTTGGGCGATTAAACGCGAGCAATGGGTCGCTAAGGCAATACCTCATCAGCCATGGTCATGCATTTCTGATATGGTCCAAAAGGCAAACACAAACACACTGCGTATTGCCGGGGCGCTCCATTACTTCAGTCACCTTGGCAGTCAGACTATTACACTCGAATCGATGGAACGTGCGGCCTGTATAATGGAGTGGTATCTCGACCATGCTGCTACTCTTTTTTATAAACTCACACCCGAGTACCAACTCGAACAGGATGCAGAGGAACTGCGCTTATGGATCATCGAAAGAATTCATCAGAATTACGGCAGACCGATTAGAAAGAATTACGCATTAAAATACGGCCCTAACCGTTTGCGTAAGAGTGATAAGCTGAATTCGCTGCTTAATTATTTATCCATCAAAGGACAGATATATAGCGTTCAAAGTCACCCCAACAACCCAATTTATATTTCAACCATGAACGCTATGGGTATTATTGTTCCGCCACCTGATATGCAGCCATTGGGTAGATTTGTTATCCTGCCACCTTACCAGCCTATAAAGCCTGCCGGCTTTTAACTCTGGTCCCGGCTCGTCGGTGTGTAACATCTCAGCACCCGGGGTCTCTAAAACTAACGCAGACATCTCATTTACCCCGCTACAATTGCTACCTGTAGCGGGCGTAGCGAGCTTAACGCCCACAAGTACGCATAATACCCCCTGGCAAGCTCATTAATCAATCAACTTCTCTTAAAGCCGGTCTATTGCTACAGCACTGCGGCACAGAGCAATAGACCGCCTCAGAAACCGCTGCAACGCTGCTACACGCCTTTTCAAATCACAGCCTATCCATGCCAGAAATAATCAGGACTGACTGCAACCAAAATTACGCATGCCATCAGAACTGTCTTTCGTGGCGAGCTTCGTTAAATAGGACAAACTGCGGTCAAGTTGACTGTAATAGTACTCAAAGTTTTTACCCTTCCTATCCAGCCTGAAATCCCCTTCCTTAACAAAATGCACTAGCGGGTAATACTTTTGATAATCAGGCGTGACATTGAGACCCAGCGTTCTCACCCAGGCTTTCATAATCATTAATGCCAGATTATGGATATACAGACCTTGTATGGGATAATAGGTACCCGCATTACAGTACACATCGTTATTCAGCATCAATGCCACATGATAATGCTTTTTGCCCTTTTCTTCACCAAACTCTCTCGACCAAGCATAACGAACATTACAGGTGCGAATACGTTTCCCCTCTGCGGCTTTACGTTTCTGTGTATGCTCAATCTGAGATTTCAAAGATTCAATAAACCGGGTTATTAATTTAGGGTCTGCCTTGTAATTTTCATAATTCTCGTCAGGCAATCTTAGTATGATACTTAACACAAACGTCCTTGGGTATTCCTGTAAAGACTTATCAAGTGTTTCACGAATACGATCCATATGATGCTGATTGCTTAGTCCAAAAGGACTGATGAATGTTTTCACTTTTAACCTCTGGCATTAATCATCTCAATATGATGAACTGGATATGTAATGCATTACAGTTATATATATTAAGAATTATTGCGATGGGAGTGTGATATAGATTATTATAATACTGAATACAGTACTTCTTTATTATTATAATACCAATCAGCCACAGATATTCTTCTGCATGTTAAGTTTACAATAGAAGAAGGAAACATCTAAAAACGTCAATTAACTTACATAATATAGTCCTTATTTGGTCCGAAGTTAAATCATCTGAAGAAACTAATAACAACCTGCATCAAAGCGAGTTATTAATAATGTATCGTTAAAAAAATATCGCAAAAAATTTCATGCCTACATCACTCAAACGAACCGGGACTGCTCTCTATTTCCGGACTGCATCTTGTTGATCTGCGACACCGATCGATACCCAAACCATAATAGCCAAAAACTATCAATTTAATGTTATTGATCGTTTTTATGATAGATAAAAGCGATCAATTTCAGCAAACCGATCTGTATTAACGATTGTCCCATCCCCTGCCAAATGCATACGATTGGATGGCCTCAGACAGAGCTCAGGGGCCATTTTTATCTTATAAAACACTCAGTAAAGATTTTTTATGTTGAAGATAACCTCTGCACTGCTCTTGAGTGCCACGCTGTTCAGCGCCGCTTCGCACGCCATAGGCCGGGAGCAACAATGGGGGAGCTGGTTTGGCACTATCAATGTGATGGAGTTTGAACTTAACACCGACAACAGCGCAGGCGAACGCCTGACTTTGACCTGCAGAGACAACCAACTAGTCGTAGGTTACAGCACGGCAGATACAGCTCATTCGGAAACGCCCAACGGAGGGCAGGAAACAGTGAGACTGAATATCAACTCCGTCCATTACCAGCCTGGCGAGGCGGCCTTTATGGCGCTTAAAAATACAAATGATGATGGTCGAATTGAAGTCACCCGGATGAACAAACCTTTATCTCACCCCTTTAAAGCCGCTGGGCTGCATGACGCATTGCAGGACCTGACCTGGGAAGGCTGCATTAGCCATTAATCCCCTCCCCCACTACAAGTTCACCCGTATCGTTAACAGTAATGAATAAGGATGTCTTTATGTCGACATTACTCTCACGCCTGGTTTTACTCCCGGCTCTTTTGTTCCCGGCACTCAGCTCCGCCATCACCATTCAGGGGCATATTCACCCTGAGCGGTACACCTTCTTTCTGACGGAAAACGGCGGTGAAATGCTGCGTTATATGAACAATGAGGCCGTCAGCGTCAAACTCAACAATAAAGCGGGTTTCAACGCTGAGGCACAAAGTAAGGCTGCGGCGGCAAATATATCTCCTTTGCTGTATGCCGCCTCACCGCTTGAACAGAACTTTATTCGCTACGACGGAAAGCCTGTTAAAGCCCTGACCTGCCTCATCACCACCCGCACCATGCCGGGCCAGAACAAAAATTATGCTTGGGAGGAAACCTACTGCCTGGATGAAACCGGCGCGGCCTACATTGGCACTAAAGGCTGGCCGTCTCGCACTATTTTCAGTAAAAGCTGTGCTGTGGGCGCTGCTGATTGCCCTGTTTATCTGAGCATGGACAACGACCCGCCAACCCTGCGTAACGACGCGGTTCAATATGTTCCTTACAGCCGTGAGCGCGTAACTGGGCAGAAAGAAAGTACCCCTGCGCCAAAATCAACGACGACCGAAACCGTCGCAGAGCAGGACGGTTATGTGGTGAGTTTTGTTAAAGCCAGCACCTGCGCAGACAACAAGCTCATGGTGAAAAACACAGGCTCGGGGAAAAGCGCGGTAATTGCAGGACTAAATGGGTGCACGTTTGATCCAAAGACCAATGCAGTCATCATCTTTACCCAAAATGAATACGTCGGCGTTTACAGTGGCCCCACTAACGCTTCTCAGGAAATAGCCTCCGCAGATCTTCCCTAATCACTCACCCTGTCCGGTATACGCTTCCTGCGATGCCGGACGTCTTATGGACTTACCAATGAAAAACGCAAAATCGCCGGACGATACCGTGCCAGAAGAGCAACCACTGGATCTGACCTGGCCCGTTGTTTTCAGTGTCGCCGGACTCACACTACTGCGAAGCAAATCGGTTGTATGCCAGACGCTCGGGGCCACGCTGACCACACTCAGCCTGATACGCCTTATAAAAAAACTCGCCACCCTTGCCTGAAAAATTCTTATTCAGGCAAGCGGTCTATACCTGTATCTAAAACTCACTCGCTGATGAAGTATCGAGGCTGGCTGCAACGCGCTGCTATCAACGGGCTTTCCGTCGTTGCGGAGGAAGCACTCAATGATGATGTTTTTGTGTTATCCGCATGCAGAAAAGACTACCGGCGCTTACCGCAGTCCATCAGGAGGATCGTTACGTGTGATTGGTGTCTTCGATATCTCCAGTACGGCAAGCCTATGATTCTGAGACGATTACAGCATCTTCGGGCCTACAGAGACAATTCGCCTGCGTTGCCTGACGATAAAGCCCCAGAACAACATAAACAAACCCCGCCCCATCACTGAATACTTTCCCTCAATCCAGAACCACTCTTCGGAGTGGTTTTTTTATGCCCATTCAAAGGAGATAGCCATGAGATTAGCCAGCCGCTTTAGCCGCATAAACCAGATACGCCGTGACCGGCCTCTGACCCACGAAGAGCTAATGAGTCATGTGCCCAGCGTGTTCGGGAGTGACAAACATGAATCGCGCTCGGATCGTTATACATATATCCCAACCATCACCATCCTCGAAAGCCTGCAGCGTGAAGGCTTTGAGCCGTTCTTTGCCTGCCAGACAAAAGTTCGCGACCAGAGCAAGCGAGAGCACACCAAACATATGCTTCGTCTGCGTCGTGCCGGACAACTGACCGGCCATCAGGTGCCGGAAATCATACTGCTCAACAGTCATGACGGCTCCTCGAGCTACCAGATGCTGCCGGGACTGTTTCGTGGCGTCTGTACCAACGGCCTGGTCTGCGGTCAGTCGTTCGGAGAAGTGCGGGTGCCGCATAAAGGTAATGTCGTTGAGAAGGTAATAGAAGGGGCTTACGAAGTGGTCGGGGTATTTGACCGAGTGGATGAGAAACGCGATGCAATGCAGTCGCTGGCGCTGCCAGCACCGGCTCGTCACGCACTGGCAAATGCCGCACTGAAGTATCGATTTGGTGAGGAACACCAGCCGATCACGGTATCGCAGCTGCTGACCCCACGTCGCCGGGAGGACTACAGAGATGACCTGTGGACCGTATACCAGCGCGTGCAGGAGAACCTGATGAAAGGGGGAATGTCAGGACGAACCGCACAGGGGAAAAGCAGTCGCACCCGTGCCGTTACCGGTATTGATGGTGACGTGAAGCTCAATCGTGCCCTGTGGGTTATGGCAGAAAATATGCTCGAGTTTTTTGGGCGTTAAACAACAGTTCCGGCATAAGGAGATAATTTAATGGATACACAAAATCATCAGTTCGCTGAGCTGAAAGCAATTACTGCCTCAGTGGTCCCTGACGAGTTACGCATAGGCTTCTGGCCACAGCACTTTGGTACCATCCCACAATGGATAATCCTTGAGCCCCAAATCTTTGCCTGGATGGACCGGCTGTGTACCGATTATCACGGCGGTATCTGGAATTTTTCGACGCTCAGTAACGGCGGCGCTTTTATGGCTCCCGAGTCAGAGCAAGATGAGAAGTGGGCATTGTTTAACAGTATGAACGGCAACGGCGCGGAACTTACTGGCGAAGCGGCAGGGATAGTCGCCTGTCTTATGACATACAACTACCATGCCTGTCGTACGGAGTGTGACGCAATGACTGAGCACTATTATCGCCTGCGTGATTTCGCGCTGAACCATCCAGAGTGCAACTCCATTATGCATCTTATCGACTGAGGGGTACCGCTCATGAATACTGCATTATCCCCCACTGTTATCGCAGCCTGAACTCTTTCCGGTGTCGGTTATTGCTCAGCATGGCTGTTTACTCCCTACGACTTCCGGACTGACACCCTACGCCCAACAGACCATTCGCCGCGCTATCAACCTTCTGGATAAATATCTGCGCCAGCCCGGTATAGGCTTTACCTCGAGCACTGCAGCCCGTGACTGGCTCCGGTTACAGCTGGCCAGACAGGAGCGGGAGGTGTTTATAGTGCTCTATCTCGATAATCAGCATCGTTTACTGGAGAGTGAAACACTGTTCGCCGGTTCGATTAACCATGTCCAGGTCCATTCCCGTGAGGTGGTGAAATCAGCACTTCGCTTCAATGCTGCAGCTGTCGTGCTGGCGCATAACCATCCATCCGGCGATCCGGAGCCCAGCAAAGCAGATCGCCAGATGACTGACAAACTGAAGGAGGTGCTGGGACTGGTTGATGTGAAAACGCTCGATCACTTGGTTGTCGGTCAGAATGGGATTGTGTCGTTTGCAGAACGAGGCTGGATATGAAAATCATCAGTAAGCGCCAGGCCATGGCTCTGTACCGGCAACATCCTGGCTCCCGACTGTTTCGCGTCTGTACCGGCAAATATAAATGGTCTGGCAGTATCTGCCATTATGCTGGCCGGGAAGTTCAGGACATACACGGCGTTCTGGCCGTCTTTGCTGAACGCCGTCAGGATCGCAATGGTCCCTATGTCATTCTTCGAAGTGTCACTCTTAATTAATCCTTCCCTTTAATCAGGAACAATAATGAACAATCACTCAGAATCCGGTACCAAACCGGAGAATCTTACCTGCCAGCAGTGGGGACTAAAGCGCACGATCACACCCTGTTTTGGCGCCCGTCTGGTGCAGGAAGGCAACCGGGTGCATTTTCTCGCTGACCGGGCCGGATTCAACGGTGCTTTCAGCGACAACGAAGCATTACGCCTCGACCAGGCTTTTCCGTTGATGCTCAAACAACTGGAGTTGATGCTCACCAGCGGAGAACTCTCTCCCAGGCAACAGCACTGCGTCACGCTATATCACAATGGACTGACTTGCGAAGCCGATACACTCGGCTCCTGCGGTTATGTCTACATCGCTGTTTATACCGAAAAGCCTGAACCCCATTAACTCTTCACTTATCTCTTAAACTCATGGAGCAAACATCATGTAAACCTTATCATCATCCCCGACACGGGCGGCTCAGCCCTATCTGTCACCCGTTGAAACCTGGCAACGGCTGCTGACTCATCTGTTATCGCAACACTATGGCCTGACGTTGAATGACACACCGTTCAGTAATGAAACCGTTATTCAGGAGCACATTGATGCCGGTATCACTCTAGCTGACGGTAAGCGTAGAGCGTGGTCCGTCTGGGCATAATCTGATGTTCCCGACAAAGTAGTGTCCACCAGTGAGTAGTGGGAACCAAAGTGTCAGATATGCAGAAAAATGGGATTCCCGGCAGACGAAAAGGCTGCCCTAATTATTCTCCTGAGTTTAAGCAGCAACTCGTTGCTGGCTCCTGCGACCCCGTAATATCCATCTCAAAACTTGCGCTTGAAAATGTCATTAACGCTAATCAGCTGTTCAAATGGCGCGAGGGAAAGCTGCTATTACCTTCTTCAGAGAGTCCTCAGCTACTTCCTGTGACTCTCGATGCCGTACAGCCAGAATTGCCCGCAAAGGACCCGGAAGCGCTCAGTATGAGCTGTGAGATAACGTTCCGGCGCGGGACGCTCTGCCTCAACGGCACTGTCAGCGAAAAGCTTCTGACTCTGCTGATACAGGAACTGAAGCGATGCTCCCGTTACCAACAGGCACCAAAACCTAGCTGGTCTCGCTGTACGCTTACGGTTAAGCTGGCGGAATTGAACGCGAAACTGGCAGTGGAAAGCGGAGGTAACGCTGAACCCAGAGTGGGAAAAGCAGGCTGCATAGTGAACCTCAGGGGTGACAACTTCGTTGACACTTACCGACTATCACTAACTTAAGTGATACCAACTGTCTGAAGATTCAAGGGGCAAGTCTACTTCCAGCCAGCACCACATATCTATATCCACTTTTTACTTAGCACTACAAAGGAGTGCCCTATGACGAGTCCACTGTGCGCGTTGCTTTCAGACTCTAGGTTATATGACTTGTTCGGAGATGATCAAAATCTCACTATAAGCCAAATCTGGGTATTGGAGATCGAGTGGGAAGATTCAAGTGAACTACGTTTTCTGTATGGTCGGTCACTATCAGGAAACTACCAATCAAACAGTTGGAGCGGGAGCGCTAGTTCCAAAATGCGACTTACTGAGAATTGCTCAGTCAGAACTCACGCCTTGACACTTCATACCTCTACCGAGAGATTGAGAACTTTCCTTGAGCACTTCATCTGCGGAGAGACGTTTCAGAAATCTTGCCAACTCTCTGGGCTGAATATCAACGACAAATTGGCTAAGGCGATAGGAACAAGCACATTTTGTGTGAATCCCATCACTCGCCCTGTAATGCATTTGCCGACACGCGATTATTATAGATTTCAAACTAATCGGCTAAGCCCAACCAGCTATTCCAGTGTTGACAGCGGCGCAATTTCCCTGAGAGAAAAATCAAATTTATTCAATGTGTTGGAAGGATATGACACGAAGATTGCCAAATTTGCATGCCAAGTATTGAATGCAGATACTGGCTTAGATTTCTCCACAATTGACTCTTGGAGAATTGGAGACTTTGAGTTCATCTGTGCTCCTGGGCTCACTGCTACAGAGCGTAGCAAGTATGACTTATCCTTGAAGGGGCAGCAGTCATCTCTGACTCTATTCGAACCACTAACCCGAGAACCTTCCGATCTGTTGGTTATTGTCAAGGCGTACAGTGACGGTAGCATTCAGTCCTCTTATATCGCCAACCTCAGCAAGAACGCTTCATACCCTCTCCATCACACATTTGAACTCAAAGTGTTTCAGGACCAAGCTAGCACAGCTTATACAATGGAGATTTATGCGCTTGGAATAAATGGTGAGCAATCATTCCTCCTGCTTCAAACCGGCGCAGATTTCATGCGCGAAATGAATTTCAACATGCAGCTAGTCGAACCCATTAGGGCAAACTACCAATTCGAATGGTTGGCAAAAAAAGTACCGAAAAGGGAAAAGGCCAGACTGGAGACAGCAGGACAGATTGGGCGTGCTATTAGTAGTCCCTCTCGGTCAAAAATGGGCGGGTATGCGGATGATCCATGGATTCCACTCAACCGGCTCATCCAGAACAGAATCAAACAGTTATGTCCAAAAAAATCCGACGGGCGGTTCTTTCCTACTCTCAACGACAGCAGCGGTATGAGCCGTCTCGAGTTGAAAGATTGGCTCAAGGACATTTTCGAACGGCACCACGACGCGAAAATTGCTTGGATCGACCCATATATGGAGGATGTAGGGATTGAGCTTCTCAACCGACTGGGCACTGCTACTGCTGATTACCTTGTCATCACGACGGAAAAAATGTCGAATGATGACAGCATAAAAGAGGCTGGTCAGCCCAATCGTGTTGAAAATCTTATAGCGAGATGTTCAGGTTGGAATAATGGCTACTTTGGAAGTGTTTGCCTCAAAATACTCGCAGTACCAGAGAACAAACTCCACGACCGCATGATCCTCATTCGCTCAGCCAATGGTCAGCCGTTAGCTGGGTACCATCTTTCCAATTCAGTTCAGAGGGCCAGCGAGAACCATCCTCTATTGGCAACCCCTATTCCTCTGGACGTGATTCCGCATGTATTTGAGTACGTTGATCAGATTATCCAAAGCACACTCTATGGAGAGGGTAATCCCCACCTTCCTGCAAGAATAATTTTCAATTCTGCCGACATTAGCCCATGTGAGGAGGTGAAGCCTAAAGGGCTAAATCACAATTCCTCATTTGCTGAGCTACCATGCGCTGGTAGCGTGCTAGCCTGGTGGCTTGATGATGAGCAGCTTTCAAACTTGTCAGGAGCTGTACTCATGGAGCAGATGAGTGCCAAAGGATACATTAAAGATGGGAAACTTGACGAAGATCGCTTTGACGCTCTTCCCGGCAAATTTTGGACTGAAGGGTTGCCAATAGCAGATTTCTACTCAGCTTGGGATGTCCTTGGTTATGTCATAGCCAACTCCCCGGCTAGTCGCTATGCAGGCAGCCTCTACAATAAGGAGCAATCGGTATTATCCGAACCTGTGAAGGTTGCACTGTTGGAGCACATCTCTCCCTCCAGAGCAAAAGCACTGCAACCACGTCTCACAAAAAAACAACTTGACATTGAACACTACCGTTCACAGGAACTTACAGCACTACTGCTTTCAAAAAATGATCCGTTCAATACATTCACATATTCACCCGTAGATACCTCATGGAGCGACTACTACTCCATACAACTCCTATGGTCGCAAGCTCCAAAGCAGTTGGTATCTTGGTTAAACACAATATTCTCTGAACCAATCAAGTCTCCTCGTACCCACGCGCTTGTGGTTGAAGCTCTTAAGCATATTTGTTTGTGCGTCAGCTTTGACAAGCATCATGAGCAAATTGATGCGCTTTTGCAGAGCAATGTGAGTGTAATAATCTGGATAGGGCTTCATGCTCTTGAAAACGCCCTTAATAGGGGAGTCTGGGGAATTGAAGCCCTTTCAAAAATCGACCATATCGAATCAGCCACTGTTCGACGTACCATTTTGTGCTGGCTGATCAACGAAGCCAACTACCTTAATTCGGAGATTAAACCACAACTCATCGCTTGTTTAATCCAATCGTTAAAGGCTCCTCTCGCAGACGATGAGCTCAAGGATATTCTTCAACCTGTTCGGGGTCGCCTCGGCAGGCTACACCATTTCACGCCTTGGATTCTTGAATCCATGCTCGTACCCATGCTGGAAAAAAGAACAATCGACATCTCTCAAGTTGCCCATCAGTGGTTGACAGAGCTGACTACCCAATGGCGTACAGCACTCAAGAATGAGAGTCTCTATTTTACTCTAGATGCGGACGGTGCGTTCACCGATGAGCTGGCTATTGCGACCAAATACCTAAGCTCAGCAGATCGAGTGGAGATTGTCAGAGAACTTAGGAAAGTCTTTGATGCACTGGCTCGGACCATCAGGCGGCCGATGAGCGCGCAGATAAGCTGGAAATCCTACAACAATGCGCACCAAGTAAACCTCTGGCTCTATGCGCTCGCTCGTAGGATTACAACATTGGTGCCTGATGAGTTACCACTGTTGAATGAACTTCTACTTGAAAGCGAAGAAATTATAGAACGAATCAACCCCTCAACTCGGCGCTGGAGTTCAAGCAAAGACCTACTCACTTATTTAAATGGCGATCCCGAACAGATTGGGTCACATGGTCTACATCAAATTATTCAGAGAGCAATTGAGCCACGGTGATCTAGGGCGAAAATGAGGGACCTTCGTAATCCATCACAGTTACCTACAGGTCCCATAACGGAAACTGCCTGTTGTGCTTACGCCCGCTGCAAGAGCCACGACGTACACGTCTGCACCTCGTCAGTCCTGACTGAGGGCGCCCTGAAACAGATCGGCGGGTTGTATGTCATCGAGACGGAAATAAGGGGAATGCAGGCAGAACAGCGCCTTGCTGAACGTCACCAAAAAGCTAAACCACAGCTGAAAGCTCTGGAAAGCTGGCTGCGTGAAAATATGAAAACGCTCTCAAGACACTCAGAGCTGGCGAAGGCGTTCGCGTACGCCCTGTACCAGTGGCCGGCACTGACGTACTATCCAGAGGGTGGCTGCGCTGAAGTAGATAACAACATCATCGCTGAAAATGCCCTGCGGACGGTCAGTCTGGGTCGCAAGAACTTCCTGTTCTTCGGCTCCGACCACGGCGGTGAGCACGGAGCGCTGTTGTACAGCCTGATCGGTACATGCAAATTGAACGGCGTGGATCCAGAGAGGTACCCCCGTCATGTGCTCAACGTCATAGCTGACTGGCCAGTCAATCAGGTCCAAGAGCTGTTACCATGGCGCGTAAGCCTGCCAACTGAATAACACATCCCCGCCAATAAGGTTCTCGCTGTAAGCTTACGGTAGACGTTATGAATTTTCTGGTCGAAAAATACGAACTGGTTCGAATCGACCGAAAGGGATTTTCGTGGCAAGAACAAACCCCGTATATTTCCGGAGTGGATATTCTGCGAGCAAGGCGCTCTACCGGCTTGCTAAAAACTAATGTGAAATAAACGCTTAAACTAAAGGAAAGCAAAATGCTAATCTCACAGACGAAGAGACTTCTACTATAACCTCCCCTCCCCTGCAAAAAACCTGACATTTTCTTTTAGGACCAACAATGGGACCAAAATGAAAATTGAACTGAAGGTTATCAGCTATTAAACAACAAGTTACACAACCAATTCAGACTCCGCCAGCCACCAAATTCTTTCGCGGCGATACCAGAATTGTCCGCTGAAGTCCTGAAAGCCCGCACGGCACAAGCCCTGCGGGCTTTTTTGTGTCCATAGCATTCCACCGAGAGTTGCTAGAATCCACGCCATATGACACCCTGTTTTGGACCCAACGCCCAAGGATCCAAAATCTGATGGTCCAAACATGCCGAAAGTCGTTACTAAACTGAATGATACTCAAATCAAAAGCACTAAGCCTGGCGAGAAGGAAGTGAACCTCTTCGATGGTGACGTCTTGTTTTTGCGCATATCGCCAACCGGGAAAGGTGGCAAGAAAAACTGGTACTTCAGGTATGCGGTTCCCGTGACTAAGAAACGAACGAAAATGAGTTTGGGAACTTACCCTCACCTTACCCCCGCGCAAGCTCGCTCTCTCAGAGATCAGTACCTCGCCCTACTCGCCCAGCAGATTGATCCGCAAACCCATAAGGCCGATAAAGCGAATTCACTAAAAGCGGCCACTGAACACACATTCCAGGTAGTTGCAAAAAAGTGGCTGGAAGTGAAGAAAAGAACGTCAGGGATTTCAGAAGACCATGCAGCAGATATCTGGCGTAGCCTTGAACGTAACATCTTCCCTGGCTTGGGTAATGTTCCGATAAAAGAGATCCGTCCCAAACTCTTGAAGCAACAACTTGACCCAATCGAACAGCGTGGGGTTCTTGAAACTCTACGCCGGATAATTTCCCGACTGAACGAAATTTTCCGTTATGGGGCCACAGAAGAGCTTATTGAGTTCAACCCCGCAGATAACCTCACACAGCGTTTCAGCAAGCCAAAGAAGCAAAACATGCCAGCCCTGCCCCCCAGAGAGTTACCAAAGCTCATAGTGGCTTAAGCAAACGCATCTATACGCTTAGAAACACTCCTGCTGATTGAATGGCAACTTCTTACATGGGTTCGCCCCAGAGAGGCTGTCCGTGCTCGTTGGACTGACATCGACCAAGAGAATCGATTCTGGAACATCCCCGCTGTGTTCATGAAGATGAAACGGCCCCACAAGGTTCCATTGAGTAAGTAAGCTATGCGTGTTCTTGAATCCATGAAACCAATCAGCGGTCATCGTGAGTGAGTTTTTCCCAGCATTAAAGCCCCTCTTAGCTATATGCACTAGCAAACAGCTAACGCGGCGATCATCAGCATGGGTTTTGGCGGTGAACTGGTGGCACACGGTATGCGTTCTATTGCAAGAACAGCAGCAGAAGAGTCTGGCAAGTTCAGAACAGAAGCTCTTGAAACGGCTCTTGCTCACTCGAAAAGAGAGGAGATCGGCACAGCTTATAACGGTGCCGAATATCTTGCTGAAAGAGTGGCGTTAATGCAGTGGTGGGGTGATTACGTTTTGGCGCAAAAATGAAGTCTTTAGCAGCCTGAAAACTCCAGCGAATTTGAGTCTATCGGCATGATGAGATAGAATCAGCAGCAAAAGTTGTTAAACTTATTGACAAAACTGGGAGGTTTGCGCATGGTTTATTCAGATAACTTGAAGGCAATGCTATCGCGGATAGACAGACATTTTAGCTAACATTCTCACTATTTGAATACGGAAGTTTTATGGCCACTACACAACAATTGAAAGTAAAAGAACTAGTTTTAGATCTTAAAAATTATCGAACAGTCGCCCAAGATAATGAAATTGATGCCATCAAAGCTATGATTACAATCAGTCCTGATTATTTTTGGGGGTTAATGAATAGCTTGCTTGATGATGGATATCTTCCAACAGAAAATATTATCATACTTCGCGAAAATAACGTAGATCTTGTAAAAGAGGGAAATCGTCGCATTGCTTCACTTAAAATAATACATGGATATATAGATAAGAGTAATTTTGATTTGCCATCAGAAATAGAAAGCAGAATAAATGTGTTGCCTAACACATGGCTAGTTCAAAATGAAATGGTTCCATGCACAATTTATGATAAAAATGAGGCGGATTTAGTCAATAAAATCGTTACCCTTACTCATGGCAAAGGTCAAAAAGCTGGACGCGATGACTGGGAAACCGTTGCTCGAGCGAGACATAACCAGCAAGTAAATTCAGCCCCTGAGTATGGTTTAACACTGCTTGAGAAATATCTTGAACATGGTCAAAACCATTCAACTGAACAAAAGCTAAGATGGTCGGGAAAATATAACCTTTCTGTTTTAAATGAAGCGCTCCCTAAAATATATGAGAGAGTTGACTGCACTTCAGTTATGGACCTAGCTCTAAACTATCCAAACATAAAATATAAAAAAGAATTAGAATCAGTTATCTATGCTATTGGTCTAGAGGGATTGACGTTTACTGATATTCGTACATCTAGTGATTTCTTAATACGGTACGGGTTTCCACCTCTGAACACGAAAAAAAACAAGACTAATATCAACTCAAATAATACATCTTCATCCACTCAAAATGCCTCTGCAGGGACTAATAACTCATCCTCAAATAATTCATCACAGAATAGTTCAGGTAGCTCTGGAACAAATGGAACCGCTGCGAAAAGCTCAACGCCAAATAGCAACACTTCTGCAGCAAATAATGGTTTTTCGTCTGCAAAAAAATCAGCCACCTCAACAAACGATATAAAAACAGTAAGAAAATTATTGCGTAGCCTGAAACTATTTGGACCAAATAGATCTAAACTATTAGACATTAAAAAAGAAATGGAAAAATTAAAGCCTGAGGAACACCCCATTGCATTTATTTTTCTTCTAAGATGTATGGTTGAAATATCTGCTAAGGCGTATTGTGATGACATAAGTTCATCCCAAGGCTCTCCCAAATATATTAAAGCAGATGGTAGCGACAGAAATCTAGCCGATGTATTAAGAGACATAGTAAGTTATTTAACTCAAAACAAAACTGACAAACAAATGGTAAAATTATTACATGGCCCATTAACAGAAATAACGCGCCAAGATGGTTTATTGTCAATAACCTCAATGAACCAGCTAGTGCATAATCCAAACTTTGTTATCCGTAGTAATGATATTCCGGGTCTTTTTGTATGCATTTTCCCACTAATTGAAAAAATGAATAACTAATTATGGCTAAATATAGAACACCACTAAGATACCCCGGCGGGAAACAAAAGCTAACCCCTTTTGTTTTGGAACTAATTATTGCGAACGGAATGGAAGGCTGTCAATACGTTGAACCGTATGCAGGTGGAGCCGGTGTTGCAATGCAGCTTCTCATTGATGGACATGTGAAGAATGTTCATCTCAATGACTCATCTTATCATATCTATGCATTTTGGCATTCAATATTAAACGATACGGAAAAATTCTGTAATCAGATATCTAAGTCATTATTAAATATTGATGAATGGAAAAAGCATCGTGAAGTAGTACGTCATCCATCAGAACATAGTATTTTTGATGTTGGTTTTTCGACCTTTTATTTGAATAGAACTAATCGTTCAGGAGTATTAACTGGCGGGGTTATTGGTGGATTATCACAAGAAGGTAAATGGAAAATTGACGCAAGATTTTCACATTCAGAGCTAATAAATCGTATAGAGTTAATTGCATCCAAAAAAGATAGTGTTTTTGTTTATAATAAAGATGCAGAGGATTTTTTTGCTGAAAATGTTATAGCCTTCCCCGAAAATACTTTTATGTATTGTGATCCGCCTTACTTTGACAAAGCAAGTGGCCTATATCTTAATTATTATAAGCCAGAAGATCATGAGAGAATAGCTAATACAATACAAACAATCGATAATATCAAATGGATTGTTTCATATGATGGTGTTGAAAACATACTTAGCTATTATAAAAACAGGAAAAAATTCCTCTATCAGCTTCAATACAATGTTTCTAAAGTGTATAAAGGGAACGAAGTTTTCATTTTTTCAGATGATATGGTCATTCCCAGAGATTCTGGCTTAAACTATATTTCTCATGCATTGAAGAATAATCCACAAGTATTTGAAGCGCGTATTTGATTTAAAGCACTATGAACATATTATAATATATGTTGTTAAAAGGGCCTTTCGGCCCTTTTTCCCCATTAATTAATATACTATAAAATTAGATCCTCCCTTTACTCAGGGCCAACTGTCAAATCTCAGTGTGTGCTTTTTCATGTAATCCCACCTAATATAGCTTAACAGGCGGAATGTCTCACTACGTGAATCACCCACCCATACAAATGTTTTTTAATCTATGCATCATCAAGAACAATAGCGGAATCCTTAAAAGGGAACCGCCGCCATTCTTCTTGACGTCCTAAATATAGGAGTTGTCATTTAGTCTTACTGGAGAGATTGCGGCGTTCCATGAATGACTTATAACGTTCATCAGCTTATTTTTGAAGCTTTTCAGTATCAAATTGACCTGCTCCCCGTTGATTAATACACCGTGATGTTAGTAATGTCTTCCTAATCCACATGAAGGTATCCCCATGAAGAAGCGATTTTCCGACGAAGAGATCATCAGTATTCTTCGCGAGGCTGAAGCCGGGGTTTCTGCCCGTGAACTCTGCCGCAAGCATACCATTTCAGACGCCATCTTTTACACCTGACGGAAGAAGTTCGGCGGCATAGAAGTCCCCGAAGTGAAGCGGCTCAAGTCACTTGAAGAGAAGAACGTTCGTCTCAGGAAGCTGCTCGCTGAAGCCCTGCTGGACAAGGAGGCGCTTCAGGTGGCTCTGGGCCTAAAGTTCTGACGACAGACCAGAAGCGGGAAGCTGTGGAAATCATGTGTGAGACATCGGGCCTGTCGCAATGCCGTGCCTGTAGGCTGGCCGGTCTGTCACTTTCAACCTGCCATTATTCGGCTCAGCGTCCGGCTGCTGATGCGCAACTGTCGCTACGCATCACAGAGCTGGCATTTGAACGCCGCCGATTTGGTTACCGGCGCATCTGGCAGTTACTGCGCCGTGAAGGCCTTCAGGTTAATCACAAGCGCGTGTACCGCCTTTATCATCTCAGCGGGCTGGGCGTAAAACGCAGACGACGTCGTAAAGGACTGGCAACGGAACGTCTGCCGCTACTCCGCCCGGCAGCGCCAAACCTGACATGGGCGATGGACTCTGTCATGGATGCACTTGCCAGTGGCCGCCGGATTAAGTGTCTGACATGTGTGGATGATTTCACGAAGGAGTGTTTGAAGATCACCGCCGCTTTCGGTATTTCAGGTGATCAGGTCGCGCGTATTCTGGACAGCATTGCGCTGTTTCGTGGATATCGGGAGACGATAAGAACCGATCAGCGTCCGGAATTTACCTACCGCGCGCATTGGATTAATGGGCCTTTTAATATGGTGTTGATTTACACTTAATCCAGCCGGGCAAGCCAACGCAGAACGGATTTATTGAGAGTTTCAACGGTCGCTTTCGGGATGAATGCCTGAATGAACACTGGTTCAGCGATGTTTTTCATGCCCGGAAAATCATTAATGACTGGCGGCAGGACTGTAACGAGTCGAGACCTCATTCATCGCTGAATTATCAGACGCCGGCTGAATTTGCAGCTTGCTGGAGAAATGGAAAAATAGAAGGTAACCAAACCGATATTACTAACTGATCGTTGTATCTAACACTGGGGGCAGGTCAGTGTGCTTATGGCACGGAGTTGGTTATTGCCACTATGCAGCGCCTAATAAAAGCACTTCACGCTTACCGACTTCTGCTCTTTTCTATCAGCCTGACCAAGGTGATCACCCTTAGTCAACACTAGTGAACATCCCCACTTAAACGAGTCGATACTTAACTTGATGAATCTGATAAATAAAATTAACAACTTGAACACTTTTTTCTAAAATAATTTTATTTGGATTTTAGGTCGACTGCTGGTGTCCTAACGAAGCCATTTCGGGTTATGAGATCCTATAATTGGTACCGGTTTAGGTAAACGAAACAAAGCGGAATTGAATAAAAACTCAATTTTATATGAGCATATATTTTCTATTAAGAATTCCGCAGCCTAGTAATGTTTTACCATAACCAAGATCTAAGCCTTGAAAGCCTGCATTTCGTAAGCTCTTCGGACTCATTAGTATCTTAAATTTATTCAGCAAGTTTTGAGGCCAGCATATTAAATCCGCCCACTTCAGGTGCTAAACCTTTTTCGTTGCACCTTTCAGTACAGCCTCCAAAGCCAGCCTATACCCAATGACCTTTCTGACTGACCACCATCCGTCTCCCACGCACCATCTCAGCGCACTCATTTTTTGCACCCCATCACATTTATTCCGCCCGCAATACTATTACTGATTGAATTTAAAGATTTTTTTAAACTGGCACACATCCTGCTTTATCGCTTTACGTGCATATCTGCGTATCGGGATGGTTTCGGAGAATGAGCATTTAAAAGTAATGGTTTGAATAGGTGCGACGACAAAAAAGTGGTTAAGCAGAGCAAAGCGTAATTCTGGAGAAAGATAATGGCCTCGATGAGCGAACCGGTAGTAATAGCGAAACACAGCAAGTGGGTACAGCTTCTGCTTGGATTACTTTGCATGGCAGCCATTTCCAGCCCGCAGTACGTCTGGACGCTGTTGACCAAACCGATGATTGCTAAACTCGGCGTCGGTCTGGCGGAACTTCAGGTCACATTCTCGCTGCTGATTATTCTGCAGACCTTTTTCTCACCCTTTCAGGGTCGGCTGGTCGAGCGTTTTGGCCCACGTCTGCTGATCTCCATCGGTACACTGATGGCAGGTTTCAGCTGGGTGATCGCCGCCCGGGTCAACAGCCTGACCTCACTCTATCTGGCCTATGGCTGCCTTGGCGGACTGGGTACGGGTATTGTTTACATCGGCGTGGTAGGACTGGTGATGAAGTGGTTTCCACAGCAGCGCGGTTTTGCCGCCGGAACCGTGGCGGCGGGCTACGGTATGGGGGCAATTTTCACCACCTTCCCGATTTCTATTTCTCTTAATAGCTACGGGCTGGAACAGACGATGACGACATTTGGCCTCATCTTCGCCGCTGTGGGTCTGCTTGCCAGCCAGAACCTGAGACTGCCTGAAAACAGCATGATGATGCCGGACAGTAAAACAGCGTCACCCGTGCTGGGACAGCGCCAGTTTAAATCCGGGGAAATGCTGCGCCAGCCGCTATTCTGGCTGATGTTCATGATGATGACCATGATGTCGACTTCGGGGCTGATGGTGACTTCGCAGATGGCGATTTTTGCCGAAGACTTCGGCATTAGCAAAGCAGTGATTTTTGGCATGGCCGCCCTGCCGCTGGCGCTGACCATCGACCGTTTCACTAACGGCTTAACGCGTCCCCTATTTGGTTTTATTTCTGACCGCTACGGCCGCGAAAATACGATGTTTATTGCCTTCGCGCTGGAAGGTGTGGCGATGACGCTGTGGCTTGCCTGCCGCGAAGATCCGTTGCTCTTCGTACTGCTTTCAGGCGTGGTGTTCTTCGGCTGGGGCGAAATCTTCTCACTGTTCCCATCCACACTGACCGACACCTTTGGCAGTGAAAATGCCTCAGCAAACTATGGCTGGCTGTATATCTCGCAGGGTATCGGCGCAATCTTTGGCGGCCCGCTGGCGGCACTGATGTATCAGCACACCCATAACTGGCACCTGGTCTTTGGCTGCGCGATTACCTTCGACTTCATCACCGCCGGTCTGGCGTTGTGGGTTCTCAAGCCCTGGCGTACGCGATTCCTGCACGCGCAAAATAATCATTCACACTGATTATCAGGTAGTGAACAAAGCGCTTAAAACTGCCGGGACTTCAACCGTCCCGGCCACGATTCAACGTTAAAAACTATAATCCACAGCAGCGAAATACCTTCTGCCATCTTCGTTATAGCTGTAGTCGTCGCGGTTGAGATCTTTATCAGTCAGGTTCAGAACCCCTGCCCTGATCTTCACCGCTTTATTCACCTTATACGACCCGCCGGTATTCCAGATGGTGTATCCGCCCGGCGTAGCGTTGCCGTCAGTCACGGTGCGGCTCTTCCCTTTGTAGTTAGCGGAAAGATAGAAGCTCCACTCCTCCAGCGGTTTCCAGTCAAGCGTCGCATTACTGGTGTGGAACGGCAGTGCGGATAATGGTTTGTTGCCGCCGTTACTCAGGTCGCGGGCGTCGTTGTAGGTGTAATTCAGTTTGAGGTTCAGCCTGTCGGTGACGGGCAGACCGAGTTCGGTTTCCAGCCCGCGGATCCGGGCTTTATTCACGTTGTAATAGCGGAAGATCGGATTGCCGCTGGCATCAAATCCGGCAAAGTTCTGATAGGTCGGGGCCAGACTGCGGTTAGCGGTGCGGATAACCGTAATCATGTCGTCGATATCGTTCTGGAACACCGTTGCGCTGGCGGTCACCTCTTCAAGAAGGCCTTCCTGACCGGCGTAATAGAGGCCGAACTCTACGTTTTCGCTGGTTTCCGCCTTCAGATCCTTACTGCCTACAACATTACAACTGCCACGGCACGAGGCACTTTGCCAGTCCGGGCTGAGCTGCAGCAGCGAAGGCGCTTTGAAAGCGGATGCCCAGCCGCCTTTCATCGTGACCGTATCAGTGGCGTTGTAGACCAGATAAGCACGCGGACTCCAGTTCACGCCGTAGTTTTCGTGGTCATCCATACGCACGCCGCCGGTGAGCGCCAGGTTTTCGAAGATGTGCCATTCATCTTCCAGGAACAGCGCATACTGGTTCGCCTGCGTACTGCCGCCATTTTTCATGTTCACCGCGTCTTCCAGTTTATCGTTGCGGTATTCGCCGCCGAACGTCAGGAACTGGGTGTAATTGCCCAGCGGGATGACCACTTTGCCGTCGAGAGCGTTGTTTTTCGAGGTGATGGTTTGGGCGTTTTTGTTTTCGATTTTTTCACCGTAGAGACGCAGTTCGGTATTCGCCCCTCCCCAGCGGCCAGTGTGGCCGAGCGAGTAGTTTTCGCGTTCGAGACGGTTTTTATCCAGCGTGTCGGAGTTACGATCCTGACGATCCATCCCGTAACCGAACGTGATGTCCTGATCTTTATCGGGCGTCAGTGAGAATTCGACACTGCCGTTGCGCGATGTGTAGCCTTCGATGCGCGGCTGACCGGTACTGCCGCTGGCAGAACTGGCCTGATCTTTCTCGCGTTTACCCAGCGCACCGTACACTTTCACGCCCAGTAAATCGTCCACCAGCGGGCCGCTGGCAAAAAAATTACCGTTGCCGCTGTCGCCGCGATCGCGGTGTTCCTGAACGGTGGTATCGGCGCTCAGCGTGCCGTGCCATTGCGTGCCGACTTTACGGGTGATGATATTGACCACGCCGCCCAGCGCGTCAGAGCCGTAAAGGGATGACATCGGCCCGCGTACCACTTCGATACGTTCGATTGATTCCGCGGGGATCCAGCTCAGATCGAAATCGTTATGGCGGAATACGGCGTTGCGGGAATTGACGCGTTTGCCATCGACCAGGATTAGCGTATAGCCGCTGCCCAGTCCACGGATGCTGACACCCTGACGGTTGTCGCTTTCATTGGTGATCTGTACGCCGGGAACGTCTTTCAGCACATCTTTGAGGTTTTGTACCGGTTTTTTCTGCAGGTCTTCGCGGGTGATTACGCTGATGCTGGCTGGCGCATCTTTCAGGTTCTGTTCGATAGCGGAGGCCGTCACCACCATCTGATCTTCATTCTCTTTCACTTCTCTGGCGTCTTCCGCCATGACCGGCATCGCAGCAGCAATCAGCTGTGCGAGCAGCCCGGCTTTAACAGCCGGTGTAAATTTAACCTTAACCATCTTTTCTCTCCGTGAGGTAAAACGCCCCGGCAGGCGGGGCAAAGTCCCTTTTACTCTGTCCAGTAAGTGCCGGTCGGTTCGACGGCGAGGAACTGTTTATAGAGTTGTTTTTGTGTTTGCTGCGGATCGAGATCGGCAAACTTCTGCGGATAAAATGCTTTGGCGAAGAACTGCACGGCCAGCACGTTATAGGGGGAGTTGTAGTAGTTGTGCCAGATGCCAAAACTACGGCCATCCTGGACCGCTTTTAGCGTGCTGATCCCTTTACGCGCCAGAAGCGGCTTCAGGCTGGCGCTCGCCTGTTCGGGTGTGGTCTCCGCGCCCAGCACTAAACCGGCAGGTAGCTCACCGGCTTTCGGCGGTCTGGCTCCCCCGCTCACCAGATACACATCCGGCTGCTCGGCGATGACTTTTTCCAGATTCACCTGACCAAGAGGGCCCGGCAGCAGAGGTTTAGCGATATTCACGCCGCCCGCCAGATCGATAAAGTCACCCATGTTGCCGTTCCCGGCTGAGCGGCAACATTCATCTGCTGTCGAAGCGCGCAGTTCGATAAAGACTTTCGGTTTATCCGGCTGAGGAATGTCGCGGGTCACATCGGTGACGCGTTTGATGTTGTCCTGATAGAAGCGGATATAGTCCTGCGCCTGCTTCTCCCGGTTCAGGACTTTACCCAGCAGCGCCATACTCGGCAGGGTGTTTTTGAGCGGAGAAGTGCGGAAATCGACAAACACGACGGGGACACCGGCGTTTTGCAGCTGTTTCACCAGCTCACTGCCTTTCCCCGGACCATGACCCGACAAACCGAAAATCGCCAGCTGCGGTTTCAGCGTCAGCACTTTTTCCGGGCTGATGGTGTCAGCGCTGGTCGTGCCAATTAGCGGGATGTTGTCGATTTGCGGGAATTTCGCCCGATACGTGGCGTAGGTTTGCGGGTCAAGCTTACGGAAATCGCCCTGCCAGCCGACGATACGATCAAAAGGTTTCTGGCCTTCGAGCAGCGAAAGGGCGAAGAACAACCGGCCCTCTCCGAGTACTACACGCTGAACCTCATCCGGCACGGTGACCGTGCGTCCCGCCACGTCTGTGACGGTGACCGCCTGCGCCGTCACACTGATCAACCCGAAGGTGAGTCCTGCGAATCCTGCAGCCATCTGTTTGCCGGAAAGCGCTTTACCTGTTCTCTGATGATAATTCATCTTCTTCCGATTCCTTTTCGTTTCCCTGAAGAAGGGCAAACAATAATGAAAACGAGAACAGTTATCAATTACATTTACATTTCAGAAAAGTGAGGCAATTCCGGGAGGACAGCCCACTCAGACATCATCCAATCTGAGGGCTGTTGAATCAGAACTCTTGGGCTGACAAACGCCAGAACCGTGGCCAGTTTTTTGCCCCTCACGAGTTACTAAGCGCCATATTAAGACACGCCCGCGCCAGGCCTGCACCATAAAGGGGCTTTTAACGCCACAACATCATGGCTTTGCACCGTTACGCTTCTTCTGAGGCTGGCACACTTTATGCTTGGATAGATGACAGCCTTTAACGTCTGCGAGGTGACGATGCTGAATATCAATCTCTCCGCTTCACCCTTTTTTGATGAGATGCTTCTGGCTGAAGGCGAACACCGTGACCACTACGCCGCCTACTGGCAATGGCTGCAACAGGCTGATCATCAGGCTGTACAGCGCAAGCGGGAAGAAGCCGCCCTCCTGTTTCACCGGGTAGGGATTACGTTTAATGTCTACGATGACGATAATGGTGCAGAACGGTTGATCCCGTTCGACAGCGTGCCACGTATTATTCCGGCCGCTGAATGGGCCATGCTCGATGCCGGCATCCGCCAGCGTGTGCAGGCGCTCAACGCCTTCCTCTACGATATCTACCATGAACAGCATATTCTGAAGGCGGGAATCATTCCGGCAGAACAGGTTCTGGCTAACGAACAGTATCAACCCTGTATGCAGGGCGTTGATCTTCATCGCAATATCTATGCACATATTGTCGGCGTGGATATGGTGCGTAACAGTGATGGCGAATATTACGTCCTGGAAGATAACCTGCGCACACCTTCCGGCGTCTCCTATATGCTGGAGAACCGCAAAATGATGATGCGGCTCTACCCGGAACTGTTTGCCCAGCAACGCATTGCTCCCGTAGAACGTTATCCGTCGCATCTTTTACAAACGCTTCGCGAAAGCTCACCCGTCAACGATCCCACCGTAGTGGTCCTGACCCCTGGCCGCTTTAACAGTGCTTACTTCGAGCACAGTTTCCTGGCCCAGCAGATGGGCGTTGAGCTGGTTGAAAGCGCCGATCTGTTTGTGAAGGATGGCATGCTGTTCATGCGCACGACTGCCGGGCCATGCAGAATACATGTGATCTATCGTCGGGTTGACGACGCCTTCCTCGATCCGCTGGCGTTCCGCCCGGACTCCATGCTCGGCGTACCGGGACTGCTGTCGGTCTACCGGGCGGGCAATGTCGTGCTGGCCAATGCCATCGGCACTGGCGTGGCTGATGACAAATCTATCTACCCCTACGTACCGGATATGGTGCGCTTTTATCTGCAGGAAGAACCGATCCTCAACAACGTGCCAACCTGGCAGTGCAGGCATAAAAATGAGCTGTCGTATGTGCTGGCCAACCTCGAAAAAATGGTCGTGAAAGAGGTTCACGGCGCTGGCGGTTACGGCATGTTGATTGGCCCCGCCGCGAGCAAAGCTGAGCTTGCCCACTTCCGTGACCTGTTGCTGGCGCGTCCGCAGAATTACATCGCGCAAAACACGCTGGCGTTGTCCACCTGCCCCACGTTTGTCAACGAGGGCCTGGCACCACGTCATATCGATCTCCGCCCCTTTGCGCTCAGTGGCGCGGAGATCCGACTGGTGCCCGGCGGGCTTACCCGCGTCGCGTTGACGGAAGGATCGCTGGTCGTCAATTCGTCACAGGGCGGCGGAACCAAGGACACCTGGGTACTGGAGGATGATATATGCTGAGCCGGACTGCCAGTGAACTCTATTGGATGGCCCGCTATCTGGAGCGGGCAGAAAATATCGCCCGGGTGCTGGACGTTACCAACAAGCTGTCGATGATGCCCATCCGCAACGGGGGGACTCATGATCTGCTGGTACCGCTCAACCTGACCAGCACCAGCGAGCTATATGCTGAGACCTGGCCGACACTGACGATGCCCAATCTGGTCAGTTTTTTCGCCCTGGATAACCGGAATTACAGCAGCATCTTCAGTTGCCTGCAGATGGGCTGGAATAACGCGCATGCGGTGCGGGGCAGCCTGTCATCCGAAGTCTGGGAATGTATCAATGCCACCTGGATCGGGATGAAGTCGATACGCCGTCAGGGCATCGGCTCAGACGGTGCCGACGCCTTCTTTGACTGGGTGAAAGAACGCTCTCATCTGTTCCGTGGGGCCATGTTCGGTACCCTGCTCCGCAGCGACGCGATGCACTTTATCCGTCTCGGGACGCTGCTGGAACGGGCTGATGGCACCGCCCGGCTGCTGGAGGTGAAAAACAGACTGCTGGATATTGATGACGACCCCGTGCGCGAATATTACCGCATGGACACTCTGCTACAGGCGGTGAGCGCGCGCGAAGCCTACCATAGTATTTACAAGCAGCCCCTGAGCCGGGAAACCATCGCCGAACTGATGATCCTGCGCAACGAGCTGCCGCGTTCGTTGCTGGCGTGTATCAACGATATGGTTCAGCAGCTGGAGCTGATAGGTGGCCGTGCAAACCAGCCGCGCCGCCTGGCGCATATCCTGCACGCCGAGCTGCGCTTCAGTTCCATGAAAGACCTGAGCCGAATCGGGCTGAACAACTGGCTGGAAGCCTTTCTCGCTCAGGTAAACGAGATCGCCGAAAGTATTCATCACACTTATCTGGAGGCGCAATGAAACTTAGCATTGAACACAACACGCACTATCGCTACGACCAGGCGGTGCAACGGAGCATCCAGTATCTGCGGCTGACGCCTCAGGAATCGCCTCATCAGCGCATACTCTCCTGGGAACTGACCCTGCCGGAAAAAGCGGTTTGCACCACGGATGCCTTCGGCAACATCATGCATGTGCTGACACTCGATGAACCGCATGAGTCCATTACGATTCAGGCACATGGCGTGGTGGAGATAGAACACGGCATTGAAGATCAGGCTCAGGGACATTTGTCGCCGCTGGTCTTCCTGCGCCACAGTCCGCTGACCCAGCCCGATGCGGAAATTCGGGCTTTCGCCCTGCGCTATTATCAGCCCCAGGCGATTCTGGCCGCCCTGGAAAGCCTGATGGCAGACCTGCTGCTCAGGATGCCCTACACGCCCGGTTCTACCCTGGTGACCGACAGTGCCGCAGAGGCTTTCGCCGCCCGTACCGGGGTGTGCCAGGATCATACGCATGTCTTTCTGAGCTGCTGTCGTAGCCTGAATATACCGGCACGCTACGTCAGTGGTTACCTGCACAGCAAAGATTCTACCCATGTCGCGACCCACGCCTGGGCCGAAGTCTGGGTGGAAGACCGCTGGCACTGCTTTGACATCACCAACAATACCCGTATACCTGATCAACACCTTAAGCTTGCCGTCGGCATTGATTACCTGGACGCCTGTCCGGTGCGCGGTTTACGGATTGGCGGGGGATACGAAGATATGTGTGCGATTGCCGCCGTACAAATGATGTAAAGTGACCTGTAGCAACTTGCTGATGGTGAAAACTTCATGCACGCTTATGGCGTGCAAATCTTTTTTTGAGGGAAGTGTGGTATGACCTATTGTGTGGCCATGCGCCTGTCATCCGGGCTGGTCTTTGCATCCGATTCACGTACCAATGCGGGCGTGGATCATATTTCCACCTTCCGTAAACTGCACGTGTTTCATCAGGACGGCGATCGTACGCTGGTGCTTCAGACTGCCGGTAATCTGGCGACCACGCAAAGTATTATCAGCCTGCTGCGACACCGCAGCAGGAATGCCGATTGTCCCAATCTGCTGAATGTCTCCAGCCTCTATGAGGCCGCGTCTCTGATAGGTGAGACGGTTCGTGAGGTGATCCAGCGGGACAGTGAGGCACAACAGAATGGCAGTACGACTGACTTCAGTTGCAACCTGCTGCTCGGCGGGCAAATCAACGGGGATGATATTGGCCTGTTCCATATTTACCCACAGGGTAATTTCATCGAAGCCACCCGCGATACACCCTATTTCCAGATTGGTGAGAGCAAGTACGGTAAACCGATTATTGACCGGGTGTTGCACTACGACATGTCTCTGGAGCAGGCGATGCAATGCGCGCTGATTTCACTGGATTCGACCCTGCGCAGCAATCTGTCCGTTGGCCTGCCGCTCGACGTTATGATCTACCCGTGTGATAGCTTCAGCGATGCCCGGCAATACCGCATTACCGAAGATCACCCGTACTTCACGACGATCCGTAAAGGCTGGGGAGAAGGCTTAGTCAGCACCTTCAAACAGCTACCGCCGCTGGTTCTCTAGTCAGAATCGGGCATCCTGTTCCCCTTTACAGCCCCAGCCTAAACACGAAATAATACCCGCCACGAACCGGGCCAACGCGCCTGGTCACTCTTTAATCCGACCTGAACCCTGCGGACAACCTATGAATAACGAAATTTCTCTCAAATATTATGATGTCGCAGATGAGTACGCGACGGAGTCCGCTAAGCCCGTGAGCGAGGAAGAACGTACCCCGCTGGCGCATTACTTCCAGCTGCTGATCACCCGTCTGATGAACAACGAAGAGATCAGTGAAGAGTCGCAGCAGGATATGGCGCGTGAAGCGGGTATCAGCGAAGAGCGTATCGATGAGATTGCTGAGTTCCTGAACCGCTGGGGCAACGAGTAACAGCCCCTCACCGGCAGACGCGGTTTACCTTGTCTGCCGGTTAAGCCGCAAGACTGAACACCGCATTCCCCTCCGCGCGTGGCATCCGCCCCACTCCCTCTGGCGCAGACGAAAATTATCATCCAGACTTATATAGTCTGCGCAGGCATTGTGATTTACACTGCGCGCTGTAAAAAACTGAGTAGATTAAGCAGGCAAAAATGGCGATGAACGGAACGATCACAACCTGGTTTGAAGATAAAGGTTTTGGCTTTATCAAAGATGAAAACGGCGATAACCGCTATTTTCATGTGATTAAGGTCGCCAATCCTGATCTGATAAAGAAAGATGCGGCGGTGACGTTTGAACCCACCACCAACAACAAAGGCTTATCCGCCTATGCGGTGAAGGTCGCGCCAACCAGCAAATACATCTATATCGCAGGCGAGCGTCTTAAGATCACCTCGATTAAATCTTACCTGGTCTATAACGAAGAAGTCCCGGTTGATGCCGGTGTCGACAAAGAGAACGCGGTGCTGTCAGTGGGTCTGTTGCTGAATAACATCCGTCCGAAGTCTGACCCGAATGCCAGTGAGATGCGCTCACTGAAAAAGCTGGCGGTGACTACCTTCCAGGGAACGACGCTGATCTTCTCCGAAGATGAGATCGACATTGAAAGCACGGTTAAAGTGCTTAAAGGTCTGAAGTAATCCCGCAGGCAGGCCGGAATTCTGTTTGCAGGGTTTTGGCCCTGAAACTCCCACCAGCCTGCTATTCAGGCACATTTCTCTGATCCAAAATTCCTGTGCGCCGGGCTGCTCCGCGACAACGTCTTCCTCTGGCAGATAAAACCGCCCTGCACTCCCCCCTAATCCCTTGTTTATGATAAAACAAAGGTCAAAAGCGCAGGTCATTAAGGTTCATCCCCACAAAGCGACTTTCCAGGGTAGAATCGGATACTTTGTTCAGTCATTGCCAATGTTTTCCATCATCGCAAAGTGATACGAAAAGCGGGTGAAATAAGGTATAAAGCCGCATGAAAATCCCAAACAGAATCCAGCCCCTGGTCGATGACGGCCTGATTGACGATGTCCTGCAGCGGCTGAAAAGCGGCAAAGAAGCAGACGTCTATACCGTGCTATGCGGCGGCAAGGTGCAGTGCGCCAAAGTCTATAAAGAAGCGACCCAGCGTAGCTTCAAGCAGGCGGTGCAGTATCAGGAAGGACGTAAAACCCGTAACAGCCGTAACGCCCGCGCCATGCAGAAAGGCACGAAGTTCGGCCGTAAGCAGCAGGAAGAGTCCTGGCAGACCGCCGAAGTGGATGCCCTGTTCCGCCTGGCGAACGCCGGTGTTCGCGTGCCCCAGCCTTATCTCTGTATCGACGGTGTGTTACTGATGGAGCTGGTGACCGACGCCAATGGCTCGGTTGCGCCGCGCCTCAGCGATGTCACGCTTTCCGAAGAGCAGGCGGTTACCGATTTCCACACCATGATCCGCAATATCGTGCGCATGCTCTGTGCCGGTATCGTGCATGGCGACCTGTCCGAGTTTAACGTACTGCTGGATGAACAGGGACCGGTGATTATCGATCTGCCACAGGCGGTTGATGCGGCGGCCAATAACCATGCCGAGTCGATGTTCGAACGTGACGTAGACAACATCACGTCCTACTACGGCCAGTTCGCTCCGCAGCTGCTGAAGACGCGCTATGCCAAAGAGATCTGGCTGCTGTATGAAGATGGCAAGCTGACTCCGGAAACGCCGCTTACCGGCGAGTTTGTGGAAGAAGAGCGCGTGGTGGATATGGATTCTCTGATGGATGAGATCATCACCGCAGAAGATGAATATTACGAGCGTCAGCGCGCCAGCCGCGAGCGCGACGAAGAGTAAATAAAAAAGGCAGCGAGTCGATTCGCTGCCTCTTCACTACCGCACTATCACAACGTCCTCACCGCACGATGACCGTCAGCGCAATCAGAGTTAAGCCGATGATCATCACGCCGACAAAGACCTTATCGAGCCTGCTTTTTTTCATCTTCGCCTCCCTAGAACCACTGACCAAAACGACGGATGTAGAAACGTTTCATGCCCTGCGCCACCAGGCAGTAGCTGAACAGCGTCAGCACCAGCCATGGGAAGTATTGCCATGGCAGCGGCACCAGACCGACCATCGCACCCAGCGGTGAGAACGGAATCAGGATGCCCAGCGCCATCACCGCCAGCGTGGTCAGCATCACCGGTAAGGTGGCGCGACTCTGGATAAACGGAATCTTCCGGGTACGCAGCATATGCACTACCAGCGTCTGAGACAGTAGCCCCTCGATAAACCAGCCGGACTGGAACAGTGACTGCACGCCCGCATGGTTAGCGCCGAATACGAACCACATCAGTGCAAAAGTAGTGACGTCAAAAATTGATGACGTTGGCCCCATCCACAGCATGAAGCGTTTGATATTGCCGGCATCCCATTTGCGCGGCTTATTCAGAAACTCACGGTCAACCTTGTCCCACGGCAGCGCCAGCTGAGAGACGTCATACATCAGGTTCTGAATCAGCAGATGAATCGACAGCATCGGCAGAAACGGAATAAAGGCACTGGCCACCAGCAGCGAGAAAACGTTGCCGAAGTTCGAGCTGGCAGTCATGTTGAGATACTTGATGATGTTGCCAAAAGTCTCGCGTCCTTTGAGTACACCCTCATTCAGCACCTGCAGATCTTTCTCCAGCAGGATGATGTCCGAAGAAGCTTTCGCCACATCTGCCGCGCTATCAACGGAAATCCCGGTGTCGGCCGCCCGCAGTGCTGGCGCGTCATTGATGCCATCGCCAAGGAACCCGACGGTGTGCCCGTTTTGTTGCATCAGGCGCACCAGCCGTGATTTCTGCAGCGGCGTCAGCTGGGCAAACAGGGTGCAGCGCTCTGCTTCCTGCGCCAGCTCATCATCGTTCATCGCCTCAATCTGATCGCCGGTCAGCATCGCCGGATCGGTCAGCCCGACATCGGCACAGACCCGCAGTGTGACCAGCGGATTGTCACCGGTCAGCACTTTCACCGTTACGCCGCTGTCGCGCAGGGCTTTAATCGCCTTGCCCGCGCTGGCTTTCGGTGGATCGCGGAAGGTCAGCATGCCCTGGATAACCAGATCGCGCTCGTCGCTGTCGCTAAGCGGCGCGCGCAGCTCGCCATCACGGGTGGCCACCAGCAGCACCCGATAACCCTGCTGATGATAGTGTTCGGTCTGTGCCAGCAGGGCCGCACGCTGCGCCGCATCCAGTGCCACTACCGCATCGCCCTTCCGCACGGCAGTGCTCACCGCCAGCATCTCTTCCACGGCGCCTTTGCAGATCAGCTGTGAACGATGCTGAGCCAGATCTTCCACCAGCACCGACACCCGACGGCGGTTAAAATCGAACGGCAGCTCATCGACCAGCTGAAACTGGCTGCGCTGAGACTGTGAAATGAATTTATCGCCCACGCTCAGCACGGCACGGTCCATCAGGTTTTTCACGCCACTCTGGCTGCCGCTGTTGAGCCAGGCCAGCAGGAGAACCCGGGCATCTTCGTTGCCCTGCGCATTCAGATGATGCGCCAGCAGGATGGTGTCCTGGGTCAGCGTGCCGGTTTTATCGGTGCAGAGCACATCCATCGCGCCGAGGTTCTGAATGGCGTTGAGCTTTTTAACGATCACTTTGCGACGTGACATCGCCACCGCACCTTTGGCCAGGTTGGCGCTGACAATCATCGGCAGCATTTCCGGGGTCAGCCCGACTGCTACCGCCAGGGCAAACAGCGTGGCATCCATCCAGTCGCCTTTGGTGAAGCCGTTAATCAGCAGCACCACCGGCACCATTACCAGCATAAAGCGGATCAGCAGCTTACTGACGCTGTTAACCCCGCGATCAAACGCGGTCTGCGGACGGCTGCCGGTCAGCGATGAGGCCAGCGAGCCAAACCAGGTATCGCCGCCGGTCGCTACCACCACTGCGCAGGCTGTGCCGCTGGCCACGCTGGTGCCCATCAGGCAGATATTCGGTGATGCCAGCAGCTCTTTGGCCGTCTGACCTTCGCCGTCGACCCCCGCATCGCTGCTGTGTTTCTCCACCGGCAGCGACTCGCCGGTCAGCACCGCTTCACTGATAAACAGGTTACGTGAACTCAGCAGGCGCACATCGGCAGGCACCTGATCGCCGGTGCTGAGCAGAATGATATCGCCCGGCACCAGCTCACTCATATCCACATCCTGGCGCTGTGCGCTTTCGCTGTCCGCCTCACGCCGCAGTACGGTGACCTGGCTGCGAACCAGTGACTTCAGCGCCTGCGCCGCACGGTTGGTACGAAACTCCTGCCAGAAGCGCAGCAGCCCGCTCAGCATCACCATGGTGCAGATGATGATCACTCCGGAAAGATCGGTCTCCTGACCGGCGCGCAGCGGCAGCACGTAGTCCGTCACAAAACTCACCAGCGCCAGGACCAGTAATACGTAGATGAACGGGTTATTAAACGCCAGCAGCAGCTGAATCAGCGCCGGTGGGGCTTTCTCATGGGCCACTTCGTTGCGGCCATACAAAGCCAGTCGTTTCGCCGCTTCAGCCTGAGTCAGGCCCTGACGATGGCTGCGCAGATGGGCCAGCGTCATCTCAACGTGCTGGCCTGCCTGCTGCGCTACGGCAAACATTTTTTTACTTTTTTTATCAACGCGGTTGCCGGTGGACGTGTTCGCAACCTGTTCCAGTTTCATGTCGCTCATTTCGACATCTCCCTGATTTAAAGCAATAGTTGTCCTGCACGCAAAATAAGGTGCATAGATAAAACCTGGCGTGGCCGGGTTATTTAATTGGGTGACCTTCAGGAATAATCACGTTATTCCGCCTGCGCAGGAAATAATGACGCGCACAGGGATAGCCGGCGTGAGTTAAACGCAGCGTTTTAAAGGTCTGAGATCGGCGATCGGGCGCAGCCTGGGCTACGCCAGTCGGGGCGGAGGAAAAAGAGCGAATATAAACAGCAGCATAACGCGCACTCCTGTGGGTGACAGGATTGAAAATAAGGAGCGCGATCGTTAATTAAAGCGGGGATCGCTGCTCGCCGGTCGGCAAGCAGCATAGGAAATTCAGCTTGCCAGAATTAAAGTTAATCGGGTATCACTGTCCAACTGAATTCTCCTGAAGTTATCTGCCGCCATTATAAAGAGAGGCCGTCTTCGGTAAAGCAATACCGCCCTGAATAACGGTTTCGTTGAGGATTTGTTTCTGCTCAGATTGCCGCTTCGTTAACGGCATGGCGATCTTCTTATAACCTCTCGCTTACGCTTATAACCTTTTGACATATGGTTAGCCTATATTCGACTATTCTTCGCATCGGCCCTTTCGTAAACTCGCGTAACTTTTTAGAGGCAAGGAAATTTCATGAAAACTATAATTCCATCACTGCTGGCGCTGACGCTGGCTGCCGCCTTCACAGCACAGGCCGCAACACCGAAAGATACGCTGGTGATTGCCCAATCTACTGACGACGCCGACAGCTTCGACCCGGCCAAAGGGTTTGAACTGACCAGCGTTCAGGCTTTCACTAACATCTATCAGCGTCTGGTGCAGTCTGACCCGCAGAATCCGGTGGATCTGAAACCCACGCTGGCGACCTCATGGCAGCCTGGCAGCGACAATCGCAGCCTGACCTTTGAACTGCGCAAAGATGCGAAATTCTCCACCGGCAACCCGCTGCGCCCGGAAGATGTGATCTTCTCGCTGGGCCGCGTGGTGAAGCTGAACCTGGATCCCTCTTTCATCCTGACTCAGCTTGGCTGGACCAAAGATAACGTCGATGGCTTCCTGAAGAAGGTCGACGACAATCATGTGCAGATCAGCTGGACTGCCAACGTCAGCCCGACCTACGTGCTGAGCCTGCTCTCTGCCCCGGTTTCTTCGATCGTCGATGAAAAAACCGCGATGGCGAATGCGAAGAATGGCGATTTCGGTAACGCCTGGCTGGCAACCCACTCAGCGGGCAGCGGTCCGTACCAGATCCGTAAAGTGGTGATGCATCAGGTAGTGCTGCTCAGCGCCAACCCGACCTCACCCGCGGGCGCGCCAAAAATGAAGAACATCCTGATCAAGAACGTACCGGAACCGGCTGCGCGTCGTCTGCTGCTGGAACAGGGTGATGCCGATATCGCCCGTAACCTGGGCGCCGATCAGATTGCTGCGCTGAACGGCAAGAAAGGCGTGAAGACGGAAGCGATTCCAATGGCGTCCCTCTACTACATCCAGTTCAACATCGGCGCGAACGAGACGATGAAGAACCCGGCCTTCTGGGAAGCGGCACGCTACCTGTGGGATTACAAAGGCATCGCCAATGAACTGCTGAAAGGCCAGTTTGACGTGCATCAGAGCTTCCTGCCGAAGGGCTTCCTGGGCGCGATCAACGACACGCCATACAGCTACGATCCGGAAAAAGCCAAAGCGATTCTGAAGAAAGCGGGCCTGAGCAACGTCACCTTCAAGCTCTCCACCAGCAACCAGCCGCCTTATCTGGATATCGCGCAGGCGCTGCAGGGCAGCTTTGCCAAAGCGGGCGTGAAAGTGGAAGTGGTGCCGGGCCTGAGTTCAGAAGTCTCGACCAACGTGAAAGCGCATAAATATGAAGCGACGCTGAACGCCTGGGGCTCCGACTATTTCGATCCGAACACCAACGCCGCCTCGTTTGCTTACAACCCGGAAGATGGCAGCAAAACCATCGCTTACCGCTCAGACTGGCATATTCCTGAGCTGAACAAGCAGGTGATTGCAGCAACGGCGGAAAGCGATCCGAAGAAACGCATCGCGCTGTATGAAGCGATGCAGCGTGAAGTCATGAAGAACTCACCTTACGTGATTGGGATGCAGGCGAAGAACCTGATCGCCCTGCGCGACAACCTGAAAGGCTATGTGCAGGGCATTAACCCTGACATGGTGTATTACTCGCAGGTCACTAAGTAATGGCACAGTCTGTCCCTTCAGCCGGGTTCGCCCGGCTTTTTTGGCAGCGTGGCGGACGGCTGATCGGTAGCGTGTTATCGCTGCTGGTCACGCTGCTCGGCCTGCTCGCCTTCACCTTTATGCTGTCGCATCTCTCGCCGATTGATCCGGTGCAGCAGATCGCCGGCGATCACGCCAGTGAAGCGACCTATGCGCAGGTGCGTCATGACCTGGGTCTGGACGAGCCGGTGCTGATGCAGTTCTGGCGCTACGTCGAACATCTGGCTCACGGCGATCTGGGTGTCTCCCGTCTGACCAATCAGTCGGTGAGCGGCGACCTGATGACTACCTTCCCGGCCACCATTGAGCTGGCGACCTGCGCGATGATCTTCGCGGTGGTGTTCGGCGTCTCGCTGGCGCTGCTGGCGGCGTGGAAACCGGGCAGCTGGATCGATAACCTCGCCCGCTTTATCTCGCTGCTGGGCTACTCGGTGCCGGTGTTCTGGCTCGGCCTGCTGGGCCTGCTCCTGTTTTATGCGGTGCTGCACTGGTCCGCCGGACCGGGGCGGCTGGATGATATCTGGGTCTATACGCTGGAGCCGAAGACCGGCTTTGTGCTGATCGACAGCTGGCTGTCGGGTGAACCGGAGATGTTCCGCAACGCGATTGCGCACCTCTGGCTGCCGGTGGTGATCCTCGGCCTGCTGGCGATGGCGGGCATCACCCGCCTGCTGCGTGCTGCGCTGCTGGAAGAGAGCAGCAAAGAGTATGTGGTGCTGGCGCGTGCCAAAGGCGCGGGTCGGGTACGCATCCTGCTGCGCCATATCTTCCCCAATGTGCTGGGCACCCTGGTGACGGTCATCGCCCTCTCCTACGCCACGCTGCTGGAAGGCTCGGTGCTCACCGAAACCGTCTTCGCCTGGCCGGGTGTGGGTCGCTACATGACCAATGCGCTGTTCTCCGGCGATGTGCCGGCGATTCTGGGCTCAACCCTGTTGATCGGCAGCTGCTTTATCCTGATTAATACCCTGGCGGATGTTTTAACCTGGTTAACCGATCCGAGAACCCGATGACGCAACAACTCTCTGAACTCGAAACGCTGCGGCCACGCCGTCGCCGTCAACGCGTGACCTCGTTAACCGTTGGGCTGACGCTGGTCGCGATTCTTATCCTGATGGCGCTGCTGGCACCGCTGATTGCGCCGTTCGACCCGAATGTGCAGACCATGTCGAGTCGCCTGCTGGCGCCGTCAGCGCAGCACTGGTTCGGCACCGACGGCTTTGGCCGCGATCTGCTGTCGCGGGTGATTTACGGCGCCCGTCCGACATTGCTGCTGGTGTCGCTGATCCTGGTGCTGACCATTCCGGCCGGACTGCTGATCGGCATCACCGCCGGGTACGTTGGCGGCTGGACTGAACGCCTGCTGATGCGCATTACCGATATCTTCCTGTCGCTGCCGAACCTGGTGATCGCGCTGGCGCTGGTGGCGATTCTCGGCCCTGGCCTGATGAACGGTGCGCTGGCACTGGCGCTGACCAGCTGGCCGCCGTTTGCCCGTCAGGCACGCGCTGAAACCCTGGCGCTGCGCCGCAGCGACTACCTGGCCGCCGCGCGGATGCAGGGAATTACCGGTTTTCGCCTGATGTTCGGTCATATCCTGCCGCTCTGTATGCCGACTGCGGTAGTCCGTGCCGCGCTGAGCCTGGGCGGGATTATCCTGGCCGCGGCCGGACTCGGCTTCCTCGGCATGGGCGTTCAGCCGCCGACGGCAGAATGGGGTTCGATGGTCGCCGAAGGCAGTAAAGTGATCTTCGATCAGTGGTGGGTTGCTGCCGCGCCGGGCGCGGCCATTCTGTTTGCCAGCCTGGCCTTTAACCTGACAGGCGATGGCCTGCGCGACCGACTGGATACCCGACATGCAAAATAATCTGCTCCATGCCGAAGGGCTGACCATTCGCAGCGATGAAGCGCTGCTGGTCGATAACATCAGCTTTTCCGTGGGCCGTGAGCGCGTGGCGCTGGTCGGTGAGTCCGGTTCCGGCAAGTCACTGACCGCCCGCAGCCTGATGGGCTTACTCTCCCCCGCGCTGCATCTGCAGGCCAGCCAGCTTCAGGTCGCCGGTGAGAATGTGCTGACGCTGAGTGAGCGTCACTGGAACCAGCTGCGCGGTAATCGCGTGGCGATGGTGATGCAGGATCCGAAATATGCCCTTAACCCGACACGCACCATTGGCTGGCAGGTGGAAGAGCCGCTGATTCTGCATCGCCGCCTGAGCCGTGCAGAACGCAAAGAGAAAGTGTGTGAAATGCTGGATGCGGTCGGCCTGCCCGATCCGCGTCGCCTGATGCAGCAGTATCCGCATCAACTCTCGGGTGGCATGGGCCAGCGCGTGATGCTGGCGATCGCCCTGATCACCGATCCCGACTTCCTGATCGCCGATGAACCGACCTCCGCGCTGGATCACGCCATGCGCGATCAGGTGCTGGCGCTGATTCGCGGTCTGGTGGAAGCGCGCAATATGGGTCTGCTGCTGATAAGCCATGATTTGCAGCAGGTCTCGGAACATTGCGAGCGGGTCATGGTGATGTATAAAGGCCGGTTGCTGGATACGCTGCCCGCTGCCGATCTGCCGCACGCGACCCATCCTTACACCAGCACACTGTGGGCCTGCCGTCCGGGCAAAGCGACTCACGGACAGACATTGCCGGTGCTGGATCGCGCTGCGCTGGAGGCGAATTATGATTGAGTTACGCAATCTCAGCGTCGCCCATAAACAGGGTTATGACCTGCGCACCGTGGTGCACGAGGTTAATCTGGAGGTTAACGCTGGCGAGTGTTTTGGTCTGGTGGGGCCATCGGGCTGCGGCAAGTCGTCACTGCTGTGGGTGCTGGCGGGTCTGAACCCACACTGGCAGGGCCAGATGCAGCTTGCCGGTCACGAGGTTCAGCCGGGCAAAGCCTTCACCGGCGCGCTGCGTCAGGAAGTGCAGATGGTGTTCCAGGACCCTTATGCTTCACTGCATCCGCGTCACCGACTGCGTCGCACGCTGTCAGAACCGCTGAAGCTGCTGAAACGCGACAATATTAACGATCGTATCGATCAGGGTTTCCGTCACGTCGGACTCGATCCTGCGCTGGCAGATCGTTATCCGCATCAGCTCTCCGGCGGACAGCGTCAGCGCGTCGCCATCGTGCGCGCCCTGCTGCTGCAACCGAAGATTCTGCTGCTGGATGAGCCGACATCGGCGCTGGATATGTCGGTGCAGGCGGAGATCCTTAATCTGCTCAACGATCTGAAACAGCAGGATGGCCTGACTATGGTGCTGGTCAGTCACGATCCCGATGTTATCGATCACATGTGTGATCGCGCGGTGCGTATGGCGCAGGGTCGCATCATCGAACAGATCTCTGCCTGATCCCAGGCCGGACGGCGCTGACCTGCCGTCCGGCTTTGCTGCATTCGCCCGCACTTCTTAGCTCCCTCTTTGTCCGCTTTTAACCCTCTTCTCCCCTGCCAGAACGGCACGCGGTTCGCTGAAGCCAGCAACGGTCTCCCACTGCGCAAAACGCAGCATCAGGCTGATGCGGTATACTCGCGGCAATTTTTCTGAAAAGGAGTCAGACGATGACGGTAAAACTGCGTCCGCTGGAGCGGGAAGATCTGCACTTTGTCCATCAGCTGGATAATAACGCCAGCGTGATGCGTTACTGGTTCGAGGAGCCGTATGAGGCGTTTGTGGAGCTGTCCGATCTCTACAACAAGCACATTCACGATCAGACGGAACGTCGCTTTGTGGTGGAGCACGAGGGGCAGAAAGCGGGATTAGTGGAGCTGGTCGAGATTAACCATGTGCACCGCCGCGCCGAGTTTCAGATCATCATCGATCCGGCCCATCAGGGCAAAGGGCTGGCCACGCAGGCGGCAAAGCTGGCGATGGATTACGGCTTCTCGGTGCTGAATCTTTATAAGCTCTACCTGATTGTCGATCAGGAGAACGAAAAAGCGATCCACATCTACACCAAGCTCGGCTTCGAGATCGAAGGCGTACTTAAACATGAGTTTTTCATCAACGGGGAGTACCGCAACACCATCCGCATGTGCATTTTCCAGCATCAGTATCTGGAACGCCATAAAACGCCAGGCGGAATGGTGAAGCCGACCGCGCAGTAATCAGCCGCGCGCGCCAACCGGGTTCATGAAGGGACGCGGATGTTCCGGCTTGAGGTCGTACATGCCTCCATAGAAGGGGTCGACCAGCAGCCAGCCGGGGAATCCACCCAGCGGAATGTTGCCCAGCAGATACCAGAGGTTAGCGCGTGCCTCAATCGGCACCGTGACCGGCACGTAGCCCGGACTTTCCAGCATCAGCAGGTAGTGCTTTTTGCCGAAGTAGCGGCCGGTGGATTTTGCCAGCTCAACGGTCTGCGGCGTGAAACCCTGCGCAACCGCGTAGCCACGCTCATCCTGCACGGTAAAGCGCGCGCCCTGCGGCAGAGAGTCGATGCGCACCATTTGGGTTTCAGTGCCGACAATGGTGGCGCAGCCGCTAAGCAGCAGCGCGGCGGCCAGAGCCAGAATTCGCTGTTTCATGAAGGGGTCCACAGAGTGATCAGTGATCAGAGTGTAGACCGGCCTTTCAGACTCAATCGGGCTATCATCGCCCGATTCAGCCAGCTTATTGCGGTTGACAAGCGCGGGCGATAGCCGCGATGTCGTTGGGTGAGGTGCGACAGCAGCCGCCAATCAGCTTCGCGCCCGCCTGCTGCCACTCATCCAGCTTGTCATGCAGCGTGCAGCCCGACGGCGCGGAGTGCCAGGTTTTACTGCCGGCATCATACTGCTCGCCGGAGTTGGGATAGACCACCAGCGGCTTGTCGGTCAGCCTCTGCAACTGCTGCAGCGCAGGCGTCACGCTCTCCAGAGCCACGCAGTTGATCCCAATGGCTATCACCTGCGGCTGCTGATTCAGCCAGCCCACCACTTCTGACAGCGGCGTGCCGTCGCTGATGTGTCCGGCATCACGCAGCGTAAAGGTGAACCACGCGCGGCCTTCGGGGAATTCCGCCAGCAGCTTCACCAGCGCCTGGGCTTCAGCAAACGACGGCAGCGTTTCGCAGGCCAGCAGATCGGCACCGGCTGCCAGCAGGGCCTGCACGCGCGGGCGGTGAAACGCCATCATCTCCGCTTCCGGCAACGCATAGTCGCCGCGATATTCCGAGCCATCCGCCAGGAAAGCGCCATATGGACCTACCGAACCGGCCACCAGCAGCGTTTTCGCATCTGGGCGCACCGCCAGATAGTCCTCACGGGCGCGACGCGCCAGTTCCACGCTCTGGGCGATCAACGCCAGTGACTGCGCTTCGTCGAGACCGCGCGTGGCAAAGCCCTGCGGCGTCGCCTGATAGCTGGCGGTAATGGCACAGCGCGCACCGGCGACAAAATAGTCGTAGTGAACCTGATAGATCAGCTCAGGATTTTCCATCAGCACCTTCGCTGACCAGAGCGCATCGGCCAGATGACAGCCGCGGGCTTCCAGTTCGGTGGCCAGCGCGCCATCCAGAATCAGCAATGGTGACTCTGTTAAAGCCTGCGCGACAGGGTTATGCGACATCATTGGCCTCCTCAGGCTTCGGGGATGATTTGTGGGTCAGATGGTAAGCGGCATAGCAGAACAGAACAAACGGGATGCCACACCACAGCGCGATACGCTGGGTCGGATCAAAGGCCAGACCAACGCAGGCCAGCAGGCAGAGCAGGAAGCCCAGAATCGGCGTCAGCGGATAGAACGGCGCGCGGTAGCCCAGTTCGGCCAGCGATTTGCCCTGCTGAAGATGACGGCGACGGAAAACGAAATGCGAGGCGCAGATGCTGAGCCAGACCGCGACTACCGCAAAACCGGAGATAGCCGACAGCGCCACAAATACCGTGTCAGGCGCGACCACGCTGGAGACCAGCGCCAGCAAGCCGCCCACCATGCTGACGGTGATCGCCAGCAGCGGTATGCCGCGCTTGTTCACGCGGGCAAAGGCGCGCGGCAGCGTATTTTCATTGGCCAGCGACCAGAGCATACGCCCGGAGGCATAGAGGCCGGAGTTGGCCGCTGACAGGATAGCAGTCAGGATCACAAAGTTGATAATGTCAGCTGCATACGGGATACCGATCTTTTCGAATACCAGCACAAACGGGCTTTTCACGATGCCCGCCTGATCCATCGGAATCAGTGCCGCCAGCACAAATACGGTGCCGATGAAGAAGATAATCAGTCTGGCCACGGTAGTACGGATCGCCAGCGGCAGCACTTTCTCCGGCTGCTGGGTTTCACCGGCCGCAATCCCGATCAGCTCGGTGCCGGAAAAGGCGAAGTTCACTGCCACCATCGTCATCAGAATCGGCAGTACGCCATTCGGCAGCCAGCCGTGCGCGGTGAGATTGCTCAGGCCCGGCGCGGGCGTGCCATCTTTCATCGGGATAAAGCCAAACATCGCCGCGCCGCCCAGCACGATAAAGGCGACGATCGTTACGACTTTAATCAGCGAGAACCAGAACTCCCCTTCGGCGAAGAAGCGGGTTGAGATGACGTTCAGCAGATAGATGGCGCAGCAGAAGACCAGGCACCAGATCCACACCGGGATCTGCGGGAACCAGTACTGCATGCAGAAGCCCGCCGCCGTCAGGCTGGAGCCGAGCGCCACCGTCCAGGTCAGCCAGTAGAGCCAGGCCACGGTGTAGCCGGTTGCCGGGCTGAGATAGCGCGCAGCGTAAACGTGGAATGCGCCGGTTTCGGGCATCGCCACCGAGAGTTCGCCCAGACAGACCATCACCAGCCAGACCACCAGCGCGCCGATCAGATAGGCCAGCAGCGTACCCGCCGCTCCGGTGGTTGAAATGATATAGCCGGTGTTAAAAAAAAGGCCGGTGCCGATCACGCCGCCCAGCGATAACATCACCAGATGGCGCACTTTCATGGTGCGTTTAAATTTTTCCTGCGAGGGGGTTGGCTGTTCGCTCATCACTTTTATCCGTATGGACGTCTAAACATCTATAGTGGACAATTTTATACGCGTCACAGCCGGGAATTGCAACGGCAGGGAATCAGGGAGGATGGTCAGGCGGTTCAGTGCCCCGTCGCGGCGGGGCCTGATGCGTTAGCCGAAAACGCTTTGAATATAACGTTCCAGCGCCATGCGGGAACTGAATCCGTGCGGGATGCCGTAATGTTCCTGTGAATCACCCGCCAGGTAGAGAGGGAATTGGGTGTAGTGATCGCAGGTCTTCATTTCTGAAGCAGGTTCAGCGAACGGCTGGCTCTTCTCTTTCAGTGTCGGGTGAATCACTAAAGCCATGCGCCCCATGCGCGCTTCGCGATTCACATAAACGTAGTTCTCGCCACGGCGATAGCCATAGGCCCGTGGGGTAATTTCATCGACTTCGAAACCCGCTTTTTCCAGTACGCGCGCTACCTCATCCGGTCGTAAATACATGCTCGATCCTCTCCTCTTTCAAAAGCTTCGCAACCTTACATCAGCATGACAGAGTGGGCATTCGGAATTTTCCCTAAAGAACACTCCCGCGTCTCGTTTATCAAAAGGTCGTCTACACTAGTATTACGTTTTTAAATCAAAGGGAGCTAAAAAATGTTTAATCGCACTGTAAAAAACGATGACATTGATATCAATCAGGACGTTAACGAACTGGCCGATTCACTGGAAGCGCTGTTGAAATCTTACGGCAGTGACGCCAAAGACGAAGTGGATTCTGCCCGCAGCCAGGCTGAAAAGCTGCTGAAACAGACCCGTTCTAAACTGAATGGCGGCAGCAACCGTGTTTCACAGGTTGCGCGTGATGCCACCGCGCAGGTTGACACCTATGTCCATGACAAGCCATGGCACGGTGTTGGTATCGGTGCCGCATTCGGTATCGTCGTGGGTGTGCTGCTGGCTTCTCGCCGCTAAGCCCCAAAAAAATCCCCCGAGCCCTGCCCCGTGCGGGGCTTTTTTTTGCCCTTTTTCCCGCCCGCGACATTTACAAAAGAATTTTCCAGGCTGCAGGGCGCATCACTGCTGGCTTTGACTCTGTTGCGCAAATACAAATCATAAAACCCTATATCTGGTGGGCTTGACCACAAAAACCACTACATCTAGTATTTACCTCATCAGCACGACACCCGATGTTCGTCACAATGAAGCCCGCAACCTGCCGCGTCTGCTTTGTTTTCGGGCATCAGAATCGCATATAGAGGGAAATACGAATCATGCGCATTATTATTTACACTAAAGATAACTGTGTCCAGTGCACGGCGACCAAAAACGCGATGGACCGCCAGGGTCTCGCCTATCAGCTGATCAATCTCGACAGCCAGCCGGAAGCGATCGACAACCTGAAATCACTGGGCTACCGCCAGGTGCCGGTAGTGATGGCAGATAATGATCACTGGAGCGGCTTCCGCCCGGACAAGATCGCCACCCTGCGCTCACTTGCTGTCGCTGGAGGCTAAGCGCATGTTCCCGCTGGTCTATTTTTCCAGCCAGTCGGAAAACACCCACCGGTTTGTGACGCGCCTCGGCCTGCCCGCCCGGCGCATCCCGCTTGATGCCCGTGAGCGGCTGCATATCGACCAGCCCTATATTCTGGTGGTGCCCAGCTATGGCGGTGGCAGCAGTCGCGGAGCCGTTCCCGGTCAGGTGATTCAGTTTCTTAATGATGAGGCGAACCGGCGCGGTATTCGTGGCGTGATCGCGGCCGGCAACCGGAACTTCGGTGCCGGTTACTGCCTGGCGGGCAGCATCATTGCAAAAAAATGTCAGGTTCCCTGCCTCTACCGCTTCGAGCTGATGGGAACGCCTGACGATATTGCGAACGTTAAAGCGGGAGTAACCCAATTTTGGCAACAACAGATACCCTCAACGGCGTGACGCTCGATTATCACGCCCTCAATGCCATGCTGAACCTCTATGATGCTGACGGCCGCATCCAGTTCGATAAGGATCGCGAAGCGACACGTCAGTTTTATCTGCAGCATGTGCTACCCAATACCGTCCCCTTCGCCAGCAGCGCCGAGCGTTTACGCTATCTGGTGGCGGAGAGCTATTACGAAGCAGATGTGCTGAACCAGTACGACTTTGACTTCCTGCTTGCGCTGCATGAGGTAGCGGAGAACCGGGGATTTGAGTTCAAAACCTTTCTGGGTGCCTGGAAGTACTACACCAGCTACACCCTGAAGACCTTTGACGGCAAACGCTATCTGGAAACCTTTGAACAGCGCGCCTGCATGGTGGCACTGACGCTGGCGCAGGGCGATGAAACGTTGGCGCGGGCGCTACTGGAAGAGATCCTCAGCGGCCGTTTCCAGCCCGCCACGCCGACTTTCCTCAACTGCGGTAAACAGCAGCGCGGTGAGCTGGTCTCCTGCTTCCTGCTGCGCATCGAAGACAATATGGAGTCGATTGGTCGCGCCGTGAACTCGGCACTGCAACTGTCAAAACGCGGCGGCGGCGTCGCCTTTTTGTTGTCGAACCTGCGAGAGTCTGGCGCGCCGATCAAGCGGATTGAAAATCAGTCATCGGGCGTGATCCCCGTCATGAAGATGCTGGAAGATGCGTTCTCCTATGCGAACCAGCTCGGCGCGCGTCAGGGTGCTGGTGCGGTTTGGCTCAATGCGCATCATCCCGATATTTTCCGCTTTCTGGATACCAAGCGCGAAAACGCCGACGAGAAGATCCGCATCAAAACCCTGTCGCTGGGTGTCGTGATCCCCGATATCACCTTCCAGCTGGCGAAAGAGAACAGACCGATGGCGCTGTTCTCGCCTTATGATGTTGAGCGGATCTACGGCCAGGCGTTTGGTGATATCAGCATCAGCGAGAAGTATGACGAGATGCTGGCAGACGATCGCATCCGTAAAACCTATATTCAGCCACGCGACTTCTTCCAGACGCTGGCCGAGATTCAGTTTGAGTCGGGCTATCCCTACATCATGTATGAGGACAGCGTGAACCGCAGTAACCCGATTGCTGGTCGCATCAATATGAGCAACCTCTGCTCTGAGATCCTGCAGGTGAACAGCGCCAGCGAATACAATGACGACCTGAGCTATCGCCGGGTCGGCAAAGATATCTCCTGCAATCTCGGCTCACTGAACATTGCGCACGCCATGGATTCGCGCGATCTGGCGCGCACCGTGGATGTGGCGGTCCGCGCGCTGACCTCGGTGTCGATGATGAGCGAGATCGGTTCGGTGCCTTCCGTCGCTGAAGGTAATCGCCGCTCACACGCCATTGGCCTAGGTCAGATGAACCTGCATGGCTATCTGGCGCGTGAAGGCATCGCCTACGGTTCCCCGGAAGCGCTGGATTTCACCAATCTGTACTTCTATTGCATTACTTACTATGCGCTGCGCACCTCAAATCAGCTGGCGCAGGAGCATCAGCAGACCTTCGACGGCTTTGCGGATTCGCAGTACGCCAGCGGCGTTTACTTTGATAAGTATCTGCAGCAGGAATGGCTGCCGCGCACTGAACGCGTCGCAACGCTGTTTGCCGATGCCGGCCTGACACTGCCAACCCAGGCGGACTGGCAGGCGCTGCGTGAGGCGGTGATGCAGCACGGGCTGTTTAATCAGAACCTGCAGGCGATCCCGCCGACCGGTTCGATCTCTTACATCAACCATGCCACCTCCAGCATCCATCCGATTGTCTCCCCTATCGAGATCCGTAAAGAGGGCAAAACCGGCCGCGTCTACTATCCCGCGCCATTTATGACCAATGAGAATCTCCATCTGTATCAGGATGCGTATCAGATTGGGCCGGAAGCGATTATTGATACCTACGCAGAAGCGACTCAGCACGTCGATCAGGGGCTGTCGCTGACGCTGTTCTTCCGCGATGACGTCACGACCCGTGACATCAACAAAGCGCAGATTTACGCGTGGAAAAAAGGCATCAAAACGCTCTATTACATTCGACTGCGTCAGATGGCGCTTCAGGGCACGGAGGTTCAGGGCTGCGTCTCATGCTCCCTGTGATGAACATGATGAAACTCAAACAGATTCAGGCCATTAACTGGAACCGCATTCAGGATGATAAAGATCTTGAAGTGTGGAACCGTCTTACCAGCAACTTCTGGCTGCCGGAGAAGGTGCCGCTCTCCAACGATCTGCCCGGCTGGCAGACGCTGGATAAACAGCAGCAGCAGCTGACCATCCGGGTCTTCACCGGTCTGACGCTGCTCGACACTATCCAGAACGTGATCGGCGCACCGGGACTGATGGACGATGCCATTACCCCGCACGAAGAGGCGGTGCTGTCGAATATCAGCTTTATGGAAGCGGTGCATGCCCGCTCATACAGTTCGATCTTCTCAACCCTGTGTAACACCCAGGATGTGGATGCCGCCTATCAGTGGAGCGAAGAGAATGCGCCGCTGCAGAATAAGGCGCGCATTATCCTGGAACACTACCGCGCCGACGATCCGCTGAAGAAGAAGATCGCCAGCGTCTTCCTGGAGTCGTTCCTGTTCTATTCCGGCTTCTGGCTGCCGATGTACTGGTCGAGCCGTGGCAAGCTGACCAACACCGCAGACCTGATTCGCCTGATTATTCGCGATGAAGCAGTGCACGGTTACTACATCGGCTACAAATATCAGCAGGCGCTGGCCACCGCTGACGATCTGCGTCGCGAAGAGCTGCAACAGTTCGCCTATGACCTGCTGCTGGCGCTGTATGAGAACGAAGTGGCTTACACCGAAGCGCTCTATGCCGATGTCGGCTGGGTGGAAGAGGTGAAAACCTTCCTGCACTACAACGCCAACAAAGCGCTGATGAATCTGGGCTACGAGGCGCTGTTCCCGGCAGAGCTGACGGCCGTGAATCCGGCCATTCTGTCTGCGCTGTCGCCCAACGCCGACGAGAACCACGACTTCTTTTCCGGTTCAGGCTCTTCCTATGTGATGGGCAAAGCGGTCGAAACTGAAGACGAAGACTGGAATTTCTGATGGACGGGCAGGTCGTCCTGATCTGAAAGCGTTTCTTCACTCAGACGGCACCAAAACTCAAAGCGATGGGAGCATACGCCTGTAGCAAAGCATAGCGCCGCCCGAATAAAAACGCCGGGAGTGTTTTTGAACAACGCAACGCGTTGGCCCGGCAACGGGCGCACCTCAGGGATGAGGTGCGTACTAAAAACGCCGGGAGCGTTTTTGAACAACGCAACGCGTTGGCCCGGCAACGGGCGCACCTCACGGATGAGGTGCGTCATCGCCCGCGCTGAGCATGCCATGGATGGCATCTTTTGCGTCTTTGCGAAAGGCGTATGCTTCCTGAGCCTGTTCGCATAACGTCACCCGTAAATCCTCTACCGCTGATTAAACCTCTTGTTATGACTGGTATGGCCTGTCAATAAACATGCGTGTGAAATAGTTTTTTGAGTTATTATTAACCTCAAATGATTATTAGCGACCGATGCTGTTTATGAATGCGACTCGCCAGGGTCTGACGCCTGCTTTAGTGGTCCTGATGTCGGTAGCCACCGGCCTCTGCGTAGCCAGTAACTATTACGTTCAGCCACTGCTTAATACCATCGCCCAACAGTTTGATCTCTCTGTTAGCCTCGCCGGGTTTATTGTCACCACGGCGCAACTCGGCTACGCCTGCGGTCTGCTGTTGCTGGTGCCGCTGGGCGATCGCTTTGAACGACGCAGCCTGATTGTGACGATGATCCTGCTGGCTGCGGCGGGCATGGTGATCATCGCCCTGTCGCATTCGTTCCTCTTTTTACTGCTGGGCACGGTCATGACGGGCCTGTTTTCGGTCGCCGCACAAATTCTGGTGCCGCTGGCCGCCACGCTGGCCGAGCCGGAGCGGCGCGGCAAAATCGTTGGGACGATCATGAGCGGTCTGTTGCTGGGGATTCTGCTGGCACGCACCGTGGCAGGTGGCCTGGCGCAGCTCGGCGGCTGGCGTACAGTTTACTGGACCGCCAGTCTGCTGATGGTGGTTATGGCGCTGGCGCTGTGGCGATCGCTGCCACGCGTGAAACAGTCCGTGCCCATGAGCTATCCGCAGCTGCTGGCCTCTATTTTTCGCCTGTATGCAGGCAACCGGGTGATCCGCACCCGCGCGTGGACCGGCTGTCTCTCGTTTGCCAATTTCAGCCTGCTGTGGACCTCCATGGCATTTCTGCTCTCTGGCGCGCCCTATCACTTCTCAGAGGGTGAGATTGGCTTGCTGGGGCTGGTCGGTGCCGCTGGTGCGCTGGCCGCTCGTCAGGCGGGCTCGCTGGCAGACAAAGGCAAAGCGAAGCTGACGACCTGGCTCGGCCTGCTGCTCATGTTATTGTCGTGGGCTGCTATTGCCTGGGGCGCGGAGCAGCTGGTGCCGCTGATCGTCGGCATTCTGCTGCTGGATCTGGCGGTTCAGGCCGTCCATATCACTAATCAAAGCGTGATCTATGCGCAGATGCCGGAGGCGCGTAACCGTCTTAATGCCGGTTACATGACCAGCTACTTTATAGGGGGTGCGGCTGGCTCACTGCTTTCAGCCACCGCTTACCACCTGTGGGGCTGGTACGGGGTGTGTGGTGCTGGCGCGCTGCTGACGCTGATGAATCTGCTAATCTGGACGGGCGGATCGCGCTTTGAGCCGGAAAAAATCAACTGAACCCTGGCCCGACAGCGCATTGGTCTGGTCACAAATGGTTAGGTTTGTTATGGTTAGTAACAAAGCTATTCACTTCGGTTATTTTTCCTCGCGATATTATTAAATTTGCCCCCTTTTGAACATGTCCTGGCTCAGCGCTGCTGCCGGGCGTACGGGTTTTTCGACCCAGGGCCAGGGATTGGCCTGGAATACCTTTGATGGTGCAGAGTGCGGGTCTTTGAGCGATCACTTGCCAAAAAGTGACTACGCTTACCCTGTCACCATAGTTATTATACAAGTTGCAATTAGTGAGGTTTTTTTTAATGGAAAGTTCGTTTACTCCCATTGAGCAGATGCTAAACATCCGTGCCAATCGCCATAAGGATTTTCCGTTACAGGAAATTATTCTGACGCGTCTCTGTATGCATATGCAGGGTAAACTGCTGGACAACCGCAATAAGATGCTGAAAGCACAGGGCATTAATGAAACCCTGTTCATGGCATTGATTACGCTGGATGCGCAGGAAAATCACAGCATTCAGCCTTCTGAGCTCAGCTCCGCCCTTGGCTCTTCCCGCACCAATGCAACGCGCATTGCGGATGAGCTGGAAAAACGTGGCTGGATTGAGCGTCGCGAAAGCGATCACGACCGTCGCTGCCTGCACCTGCATCTGACCGATAAAGGGATGGAGTTCCTGCGTCAGCTGCTGCCCCCTCAGCATCAGAGCCTGCAGTATCTCTGGTCGTCGCTGTCAGTCGATGAGAAGTCTCAGCTGGAAGGCATCACCCGTAAACTGCTTAATCGTCTCGATAAAATGGATGAAGACCAGCTGATCGCCTCGCTGTCCCGCTAATAGCAATAAGTGCGACACAATCACCTGTCGAAATCGTTATTTTAATTTCCTTTTTTATCTGGCCAGCGCTCAGTCGCTGGCTTTTTCGACTCGGGCGCAGGCGGAAAGGGATTTCTGTCGCCCGACTAAATGGAAAACGTGGAGAAAGTCATGAGTGCAACGGCAGAAGCACAAAGCCCGCAACCGTCAGCCAGTAAAAAGAAGAAGCGCAAAAGTGTGCTCATCGTGCTGGCGCTGATCTTTGTGCTGATTGGTATTGCCTGGGGAGTTTACTGGTTCCTGGTCCTGCGCCATTTTCAGGAAACGGATGACGCCTACGTTGCGGGTAATCAGGTGCAGGTGATGGCACAGGTCTCCGGTAGCGTGAACAAAGTCTGGTTTGAAGATACCGATTTCGTCAAAAAAGGCGATGTGCTGGTTTCACTCGATAAAACCGATGCTGAGCAGGCGTTTGAAAAAGCGCAGACGGCCCTGGCCACCAGCGTGCGTCAGACGCATCAACTGATGATCAATGGCAAACAGTATCAGGCCAGCATTACGCTGCAGCAGACCGCACTGGCACAGGCAGAAGCCGACCTGAAACGTCGTGAGCCATTGGGTGCAGCCAACCTGATTGGCCGTGAAGAGTTGCAGCACGCCCGTGACGCCGTGGCGACCGCCAAAGCGCAGCTGGACGTAGCGATTCAGCAATACAATGCCAATCAGGCGATGATCCTCAACACCTCGCTCGAAAATCAACCTGCCGTTCAACAGAGCGCGGCTGAGCTGCGTGATGCCTGGCTGGCGCTGCAGCGCACCGAAATCCGCAGCCCGATGGATGGCTTTGTCTCCCGTCGCAGCGTGCAGGTCGGTTCGCAAATCTCCACCAGCACCCCGCTGCTGGCTGTCGTGCCTGCCACTAATTTGTGGGTCGATGCCAACTTTAAAGAGACCCAGCTGGCTGGCGTTCGCATTGGTCAGCCTGCCACCGTAGTTGCCGATATTTATGGTGACGAAGTGGTTTATCAGGGCAAAGTCGCCGGACTGGATATGGGCACCGGCAGCGCCTTCTCTCTGCTGCCTGCACAGAATGCCACCGGTAACTGGATCAAAGTGGTTCAGCGCCTGCCGGTTCGTATCGAACTGAATCAGGACGATATCGCCAGACATCCGCTGCGCATCGGCCTCTCCACGCTGGTTAAAATCGATACCACCAGCAAAGAAGGCAGCGCGCTCGCCACCAGCGCCCGTCAGCAGGCCGCTTACAGCAGCAACGCGCTGGCGATTGACCTTGCGCCGGTCAATCAGCTGATCACCGATATCGTCCGCGCCAACGCCGAATGATGACGCGGAGGCTGTAATGGCACAAAAACCGCTTGAAGGGATGCCGCTGGTCCTGATGACCATTGCGCTGTCGCTGGCGACGTTCATGCAGGTTCTGGACTCGACCATCGCCAACGTGGCTATCCCTACTATTGCCGGGAACCTGGGCGCGTCGAACTCTCAGGGTACCTGGGTAATCACCTCGTTTGGTGTGGCGAATGCGATCTCGATCCCGCTGACCGGCTGGCTGGCAAAACGCATCGGTGAAGTGAAGCTGTTCACCTGGTCGACCATTCTGTTTGCTATTGCCTCCTGGGCGTGTGGCATGTCAGACAGCCTGGAGATGCTGATCTTCTTCCGCGTCATCCAGGGGATCGTCGCGGGTCCTTTGATCCCGCTGTCGCAAAGTCTGCTGCTCAACAACTATCCGCCCGCGAAGCGCAGTGTTGCGCTGTCGCTGTGGGCGATGACGGTGATCGTGGCACCGATCTGCGGCCCGATACTGGGCGGCTGGATCAGCGACAACTATCACTGGGGCTGGATCTTCTTTATCAACGTGCCGATTGGTGTGGCAGTGGTGATCCTGACGCTGCAAACCCTGCGTGGCCGGGAAACCAAAACCGAAATCCGGCGGATCGATATGGTCGGGCTGGTACTGCTGGTGGTGGGGATTGGCTGCCTGCAGGTCATGCTGGATCGCGGTAAGGAGCTCGACTGGTTTAACTCGTCCGAGATTATCGTGCTCGGGGTAGTGGCCGTGATTGCGCTGTCGGTTCTGCTGGTGTGGGAGCTGACGGACGATCACCCCATCATAGACCTGTCGCTGTTTAAGTCGCGCAACTTCACCATCGGCTGTCTGTCGATCAGTCTGGCTTACATGCTCTACTTCGGCTCGATAGTGCTGTTGCCGCAGCTGCTGCAGGAGGTTTACGGGTATACCGCAACCTGGGCCGGTCTGGCGTCTGCGCCGGTGGGGATTTTGCCGGTGATCCTGTCGCCAATCATTGGTCGCTTTGCCCATAAGCTCGATATGCGACGGCTGGTCACGTTCAGCTTCATTATGTATGCCGTCTGCTTCTACTGGCGCGCGTATACGTTTGAACCGGGAATGGACTTTGGTGCCTCAGCCTGGCCGCAGTTTATCCAGGGCTTTGCCGTGGCCTGCTTCTTTATGCCGCTGACCACGATTACGCTGTCGGGACTGCCGCCAGAGCGCATGGCCGCCGCCTCCAGCCTGTCGAACTTCATGCGTACCTTTGCCGGTTCGGTGGGAACGTCGATTACCACGACCATGTGGACGAACCGCGAGTCGATGCATCATAGCTACCTGACGGAGTCGATTACCCCGTACAACGTCAATTCGCAGCAGATGTATAGCCAGCTGGAGAGCCTGGGGATGACGCAGCAGCAGGCGTCTGCTTATATCGCGCAGCAGATTACCAATCAGGGACTGATTATTTCAGCGAATGAAATCTTCTGGGCGTCGGCGGGCGTGTTCCTGATCCTGCTGGTGCTGATCTGGTTTGCCCGGCCGCCGTTTGGAGCAGGCGGTGGTGGTGGTGGCGCGCACTGATGCCACACCGCTGGATGAAGTGGGCAGCGACGGATTAGCTTAACGCTGACCCGTACCTGCCAAAAAAAACGGGCCTTTCGGCCCGTTTTTTTATGCGTTCTGACGCCACCATTCGGCGAGCAGTACGCCGGTTGCGACAGAGACGTTGAGGCTTTCCACGTTGCCGGTGCCGCCAATCGACAGGCTCATGTCACCCTGTTTGAACGCGGTGTCAGAAAGACCTTCACGCTCCTGACCTAACACCAGTACCATTTTCTCCGGCAGCTGAGCCTGCGACAGCGGCGTGCCCTGATGGCTGGAGGTAGTCACGATGGTGTAACCCGCTTTACGGAACGCTTCCAGACCTTCGCTGAAGGTTGCGCCGCTGATCGCCTGCACATGCTCAGCACCGCCTTCTGCAGTTCGCACGGCTGCGCCGGACTCCAGCAGAGAAGCGTCATTTACCAGCAAACCTTTTACGCCAAAGTGCGCGCAGCTACGCATAATCGCGCCGAGGTTGTGCGGGTTGCTGACATCTTCCAGTGCCAGTACGCAATCTTTGATCGTTGCCTGGCTCAGCCATTCAGAAACCGCCATACCCATACGCTTTTTGATCAGGAAGCAGACGCCGCCATGATGCTCAGTGCCGGAGGCTTTGGTGATCTCTGCATCTTCTACCACGTGATAGGCTTTGCGGTTAGCCGCCAGCCAGCGCAGCGATTCGCGGAAACGCGGGGTCACTTCCTGAATGAACCAGGCGCGAACAATCGCTTCCGGACGACTCTGGAACAGCGCCTGACAGGCGTTCTCACCATAGACGCGGGTTTCTTCGTTACGCTGACGACGGATCTGCTCAGGATCGACAAAGCTCTTGCCGCTGATGCCGCCATGATCGGGCTTGTCGCTCTCAGGCGATGCTGCACGATCGGCTGATGGCGCGCGTGACACGGTGCGCCACGGAGAGTCGCTGCTGCCATAGGCGCCGCGGCTATCATCGCCACGATCGTTGCGGCGGCCTGCACTATCGTCTGAGCGGCGTGGTGCACCACGTCCGCCTTCGTCACGACGCGGTGAACTGCTGCGACCGGTGTCATCGCTGCGACGGCCAGCGGAGCGACCACCTTCCTGACCGCGTTCAGTACGGGGGCCAGACGAACGACGATTATCATCCGGGCGGGCAGCAGAGTGACCACCTTTGCCTGTACGAGGATTCGGCGCGCGCGCGCTCTTATCGTCCTCGCCACGCACGTACATCACCTTAACCTTGCCGCTCTTGCCTTTAAATTCGTCGTTCATGTCTTCCTCCTGCATTCAGAGCGCGCAGATTACCTGATGTGCTGGCGCTTAGCTATCAACTATTGAACCTATAGAGCAATCCAGATTGAGCGGAAATCCGCCCCCTTTCATAATGGACAACTATTACCAGACTGACACTTTTCAACCCCAGAGGTTCCTATGAATACGGTATGCGCTTCCTGTCAGGCAACCAATCGCGTTCCTGAAGAACGCCTTGCCGACGCGGCGAAATGTGGCCGCTGCGGAAATGCGTTGTTTGATGGCGAAGTGGTTAATGCCACCAGCGCTAACTTTGACAAATATCTGCAGGACGATCTGCCGGTGGTGATCGATTTCTGGGCGCCCTGGTGCGGTCCCTGCGTCAATTTTGCGCCGGTGTTTAAAGATGTCGCCAGTGAGCGCAGCGGGAAAGTCCGCTTTATTAAAGTAAACACCGAAGCGGAATCCGCTCTGAGCGCCCGCTTCAACATCCGCAGTATTCCGACCATCATGCTGTTTAAGAATGGTGAGCGGGTCGATATGCTGAACGGTGCCATGCCCAAAGCGCCGTTTAACGAATGGCTGGACGAATCACTTTAATCTCCGGAGGCCAGCCAGTCTGGCCTTTTCCTTTTCATCTGCGCTTCGATTACACTGACGTTTTTCCTGCCCTGAATACTCATGTCTGATAATGCTGTTTTGCGCTTGCGCACCCAACGCCTGGCCCGAGCCACCCGTCCTTTCCTCGCGCGCGGAAATCGGGTCATTCGCTGCCAGGGCTGTCTGCTGCCAGAGGCCAACTGTCTCTGCAGTCAGATCGTGCCGCAGTCTGCCCGTAGCCGCTTCTGCCTGGTGATGTTTGATACCGAGCCGATGAAGCCGAGCAACACCGGTCGTCTGATTGCCGATATTCTGCCGGATACCCAGGCGTTTGGCTGGTCACGTACCGAGCCGGATCCGCTGCTGCTGGCGGCAGTGCGCAATCCCGATTATCAGCCGCTGGTCGTCTTCCCGGCCTCCTATGCCGATCCCGGTCGCGAGGTGCTGACAACGCCACCCGTCAGCGGCAAGCCGCCGCTGTTTATTATGCTGGATGGTACCTGGACCGAAGCACGCAAAATGTTCCGCAAAAGCCCCTGGCTCGATGCCCTGCCGGTAATGTCGCTGGATGTCAGCACGCCTTCGCGCTATACGCTGCGTGAGGCGCACGGCGAAGGTCAGCACTGTACCGCTGAAGTCGCCGCGGCGCTGCTGGCGCAGGCGGGCGATCGGCGGGCGGCAGAGGCGCTATCTCACCATTTCGATCAGTTTCGCGCGGCCTACCTGGCAGGAAAACCGCATCACCCCGGACAGGCTTAATCGCATCCTTCTTCTGGCAGGCGAAAGCCTGCGCTGACAGATCACCCGATCCTGATGTTCAGCCTGCGATCTGCCCGGAAGCACTGCCCGCAAAAAGCGTTTACAATCACGCAAATCCCGATCTCTGGAGGGCGAGATGAGCCAACGCGGACTGGAAGCGCTGTTACGACCTAAATCAATTGCGGTGATTGGTGCCTCGGTAACGCCAGGGCGTGCCGGGTACTTTATGATGCGTAACCTGCTGGCGGGCGGTTTTAGCGGGCCGGTATTGCCGGTGACGCCAAAATATAAAGCGGTCAGCGGCGTGCTGGCCTGGCCCACCATCGACAGCTTACCTTTCGCGCCAGATCTGGCGGTCATCTGCACCCACTCAAAACGTAACCTCGAATTGCTGCAACAGCTCGGCGAAAAAGGCTGCAAGGCCTGCATTATCCTCTCCGCGCCCGCCAGCCAGTCGGCGGAACTCAAAGCCTGCGCCAGCCGGTGGCAGATCCGTCTGCTGGGACCGAACAGTCTTGGTCTGCTGGCCCCCTGGCAGGGATTGAATGCCAGCTTTTCGCCGGTGCCGATAGATAAAGGCCGTATCGCGTTTATCTCTCAGTCCGCAGCCGTCTCTAATACCATTCTCGACTGGGCGCAGCAGCGTCATCTCGGCTTCTCCTGGTTTATCGCGCTGGGTGACAGTCTGGATACCGATGTCGATGACCTGCTCGACTTTCTGGCACGCGACGGCAAGACCAGCGCCATCCTGCTCTATCTTGAGCACCTCAGCGATGCGCGTCGTTTTGTTTCCGCTTCACGCAGCGCCTCCCGTAATAAACCGATTCTGGTCATCAAGAGTGGGCGCAGCCGTGAAGCGCAGGCGCTGCTTGGCACCCACAGCGGACTTGACGCGGCCTGGGATGCGGCCATTCAGCGCGCCGGGTTACTGCGTGTGCAGGACACGCATGAGCTGTTCTCCGCCGTTGAATCGCTGAGCCATATGCGGCCGCTGCGGGGCGACAGGCTGATGATCATCAGTAATGGTGCCGCACCTGCCGCCCTGGCGCTGGATGAGCTTTATGCCCGCAACGGCAAACTGGCGCAGCTCAGCGATGAAACGCGTCAGCAGCTGGAGGCGCTGTTGCCTGCGGGTGCGGGTCGCGGTAATCCGCTGGATTTAAAAGATGACGCCACCGCCGCGCGCTACGCTGCCTGTGTGGAGATCCTGCTCAACAGCCATGAGCTTGATGCCTTAATGATTATTCATGCGCCTAGCGCGGTCGCACCCGCGACGGAAACGGCCGCACATCTGATCGACACTATTGCCCGTCACCCGCGCGGAAAGCTGGTAACGTTGCTGACCAACTGGAGCGGCGAGTTCTCTTCACAGGCTGCACGCAGAGCCTTTACGCAGGCAGGGATACCGACCTGGCGCACGCCCGAAGGTACCGTCACCGCTTTTATGCATCAGGTTGAGTACCGGCGTAACCAGAAGCAGCTGCGCGAAACCCCTGCCCTGCCCGTCACGCTGAACCAGGACAGCGCCCATGCTCACCAGTTGCTGTCACAGGCGCTGGCGCGTGGTATTACCGCGCTGGATACCCACGAAGTGCAGCCGGTGCTGCAGGCATATGGGCTGGCGACGCTACCAACCTGGATCGCCAGCGACAGCGCGGCGGCCGTGGCAATTGCCGATCAGATTGGCTATCCGGTAGCGCTGAAACTGCGTTCGCCTGATATTGCCCATAAGTCGGAGGTTCAGGGCGTGATGCTCTATCTGCGCAATGCCAGCGAAGTGGAGCATGCCGCCGAGGCCATATTTGATCGGGTAAAACAGACGCTGCCGCAGGCTCGGATTGAAGGGCTGCTGGTTCAGAGCATGGCCAGCCGTGCGGGCGCGCAGGAACTGCGGGTCGTGGTCGAGCAGGATGCCCTGTTTGGCCCGATCATTATGCTGGGCGAAGGCGGTGTTGAATGGCAGGCCGATAAACAGGCTGCGGTTGCCCTGCCTCCGCTGAATATGACGCTGGCACGCTATCTGGTAATTCAGGCGATTAAGAGCGGAAAAATCCGCAGCCGCAGCGCCCTGAATCCGCTTGATATCCCCGGTTTAAGTCAGTTGCTGGTGCAGGTCTCAAACCTGGTGGTGGATTGCCCGGAGATCCAGCGACTGGACATTCATCCGCTGCTGGCGGCGGGCAATGATTTTACCCTGCTGGATGTCACCCTGACGCTGGCTCCGTTTGAGGGGGATAATGAAGCACGGCTGGCAATACGTCCCTATCCGCAGCATCTGGAAGAAGAAGTGGAGTTAAAGGATGGGCAATTCTGCCTGTTCCGCCCCATCCTGCCGGAAGATGAACCCCTGCTGCGCGATTTCATCAGTCAGGTGACCAAAGAGGATCTTTACTACCGCTACTTCAATGAAATCAATGAGTTTACGCATGATGATCTCGCCAATATGACTCAGATCGATTATGACCGGGAGATGGCGATCGTGGCGGTTCGTCAGCATCAGGGACGCCCTGAGATTATCGGCGTCACCCGCGCTATTTCGGATGCGGATAACATTGACGCGGAGTTTTCGGTGCTGGTCCGTTCCGACCTGAAAGGGCTGGGCATGGGTCGTCGTTTGCTGGAAAAGATGATTCGCTATACCCGACATCACGGCTTGCAACAATTGAACGGTATCACCATGCCCCATAACCGCGGCATGATTACACTGGCCCGAAAACTCAATTTTTATGTTGATATTCAACTGGATGACGGTATTGTCAGCCTGAAATTGTCTTTACAGAATGAGATCAACTAACCTTGTAGAGAAAGGTAAAAAACGTTCGAATCGACGGAGTTGATGTTATTATTTATGGTTATAACCCTGATTTGATGGCAAAAGGCCATGCAATGAACAGAGAAGAAGTGCACTGTGATGTTGTCTAAATTTAAACGTAACAAACACCAACAACACCTCGCACAGCTGCCGAAACTGTCACAATCCGTTGCGGATGTGTCGACACTTTACTCGCCTGCCGAATTTCGCCAGACATTGCTGGAGAAAATTGCGGCAGCGCAGACACGCATCTGTATTGTTGCGCTCTATCTGGAAAATGATGACGCCGGGCGTGCCGTCATGGATGCGCTCTATAGTGCGAAGCAGGCGCGGCCGGAGCTGGATATCTCGATTCTGGTTGACTGGCACCGTGCGCAGCGTGGCCGGATTGGCGCAGCGCGGGGCGTAACCAATGCCGACTGGTATTGTGAAATGGCGACCCGCTATCCGGATATCGCCATCCCGGTTTATGGCATTCCGGTCAATACCCGTGAAGCGCTGGGCGTGCTGCATCTTAAAGGGTTCATTATCGATGATATGCTGCTCTACAGCGGCGCCAGCATCAATGATGTCTACCTGCATCAGCATGATAAGTATCGCTATGATCGCTACCAGGTTATCCGTAATCGCCAGCTGACCGATACGATGTATGACTGGATCACGCTCAATCTCAAGCCTGCGGAAGCGGTTAACCGACTCGATTTTGCTGAGCGTCCTTCAAGCCCTGAAATCAAAAATGAGACGCGCCAGTTCCGTCAGGATCTGCGAGGCTTCAATTATCAGTTTGAAGGGAATGCCGGCAACGATGAACTAACGGTCACGCCGCTGGTTGGTCTGGGTAAGCACAGCCTGCTCAATAAAACCATTTTCCATCTGATGCCCTGTGCCGAACAGAAGCTGATTATCTGTACCCCTTACTTCAACATGCCCGCCCTGCTGGTGCGTAATATCATTCATCTGCTGCGCCAGGGGAAACAGGTCGAGATCATCGTCGGTGATAAAACTGCCAATGATTTCTACATCGCGCCCGATCAGCCATTCAAAATTATCGGCGCGCTGCCTTACCTGTACGAGATCAATCTGCGTCGCTTCATGAGCCGTCTGCACTATTACGTTACGACCGATCAGCTGGTCGTGAGACTGTGGAAAGATGGTGAAAACAGTTATCACCTTAAAGGAATGTGGGTTGATGACGAATGGCAGCTGATTACCGGTAATAACCTCAATCCACGTGCATGGCGACTCGATCTCGAAAATGCGGTGCTGATCCACGATCCTCATCAGGAGTTAGCCGCTCAGCGTGAGAAGGAACTGACGTTAATCCGTCAGAACACGACGATCGTGACGCATTTCCGTGAGCTTGAGAGTATTGCCGATTACCCGGCTAAGGTGCGGAAACTGATTCGTCGTCTGCGCCGGATACGTATCGATCGCCTGATCAGCCGTATTCTTTAATCGCTGCGGCCATGAAGGTATCCACTATGCGAAGTGTACTGCTTGCTGGGATGTTGTGTAGTGGATGCGCCCGACTGGCAGCGGCTGGAGCTGGAAAGATTTCACGTGGGATGCCGCCGGTGCAGCCAGCGGCATCGCCTTGTGGAATCTGAGTCAGTCACCTTTTTAAAGCTTAATTCCTTTACCGCGCTTGTGCAGCAACAGCGATACCAGAAACGCTACCGCGCCCATCGCTGAGACATACCAGAAGAAGGTGGTCTCGATCCCCTGCTGCTTCATCAGCAACGCCACATACTCCGCCGATCCACCGAACAGCGCATTCGCTACCGCGTAAGAGAGCCCGACACCCAGTGCACGCACCTGTGGCGGGAACATTTCGGCTTTAAGAATGCCGCTGATGGCCGTGTAGAAGCTGGTAATCAGCAAGGCCAGCATTATCAACAGGAAAGCCACGCCGGGACTTTGCACGTTTTGCAGCAGGGTCAGAATTGGCACCGTACAGATCGCCGCACCTGCGCCAAAGATCATCATCGAAGTGCGACGGCCAATTTTATCTGACAGGGCACCGATAATCGGCTGAATCAGCATAAAGACCAGCAGCGCACCAGTCATCAGCCCGCTTGCCGTTTTTGGATCCATACCCGACGTGTTAACCAGATACTTCTGCATGTAGGTAGTGAAGGTGTAAAAACTCAGGGAGCCACCGGCGGTGAAACCCAGCACCATCAGGAAGGGACGGGTGTGATTGCGCAGTAACCCGATTACGCTGCCCGCATCACGATGTTCACGGCTGGCCTTATCTGACGTTTCTTCCAGAGAGCGTCGTAACCATAATGCGACAACGGCGAGCAGTGCACCGAGGAAGAATGGAATACGCCAGCCCCAGCTGCGCAGCTCTGCATCAGTGAGCAGAAATTGCAGCACCACCACGGTCAGTACTGCCGCCAACTGGCCGCCAATCAGCGTGACATACTGGAATGAGGCGTAGAATCCTTTGCGTCCTTCCAGAGCCACTTCGCTCATATAGGTTGCGCTGGTCCCATACTCGCCGCCCACCGATAATCCCTGAAACATACGCGCCAGCAGCAGAATGACGGGGGCCGCCACGCCGATCGTCGCGTATCCCGGCAAACAGGCGATCACCAGCGAACCAAAACACATCATACAGACCGAAACCAGCATTGAATTTTTCCGGCCATGTTTGTCGCCGATATAGCCAAACAGCCAGCCGCCAATCGGACGCATCAAAAATCCTGCCGCAAAAACGCCCGCGGTCTGCAATAACTGTGTTGTGGTATCGCCCTGCGGGAAGAAAATATGGGCAAAGTAGAGCGAGAAGAATGAATAGACATAGAAGTCGAACCACTCTACCAGGTTGCCTGATGACGCGCCGACGATAGCCCAGATGCGTTTCTTAGTATCGTCCGTCTGAGTTTTATTATTGGGTGTCATGCCTTACCTCTTTTCCTTGCTGATCAACAGCGTTTAAAGGAGTGAGTAAAGCATTTAAGTCTATGGGAGGTAAAGGCGGGGTAATCCGAGATTATTATTGTGAGCCATGTCGCTAATTATCGAAAAATCAGCGGGTTGCTGGCCATTTTGAGGAAGTGTCTGGGGTGATCAGGGCTACAGGAAGTGGGTAAATGATAAATATTTCTGCTTAATTGAGCAACATTAAGACGTAAAAAAGCCCCGCACTGCTGTGCGGGGCTTCTTCACTTATATAATGCCTGGCAGTTCCCTACTCTCGCATGGGGAGACCCCACACTACCATCGGCGCTACGGCGTTTCACTTCTGAGTTCGGCATGGGGTCAGGTGGGACCACCGCGCTAAAGCCGCCAGGCAAATTCTGTCTCCGCGCCGCCACTCAGGGCCGCGCAGATATATCCGGAATAAGCTGAAAATCGTGTCTCTCAAAAACGCCTCTGGCGTTGTAAGGTTAAGCCTCACGGGTCATTAGTACCGGTTAGCTCAACGCATCGCTGCGCTTACACACCCGGCCTATCAACGTCGTAGTCTTCAACGTCCCTTCAGGACTCTCAAAGGAGTCAGGGAGAACTCATCTCGGGGCAAGTTTCGTGCTTAGATGCTTTCAGCACTTATCTTTTCCGCACTTAGCTACCGGGCAATGCCATTGGCATGACAACCCGAACACCAGTGGTGCGTTCACTCCGGTCCTCTCGTACTAGGAGCAACCCCCCTCAATTCTCCAGCGCCCACGGCAGATAGGGACCGAACTGTCTCACGACGTTCTAAACCCAGCTCGCGTACCACTTTAAACGGCGAACAGCCGTACCCTTGGGACCTACTTCAGCCCCAGGATGTGATGAGCCGACATCGAGGTGCCAAACACCGCCGTCGATATGAACTCTTGGGCGGTATCAGCCTGTTATCCCCGGAGTACCTTTTATCCGTTGAGCGATGGCCCTTCCATTCAGAACCACCGGATCACTATGACCTGCTTTCGCACCTGCTCGAGCCGTCACTCTCGCAGTCAAGCCAGCTTATGCCATTGCACTAACCTCACGATGTCCGACCGTGATTAGCTGACCTTCGTGCTCCTCCGTTACTCTTTAGGAGGAGACCGCCCCAGTCAAACTACCCACCAGACACTGTCCGCAGCCCGGATTACGGGCCTACGTTAGAACATCAAACATTAAAGGGTGGTATTTCAAGGTTGGCTCCACGCGAACTGGCGTCCGCGCTTCAAAGCCTCCCACCTATCCTACACATCAAGGCTCAATGTTCAGTGTCAAGCTGTAGTAAAGGTTCACGGGGTCTTTCCGTCTTGCCGCGGGTACACTGCATCTTCACAGCGAGTTCAATTTCACTGAGTCTCGGGTGGAGACAGCCTGGCCATCATTACGCCATTCGTGCAGGTCGGAACTTACCCGACAAGGAATTTCGCTACCTTAGGACCGTTATAGTTACGGCCGCCGTTTACCGGGGCTTCGATCAAGAGCTTCTCCTTGCGGATAACCCCATCAATTAACCTTCCGGCACCGGGCAGGCGTCACACCGTATACGTCCACTTTCGTGTTTGCACAGTGCTGTGTTTTTAATAAACAGTTGCAGCCAGCTGGTATCTTCGACTGGCTTCAGCTCGGGGAGCAAGTCCCTCCACCTACGCGCCAGCGTGCCTTCTCCCGAAGTTACGGCACCATTTTGCCTAGTTCCTTCACCCGAGTTCTCTCAAGCGCCTTGGTATTCTCTACCTGACCACCTGTGTCGGTTTGGGGTACGATTCTGTGTTACCTGATGCTTAGAGGCTTTTCCTGGAAGCTGGGCATTTATCACTTCAGCACCGTAGTGCCTCGTCGTCACGCCTCAGCGTTAACAAGAGTCCGGATTTACCTAAACTCTCCGCCTACACGCTTAAACCGGGACAACCGTCGCCCGGCTGATATAGCCTTCTCCGTCCCCCCTTCGCAGTAACACCGAGTACAGGAATATTAACCTGTTTCCCATCGACTACGCCTTTCGGCCTCGCCTTAGGGGTCGACTCACCCTGCTCCGATTAACGTTGAACAGGAACCCTTGGTCTTCCGGCGAGCGGGCTTTTCACCCGCTTTATCGTTACTTATGTCAGCATTCGCACTTCTGATACCTCCAGCAGCCCTCACAGGCCACCTTCGACGGCTTACAGAACGCTCCCCTACCCAACAACGCCTAAGCGTCGCTGCCGCAGCTTCGGTGCATGGTTTAGCCCCGTTACATCTTCCGCGCAGGCCGACTCGACCAGTGAGCTATTACGCTTTCTTTAAATGATGGCTGCTTCTAAGCCAACATCCTGGCTGTCTGTGCCTTCCCACATCGTTTCCCACTTAACCATGACTTTGGGACCTTAGCTGGCGGTCTGGGTTGTTTCCCTCTTCACGACGGACGTTAGCACCCGCCGTGTGTCTCCCGTGATAACATTCTTCGGTATTCGCAGTTTGCATCGGGTTGGTAAGCCGGGATGGCCCCCTAGCCGAAACAGTGCTCTACCCCCGAAGATGAGTTCACGAGGCGCTACCTAAATAGCTTTCGGGGAGAACCAGCTATCTCCCGGTTTGATTGGCCTTTCACCCCCAGCCACAGGTCATCCGCTAATTTTTCAACATTAGTCGGTTCGGTCCTCCAGTTAGTGTTACCCAACCTTCAACCTGCCCATGGCTAGATCACCGGGTTTCGGGTCTATACCCTGCAACTTAACGCCCAGTTAAGACTCGGTTTCCCTGCGGCTCCCCTATACGGTTAACCTTGCTACAGAATATAAGTCGCTGACCCATTATACAAAAGGTACGCAGTCACCCTGATAAATCAAGGCTCCCACTGCTTGTACGTACACGGTTTCAGGTTCTGTTTCACTCCCCTCGCCGGGGTTCTTTTCGCCTTTCCCTCACGGTACTGGTTCACTATCGGTCAGTCAGGAGTATTTAGCCTTGGAGGATGGTCCCCCCATATTCAGACAGGATACCACGTGTCCCGCCTTACTCATCGAGCTCACAGCATGTGTGTTTTTGTGTACGGGAGTATCACCCTGTACCCTGCGACTTTCCAGACGCTTCCACTAACACACAAGCTGATTCAGGCTCTGGGCTGCTCCCCGTTCGCTCGCCGCTACTGGGGGAATCTCGGTTGATTTCTTTTCCTCGGGGTACTTAGATGTTTCAGTTCCCCCGGTTCGCCTTGCAGCACTATGTATTCATGCTGCAATGATGCACAGAGTGCACCGGGTTTCCCCATTCGGACATCGACGGCTGTAGCGGTTCATATCACCTTACCGTCGCTTTACGCAGATTAGCACGTCCTTCATCGCCTCTGACTGCCTGGGCATCCACCGTGTACGCTTAGTCGCTTAACCTCACAACCCACAGGCGTTTTACAACGCTGCGTGCTGCAAGCATTTGAGAGACTCGAACATATCGTGTTTTTCATTCTTATTACGGAGAATGAAAACGACATGTCGTTTCAATTTTCAGCTTGTTCCGGATTGTTAAAGAGCAAATATCTCAAACGCGGCCCGGCTGCTTACGCAACCAAATCGGTTTTGAGATACTGTATGGAGACACCTTTCACCTGTCACCAAGCAGGTGGCGTCCCCTAGGGGATTCGAACCCCTGTTGCCGCCGTGAAAGGGCGGAGTCCTAACCGCTAGACGAAGGGGACACAATTGTGTCACGACTTCGCAGCCGTCCTGCTCATTACTTTTTATCAGACAATCTGTGTGGACACTGCGCGGGAAGGTATCTTCAGGTAAGGAGGTGATCCAACCGCAGGTTCCCCTACGGTTACCTTGTTACGACTTCACCCCAGTCATGAATCACAAAGTGGTAAGCGCCCTCCCGAAGGTTAAGCTACCTACTTCTTTTGCAACCCACTCCCATGGTGTGACGGGCGGTGTGTACAAGGCCCGGGAACGTATTCACCGTGGCATTCTGATCCACGATTACTAGCGATTCCGACTTCACGGAGTCGAGTTGCAGACTCCGATCCGGACTACGACGCACTTTGTGAGGTCCGCTTGCTCTCGCGAGGTCGCTTCTCTTTGTATGCGCCATTGTAGCACGTGTGTAGCCCTACTCGTAAGGGCCATGATGACTTGACGTCATCCCCACCTTCCTCCGGTTTATCACCGGCAGTCTCCTTTGAGTTCCCACCATTACGTGCTGGCAACAAAGGATAAGGGTTGCGCTCGTTGCGGGACTTAACCCAACATTTCACAACACGAGCTGACGACAGCCATGCAGCACCTGTCTCACGGTTCCCGAAGGCACTAAGGCATCTCTGCCGAATTCCGTGGATGTCAAGAGTAGGTAAGGTTCTTCGCGTTGCATCGAATTAAACCACATGCTCCACCGCTTGTGCGGGCCCCCGTCAATTCATTTGAGTTTTAACCTTGCGGCCGTACTCCCCAGGCGGTCGACTTAACGCGTTAGCTCCGGAAGCCACTCCTCAAGGGAACAACCTCCAAGTCGACATCGTTTACGGCGTGGACTACCAGGGTATCTAATCCTGTTTGCTCCCCACGCTTTCGCACCTGAGCGTCAGTCTTTGTCCAGGGGGCCGCCTTCGCCACCGGTATTCCTCCAGATCTCTACGCATTTCACCGCTACACCTGGAATTCTACCCCCCTCTACAAGACTCAAGCCTGCCAGTTTCAAATGCAGTTCCCAGGTTAAGCCCGGGGATTTCACATCTGACTTAACAGACCGCCTGCGTGCGCTTTACGCCCAGTAATTCCGATTAACGCTTGCACCCTCCGTATTACCGCGGCTGCTGGCACGGAGTTAGCCGGTGCTTCTTCTGCGGGTAACGTCAATCGACGGGGTTATTAACCCCGTCGCCTTCCTCCCCGCTGAAAGTACTTTACAACCCGAAGGCCTTCTTCATACACGCGGCATGGCTGCATCAGGCTTGCGCCCATTGTGCAATATTCCCCACTGCTGCCTCCCGTAGGAGTCTGGACCGTGTCTCAGTTCCAGTGTGGCTGGTCATCCTCTCAGACCAGCTAGGGATCGTCGCCTAGGTGGGCCATTACCCCGCCTACTAGCTAATCCCATCTGGGTTCATCCGATAGTGAGAGGCCCGAAGGTCCCCCTCTTTGGTCTTGCGACGTTATGCGGTATTAGCCACCGTTTCCAGTGGTTATCCCCCTCTATCGGGCAGATCCCCAGACATTACTCACCCGTCCGCCACTCGTCACCCAAGAGCAAGCTCTCTGTGCTACCGTCCGACTTGCATGTGTTAGGCCTGCCGCCAGCGTTCAATCTGAGCCATGATCAAACTCTTCAATTTAAGTTTGATTTGCTTAAACAAGTTAAGCGGTGCTCATCTGTAAAACGTCATAATGAATTTCATTATGTGTTCACTCGTGAGACTTGATATTTTTGTTGCGTCCTAAGACGCTGATATCAATCCTGCGAGTGCCCACACAGATTGTCTGATAAATTGTTAAAGAGCAGTGCGAACAGTGCGTTAGCGTCCTGTCGCGAGGTGGCGTATATTACGCTTTCCTCCTGCAGAGTCAACCTCTATTTCAGAAGTTTTTCTCCAGCGGCGCAGTCTCCTGTGCCTCCCAATCCGTTTTCCCGTTGCCGGTTTGCCGTGTCAGTGGAGGCGCATTATAGGGAACGGCTGAGATAGCGCAAGTGCAAATCACAACTTTTTTACTGACCGTTCAATTTGCGCTCAAAAGGAGAAATAAATAAGCAAAAACCCCTCAAAAGGGCAAAAAAAACGGGCCTGAGGCCCGTTTTTCAACTCGCACCCTTACTGATGTGCAGTGATGACGTCGTTTACAACATCCATTTCGATGGTTTTACCCGGCACCAGCGAACCTGCAAGGATCTGCTGAGCCAGCGGGTTCTCGATCTGCTGCTGTATCGCCCGTTTCAGCGGACGCGCACCATAGACAGGATCATACCCGTTCTCCGCCAGCAGTTTGATCGCCTCATCGGAGATGTGCAGCTGATAGCCACGTTCATCCAGACGTTTGTACAACCGCTGCAGCTGAATCTGCGCAATCGAAGCAATATGTTTCTCAGCCAGCGGATGGAACACCACCACCTCATCGATACGGTTGACGAATTCTGGACGGAAATGCTGTCCGACCACACCCATCACAATATCTTTCATTTCCGGATAGCTGAGATTGCCGAACCGTTCCTGAATTAAATCCGATCCCAGGTTAGAGGTCATGATCACCACGCTGTTACGGAAATCGACCGTACGACCCTGCCCATCCGTCAGACGGCCATCATCCAGCACCTGCAGCAAAATGTTGAAGACATCAGGATGCGCCTTCTCGACTTCATCCAGCAGGATTACCGAATAAGGACGACGACGTACAGCTTCGGTCAGATAACCGCCCTCTTCATAGCCGACATAGCCCGGAGGTGCACCCACCAGCCGCGACACTGAATGTTTTTCCATAAATTCGGACATGTCGATACGAACCATCGCATCGTCACTGTCGAACAGGAAATTAGCCAGCGACTTACACAGTTCGGTCTTACCTACCCCGGTAGGCCCCAGGAACAGGAAGGAACCGATCGGGCGGTTGGGATCAGAGAGACCTGCACGACTCCGGCGGATAGCATTCGATACCGCTTCAACCGCTTCATCCTGGCCAATGACACGACCATGCAGATCCTGCTCCATGCGCAGCAACTTATCGCGCTCACCTTCCATCATTCGTGCCACCGGGATACCGGTCCAGCGAGCCAGCACATCGGCAATCTCCACATCCGTTACGCGGTTACGCAGTAACTTCATGGTTTTGCCTTCCGCCTGTGTCGCTGCGGCTAGCTGTTTTTCCAGTGCCGGAATTTTACCGTACTGCAGCTCTGACATCTGAGCGAGATCACCCTGGCGACGGGCCTGCTCTAAATTCAGACGCGCCTGCTCCAGTTCAGCTTTGATGTTCTGCGTGCCGGACAGCGACGCCTTCTCGGTCTTCCACTCATCTTCCAGCTCGGCGTATTCACGCTCTTTCTGGTTCAGCTCAGTTTCCAGCATCTCCAGACGCTTGATACTGGCATCGTCCGCCTCTTTCTTCAGCGCCTGCTGCTCCAGCTTCAGCTGAATGATACGGCGCTCCAGGCGATCCAGTGACTCCGGCTTCGAGTCCATCTGCATACGAATGCTGGATGCCGCCTCATCAATCAGGTCAATCGCTTTATCCGGCAGCTGGCGGTCAGCAATGTAACGATGAGACAGCGTCGCCGCCGCCACAATCGCCGGGTCAGTAATCTGAACATGGTGATGCAGTTCGTAACGCTCTTTCAGGCCACGCAGAATGGCGATGGTGTCTTCCACACTCGGCTCAGCCACAAAGACTTTCTGGAAACGACGCTCCAGCGCGGCATCTTTTTCAATGTACTGACGGTACTCATCAAGCGTAGTGGCACCCACGCAGTGCAGTTCACCACGAGCCAGCGCAGGCTTGAGCATGTTACCGGCATCCATCGCACCGTCCGCTTTACCGGCGCCGACCATAGTGTGCAGTTCGTCGATAAACAGAATGACGTTGCCTTCCTGTTTCGACAGGTCGCTCAGCACGCCTTTCAGACGCTCTTCGAACTCACCACGATATTTCGCCCCGGCCACCAGCGCACCCATATCCAGCGCCAGTACCCGACGACCTTTCAGCCCCTCAGGGACTTCACCGTTAATGATGCGCTGCGCCAGCCCTTCAACAATCGCGGTTTTACCCACGCCAGGTTCACCAATCAGCACCGGGTTGTTTTTAGTACGGCGCTGCAGAACCTGAATAGTGCGGCGAATCTCTTCGTCACGGCCGATGACCGGATCGAGTTTGCCCTTCTCGGCACGCTCGGTCAGATCGATGGTGTATTTCTTCAATGCCTGGCGCTGATCTTCAGCCCCCTGATCGTTCACGTTGTCTCCTCCCCGCATCTGTTCAATTGCACTGGTGATTTTTTCACGCGTTGCACCCGCTGCTTTGAGCAGATCGGCCAGTGAGCCACGAGATTCCAGGGCGGCCAGAACAAATAATTCTGATGAAATGAAGTTATCGTTGCGCTTCTGCGCCAGCTTGTCGCACAGGTTTAATACCCGGACGAGGTCTGATGAGGGTTGTACATCCCCTTCGCTGCCTTCAACTTGTGGCAGGCGATCGATGGCCTGCTCAACCTGAGCGCGAAAAGGCGTAACGTCGACACCGGCCGAAGTCAGTAAAGGTGAAACCGATCCGCCCTCCTGTTTGAGCAATGCGCTCATCAGGTGCAGAGGTTCAATGAATTGGTTGTCGTGTCCCAGAGCCAGGGACTGCGCGTCGGCGAGAGCCAGCTGAAATTTGTTAGTAAGACGATCCAGACGCATAATTCCTCCCATTACAGGTCAAAATGCTACTGGAGATTAAATGAGGTCATCCCTCAAAAATTTCAAGGTTAATGACCTGAGGTTTGAGTAAAAAATACGCTAACTGGACCGTCTTATGGCGTAAGGTTATAACAGCCAGATCAAAGTTGCCATACGCCCGGTGATCCCATCGCGGCGGAAGGAGAAGAAATCGTCGCGCTGCGTAAAGGTACAACGGCTATCGGCGCTGATTGAATGCACGCCCGCTGCCTGCAGTCGCATACGCGCCAGCAGCCAGATATCAGCGTAAAAACGGTCGCCCGAAGGACGGAAAGCCTGCACGGCGTGGGGATCCTGAGCCATAAAGGCCTGACGCACTTCTGCACCAACCTCAAACGCATCGGGTCCAATCGCCGGTCCCAGCCAGGCATGAACCTGCTCAGTCGGCGAGCGAAACTGCGCCAGCGTATTTTCCAGTACACCCGCACACAGTCCGCGCCAGCCTGCATGTGCCGCAGCGACTTCCTTCCCATCCTGCGAACAGAAGAGAACCGGCAGACAGTCAGCGGTCATGATGGCGCAGACAACGCCAGGCTGATCGGTGATGCAGGCATCGGCACGTAATGGCGTACTTTCTCCTGCGGTCAGACGCACAACCTCTGTACCGTGAACCTGTTCCAGCCACTGCGGCATTGCAGGCAGGCCCGCTTCTTCCACCAGCAACTGCCGGTTACGCGCCACTGCATCCGGATTATCCCCTACGTGCCCGCCGAGATTCAGCGCATCCCACGGCGACGTGCTGATGCCGCCCTGTCGCTGCGTCGAGCAGGCCCGAACGCGTGACGGCGCAGGCCATTGAGGAATAATCAGATTCATCACCAATTCATCTGGTCTTTGAATTCTTCAGTGTCTGCTTTTAACGCCGCGATCAGATCAACCATATCCTGCGGAAGCGCAGCATGGAATTCCATCTCGATACCGCTGATGGGGTGATACAGGCGCAACATTGTGGCGTGCAGGGCCTGACGGTCGAAACCGCGCAGCGTCGTAATAAATGCCTCTGATGCCCCTTTTGGTGGACGCGGACGGCCACCGTAAAGCGGATCGCCCACCAGCGGATGGCTGATGTGAGACATATGCACACGGATCTGGTGAGTACGACCGGTTTCCAGACGCAGACGCAGACGGGTATGAGCCCGGAAATGCTCCATGATGCGGTAATGCGTCACTGCCGGTTTACCCATTGGGTGAACTGCCATGTGGGTGCGTTTGGTTGAGTGACGGCTGATAGGCTGCTCAACAGTGCCGCCCGCTGTCATATTACCAATCGCGACCGCTTCATATTCACGGGTAATTTCGCGACGCTGCAGCGAGTCCACCAGATGCGTCTGAGCCGGAACGGTTTTCGCTACCACCATTAAACCGGTGGTGTCTTTATCCAGGCGGTGTACGATGCCCGCGCGTGGCACATCCATAATCGCAGGAAAGTGATGAAGTAAGGCGTTTAATACCGTGCCGTCCGGATTACCGGCGCCAGGGTGTACCACGAAGTCGCGTGGTTTGTTGATGACAATAATGTCTTCATCTTCATAAACGATGTCGAGTGGCAGATCCTGCGGTTCCCAGCGCTGTGCCTCTTCGATCTCAGCGTCAATCGCGACCAGCTCGCCGCCCAGCACTTTTTCTTTGGGTGTATCGACCATGACGCCGTTTACAGTAACGCGACGATCGAGGATCCACTCTTTTATGCGAGAACGTGAATAATCAGGGAACAATTCCGCCAAAGTCTGATCTAAGCGTTGTCCGAGTTGTGATTCGGATACCGTTGCGGTGAGTTGAACTTGTTGTGCCATATACAGCTTCTTCGTTAACGTTGGGTTTTCACGGCGATGCCGTTTAATATAATGTGCTATCGTACCTGGTCATTACCGGGAGCTATACGGACAGCTTCCGCCATAACATTTGAGGATAATCACTTCGTCATGACGCGTATGAAACATCTGGTGGCTGCTGCCACACTGAGCCTGGCACTTGTTGGTTGTTCCGGCTCAAATGACGCGGTACCGGACAACCCGCCTTCTGAAATCTATGCTACAGCGCAGCAAAAGCTGCAGGACGGTAACTTTAAAGCCGCGATTAAGCAACTGGAAGCGCTGGATAATCGTTATCCGTTCGGTCCTTATTCGCAGCAGGTGCAGCTGGATTTAATCTACGCGTACTATAAAAATGCCGATCTGCCCCTGGCGCAGGCTGCCATTGCTCGCTTTATGCGTCTGAACCCTACGCATCCGAACATTGACTATGTCATCTATATGAAAGGTCTGACGGACATGGCGCTGGATGACTCCGCGCTGCAGGGCTTCTTTGGTATCGATCGTTCTGACCGCGATCCGACGCACGCTCGTGATGCTTTCCGCGACTTCTCCCAGCTGCTGCGTAATTACCCGAACAGCCAGTATGCGGCTGATGCTCAGAAACGTCTGGTCTATCTGAAAGACCGTCTGGCTAAATATGAGCTGTCAGTGGCGCAATTCTATACTAAGCGTGAGGCTTATGTCGCGGTTGTTAACCGTGTCGAAGGTATGATGCGTGATTATCCGGATACGCAGGCGACACACGATGCCCTGCCGCTGATGGAAAATGCTTACCGCAATCTGCAGCTGAATGCTGAAGCCGATAAAGTGGCGAAAATCATTGCAGCGAACAAAAGCTGATAGCCCTGATTTCAGCCACAAAAAAAGCAGCCTGCGATGGCTGCTTTTTTTTGCTCAAAGAACAGTCAGAAGTGGATCTGATGCCAGTGAGCTAACTCATCAAGCATGCCGTGTTAATCGTTTCGCTTCAAGCCATTTCAGCCAGTTTCTCTGCCTTTCTCACAGAATGTTGTGACTGACAAAAAGTGACATTTTTTCGTGATCGAAATCTCACATCTAACGCTTTTTCGCGCTATGCTGAAAAGACCAAGACGGAAATGACAGAGAGGTAAGAACGATGATTCTGAACATTACCAGTAAACAAATGGACATCACCCCGGCAATCCGAAGCCATGTTGAAGACCGTCTCGCCAAGCTCGAAAAATGGCAAACCGACCTGATTAATCCGCATATTGTCCTGTCTAAAGAGCCCAAAGAATTCGTGGCTGATGCCACTATTAACACACCGAACGGGACTCTGGTGGCCAGTGCCAAACATGACGATATGTATACCGCCATCAATGATTTGATTGCGAAGCTTGAGCGTCAGCTGAACAAGGTTCAGCACAAGTCTGAAGCGCGCCGCGCCAGTGCCAGCGTAAAAGACATTATCCCCGCCGACGAAGAGTCCTGATTTTCATAACGCGCCTCCGGGCGCGTTTTTTATTGACAGCTTTTAAGCAGTACGGTTACTCTCAGCTCACTCTCTTTTCGGACGTTATTATGAAAACTGATCTGTTTTTCTTCGCTTTCTTTTTTACCTTCCAATGAACGGGAGGCCATTCGTCGTGTGAAAATGAAAGCGAAGACGAACAACGAAGCCTCCCAACCGGGAGGCTTTTTTATTGGATAGCATACAGGTGAGCCCTATGAATCCCGACAATCCATTGTTGGCGCTACGCGATAAAATTAGCGCAGTGGATAAAAAACTTCTGACGCTGCTGGCCGAGCGTCGTCTGCTGGCAGTGGAAGTCGCACAGGCAAAACTGGCAACGCATCGCCCGATTCGGGATGTGGAACGTGAACGCGCGCTGCTGGAGAATCTGATTGTGCTGGGCAAAGCGCACAAACTGGATGCGCACTACATCACCCGCCTGTTCCAGCTGGTCATCGAAGATTCCGTGTTGACTCAGCAAGCCTTACTGCAGAAAAACCTCAACCACCCCCATGCGCATGCCGCCCGTATCGCCTTCCTCGGCCCGAAAGGCTCCTACTCGCACCTTGCCGCACGCAACTACGCGTCACGTCATTTCGATAGCATGGTGGAGTGTGGCTGCCTGAAGTTTCACGACATCATCAAGCAGGTCGAAAATGGCGTGGCTGATTATGCCGTGATGCCGATTGAGAACACCAGTTCGGGCTCGATCAACGATGTCTACGATCTGCTGCAACAGACCAGTCTCTCTATCGTGGGCGAGCTGACCTTACCTATCGACCACTGCGTGCTGGTGAATGGCCCTACCGATCTGCAGCAGATTGAGACGGTGTACAGCCATCCTCAGCCCTTCCAGCAATGCAGTCAGTTCATTAATCGTTTCCCGCACTGGAAGATCGAATATACCGAGAGTACCGCGGCAGCGATGGAGAAAGTGGCTGCGCTCAACTCACCTAAGGTGGCGGCGCTGGGCAGTGAAGCCGGTGGCGAGCTCTATCAGCTGCAGGTGCTGGAGCGTAATCTGGCGAATCAGCAGCAAAACCATACCCGCTTTATCGTTCTGGCCCGCAAAGCCATCGAGGTTTCAGATCAGGTGCCAGCGAAAACCACGCTGATCATGGCAACCGGTCAGCAGGCGGGTGCACTGGTCGATGCGCTACTGGTGCTGCGTCAGCACAACCTGATTATGAGCAAGCTGGAGTCACGCCCGATTAATGGCAATCCGTGGGAAGAGATGTTTTACATTGATGTGCAGGGCAACCTGCAATCAGAGCGGATGCAGCAGGCGCTTCAGGAATTACAGACCATGACCCGCTCTCTGAAGGTGCTGGGCTGCTACCCCAGCGAGAATGTGGTGCCCGCTGAACCTGGCGATGAATCTGCCGAATAGAAAAAAGGCATCCGCAAGGATGCCTTTTTCATTTATGGCCGGCTGTCATTAGCCGAGCGTAACAGACTCCGGCTTTCCACCAGGAAGCGTTTCGCGTGATCGCCAAACCACTGTTCAACCCGGTTAAAGCTGGCAATGAATGCCTGTTTGTCGCCCTGCTCCAGCAGCGCAATCGCTTCACCAAACCGCTGGTAATAGCGTTTGATCAGCGCCAGATTACTCTCTGAAGACATGATGATATCCGCATAAAGCTGCGGATCCTGAGCGAACAACCGCCCCACCATCGCCAGCTCCAGCCGGTAAATCGGCGATGAGAGCGCCAGCAGCTGTTCGAGATTGACGTTCTCTTCGGCTAAATGCAGGCCATAGGCAAAGGTGGCAAAGTGACGCAGCGCCTGAATAAAGGCCATGTGCTGGTCATGCTCCACCGCGCTGATACGATGCAGACGCGCACCCCAGACCTGAATCTGCTCCAGGAACCACTGATACGCTTCCGGCTGTCTTCCATCACACCAGACCACGACCTGTTTTGCCAGACTGCCGCTGTCCGGGCCAAACATCGGATGCAGACCCAGCACCGGACCGCTATGAGCGGCCAGCATCGCCTGCAAAGGCCGGTTTTTCACGGATGCCAGATCAACCAGAATACAATCTTCCGGCAGTGGCGGCAGCCGGGCAATAACCTCCTCGGTCAGGTGAATCGGCACGCTGATGATTACCATACCGGCATCACTCAACAGCGTTTCAGCCTGAGGCCAGTCCTCTTTATCCAGCGTTTTAACCGTATAACCTGAAAGCCCGAGCATTTTTTCAAACAGCCGGCCCATCTGGCCTTTACCCCCGACGATCACCACCGGGCGCAGTTCAGGACAGAGGGTTTTAAAGCCTTTGTCATTCTCGCTGGTATAGGACTCGCGCATCACGCGGCGCAGTATATCTTCAATCAGATCCGGGGGTACGCCGAGCGCTTCAGCCTCTTTGCGGCGGGAAGCCAGCATCGACGCTTCACGTTCAGGCACGTAGATAGGCAGACCGTAACGGCTCTTAACCTCCCCTACTTCTGCTACCAGCTCCAGCCGTTTAGCCAGAAGATCCAGCAGCGCCTTATCAACACTGTCAATTTGATCGCGTAACGCGGTCAGTTCAGCCACCATTGCTCTTACACCTCTTGTGACAGACGCGCCGACAGCACTCCCTGCAGATCCTGATGCATCTCACGCAGCAACGTTTCGGTCACTTCCCAGTTGATGCAGGCATCGGTTACGGAAACGCCATACTTCATTTCGCTGCGTGGCTGCTCAGAAGACTGGTTACCTTCATTGATATGGCTTTCCAGCATCAAACCAATGATTGAACGGTTTCCGTCTTTGATCTGCGCAATAGCGGATTCCGCTACGCCAGGCTGACGGCTGTAGTCTTTGTTCGAATTGCCATGGCTGCAATCTATCATTAAGGCTGGACGCAGTCCCGCCTTGAGCATCTCTTTTTCACACTGCGCGACATCTTCAGGGCCGTAGTTCGGCGCTTTGCCGCCACGCAGAATCACGTGACCATCCGGGTTGCCCTGAGTCTGCAGCAGACAGACCTGACCGGCCTGATTAATGCCGACAAAACGGTGCGGCATTGCGGCGGCACGCATGGCGTTAATAGCCGTTCCCAGACTGCCATCGGTGCCGTTTTTAAAGCCGACCGGCATCGACAGACCCGAAGCCATTTCACGGTGGGTCTGAGATTCTGTCGTCCGTGCGCCAATGGCTGACCAGCTGAACAGGTCGCCCAGGTATTGCGGGCTGTTCGGATCCAGCGCTTCAGTCGCCAGCGGCAGACCCATTTCAACCAGGTTCACCAGCAGCTGACGCGCAATGTGCAGACCCGCTTCCATATCAAACGAGTTATCCATGTAAGGATCGTTGATCAGCCCTTTCCAGCCGACGGTAGTACGAGGCTTTTCAAAATAGACGCGCATCACGATATAGAGCTGATCCTTCAGCTGCCCGGACAGGGTTTGCAGACGACGAGCATATTCCAGCGCCACTTCGGTATCGTGAATCGAGCAGGGTCCGCACACCACCAGCAGACGCGGATCGCGGCCGGCAATAATGTCAGAGATGGTCTGGCGAGAGGCCGCGACCTGATCCTGCTGTTCAGTGGTCAGTGGAAACTTCGCTTTCAGCTCTTCAGGCGTGATTAATACCTGTTCACCGGCGATATGCACATTGTTCAGCGCGTCTTTTTGCATGATGGCGATCCTTTGGCTCGTATTTACGGACAGGGGCTCCTCATTGAGGAATGCAAATACTGTATCACAGACAATACATAGCGCAATATTATATGTACACTTTTATTACCACAGATGGATCCCAACAGGAGATAACCTAATAAAAAGAAACTATATCAATAATTTATAAATAAATACGTATCAGCAAGACTCCACCGAAATGTACATTTAAGTTTACATCATGCTTTATTGCGTTTCTCTCTGCTGCAGGCAAAATGAGGATATTGATTATTTTAATGCTGAGCCCATCATGCACGCCTCTCCACTGAACATCTCTCTCCGCCCTTTTGAGCTCAGCGACATCCCCGCGTTTACCGCTGCGGTTAATGCCTCACTGGATAGCCTGATTCCGTGGATGGTCTGGGCGCATCACGATTATCAGCCTCATGACGCTGAAAGCTGGATCCGCTTTACCCACTGGCAAAGGATGAAAGAAGAAGCGGAAGAGTTTGCGATCGTTGATCAGCATGATCAGCTGCTTGGAGGCGCAGGCATACGCTTTGCCCGTCATTCAGGCGACACCAGCGCAATGGGCTACTGGGTTCGCCGTGACGCCCAGCGTCAGGGGATCGCCAGCCGGGCGGTGGAAAAGCTGCTGCCTCTGGGGTTTTCACGCCCGGAGACCAGGGTGATTGAAATTCTGGCGGCAGAGGAAAACCTGGCCAGCCGGAGAGTCGCTGAAAAGTGCGGTGGCCAGTTTATTGGCTGTCGCTATGGCCTGATCGTATTAGAGGCGGGGCCGGTCAATACGGCGATTTATCATTTCCAGCGGCCGGATGCCGGTTAACTGTGGCCAGTTGGCAGGCACCGACACAAAAAAAAGGGGCTGGCAGATGCCAACCCCTTGTTTGCTATTAACTTTTAGATGTCGCGTTAGCGATACCTTAGTTAAGACGCTCTTTAATACGAGCAGACTTACCAGTACGCTCACGCAGGTAGTACAGTTTGGCTTTACGCACAGCGCCACGACGTTTAACAGCGATGCTGTCAATGACAGGTGAATGAGTCTGGAATACACGCTCAACGCCTTCGCCGTTAGAAATTTTGCGAACAGTGAATGCAGAGTGCAGACCGCGGTTACGAATAGCGATAACCACGCCCTCGAATGCCTGCAGACGTTTTTTAGAACCTTCAACGACCCATACTTTCACTTCCACGGAATCACCCGGGCGGAAGGAAGGTACGTCCTGTTTCATCTGCTCTTGTTCAATTTGCTTGATAATGTTGCTCATAATTAAATCTCATATCCTGGGTAAACTGATAGTCGGGGAAGATCACTCTTCCACATCATCGTTTTGTTGCTGCTGAGACTCCCGCTGGAACTCATTCAGCAACCTTGCTTGCTCTTCAGTCAGAGCCAGGTTTTCCAGAAGTTCAGGTCTTCTCAGCCAGGTACGGCCTAGCGACTGCTTCAGACGCCAGCGGCGAATATCAGCATGGTTACCTGACAGTAATACTGCCGGGACTTCCACGCCGTCTAACACTTCAGGTCGGGTATAGTGCGGACAATCCAGCAAGCCATCAGAGAACGAATCCTCATCGGCTGACGCCTGCTTGCCGAGTACGCCGGGAATAAACCGGGCGACTGCGTCAATCATCGTCATGGCTGGCAGTTCCCCGCCACTGAGAACGTAATCACCGATTGACCATTCTTCATCAATTTCGGTCTGGATTACGCGCTCATCAATCCCTTCATAACGGCCACAGACCAGAATTAACTTGTCCCGTGCCGCCAGTTCGCAAACGCCCTGTTGGTCCAGTTTGCGACCCTGAGGTGAAAGATATATCACCCTGGCCCCATCACCTGCCGCTGCTTTCGCTGCGGAGATGGCATCCCGTAAGGGTTGTACCATCATCAGCATTCCCGGTCCGCCGCCGTAAGGACGATCATCCACGGTACGGTGCCGGTCGTGAGTGAAGTCCCGAGGACTCCAGCTCTGAATGCTGAGCAGACCGTTTTTTACAGCCCGGCCAGTTACCCCGTAATCGGTAATAGCGCGAAACATTTCTGGAAACAGGCTAATAACACCAATCCACATTGTATTCGCCGTTACGTTACCGTTCGATTCGGAGATCAAAAACCAGGATCCCAATCTACCTCAATGACGCCAGTAGAGAGATCGACTTTCCTGATAACCTGTTCATCAAGAAACGGAATTAACCGCTCCTGAGCACCGAACGCATCCTTCAGGTTTGCCTTAACGACGAGAACGTCGTTCGAGCCGGTTTCCATCATATCGATGACTTTACCCATCTCGTAGCCTTCAAGGTTAACCACCTGGCAGCCCATAAGGTCTTTCCAGTAGTAGTCGCCCTCTTCCAGCGATGGCAACTGCGTCGAGTCAACCTGAATTTCGCAATTGGTTAACTGAGCCGCCGCATCCCGATCTTCAATGCCTTTGACTTTGATGATCAGGTCCTGATTGTGGTGCTTCCAACCTTCAAGTTCGACCTGCTGCCATTTACCGGCGCGCTGGATGAACCAGGGTTGGTAGTTGAAGATGCTTTCAGCGTCTTCAGTGGAGGAAAACACTTTGAGCCAGCCGCGAATACCGTAGGCGGCTCCCATCTTACCCAATACAATCGGGTTAACGGGAGGCTGTGCGGCAAGTTGTCTGCTCATGCTCACCACCGTGACAGATTAAGCTGCTTTCTTAGCTTCTTTGACCAGCGCGTTAACGCGATCAGAAAGCGTTGCGCCCTGGCCAACCCAGTGCTCGATACGATCCAGATCAAGACGCAGACCTTCAGCCTGACCAGATGCGATCGGGTTGAAGAAACCAACGCGCTCGATGAAACGACCGTTGCGTGCATTGCGGCTGTCAGTGACGACGACCTGATAGAACGGACGCTTTTTAGCGCCGTGACGTGCCAAACGAATTGTTACCATAACATCCTCTTCAGTTAATAAAACACCCGGCCCCCATCGAGGAACGGGGTCCGGGTGCTGTATAAAAAGCCCGAAAATTTTAATCATTTTGGCGAAAAAAGCAACCTAAACCGTACCTTTTCGGGCTTTTTTGTGGAACGCTTTAGCGGCCAGGGAAACCTGGCGGCATCATACCCTTCATGCCGCGCATCATTTTCGCCATACCGCCCTTCTTCATTTTCTTCATCATACGCTGCATGTCGTCGAACTGCTTCAATAAGCGGTTAACATCCTGCACCTGCATACCGGAGCCGGTCGCAATGCGGCGCTTACGCGAGCCTTTGATGATTTCTGGTTTCTCACGCTCTTTGCGCGTCATCGAGTTGATGATAGCTTCCATGCGCACCAGGACTTTGTCATCCATCTGCGACTTAACATTGTCAGGCAGCTGTCCCATACCGGGCAGTTTACCCATCAGGCTGGCCATACCGCCCATGTTGCGCATCTGTTTCAGCTGCTCAAGGAAGTCGTTGAGATCAAAACCGTCGCCGGTTTTCAGCTTCTTAGCCAGTTTCTCGGCCTGATCGCGGTCAACCTTACTTTCGATATCTTCGATCAGTGACAGTACGTCACCCATGCCGAGGATACGCGAAGCAATACGATCCGGATAGAACGGCTCAAGGGCTTCGGTCTTTTCGCCGACACCCATAAATTTAATCGGTTTGCCGGTAATATGACGAATAGACAGCGCCGCACCACCGCGCGCATCACCGTCAACTTTGGTCAGGATAACCCCGGTCAGCGGCAGCGCTTCATTAAAGGCTTTAGCGGTGTTTGCCGCATCCTGACCGGTCATGGCATCGACCACAAACAGCGTTTCTACCGGCTTGATCGCGGCATGAACCTGCTTGATTTCGTCCATCATCGCTTCGTCAACGTGCAGACGACCGGCGGTATCCACCAGCAGCACATCGTAGAACTTCAGGCGTGCTTCACGCAGCGCGTTGTTGACGATATCGACGGGCTTCTGGCTGAGATCGGACGGGCAGAAATCCACGCCGACCTGCTGTGCCAGAGTTTCCAGCTGTTTGATTGCCGCCGGACGATAAACGTCGGCAGAAACCACTAAGACTTTCTTTTTATGCTTCTCGCGCAGGAACTTACCCAGCTTAGCGACGCTGGTGGTTTTACCGGCACCCTGCAGGCCCGCCATCAGTACAACGGCTGGCGGCTGAGCGGCCAGGTCGAGTGCGTTGTTCTCTGCACCCATCGCTGCAACCAGTTCGTTACGAACGATTTTGATAAACTCCTGACCCGGTGTCAGGCTTTTATTCACATCATGACCGACCGCGCTCTCTTTCACACGGTTGATGAAGTCACGCACCACCGGCAGCGCAACGTCAGCTTCAAGCAGTGCCATGCGCACTTCACGCAGGGTCTCTTTGATGTTCTCTTCAGTCAGCCTTCCGCGGCCGCTGATATTTCGCAGGGTTTGCGACAAACGATCGGTTAAATTATCAAACATGGTCTCTCACTAAAAAAAAGATCGCGAGGCGCCTGATCGGCAGAATGCGGCGGATTATAACACGAAGCCTCGGCGATCTCTGCAATTGCCCCTCAGATCGTTTGGAGCCTGCTCCGGCTGGCGCTATACTGCCTTTTTCCTTATCTGACTGACCTGAAAGGATCTATGTTCGTTTTCGCGATAGTGGCGCTATTCGCCTACTCCTTAAGTCTTGCCCTGATCATTCCCAGCCTGTTGAAACGTAACGGTGGCTGGCGGCGAATGGCGATGTTCTCTGCCTGTGTGGCGCTGGTGACACACGCGGTGGCGCTGCAGCAACGCATATTTGCTGTTGATAGCGGACAGAATTTAAGCCTGCTCAACATTGGCTCGCTGGTCAGCCTATTGATCTGCGCCATCATGACCATTGTGGCGTCACGCAACCGTGGCTGGCTGCTGCTGCCGATTGTGTACAGCTTCGCGCTGATCAATCTGGCCTTCGCCACCTTTGTTCCGAATGCGTTCATCACCCATCTGGAAACCACGCCAGGCATGATGATTCATATCGGCCTGTCGCTGTTCGCCTATGCAACCCTGATCATTGCCGCGCTCTATGCACTGCAGCTGGCATGGATCGATTACCAGTTGAAAAACAAGCGACTGGCGTTCACCCAGGATATGCCGCCGCTGCTGACCATCGAACGTAAGATGTTTCACATCACCCAGGTTGGCGTCGTGCTGTTAACGCTGGTGCTCTGCACAGGTCTGTTTTATATGCAGGATCTCTTCAGCGCAGAAAACGTCGATAAAGCCGTGCTCTCAATCATCGCGTGGTTTGTTTATATCGTTTTGCTGTGGGGGCACTATCATGAAGGCTGGCGTGGTCGCCGCGTCGTCTGGTTTAACTGCAGCGGTGCGGTGCTGTTAACCATGGCTTACTTCGGCAGTCGCATCCTGCAGCATCTGCTTGTCCCTACCTCTCGTTAAAAAGGAAGTTCTGCGTTGGAGAATGTTTCAACCACCACGCTGATTATTATTCTCTGCGTCATGGTACTGGTTTCCGCCTGGTTTGCCGGGTCGGAAACCGGAATGATGACGCTTAACCGCTATAAGCTGCGCCATCAGGCCAAAAACGGCAGTCGCCCCGCACGCCGGGTGGAGAAGTTACTGCGTCGTCCCGACCGGCTGCTCAGCCTGGTCTTAATCGGCAATAACCTGGTGAATATTCTGGCCTCTGCGCTCGCCACCATCGTGGGGATGCGTATTCACGGTGATGAAGGAGTCGCGATCGCGACCGGTATCCTGACCTTTGTGGTGCTGGTGTTTGCTGAAGTGCTGCCGAAAACCGTGGCGGCGCTCTATCCCGAACGCGTTGCCTTCCCCAGCAGCCTGCTGCTGGTCCCGCTGCAATACATCATGCTGCCGCTGGTCTGGCTGCTCAACACCATTACCCGCCTGCTGATGAAGATGGTGGGCATTCGCGCTGACGGTGCCATTAACTCTGCGCTGAGCAAAGAAGAGTTACGAACCATCGTCTATGAGTCGCGTAGCCTGATGTCACGCCGTAACCAGGACATGCTGCTCTCTGTGCTCGACCTGGAAAAAGTCAGCGTTGACGACATCATGGTGCCGCGTAATGAGATCGTTGGCATTAACATCAACGATGACTGGAAGTCAGTCGTGCGTCAGCTGAGCCACTCGCCGCACGGCCGCATTGTGTTGTACCGTGACTCACTGGATGACTGCGTCGGCATGCTGCGAGTGCGTGAAGCCTGGCGCATGATGACGGAGAAAAAAGAGTTCACCAAAGAGATGCTCCTGCGCGCCGCTGATGAGATCTACTACATCCCCGAAGGAACGCCGCTGAACACCCAGCTGGTGAAGTTCCAGCGCAACAAAGAGAAAGCGGGCGTGGTAGTAGATGAATATGGTGATATCAAAGGACTGGTGACGATAGAGGATATTCTGGAGGAGATTGTCGGTGACTTCACCACCTCCATGTCTCCGTCGCTGGCCGAGGAAGTGATGCCGCAGAATGATGGCTCCGTGCTGATTGAAGGTAGCGCCAGCGTGCGTGAAATCAACAAGGCGTTTAACTGGCATCTGCCAGAGCAGGAAGCTCGCACCATCAACGGCATGCTGCTGGAGGCGCTGGAAGAGATCCCTGCTATTGCCACCCGTGTTCAGATCGGCCACTACAATGTCGATATCCTGGATGTGCAGGACAACATGATTAAACAGGTGCGCATCACGCCAAAGACGCCGCTGAAAAAATCGGTCGGTTCCTGAAGCCATAAAAAAACGCCGCAATCGACAGGATGCGGCGTTTTTTTAGCAGAGAAGCCCTGACTAGATGTGCAGTTCTTTCAGCTTTTCAGCAGGCAGTTTCAGATCTTCGTTGCGGTTAACGCCGATCTCATGCGCCAGCACATTGCGTGCAATCTGCTGCGCTTCATCCAGAGAGTGCAGCTTGTAGCTGCCACACTGGTATTCATTCAGCTCAGGGATCTGGTTCTGATCTTTCACTTTCAGAACATCCTCCATCGCCCCTTTCCACGCCTTCGCAACGCGCTGCTCGTCTGGCGTACCAATCAGGCTCATGTAGAAGCCGGTGCGGCAGCCCATTGGTGAGATATCGACGATTTCCACACCGTCACCATTCAGGTGATCACGCATGAATCCGGCAAAGAGATGCTCCAGCGTATGGATGCCACGCTCAGTGAGGATATCAATGTTCGGGCGGCAAAAACGCAGGTCAAAAACGGTAATCGTATCGCCATGCGGAGTCTTCATGGTTTTCGCAACGCGTACGGCCGGTGCGCCCATGATGGTGTGATCAACGGTAAAACTGTCCAGTAGTGGCATACGTCACCTCCTGTTCTGAGAATTTTTTTTAAAACGATGAAACTTTTCTGTTCGCCCAACGTCTGAATATATGAAAGACGCGCATTTGTTATCATCATCATCCCTGACAACAGAGATGTTAATTTGGCCACATTGATGTGGCCTTTTTCTTTTCTACCCTTCCCGGCTCGCCAGATACGCTTCAAAATCCAGCTTATCATTCGCTTCCAGCTGCTGCTGTGCAGCAACAGACTCCTGCGCCTGACGCGTGAAATCTTCTTCTGTCAGCACTTCCAGCGGCTCTTCACAGAGCAGATGGCGGTACTGTTCAGCCAGCGCCACGCCGGTTCCGGTTACACCATTCTCCTTCATTGCCTGAAGGATACGCGCCGAGTAGGTTAGCTCAGGATCGTCGAACGATGCTACCAGTTGATCGCAAACCTGCTGATATTCCGTGCTGTCCTGATTGTGACTGTCTAAGACTTCAGCAACCCGACGCAGATCGGCAAACAGGGTTTTGCCCACTTCAACCAGCGAATGTTCCGCTTCTCCGCAGCCCACCGCAATTTTCTGATCCGGTTTACGCCCTTCGAGCACCACCCGATTCCAGTTTTTGCGGGTGCACTGCAACTCATCTGCACTCATTTCCGGCGCATCAGCCAGGGTACACCAGATCAGGAACAGGTCGAGGAAGCGAACCTGATTCTCATCGACGCCGATGGCAGAGAACGGATTGATATCCAGCGAACGCACTTCAATGTATTCAATGCCACCCCGCAGCAGCGCATCAGAAGGCGCTTCACCTGAGCGTGTCACACGCTTAGGCCGGATTGGGGCATAGAGCTCGTTCTCAATCTGCAGCACGTTGGTGTTGAGCTGCAGCCAGTTACCGTCACCATCTTTGGTGCCCATCGCCGCATACTCTTCTGACGGCGTCTTGATCGCTTTCTTCAGCGCAGTGACATAGCCTTCCAGCGAGTTAAACGTGATGCCCAGAGAGCTTTGCGATTTATTGGTGTAGCCTAAATCGCTCAGACGCAGCGAGGTGGCGTACGGCAGCCACATCGTGTCCTTGTCATTGGTTTCGAACGGCAGCGCGCTCTCACGGCCCTGCAGGAAGCTGGAGCTGATAGCCGGCGATGCACCAAACAGATACGGGATCACCCAGCCGAAGCGATAGTAGTTACGGATCAGCCGCAGATAGCCCGCTGAGATGGTCTCTTTTCCGCTTTCCTGATCTTTCACGTCCGCCCACTCCTGCCAGAATGAGAGTGGCAGCGAGAAGTTATAGTGAATGCCGGAGATGGTCTGCATCAACGCGCCGTAGCGGTTTTTCAGGCCTTCGCGGTAGAGGGTCTTCATCTTACCGATATTCGATGTGCCATATTGCGCCAGCTCGATATTGTCCGCGTCGTCAATCACGCACGGCATACTGAAGGGCCACATGCGTTCATCACCCAGTTCACGGGCAACGTGACGGTGAATATCGCGCAGGAATGCCAGCATATGATCGATGCTGTGATCCACTGGCGTAATAAATTCCAGCAACGTTTCGGCAAAATCAGTGGTGATCCAGTCATGCTTCAGCGCCGAGCCCAGAGATTCCGGGTGGCCGCTTTTTGCCAGATCGCCATTTTCCTGTACTCGCAGCGTTTCACGTTCGATGCCACGGCCAATCCCTTTAAGGGCATTGGGATGCGCTTCCAGCCAGGAAAGCGCTTTAGATACGTCCGGGATCACATTACCCCCCCGCTGTGATAATAATTTATTTTTGTTCAGCATAATGTTAACCGTAGCCTCGAATCTGTGCGAATCAATGCCACCATTGCATACCCTGTAATGTGGCAGTCGCGATAACGATATAACGCAGTGTTTTGCCGACAGCGAGAAACAGCATCGCGGGTAGCCAGGCGAAACGTAACCAGCCTGCGAGAACGCAGAGCAGATCACCTATCACCGGCAGCCAGCTGAATAACAGTGCTGCAGGTCCCAGTCGGTGCAACCACGTCATTGCTGTGTCATGCCATCGCCCCTGACGTTTTAGCGGCAGCAAGCGACCAATAAGAATGTTGGTTAAACCGCCCAAGGTGTTTCCCAGTGATGCGGCTAAAAGCAACCCGTAAACTGATGTCTTTTTTGCTATTAATAGTGCTATCAGCAATGCTTCAGAGCTTCCCGGCAGGAGCGTCGCACTCAGAAAACTGCTGCCAAACATTGAGGCATAGGTGAGAACGTCACTCACAGTGAGCGGACATCCACCACTGCCATGCCTGCCGCCTTCGCGGCCTGAATACCAAAGTCTGCATCTTCGAACACCACACAGCGTGCCGGAGCCACACCCATCAGCTCAGCACAGCGTAAGAAGGTTTCAGGCTCGGGTTTGTGACGCTGTACATCGTCAGCGCCGACGACTGCCGCAAAGAGCTCACGCACGCCCAGCTGCGTCAGTAACGCCTCTGCCATGCTATGTTCGCTTCCGGTACCCACCGCCATCGGACGACGTCCGTGGTACGCTTTCACCACGTCCATTAAAGGCAGTGGTTTAACGTTTTCCAGCAGCATCGCTTTCACAGCAGCGGTTTTTTCTGCGGCAAGAAGATGAGGGTCGAGTGACGACTGATTGGATTCAATGATGAACTGCGCAAGCCGCCAGGCAGGTGCGCCATTGAAGTCGATAATGCGTTCTTCATCCAGCGTTAATCCGTAATGCGCCAGTACCTGACGCCACGCTTTTCGATGTGTCGGCTCAGTATCAAGAATCGTGCCGTCCATATCGAAAATCAGGGCGTCATATTGATCGTACATTGTCACTCCGGACATTCACCAAATGAGACATTACTTTAGCCTAATGTGGACAGGTTGTCGCCAGGGGGGATGAACAGCAAATGCTTTGAAAGCATTAGCAATTTTTGTTTTCAGATAAAGGTGATCGTGCGCGGCCACTGATAACCGTACGAATTTTAAGCGATTTTTTAACATTGTTCTGACGAACAAGCGGCGGCGGACGGGCGTGGGCAGCAAAATGGAGAGCGCTGACGCGCAAAAAAGGCGTTTCGGGTCGCTTAAGTCAGGATGATGAATCAGTGAAGCGGATTAAGCAGGAAATCAGTACGGGTAAAGCCAGAGGGTAACTGCAGGGGAGAGTTCTGGATAATGATTCAATTCGGGCTTCGCTCAATGGAGATGATACAACGTGATATCTACATGCAGGCGCTGAACGATTTTTAGGATATAACAGACTGAGGGATTTTTTTAAACTGAAGAAGATGGTGCATCCAGGAGGATTACTCAGCTTTCGCTTGGTCCTTCGGGCCGTTGCTGAAGCAACGTTATCCTCCTTAGTGCGGCCGGGACGCTTATTGCGTCATGTCACACTGAGGCACTGTCCATATTGGAGAATATGGTGCATCCAGGAGGATTCGAACCTCCGACCGCTCGGTTCGTAGCCGAGTACTCTATCCAGCTGAGCTATGGATGCATTGGGGTCTATCTTTTGGGGCACAAATTTTAATGGAATGACAGAAACCAACCTGAGGATGTTACAAAGAATGGTGCATCCAGGAGGATTACTCAGCTTTCGCTTCGCCCTTCGGGCCGTTGCTGAAGCAACGTTATCCTCCTTAGTGCGGCCTGAACGCTAATCACGTCATGACACACTGAGGCACTTACCATATTGCAGAATATGGTGCATCCAGGAGGATTCGAACCTCCGACCGCTCGGTTCGTAGCCGAGTACTCTATCCAGCTGAGCTATGGATGCATAAATCTAATTCTTGTACAACGCAGGGCGCTAACTACTCACCATGAAAGGAATTGCTAATTCGCTTTGTTTCTTTATTTTCGATGGTGCATCCAGGAGGATTACTCAGCTTGCGCTTCGCCCTTCGGGCCGTTGCTAAAGCAACGTTATCCTCCTTAGTGCGGCTTGAACGCTAATGCGTCATGTCACACCGAGGCACTTCTCCATATTCGAAAATATGGTGCATCCAGGAGGATTCGAACCTCCGACCGCTCGGTTCGTAGCCGAGTACTCTATCCAGCTGAGCTATGGATGCATCGAAAATGGCGGTGAGGGAGGGATTCGAACCCTCGATACAGCTTTTGACCGTATACTCCCTTAGCAGGGGAGCGCCTTCAGCCTCTCGGCCACCTCACCATACGCTTTCTTTCGAACTGTGCGTCTGAACGTTGTTTCTGCTCATCGGCACTGCGTGGCGCACATATTACTTTCCCGGACTTTTAAGTCAAACAATTTTTCCGAAACTTTGTTTGATTGAGCAAATCACACACAATTGGGACAAAATGGCGACAAAAAGAGTGAATTATCAACAATGAAAGAGGATGAGGTTAACAAAACAGGAAGGAAGCAGGAGAAAAGAAAAGGCAGGATTTTTAGACAAAGCGGTAGCGCCTCGCACTTGTGCGAGACGCTGAATCCGTTAAACGCTGGTTTGTTGCGTTTTTTCAGCCTGGATGCGTTGATAGATCTCTTCGCGATGCACAGACACTTCTTTCGGCGCGTTAACCCCAATACGAACCTGGTTACCCTTAACACCCAGCACCGTTACAGTTACCTCATCACCGATCATGAGGGTTTCACCAACTCGACGAGTTAGAATAAGCATTCTTTGCTCCTTGAAAGATTAAAAGAGTCGGGCTAGTACAGGCTCCCGGCATTATCCATCATTTAACGCTGCACATTGACTATGAGAAATACACCAATGCACATCGATGCGCCAATACATTCTGCTGATAGTTAGTTTAGCCGAAATACACTACATCAACCTGACTTTGTCATTTGCTGCTTTAGCATCGTATTAAAAAGCGCCGGAACCGGGGTTCTGACGCTTTTTACAATGCCTTGTTCTATATGTTACAGGCGGCTGTTAACCCAGCTCTCGACCCCTGCCAGAGCGCCTTTCAGCGCCTCAGCATCAGCACCACCCGCTTGTGCCATATCAGGACGGCCACCGCCCTTCCCGCCAACCTGCTGTGCCAGACTGGCAATCAACTCACCCGCTTTAACGCGGTCAGTCAGATCTTTGGTCACACCCGCAATCAGCGACACCTTACCTTCAGCAACCGTCGCCAGCACAATAATCGCCGACCCCAGTTGATTCTTAAGATCATCAACCATGGTACGCAGCATTTTAGGTTCGACATTGTTGAGCTCACTGACCAGCAGTTTCACTCCCTTAACGTCGATGGCATTGCTGCTCAGTGAAGCGCTCTCCTGCGCGGCTTGCTGATCGCGCAGTTGCTGCAACTCTTTCTCCAGAGCCCGCACATGATCAACCAGACCACGCACTTTCTCGTTCAGGTTGCTGCTGTTCGCTTTGACCAGCTGCGCAAGGTCCTGCAGCTGGCTGCTCTGCGCATTGACCTGCGCCAGCGCGCCTTCACCGGTAATCGCTTCGATACGACGGATACCGGCTGCGGTGCCTGACTCAGCCTGAATACGGAACAGGCCGATATCACCAGTACGCGCAGCATGGGTACCACCACACAGCTCAACCGAGAAATCACCCATGGTCAGAACGCGCACGCGCTGATCATATTTCTCGCCAAACAGTGCCATAGCCCCTTTAGACTTCGCTGCTTCCAGATCCATCACTTCGGTTTCTACCGGCAGGTTGCGACGAATCTGCGCATTAACGATATCTTCGACCTGACGAATCTCCTGAGGTTTCATCGCTTCGAAATGCGAGAAGTCGAAACGCAGGTATTTGTCGTTAACCAGCGAGCCTTTCTGCGCCACATGCTCACCTAAAACCTGACGCAATGCGGCATGTAATAAGTGAGTTGCAGAGTGATTCAGACGGATACGCGCACGACGTGCCGCATCGACCTGTGCCTCAAGACGATCACCGATACGCAACTGCCCTGCGGTCAGCTTACCGACATGACCGATTGCCTGACCATATTTTTGTGTATCCTGGACGCTAAATTCAGCATTCTTCCCTTTCAGCAGGCCGGTATCGCCTACCTGACCGCCAGATTCCCCATAGAATGGCGTTTCATCCAGCACGACCACGGCATCCTGACCTGCAGTCACTTCCTCCACTGCCTCGCCCGCAACGTAGAGCGCTTTCACTGTGGCGGCTAAATCGAGCTGGTCGTAGCCTTTAAAGGATGAGGCGGCATCGATGCGAATAACGTTGCTGTAGTCAGCGCCGAAGCCACTCGCTTCACGGGCGCGCTGACGCTGCTGCTCCATAGCCTGCTCAAAGCCCGCTTCGTCGATTTTCAGATTACGTTCGCGGCAGACGTCAGCCGTTAAATCAGCCGGGAAGCCAAAGGTATCGTAAAGACGGAAGACGATTTCGCCATCCAGCGTGTCGCCCTGTAGTTTTTCCAGCTCTTCGTCCAGCAGCGCCAGTCCGCGCTCCAGCGTTCTGGCAAACTGGTCTTCTTCGCTTTTCAGCACCTGCTCAACCTGAGCCTGCTGACGCTGTAACTCTTCGCCTGCCGCTCCCATAACTTCAACCAGAGGTGCAACCAGCTTATAGAAGAAGGCTTCTTTGGCGCCCAGCATGTTGCCATGACGCACAGCACGACGAATGATACGACGCAGCACGTAGCCACGGTTTTCATTCGACGGAATCACGCCATCGGCAATCAGGAAAGCACAGGAGCGGATGTGGTCGGCAATAACGCGCAGCGACTTGTTACTGAGATCGGTCGCACCGGTAACCTGTGCCACAGCCTGAATCAGTTTCTGGAACAGGTCGATTTCATAGTTGGAGTTGACGTGTTGCAGAACGGCAGAAATACGCTCAAGGCCCATTCCGGTATCAACCGACGGTTTTGGCAGTGGCAGCATGGTGCCATCAGCCTGACGGTTGAACTGCATAAAGACGATGTTCCAGATCTCAATGTAACGGTCGCCATCTTCTTCCGGGCTACCCGGTGGGCCACCCCAGATGTGATCGCCATGGTCGTAGAAAATCTCGCTGCACGGACCGCAAGGACCGGTATCGCCCATCTGCCAGAAGTTATCTGACGCGTACGCGCTGCCCTTGTTGTCGCCGATGCGAATAATGCGCTCGCGTGGCACACCGATTTCATTCGCCCAGATATCAAAGGCTTCATCGTCGGTTTCATAAACCGTCACCCACAGACGCTCTTTAGGCAGGCTGAACCACTGCTCGCTCGTCAGCAGTTCCCAGGCAAAACCAATCGCCTCTCTCTTGAAGTAGTCACCAAAGCTGAAGTTACCCAGCATTTCAAAGAAGGTGTGGTGACGTGCGGTGTAACCGACGTTTTCAAGATCGTTATGTTTACCGCCTGCGCGTACGCAGCGCTGTGACGTGGTCGCACGTGTGTAATCACGTTTGTCCTGTCCGAGGAACACATCTTTAAACTGGTTCATCCCGGCGTTAGTAAACAACAAGGTTGGATCGTTATTCGGTACGAGGGAGCTGCTGGTTACAACCTCATGTCCCTTGCTATGAAAAAAGTCGAGAAACGCTTGACGGATCTCAGCAGTGCTCTTGCTCATATATGTCCTGGAATCACGCTAACGAACGTTCCCTCTGATCGGCGCGGCCACATTTTCGTGGTGCCTGATTAGCGGAACAAAAAGTGGGAATAAGATAAATTTTCTTCGGTGGGAAGTAAAATTACATCGGCTTTTAGTCATCAAAATTTCTGAAAATGGACTGGATATCGTCGGTCTGAAAGCCCTTTGACTGCAGATAGCGTAGTACTTTCGCTTTCTCTTTCCACTCTGTGGGCAACGGATGTCCGAATTTTCTTTCAGCCAGCTGAGCCGCACAGGCCGCCCAGTCGACTTCCGTCTCTTCCATCGCAATATCAATGGCTTCACGGTCGATGCCTTTCTGAGCCAGTTCAAGGCGCACGCGCTGCGACCCAAAGCCCTTACGGCTTCGGCTCTGAATAAACCGCTCGGTGAAGCGTTCGTCATTTAACCAGCCGCTGTCCTGGCACCAGTCCAGCACCTGCTCCAGCAGCTCATCGGTGATAATTTCGGGCTCTTTTTTCTGTGCCCATGCGGCACGCTGAGCTGACTGTTGCAGCTTGCGGGCTAATTCTGCACGGCTGTGATCGCGCTGACCCAGGATACGCATCGCACGGTCAAGCAGACGAGAATAAGAGACGACATTCGGTTGGGGCTGAGAAGGTTCAGTCATACTGCGCACCTTGTACAAACAGGGGGAGATTATGGCGACAGAACAGGACAGAGGGAAGGCAAGAAAGGGAATAGAGGGGGTAAAAACTACGGGAGAGGCTTTTGCCCCTCCCGCATCAGAGATTAGAAGTCTTCGTTCGCTTCACTTGCCGCGTCTTCTTTCTCAGCAGACTTGTCGGCTGATGCGAGTTTTTCATCCGCGCCGTTGAGCAACATTTCACGCAACTTCAGATCAATTTCGTTTGCCACAGCAGCATTCTCTTTCAGGAAGTTGCCCGCATTCGATTTACCCTGACCAATCTTGTCGCCATTGTAGCTGTACCATGCACCCGCTTTTTCAATCAGCTTGTGCTTCACGCCCAGGTCGACCAGCTCGCCAAAGGTATTGATACCTTCGCCGTACATGATCTGGAATTCAGCCTGTTTGAATGGCGCGGCGATTTTGTTTTTCACCACTTTAACGCGGGTCTCACTGCCGACCACGTTATCGCCCTCTTTGATTGCACCGATACGGCGGATATCAAGACGGACAGAAGCGTAGAACTTCAGCGCGTTACCACCGGTGGTGGTTTCCGGGTTACCAAACATCACACCAATTTTCATACGGATCTGGTTGATGAAAATCAGCAGGGTGTTGGACTGCTTCAGGTTACCGGCCAGTTTACGCATCGCCTGGCTCATCATACGTGCCGCGAGGCCCATGTGTGAGTCACCGATTTCACCTTCGATTTCCGCTTTAGGCGTCAGAGCGGCAACGGAGTCGACGATGATGACATCAACGGCACCAGAGCGCGCCAGCGCATCACAGATTTCCAGCGCCTGCTCACCCGTATCGGGCTGAGAGCAGAGCAGGTTATCGATATCGACGCCCAGTTTCTTGGCGTAAACCGGATCCAGTGCATGCTCGGCATCGATAAAGGCACAGGTTTTGCCTTTACGCTGTGCTGACGCGATAACCTGCAGGGTCAGCGTGGTTTTACCGGAAGACTCGGGGCCGTAGATCTCAACGATACGGCCCATTGGCAGACCGCCTGCGCCTAATGCGATATCCAGCGACAGCGAGCCGGTAGAGATCGTTTCCACATCCATTGAGCGGTCTTCACCCAAGCGCATGATGGAGCCTTTACCAAATTGTTTCTCAATCTGGCCAAGCGCGGCAGCTAAAGCCTTCTGTTTGTTTTCATCAATCGCCATTTCAACTCCTAATCAAGCCGGGTAAACACGCACTCAGGGTGCCTGTACTCTTTCTGTTGCCGACAATTATACTGTATAGTCATACAGTATCAAGTTTAATTTGTCAGAAATTCGCCATACAGTTTCTGTAAGGCCCATGCCACCGACTGGCGGCGAACGGCATCACGATCGCCGTTAAAATGCTGCTTAAAAGTCAATACGTTATCCTGTGGCCCGGCAAAACCAAACCACACCGTGCCCACTGGTTTTTCTTCACTGCCGCCATCCGGACCGGCAATGCCGCTAACGGATATTGCATAGTCAGCATGAGCCGCCTTGCGGGCACCCAGCGCCATCTCACGCACCACCGCTTCACTGACCGCGCCATACTGCGCCAGCGAGTCAGCCTGAACATCCACCAGCTGCTGTTTGGCCTCATTACTGTAGGTCACAAAACCACGTTCAAACCAGGCAGAGCTGCCGCTGATATCGGTAAAGACTTTAGCAATCCATCCCCCCGTGCAGGATTCCGCACAGGTTACGGTGGCATTGCGCTGCTTCAGCTTCTCACCTATCTGCGCACTAAGCGCCTGCAACTGCTGATCATCCATTACATCTTCTCCCTGGGCTGTGGGTTGAAGGTGGTGCAGAAAAACCGCTTTTTCAAGGGCACTCACCTCTGTAGCGCTGTTTTTGCGACCCGCTTTCCACCGCGCTTAGCCTTTTTTCACCGCAACCATGAAGAGACGCGGGAAGGCGAGCAGAACCTGACCATCGGCCTGAGCCGGATAGGCGGTAAGCAGACGCTGATGATAATCAGACAGAAATGCCGTCTGTTCAGAGGCATCCAGCGTCGCCAGGAAAGGCCGTAAGCCGGTCGCCTGCAGCCAGCTGATAATCGCCTGCGCATCGGCCATCACGTGATAATAGGTGGTACGCCAGATATCCACCTCACAACCGGCCTGCACCAGCAAATTGTAGTACTCCCCCGTCGAAAGCAGCTGTGTACGTTCAATAGCAGCGGCATTAATGCGTGAACGCCAGCGTTCCGTTGTCGCCACCTCACGCATCAGCTGGTGCGACGGTTCGTTAAGGTTATCAGGCATCTGGACTGCCAGCACCCCTCCCGTCGCCAGCTGGCTGACCAGATGAGGAAACAGTGAGGCGTGATTGTCCAGCCATTGCAGCGACGCGTTGGCATAAATCACCTGCTGCGGCACATCTGCCTGCCAGGTGCGGATATCCGCCTGGACAAAACGGCAGTGCGGCAGGCGTTCACTGGCCTGAGATAACATCGCCGCTGAACTGTCGAGTCCGGTGACCTGCGCCAGCGGCCAGGCATCGGCGAGCAGCTCGGTACTGTTGCCTGGCCCGCATCCCAGATCGGTTACCTGCTCAACCTGTTCCAGGCTTATGCGCGCCAGCAGTTCGCGGGCCGGACGGGTTCGCTCCGCTTCAAATTTGCGATACAGCACGGGATCCCACTCTTTCATCATGACCTCTCACTCAGTTATCAGATGCTTCCGCTTACTGAGACGGACGAAAGACGAAAAAGTGCGACCCGTTGCTCACTTTTGAATCATACGCTGGCAGAGACCTGCGGGAATAATTAAGTTAAAACACCGTTTCATTTTTTTAACACCCGATTCAGGAGTCAGCCATGAGTGAAAAATCGGCCTTTGCCGGTGTCTGGTGCCCAACCGTCACCCCGTTCAATGCGCAGGGTGCCGTCGATATCGACGCGCTCGGGCGACACTTTTCCCGCCTCAATGACTCCGGTATCGACACGCTGCTGGTAATGGGCAGCATTGGCGAGTTCGCCTCACTGACGCAGCAGGAGCGTTTACTGCTGATTCAGGAAGCCAGACCCCTGTCACCGCTGAAGATGGTAGCGAACGTCTCGGCGACCTGTATCCCGGACATGCTGGAACTGGCTGAAGCCGCCTGGAAAAATGACTTTGACGCGGTGATGGTGCTGCCGCCCTACTATTACGGTCAGACGCAACAGCAGCTGATGCACTACTTCGAAGCGCTTGATGCGCAACTGGGGGGAAAATGGTTTGCCTACAACTTTCCGGCACGTACCGGCTGCGATCTGACGCCAGCGCTGATTGCCGCTCTGGCAGCAAAGTTGCCCAACTTTATCGGCATCAAAGATACGGTAGATTGCCTGTCGCATAACCGGGCAATGATCGAAAAGACCCGCAAGGTACGCAGTGATTTCGCCGTGCTATCGGGCTATGACGAATACCTGCTTCCCAATCTGATGGCGGGTGGCGCCGGGGTGATTTCAGGCCTGAATAATATTGTGCCGGAGTACTTTGCAGAGATGATGGCGGCATGGCGGACGGGCAATCTGCCTGAGCTGACACGTCTGCAACAGCAGATCGGCCGGCTGATGGCGATTTACACTATTGGCGATGATTTTGTGACGACGATTAAAACGGCCGTAGCGCGACGTTATGACTCGATAAGCAGTCAATCGCGTAACTACGGTGGCACGCTGAATGCGGAACAGTGCGCCGCAGTTGATCGCCTGTTCAGCTAAAAAGAGAGGGGGCGCGTCCCTGCGCCCCGGATCTCAGTTCTTTTTCACGAACTCAGATTTTAATTTCATCGGGCCAAAACCGTCGATTTTACAATCGATGTTGTGGTCCCCTTCCACCAGGCGAATGCTTTTCACTTTGGTACCGATCTTCAGCGATGAGGAGCTGCCCTTCACCTTGAGATCTTTGATCACCGTGACGCTGTCGCCATCTGCCAGCAGATTGCCGTTGGCATCACGCACTTCCAGCGATCCGTTGCTGCTGTCACCCTCTCCTTCGGTCCAGATATGGCCGCAGGAGGGGCAGTTAAGATTATCACCATCTTGCCAGGTGTAATCGGCGTGACAAGCTGGGCAGGCAGGTAAAGACATAACGACTCCAGAGATATCAGTGGCTGTGTGGCCTGAAAAAGGGCGTCATCATATAACCTTACAGTTAACAAGGATAGCCTTTATAACAGGCCGCCCTGCCGGGCCTTGCTCACCGCCTCACCCAGCTGCCACACCGCCATCGCATAATGCGTACTGTGGTTGTAGCGGGTAATGACATAGAAATTCGGTAAGCCGTACCAGTACTGATAGCTGGTGCCTAAGTCGAGGCGCAGCAGACTGACCTGATTGTTACCGTCCAGCGAGCCCTGAGGGGACAGGCCTGACGCCGCCAGCATGCTCACGCTGTAGCTGGTTTTGAAGCCATCTTCCAGCATTGGTGCCTGACCGCTGGCCGGAACCGCCACATTTTCGCCGCTACGCCAGCCGTGCTTCTGGAAGTAGTGCGCCACGCTGCCGATAGCATCCACCGGATCCCACAGGTTTGCATGGCCGTCGCCGTTGAAATCAACCGCGTAATCATTGTAAGAGGAAGGCATAAACTGACCATAGCCCATCGCCCCGGCGAAAGAGCCTTTCAGCGCCAGCGGGTCATCCTGCTCTTTACGCGACATCAGCAGGAAGGTTTCCAGCTCGCTGCTGAAGTATTCGGCACGGCGCGGATAGTTAAATGACAGGGTCGCCAGCGCATCCAGAATGCGCGTTTTCCCCATCACGCGACCCCAGCGGGTTTCCACGCCAATGATGCCGACAATAATTTCCGGCGGCACGCCGTAGACCTGCTGCGCACGTTGCAGCGCATCCTGATACTGGTTCCAGAACGCCACGCCGTTTTGCACGTTATCCGGCGTAATGAATTTATTGCGATAGCGAATCCAGGCTCCGTTAGGGCCTGGCGAGGGCGTATAGCTCGGCGCCTGACGATCCATCAGCCGCAACACATAATCCAGTCGCTTAGCCTGACCGATGATGTTGTGCAGCTGCTCACGATCGAAGTCATGCTTCTCCACCATCTTATCGATAAATTGCTCTGCTGCCGGATTACCGGCGAAGTCACCAAACATCGCCTGTCCGCTGTGTGACGGCTGCAGTAAAAAACCACCCTGTGGCGCAGCCAGCATCTTCTGCTGGGTCGGAACTTCAGGTTTGCTGCTGCAGGAGGCCAGAAGCGGGATGAACGCAAGGAGGGCTAACTTGAGACGCATCGGTTATCCATAAACGAGGGGTAAATTCAGATGCGGTAATAGTAGTCGTTCAGCGCGGTGACATACAGTCCGGAATCTTAAAAAAACGTCAACGCAGCCGTGACTTAAAATGGCTGCGGGACGGTCTCTCCCCCGCAGCCCTCCGGCGTTTAACGGCGGTTTCTCACCAGCTGATAACGACGGGTCAGATACTCAACCGGCGCGCTCCAGATATGCACCAGGCGGCAGAACGGGAACAGCAGGAATAGCGTCATGCCCAGCACCATGTGTACACGGTAAATAAACGCGACGCCTTCCAGATGCTGCGACGCGCCACCGTGGAAAGTCACTACCGCCTGCGCCCAGCCCACCAGCTTCATCATCTCACTGCCGTCCATATGCTGAGCGGAGAACGGAATGGTCAGCAGGCCCAGCGTGGCCTGAGCCACCAGCAGCGTCAGGATCAGAATGTCGCCGACGCTGCTCGTTGCCCGCACCCGAGGATGGGTCAGACGGCGCTTCAGCAGCAGCGCACCGCCCGCCAGTGTCATCGCACCGAACAGGCCACCGGCTATCATCGCCAGCTTCTGCTTCACATCAATCGGCAGGAACGATTCATACATCCAGTGCGGCGTCAGCATCCCGACGATATGGCCGAAGAAGATACCGATGATGCCGATGTGGAACAGGTTAGAGGCCAGCCGCATTCCTTTTTTGTCCAGCATCTGACTGGAACCGGCCCGCCAGCTGTACTGCCCGTAGTCGTAGCGCAGCCAGCTCCCCACCAGGAAGACCGTTCCGGCCAGGTAGGGATAAATATCGAAGAAGAAGGTGTTAATAAAATTCATGCTGATTCTCCTGTGGTGCGCGCCGTCGCCGCGGCGATATCCAGATACTGCGGCGCGACCGCATCGGCGAAGCGACGCTGATGCATCGCCTGCTGCGCCGAGGCACAGCCCTGTTCGCCGAGAAATTTAATCTGCTCCTCTTCCCAGACCGCATCGAGTGCTGCCGGGGTATCGTCACGTGCTTCCTGCGCCACCTGGGGCCTGAGGGCCGCAGGATCGACCGCACTACCGGACAGCGTCAGTAACACTGCGAACAGATCAGCATAAGGACTCTGACGCTCTTCCAGCCGCGCGGCCAGCAAGGCCAGGATCGGCACAATGTCCTCCAGCCCCTGACGCGCGGCCTCATCACTTTTACAGGCGAGATATTCCAGGTAGAGCGGCAGATAATCGGGCAACTCTTTGCTGTCCAGCTCCAGACCGTCGGCCCGGTACTGTTCGAGCAGATCGACCATCGCCTGACCGCGATCGCGGGACTCCCCGTGCACATGTTCAAACAGCAGCAGCGAGGTGGCACGGCCGCGATCAAACAGCTCGCAGTAGTCAGCCTGCACATCCAGCAGGGACCGGGTGCAGAGCTGATTGATGAAGCCCACCAGCCGTGCGCTCTGCTGCAGATTGAGTTCGCTGGCCTCCTCCAGCGCCGCGATCAGGTCGGGATAGTGGGTAAACAGCGCCTCGTCCGGGTAATCCAGCAGGCGCGACAGCACACGCAGCGTCATCATGAGGCATCCTCCGGACGCGTGGTTTGCCTGCTGACGTCGATGGCATCAATACGGCGGCTGTTGAACAGATTGAATTTGCTGTCGCTGCCGTGGCAGCCATCGCCAAAGCTAAAGCCGCAGCCTTTGCTTTCCGGGAAAGCTTCACGCGCCAGTTCGCGATGACCTGAGGGCACCACAAAGCGATCTTCATAGTTCGCAATCGCCAGATAGCGGTACATCTCCTGCGCCTGGGCTTCGGTCAGACCGACCTGCTCCAGCGCCCGGATATCATGCTCACCGTCCACACTTTCTGCGCGTTTGTAATGGCGCATCGCCAGCATGCGTTTCAGTGCCAGCAGCACCGGCGCGGTGTCGCCTGCGGTCAGCAGGTTCGCCAGATACTCAACCGGAATACGCAGGCTTTCCACATCCGGCAGTACGCCGGTGTGCGCCAGCGCCCCGCCATCTACCGCCGACTGAATCGGTGACAGTGGCGGCACATACCAGACCATCGGCAGCGTGCGGTATTCAGGGTGAAGCGGCAGCGCCAGCTTCCACTCCATCGCCATTTTATAAACCGGGGAACGCTGGGCCGCGTCGATCACGCTCTGTGCGACGCCATCTTTCAGCGCCTGGGCGATCACGGCCGGATCGTTGGGATCAAGGAAGATATCCAGCTGGCTCTGATAGAGATCCTTCTCGTTTTCTGCGGCGGCCGCCTGTTCAATGCGGTCAGCGTCATACAGCAGCACGCCGAGATAGCGGATACGGCCGACACAGGTTTCCGAGCAGACGGTGGGCTGGCCCGCTTCGATACGCGGATAACAGAAAATGCATTTTTCTGATTTGCCGCTTTTCCAGTTGAAGTAGATCTTCTTGTACGGACAGCCGGTGAGGCACATCCGCCAGCCGCGACATTTATCCTGGTCAATCAGCACGATGCCATCTTCGCCGCGCTTGTAGATCGCGCCGCTCGGGCAGGTCGCCACACATGCCGGGTTGAGGCAGTGCTCACACAGGCGTGGCAGATACATCATGAAGGTGTGCTCAAACTGGCCGTAAATATCCTTCTGGATGTTTTCGAAGTTCTTATCCTGTGAGCGTTTGGCAAACTCGCCGCCGAGGATCTCTTCCCAGTTCGGGCCATTTTCGATCTTTTTCATCCGCTGACCGGTGATCAGCGAGCGCGGACGCGCAATCGGCTGATGTTTGCCAGCGGGCGCATTGTGCAGATGCTGATAATCAAAATCGAACGGCTCGTAGTAATCATCCAGCGCAGGCACATCCGGGTTGGCGAAGATCTTCGACAGCAGGCCGACGCGACTGCCCATGCGCGGCTCCAGCTTGCCGTTGATTTTACGGATCCAGCCGCCCTTCCACTTCTGCTGATCTTCCCAGGCGTGCGGATAACCGACGCCAGGCTTGCTTTCGACGTTGTTGAACCACGCGTATTCCATGCCCTCGCGGCTGGTCCAGACGTTTTTACAGGTCACCGAGCAGGTGTGGCAGCCGATACATTTGTCGAGGTTCAGCACCATGCCGACCTGTGAACGAATTTTCATGGTTTTACCTCCTGCTGGCTGCCCTGGCAGGCATCGTTGCCTTCCCCGTCTAACCAGTTAACGTTGTTCATTTTTCTCACCACCACGAACTCATCGCGGTTAGAGCCGACGGTGCCGTAGTAGTTAAAGCCCCAGGAGAGCTGCGCATAACCGCCGATCATATGAGTCGGTTTCGGACAGGTTCGCGTCACGGAGTTATGGATACCGCCGCGCTGACGGGTGATCTCCGAGCCGGGAATATTCACGATGCGTTCCTGGGCGTGGTACATCATGGTCATCCCGGCCGGGATGCGCTGGCTGACGACCGCACGAGCGGTCAGCGCACCGTTGGCGTTAAACGCCTCGATCCAGTCGTTATCCACAATGCCCAGCTCACGGGCGTCATCTTCACTCATCCAGACAATCGGTCCGCCGCGTGACAGCGTCAGCATCAGCAGGTTGTCGCTGTAGGTGGAGTGAATGCCCCACTTCTGGTGTGGCGTCAGGAAGTTCAGTGCCTTCTCCGGATTACTGTTGGGATTGCTGTTCAGCAACGGCTTCGCCGCGCGGGTGTCGATTGGCGGACGATAGACCATCAGGCTCTCACCGAAGGCGCGCATCCACTCATGATCCTGATAGAGCTGCTGACGGCCGCTCAGGGTACGCCACGGGATCAGCTCATGAACGTTGGTGTAACAGGCGTTGTAAGAGACATGTTCATCTTCCAGCCCTGACCAGGTCGGGCTGGAGATAATCTTGCGCGGCTGCGCCTGGATATCGCGGAAGCGGATCTTCTCATCTTCTTTATTCAGCGCCAGATGCGTGTGGTCACGACCGGTAATCGCGCCCAGCGCCTGCCAGGCTTTCACCGCCACCTGACCATTGGTTTCCGGTGCCAGCGCCAGGATCACTTCGGCTGCATCAATCGCCGTGTCGATATTCGGCCGTCCCGCTGCCGGGCCATCGGCTTTGACGTAGTTCAGCTGTTTGAGGAAATCGACTTCTTTGCTGGTGTTCCAGCTGATGCCCTTGCCGCCGTTACCCTGGGTCTCCAGCAACGGTCCCAGCGAGGTAAAGCGCTCCCAGGTCGCCGGATAGTCGCGTTCCACCACCATAATGTGTGGCGCGGTTTTGCCCGGAATCAGGTCGCACTCGCCTTTTTTCCAGTCTTTCGCCTCAAACGGCTGCGCCAGTTCTGCGGGCGAGTCATGCAGCACCGGCAGCGTAACCACATCCGTTTCAACGCCTAAATGGCCCGGGCAGAGATCGGAGAAGGCTCTGGCGATGCCTTTGTAGATCTCCCAGTCGCTTTTAGAATCCCAGGCCGGATCGACGGCGGCCGAGAGCGGATGAATAAACGGATGCATATCCGAGGTATTCATATCGTCTTTTTCATACCAGGTGGCGGTTGGCAGCACGACATCAGAGTAAAGGCAGGTGCTCGACATACGGAAGTCGAGTGTCACCACCAGATCCAGCTTGCCTTCGCCACCCTGATCCAGCCACTCCACCTCTTCGGGTTTCACGCGGCCCTGCTGACCCAAATCTTTACCCTGAATGCCATTCTCCGTGCCCAGCAGGTACTTCAGCATGTACTCATGCCCCTTGCCTGAGGATCCGAGCAGGTTGGAACGCCAGACAAACAGGTTGCGCGGGAAGTTCTGCGGATTATCCGGCTGTTCAGCAGCAAACCGCATAGTGCCCTGCTTCAGGCTTTCCACGGTGTAATCCAGCGGTGACTGACCGGCGGCTTTCGCCTGCGCCGCGATGTGCAGCGGGTTGACGTTAAGCTGAGGCGCGGAAGGCAGCCAGCCCATGCGTTCGGAACGGACGTTAAGGTCGATCAGGCTGCCGCTGTAGCGGCTTTTGTCCGCCAGCGGTGACAGCAGTTCGCTGGTGGCCAGGGTTTCATAGCGCCACTGACTGGAGTGGTTATAGAAGAAAGAGGTGCTGTTCATCTGACGTGGCGGACGCTGCCAGTCGAGGCCAAAGGCCAGCGGAGCCCAGCCGGTCTGCGGACGGAGTTTTTCCTGACCGACATAGTGCGCCCAGCCCCCGCCGCTCTGACCCACACAGCCGCAGAAAATCAGCATGTTCATCAGGCCACGGTAGTTCATGTCCATGTGATACCAGTGGTTCATACCGGCACCGACAATGATCATTGAACGGCCACGGGTTTTCTCAGCGTTTTCGGCAAACTCCCGGGCAATGCGGATGATGTTCTGACGGGAAACGCCCGTAATCTGCTCTGCCCAGGCCGGGCTGTAGGCTTTGATCTCGTCGTAGTTTTGCGCGCAGTTGGCATCATCCAGACCGCGATCCAGGCCGTAGTTCGCCAGGGTCAGATCGTAGACGCTGGTGACCAGCGCTTCGCTGCCATCCGCCAGTTGCAGACGTTTTACCGGCAGCTTGTGCAGCAGGATCTCATCCAGCGCGACACTGTTGAAATGCTCGCTGGTGATGCCGCCAAAGTAAGGGAAACCGACCTCAACCACCTCATCGTGACTGCCGAGGAGGCTGAGCTGCAGCTCCACTTCTTTTTGTGACAGGCCGTCGCGCTGCTCCAGGTTCCATTTGCCTTTTTCGCCCCAGCGGAAGCCGATAGAGCCCTGCGGCGCAATCAGTTCTCCGGTTGCCTGATCCAGCGCCACGGTTTTCCATTCCGGGTTATTCTCCTGACCCAGGCCATCCACCAGATCGCTGGCGCGCAGCTGACGGCCTGCGGCGTAGTAACCGCCCTCACGCGGTTCCAGCATGACCAGCATCGGCATGTCGGTGTAACGACGCACGTAGTCGCGGAAATAGCCGACTTCGCGATCAAGGTGAAACTCTTTCAGCATCACGTGGCCCATCGCCAGCGCCATCGCGCTGTCGGTGCCCTGCTTCGGACTCAGCCACTGGTCGCACAGCTTCGCAACTTCGGCATAGTCCGGGGTGATCGCCACGGTTTTCGTCCCCTTGTAGCGAACTTCCGTGAAGAAGTGCGCATCCGGGGTACGGGTCTGCGGCACGTTCGAGCCCCAGGCAATGATGTAAGAAGAGTTGTACCAGTCAGCGGACTCCGGCACGTCGGTCTGCTCGCCCCAGGTCATTGGTGACGCTGGTGGCAGGTCGCAATACCAGTCGTAAAAACTCAGGCAGGTGCCACCAATCAGTGACAGGTAACGTGCGCCGGCAGCGTAGGAGACCATCGACATCGCCGGAATCGGCGAGAATCCCATAATGCGGTCAGGACCGTAGGTCTTCGCGGTGCAGATGTTCGCGGCCGCGATCATCTCATTCACTTCCTGCCAGCTGGAGCGGACAAAGCCTCCACGTCCACGCGCCTGCTTGTAGCTCTTCGCTTTCTCAGGGTTACTGATGATGGATGCCCAGGCATCCACCGGATCGCTGTGCTGCGCTTTCGCGTCGCGCCACAACTGAATCAGTTTCTTGCGCATCAGCGGATATTTCAGGCGGTTAGCGCTGTAGAGATACCAGGAGTAGCTGGCACCGCGTGGGCAGCCGCGCGGTTCATGGTTGGGCAGGTCGGGACGGGTACGCGGATAGTCGGTCTGCTGGGTCTCCCAGGTGACCAGACCGTTTTTCACATAGATTTTCCAGCTGCATGAGCCGGTGCAGTTAACACCATGGGTGGAGCGCACGACTTTATCGTGCTGCCAGCGGCTGCGGTAGCCATCTTCCCAGTCGCGGTTGCTGTTTAAGGTCTGGCCATGCTGACCGGAAAACGGCTCGGCCAGCTGTTTAAAATAACGAAATCGATCAAGAAACTTGCTCATCCGGAATACTCCTGAAGGCCTGGTATGACATTGCTGACTCTGCGTCTGTCGCGACACAGAAAGGAAAATTTTGCCGGTGCGGCACACCGGCTTTATCGTTATCAGGCGCGGGCTTTACGTCCATAAACCAGCCAGGTCACCGCGATGCAGCAGAGGTAAAAGACCAGGAAGATTTTCATCGCGCCAGCGGGGGAACCGGTCATGGCGAGCGACAGGCCAAACGTCTGCGGAATAAAGAAGCCGCCCAGCGCGCCAATCGCGGAGATAAAGCCGAGCGCAGCCGAGGTTTCCGTTCCCGCTTCACGCTGCGCATGCGCATCGTCGCCGCCTTCGGCTTTGATACGTTCCAGCGTTAGCTTGCGGAATAGCACCGCAATCATCTGGTAGGTGGAGCCGCTGCCCAGACCGGCGGTCAGGAACAGGCCCATAAACACAGCGAAGAAGGCGACGAACGATCCCTCATGTCCGTCACCCGGCAGGGTGAGGAACAGCAGCGCGGCAAACAGCGCCATCAGGATGTAGTTGACCAGCGTGACGCGGGTGCCGCCGAGCCGGTCAGAAATGATGCCGCCTGCTGAACGGGCCAGTGCGCCAATCAGCGGGCCGAAAAAGGCGTAATGCATGATCACGACATCGGGAAATTGCGTCTTCGTCAGCATGGCAAAACCGGCAGAGAAACCGATAAAGGAACCAAAAGTCGCCAGATAGAGCAGCGCCATGACCCACAGATGGGGACGTTTCAGCACCGGTAGCTGCTCACGCAGCGAGGATTTTGCCGCCGCCAGATCGTTCATGCCGAACCAGGCTGCCAGCGTGCCGATTGCCAGGAACGGCACCCAGATCCAGGCCGCATTTTCCAGCCAGAGGCTGTCGCCGGTGACGGTGGTATGACCGACATCGGCAAAACCAAAAATGGCGCAGGAGATCGCCAGCGGCGCGACAAACTGCATCACGCTGACGCCGAGATTTCCGAGGCCGCCGTTGATGCCCAGCGCGCCGCCCTGACGGGCTTTGGGAAAGAAGAAGCTGATGTTGCCCATGCTCGATGCGAAGTTAGCGCCGCCAAAACCGCACAGCAGGGCTATCACCGTGAACGTTGTGAATGACGTCTGGCTGTCCTGTACCGCAAAGCCGAGCCACAGGCAGGGAAGGATCAGGATGCCGGTGCTGAAGGCGGTCCAGCGGCGTCCGCCAAAGATCGGAATAACAAACGAGTAAGGCACCCGCAGCAACGCACCGGAGACCGACGGCAGCGCGGTCAGTAAAAAGAGCTGTTCGGTGCTGAAGTTAAAACCCACTTTGTTCAGGTTAACCGCGACGGTGCTGAACAGCATCCAGACGCAGAAGCCCAGCAGCAGGCAGAAAACAGAAATCCACAGGTTACGGCTGGCGATGCGTTTACCGCGTGACTGCCAGAATGCATCGTTTTCCGGTTGCCAGTCCTGAATTAACGCGCCGCGCGTCGGGGTTTGCAAAGGGGCGGATTGGGTCATAAATGTCTCATCAGCAGAATAATAATTGTGCATATCCTGCGTATCCGGCCTGGCGGCTTGCTTGATACAAATCAACGGCAAGTCAGGTTACAACGGCGTGGCAACGCCTGACCCTCCTGGTTAAGTAGTTGACCGGATGCGGATAACCCTTATAAATCATGCGGTTTAGTGGCGGCCGAAAACGCCATCAGCTAAAGGGTGCCCGAATGGAAATAAAGGAGTAGTCCATCAGGGGTATATAGCCGCCCCACTTCACCGGTAAGATAAGCCTCCCGCCCGCTCAGGCTGGCAAATATGACAGGAACAGGCGCCATGGTGACGGCAGAGAAATTCACGCTCATATTGATCGACGACCACCCCATGCTGCGCAACGGACTGAAACAGCTGATTGCGCTGGATGAGCGACTGCAGGTGGTTGCCGAAGCGGGTAATGGCATCGATGGCCTGGCGCTGGCTCAGCAGCACGATCCCGACCTGATCCTGCTGGATATTAATATGCCGGGGCTGAACGGACTGGATACCCTGACCCGGCTGCGTGAGATCGCCCTCTCTGGCCGGGTGGTTGTGTTCAGCGTTTCCGATAATGAAGAGGATGTGGTCAGCGCGCTGAAGCGCGGCGCAGATGGTTATCTGCTGAAAGATATGGAACCGGAAGCCTTGCTGAAAGCGCTGCATCAGGCTGCCGCCGGACAGATCGTGCTGAGCGAAGCGCTGACGCCGATTCTGGTCGCCCGGTTGCGCGAAGCGCAGCCTGCTCAGACGCGCGACATCCATCAGCTGACCCGGCGTGAACGTGACATCCTGCAACTGATCAGCGACGGCATGACCAATAAAGCGATTGCCCGCAAACTGGACATCAGTGAAAGCACGGTCAAGGTCCACGTCAAATATCTGCTGAAGAAGATGAACCTCAAATCCCGGCTTGAAGCGGCCGTCTGGGCGCTGCAGAACGGACTGCACTGATCCGCTCCGCTCCACGATGCGGCGCATTGCCGTTCTGCCCGCCGTAAACGGTCGCAGAAATCGCGAGCCGCCTCGCAGCCCCGCGTCAGAGTTATCAGAACAGGCACTTTTCAGTCGCCAGCCGCCGCCGCATTTGCCAGGATGCCTGTCAGGTTATACCCGGTCAGGATCGGGGCGATTATCAGGCTGGCATATGCCCTGCCCTATTCGTTATCATCTGACTATCCTGCGCGCCTGGAATTGCTTTCGGTTTCATTGGCGTTGACCGCCAGAAATTTACCGCATTAAAGATGAGTTAAAACCCTATGCAAGAGCCAACCGAAAAGGACTTTCCTTCTCATACGCCCATGATGCAACAGTACCTGCGCCTTAAGGCTGAGCATCCTGACATTCTGCTGTTTTACCGTATGGGTGACTTCTACGAGCTGTTTTATGACGACGCTAAGCGCGCCTCGCAGCTTCTGGAGATTTCACTCACCAAACGCGGTGCGTCAGCGGGCGAACCGATCCCGATGGCCGGGGTGCCCTATCATGCGGTTGAAGGCTATCTGGCAAAACTGGTGCAGCTGGGCGAGTCCGTAGCCATCTGCGAGCAGATAGGCGATCCGGCGCTGAGCAAAGGCCCGGTCGAGCGCAAAGTGGTGCGCATCGTCACGCCCGGCACCATCAGTGATGAGGCGCTATTGCAGGAGCGGCACGACAATCTGCTGGCGGCAATTGTGCAAAGCCCGCGCGGTTTTGGTTACGCCACGCTGGATATCAGCTCAGGCCGTTTCCGCCTGAGCGAACCTGCCGATGCAGAAACCATGGCGGCAGAACTGCAGCGCACCAATCCGGCTGAGCTGCTCTATCCCGAAGATTTTCAGGCGATGTCGCTGATCGATCAGCGACGTGGCCTGCGCCGCCGTCCGCTGTGGGAGTTTGAGATCGACACCGCGCGCCAGCAGCTTAACCTGCAGTTTGGCACCCGCGACCTCAATGGCTTTGGCGTGGAGAACGCGCACCTCGGACTGAGTGCGGCGGGCTGCCTGCTGCAATATGTCAAAGATACCCAGCGCACCACGCTGCCCCACATCCGTTCGCTGAGCATGGAACGGCAGCAGGACAGCATCATCATGGATGCCGCTACCCGCCGTAATCTGGAGATCACCCAGAACCTGGCCGGCGGCACCGACAACACCTTAGCGGCCGTGCTGGATAAAACCGTCACCCCGATGGGTAGCCGGATGCTGAAGCGCTGGCTGCATATGCCGCTGCGCGATGTGCGCATCATTAACCAGCGTCAGGAGTCGATTGCTGAGCTGCAAAATCTCAGCGACGTGCTGCAGCCGGTGCTGCGTCAGGTCGGCGATCTGGAGCGCATCCTGGCCCGCCTGGCGTTGCGCACCGCCCGTCCGCGCGATCTGGCCCGCATGCGTCATGCGTTCCAGCAACTGCCGGAACTGAACCAGCTGCTGGCCAATGTCGAAGCACCGCAGTTACAGAAACTGCGCGCGCAGATGGGCGAGTTCACCGCATTACGTGAGCTGCTGGAGCAGGCCGTGATTGAGTCACCGCCGGTGCTGATCCGCGACGGCGGAGTAATTGCACCAGGCTACAACGCGGAGCTGGATGAGTGGCGCGCGCTGGCCGATGGCGCAACCGACTATCTCGACCGGCTGGAGATCCGCGAACGCGAAAAGCTGGGACTGGATACGCTTAAGGTCGGCTTTAACGGTGTGCATGGCTATTACATCCAGGTCAGCCGTGGCCAGAGTCATCAGGTTCCGATGCACTATGTGCGTCGTCAGACACTGAAAAACGCTGAGCGCTACATCATCCCGGAGCTGAAAGAGTACGAAGACAAAGTCCTCACCTCTAAGGGTAAAGCGCTGTCGCTGGAGAAAAGCCTGTATGAGGCATTGTTCGATCAACTGCTGCCGCACCTTGAAGCGCTGCAGCTGAGTGCTGCCGCGCTGGCCGAGCTGGATGTGTTGAGCAACCTGGCGGAACGCGCCTGGTCACTGAACTATTGCCGCCCGGTGTTGCAGGAGAAAGCCGGGATTAAAATCAGCGGCGGTCGCCATCCGGTCGTTGAACAGGTTCTGAAAGAGCCGTTTATTGCCAATCCACTCTCACTGGCTCCCCAGCGCAGGATGCTGATCATTACCGGCCCCAACATGGGCGGTAAGAGTACCTATATGCGGCAGGCTGCGCTGATTGCCCTGATGGCATGGATTGGCAGTTTTGTTCCGGCCGATGAGACGCTGATTGGCCCGCTGGATCGCATCTTTACCCGCGTCGGTGCTGCGGATGACCTCGCCTCCGGGCGCTCGACCTTTATGGTTGAGATGACCGAAACCGCCAACATCCTGCATAACGCCACCGAAAACAGCCTGGTGCTGATGGATGAGATTGGACGCGGAACCTCCACGTATGACGGTTTGTCACTTGCCTGGGCCTGCGCCGAAAACCTGGCGAACCGCATCAAAGCGATGACGCTGTTTGCCACCCATTACTTCGAGCTGACCACCCTGCCGGAAAAAATGGAAGGCGTGGTTAACGTCCATCTGGATGCCGTTGAGCACGGTGACACCATCGCCTTTATGCACAGCGTGCAGGAAGGGGCTGCAAGTAAGAGTTATGGTCTGGCGGTAGCAGCACTGGCTGGGGTGCCTAAAGAGGTGATTAAGCGGGCACGCAACAAGCTGAAGGAGCTGGAAAACGTTTCAAACCACTCCGCGTCATCGACGGTCGATGGTTCTCAGCTGCCGCTGCTGGTTGAAGAGACCTCACCGGCTGTGGAAGCGCTTGAGGCACTGGATCCGGATACGCTGACACCGCGTCAGGCGCTCGACTGGATTTATCGTCTTAAATCGCTGGTCTGATAGCACGCCGCACCGCGTTAATGCGCGGTGCTATTCGCTCCAAATCACTTTTCCGCAGACATAAAAAAAGCGATGGTTTTCACCATCGCTTTTCGCATGCGTACTCAGATCGTCTTATAAACGATTATTCACGAAACAGTGCTTCAATGCTGAGGCCCTGCGCCTGCAGGATTTCGCGCAGACGGCGCAAACCTTCAACCTGAATCTGGCGTACACGCTCGCGGGTTAAGCCGATTTCACGACCTACATCCTCAAGCGTTGCCGCTTCATAGCCCAACAGGCCGAAACGACGAGCCAGCACTTCACGCTGCTTGGCGTTCAGTTCGAACAGCCATTTGACGATGCTTTGTTTCATATCATCGTCCTGCGTGGTGTCTTCCGGGCCGTTGTCTTTCTCATCGGCCAGAATGTCCAGCAGCGCTTTTTCAGAATCACCGCCTAATGGCGTATCAACCGAGGTAATGCGTTCGTTAAGACGTAACATGCGGCTTACGTCATCAACCGGTTTATCCAGCTGTTCGGCGATCTCTTCCGCACTCGGCTCATGGTCGAGCTTGTGGGAAAGTTCACGCGCAGTACGCAGATAAACATTCAGTTCTTTTACAATGTGAATCGGCAGACGAATGGTACGGGTTTGATTCATGATCGCCCGTTCAATAGTCTGACGAATCCACCAGGTGGCGTACGTTGAGAAACGGAACCCGCGCTCCGGGTCAAATTTCTCTACGGCGCGAATCAGGCCGAGGTTACCTTCTTCAATCAGGTCCAGCAGAGCTAAACCACGATTGCTGTAACGACGGGCGATTTTTACCACCAGGCGTAAGTTACTTTCGATCATGCGGCGACGGGAAGGGATATCACCCCGCAATGCACGGCGAGCGAAGAAAACTTCTTCCTCTGCCGTTAACAACGGAGAATAGCCAATCTCCCCGAGATAGAGCTGCGTCGCATCTAATACACGCTGCGTCGCACCCTGTGATAGCAACTCTTCTTCCGCTACGTCGCTATCACTGGCTTCGTTTTCAACGAGTGCCTTCTCGTCAAAAATTTCAGCTCCGTTCTCATCGAATTCCGCGTTCTCATGTAACTCGTTTACTTTCAGCGTATTCTGGCTCATAAGCGGCTCCTACCCGTGATTCCAGGGCAGAACATAAAACAGTTTTGTTCTGCCGGATTATCGCTGCGGCAAATAACGCAACGGGTTTACGGATTTCCCCTTGTAACGAATTTCAAAGTGTAATCTGACTGAACTGGTTCCGGTGCTACCCATGGTAGCGATCTTTTGCCCCGCCTTAACTTCCTGTTGTTCCCGAACCAGCATTGTATCGTTGTGGGCGTAGGCGCTCAGGTAATCATCGTTGTGTTTAATGATGATTAAATTACCGTAACCCCGGAGTGCGTTACCTGCGTAAACCACTCGTCCTGAAGCAGTGGTAACAACAGATTGTCCGCGCGTCCCGGCGATATCGATACCTTTATTGCCACCTTCGGCGGCAGAGAAGTTATCGATAATCTTCCCGTCAGTCGGCCAGCGCCAGCTTCCGACCGGCGTTGAACTGTTGGTTGTACTGCTAACCGTTGGGGGTGCGGTAACTACTGGAGCTGTTGTCGTTGCAACATTTGCTCCTTTCGAAGGCAACAATTTGCTGCCACCCGAATTACCCGAATCATCAGAATACGTAATAACAGGTTGCTGTGCAACAGCAGGCGATTTAATTTGCGGCGCCGCCGGAACCCCGCCCTGCGTTGCATCAGCAACGGTAATGGGATTGCCGCCGGTAATCGGCTGACCCGACCCATTTCCAATCTGTAACGTCTGGCCGACATTCAGGCTGTAAGGCGCGGCAACGTTGTTGCGCTGGGCTAAATCACGGAAATCATTGCCGGTAATCCAGGCGATATAGAACAAGGTGTCGCCACGCTTCACGGTATAAGTTTCACCGGAATAGCTACCCTTAGGAATATTCTGATAACTGCGGTTGTATACTATCCGGCCATTCTGCGTCTCAACATTGCTGTTGGTACTAATCATTCCACCATTGCTGGGGACGGATGCTGAATTTCTGCTTAACATTTGTCCCTGAGATGGCGCGACAGGAACCCCACCTGAAACCGTGTCGGCTCCAGCCTGGCTGTTTGTCATGCCGCCATCATCGCCAACGCGACTGATGGGTGCCTGTGAATTGTCGCTGGAGCTGCAGCCTGCCAGCCAAAAACCTACCAGTGAAAGCGCCGCCAGACGGCGTAACTGAAAAAGTGTGCTTCCCGTGCTCATTAATCCCCCGTGATGGCAACTCTGATCTATCTGTTTCACTGTACCTGCCAGCAGAATGCTCTGCACGGCGCGATAAAATCTGCATTTTTGTTGAATAAACCGGATAGTAACAACATCAGGTACGTGGTGCCATGAAACAGTTGTGAAGAAATACGAAGAGCGTCAGGCCAGATCGCCCTGCACCAGCGGAACAAAACGCACCGGCTCAATGATCTCTTCCGTGACCTCTTCGCCCTGACGACGCAGGCGTTTCAGTACCTGCTGATCTTCGCCGACCGGCAGCACCATAATGCCGCCTTCTGCCAGTTGTGCTATCAGCGCAATCGGAATTTCCGGTGGCGCGGCGGTGACAATGATGGCATCGAAGGGCCCGCGTGATGGCCAGCCCTGCCAGCCATCGCCATGCCGGGTCGAGACATTATGCAGATCCAGCTGTTTCAGGCGGCGCTTGGCCTGCCACTGCAGCCCTTTGATGCGTTCCACTGAATAGACATGGTCTACCAGATGGGCAAGAATCGCCGTCTGGTAACCGGAACCCGTACCAATCTCCAGTACACGGGAATGCGGATTGAGTGCCAGCAGCGCGGTCATCCGCGCGACCATATAAGGCTGGGATATCGTCTGGCCGGAGCCGATAGGCAGGGCAACATTGTCCCAGGCTTTATGCTCGAACGCCTCGTCGATAAAACGTTCGCGCGGCACCTCGCTAATGGCTTTCAGCAGGTTTTCATCATCAATGCCCTGCTGACGCAGTTGTGACAGCAGTGTCTCAATACGCCGATTCACCATGCCAGGTTCACCTCAGCTTTTGTCAGCCAGTCACTGAGCACGTCCTGCGCACCGTGCGCCGTTAAGTCCACATGCAACGCAGTAACAGACACATAGCCCTGATCCACGGCGGCAAAATCTGTATCCGGGCCGGCATCGAGTTTTTCGCCCGGCGGTCCAATCCAGTAAAGCGTATTGCCGCGCGGATCCTGCTGCGCAATCACCTGATCTGCCGGATGGCGGCTGCCACAGCGCGTCACGCGGATACCTTTAAGCTCAGACAGCGGCAGATCGGGAACGTTGATGTTGAGAATGCGGCCGGTGCGCAGCGGTTCATGCGTCAGCGCCCTGAGGAGCGCGCAGGTCACCGCCGCTGCGGTGTCGTAGTGCTGATGACCATTGAGCGAAACCGCGATTGCCGGTAAGCCAAGATGCCGCCCTTCCATCGCCGCCGCCACCGTGCCGGAATAGATCACATCGTCGCCCAGATTGGGGCCGGCATTGATACCTGACACCACAATGTCGGGACGCGGCTGCATCAGCGCATTTACCCCGAGATAGACGCAGTCAGTTGGCGTCCCCATCTGAACCGCGATATCGCCGTTTTCATGGGTGAAAGTGCGCAGAGGCGTTTCCAGCGTTAATGAGTTCGAGGCACCGCTTCGGTTACGATCGGGGGCAACAACCTGTACGTCAGCAATCTGCCGCAGGGCTTTCGCCAGAGTCTGAATACCTGGCGCGTGAATGCCGTCATCGTTGCTGAGCAATATCCGCATTTCGTTCTGACCTTTTTTTTATTCGACTGGTCGCCGTGACTGAACCTGTTTTAACGGCATGGCAACAGGTGAGAAATGGACAGCGATTTTTGCATTCTAGCGAGGCGCGCAAGGAAGTGGTAGGCGTAAATCACACGACGGTGGGGGTTTGCCGCAACATTACCCATACTGCGGGTCAGGTTGCGGCGAAGATTACTCATCAATCTGATCGGGCGAGTCCGCGGGGGTCAGCAGCTCACGGACCACGCTGGTGGCAAAGCTGCCTGCAGGCAGCCAGAACGACAGTTCCAGCGTGACGTCATCCCACCAGCTCCACTGCATATCGCGCGGCACCACCAGCATGGCGCGGCGGGCTGCATCGACCTTCTCACGTTCAATCAGGCCAAGCAGCAGCGTGTCATCCGCCAGCGCCTGCTGTTCAAAGGCCAGTGCGTCAGCCTGTGGGCCCGGCTCGCCGCGTCCCGGCAGCGGCGCGGTAATGCGCAGCTCATGCTGATCGACCCGGCGCTGTGATTCTTCCAGCTCATCGGGCTGGGCGACAAACCAGCTGCCGCGTCCTGTCAGCTGCAGGGCATCGCCGTTCAGCACCTGAGTCAGGCCGCCCTGCTGTTGCAGACGCGCACTGGTTACCTGATTAAACAGCGCACTGCGCGCGGCAGAGAGCATCAGGCTGCGCTTGTTGCGGTCGCGAATCACGATCTCATTGCGCGCCCACTTCTCCGCCATCACCAGGTTGTTACCGCCACGACCAAAGCGCTGTTCACCAAAATAGTTGGGCGCGCCCGCAGCGCGAATCTGCGCCAGACGCGTTTCAACCGCATCACGATCGCTGATCTGACGGATGACCAGCCGGAACGCGTTCCCCGCCAGTGCACCGATGCGCAGCTTACGTTTGTGGCGCACCGCCTGCAGAATCTCGACCCCTTCCAGCGCGAAACCGCGCAGGTCGGGCATCGCATTGCCCGGCAGACGAAAACAGAGAGTCTGCTCCGTCACCGCATGGCGGTCTTTCATCCCGGCATAACTCATATCGCGCTGATGAATACCGAGATACTTAGCCAGTGCCTCCGCCACAAAGCGGGTATTGGCGCCGACTTTACGGATGCGCACCAGCAGGTGCTCACCTTCGCCATCCGCGCCATAACCGAGATCTTCAACCACCACGAAATCTTCCGGATTGGCTTTGATCACGCCAGAGGCCACGGGTGTGCCGTGCAGGTAATTCAGACTCATTGGCTGTCAGCTTTCAGAACTAACGCGACCGCTTCACAGGCGATGCCTTCGCCGCGTCCGGTAAAGCCAAGCTTCTCGGTGGTGGTCGCCTTGACGTTGACGGCATCCATATGGCAGCCCAGATCTTCTGCGATGTTGATGCGCATCTGCGGCACGTGCGGCAGCATTTTCGGTGCCTGAGCAATAATCGTGACGTCGACATTACCGATGCGATAGCCTTTGGCTTCGATACGACGCCAGGCCTCACGCAGCAGGCCACGGCTGTCTGCCCCTTTAAAGGCCGGATCGGTGTCGGGAAACAGCTTGCCGATATCGCCCATTGCCACTGCGCCCAGCAGCGCGTCAGTCAGCGCATGCAGCGCCACATCGCCATCCGAATGGGCGATAAAACCGTGTTCAAACGGGATCCGCACACCGCCAATCACTAACGGACCCTCTCCGCCAAAGGCGTGAACGTCAAAACCGTGACCGATACGCATCATGCGCTCTCCTTTAATTGAATCTGACTCAGATAAAAAGCCGCCAGCGCCAGATCTTCTGGCCGGGTGACTTTGATGTTATCACTGCGTCCGCTGACCAGCAGCGGATGGTAACCGCAATACTCCAGCGCCGACGCTTCATCGGTGATGGTCGCGCCTTCAGTCAGCGCCCGCGTGAGGCAGGCGGTGAGCAGCGCGTGAGGGAAGAACTGCGGCGTTAAGGCGTGCCAGAGATCGTCGCGTTCCACGGTATGGGCCACCGCGGCTTTGCCCGGCTCGCCCCGTTTCATGGTGTCGCGCACGGGCGCGGCCAGAATCCCGCCCACGTGGCTCTGTTCACGCACGTTAAGCAGTTTCTGGAGATCGCCGGGATGCAGACAGGGACGCGCAGCGTCATGAACCAGCACCCAGGCGGAACCCTGTGCGGCCTGCAATCCGGCCAGCACCGACTCGGCGCGGGTCTCTCCGCCTGTAACCCTGAGCACACGCGGATCGCGTGCCAGCGGCAGTGAAGCGAAGTGCTGGTCATCGGGGCTGAGGGCGACAATCACCTGTTTAATGGCGGGATGGGAAAACAGACGCGCAATGCTGTGTTCCAGAAGGGTGTGCTGACCAATCGTCAGATACTGCTTCGGACAGGTTGCCTGCATGCGGCTGCCGATCCCGGCAGCAGGCACCACGGCAATCACATCCGCAAGGGAGGCCAGAGTGTTCATGTTTTATCGTTGTAGGTTTTGCGCTGATTGTTGCGCGTTGCGTTTGTTCTGGTCAGGCACCAGACGATAGAAAGTCTCACCGGGCTTAATCATGCCCAGTTCATTGCGCGCGCGCTCCTCGATCGCTTCTGAGCCGCCATTGAGATCGTCAATTTCGGCAAACAGCTGATCGTTTCGCGATTTAAGTTTGGCATTGTTTGCCTGTTGCACCGCGACATCATCATTGACGCGCGTATAGTCATGGATGCCATTTTTCCCCAGCCACAACGAATATTGCAGCCAGCCAAGCAGCACCAATAACAGTAACGTCAGTTTTCCCATCCCGCCCCCTAAAAACGGCCCAATCATCCCATAACTTTGCACAGGACTCCACACCAGCGGCGAAAATGGCGCGCTTTGCTGCGCGACTGCACAATCAGTACCGATTCGGACGGGAAAAGATTTGTAACCTGCCGATGCGTTTGCACATCAGCGCGGACGCCGTAAAGGCTTACCAGCCGGAGAGAAAGGAGAACATTAACCAGAAAAGCGTCACCACCATAATGACCGTAGCGAGGGCGGCCCAGATCCAGTGCCCGCTCAGCAGCGTATTCAGTGCGATGCCCGTGACCACGGCAACCGGCAGCAGCGCCAGAAAGAATGGCCAGGTATAGAGAAAGAAGAACAGCGTGTTAGAGCCGAACAGCAGGAATGGAAGCGCCAGCGCACACCAGTAAGCGAGTAAGCCGATAACGCCGCCCGGCAGCAATGAGCGTGGCTCATCCTGGGAGGAGTCATCTTTACGAGCGAGCATGGGTGTGATGTTCTGCATAGGCATCCTGTTGTTGCGAGGGCGGCAAACCCGAAGCGATTTGCCGCTGTCTCTTCAGGATCTGATGATATCGCGGTCGCGCAGCACGTCTAACAATTGGGCGGCCAGTTTTGTAACCAATTGTTCGCCATCCAGCTGGATTTCCGGGCTTTCAGGCGCCTCATAGACGCTGTCGATACCGGTGAAATTACGCAGCTCACCGGCGCGCGCTTTGCGGTATAAGCCTTTGGGATCGCGCGCTTCACACACCGCTAACGGCGTATCGACAAACACCTCGATAAACTGCCCCGGCTCCAGCAGGTCACGCACCATCTGACGCTCGGCGCGATGCGGCGAAATAAAGGCAGTGAGTACCACGAGTCCGGCATCTACCATCAGTTTCGCGACTTCACCAACCCGACGGATGTTCTCCTTGCGGTCATCGTCGCTGAAGCCGAGATCGCGACAGAGGCCATGACGCACATTGTCACCATCCAGCAGATAGGTGCTGACGCCGATGCGGTGCAGCGCCTGCTCCAGCGCACCTGCGACGGTGGATTTCCCCGAGCCCGAAAGCCCGGTGAACCACAGCACCACGCCCTGATGGCCGTGCTGCTGTTCGCGTGAGGCACGGGTTACCGGATGGTCATGCCATACCACGTTGTCATCGTGCTGAGCCATTACTGACCGCCCAGCAGGTCGCGCGCGTTCCAGTGTGGGAAGTGACGGCGCACCAGCGCATTCAGTTCCAGCTCAAACGCGCTGAACTCACCGGTGTTAACCGGGGCGTCATGGTTTGGCTGATGGATCATGCCAGCACCCACGGTGACGTTGGTCAGGCGATCGATAAAGATCATGCCGCCGGTTACCGGGTTCTGCTGATAGCTGTCGAGCACCATCGGTTCGTCAAAGGTTAACTCAATGCGGCCAATACCGTTCAGCGGCAGCGCATCGACCTGACGCGTCTCCAGCGAGTTGATCTCGACCTGATGCAGCACCTTCTCTACCCGGCCACGGGTTTTCTTGCCGGCGATTTTCAGGTCATAGCTCTGACCGGCCTGCAGCGGCTGTTCTGCCATCCAGACCACGTCAACGCTGGCCGACTGAACCGCGGCCAGATCTTCACTGGCATCGACCAGCAGATCGCCACGGCTGATATCAATCTCATCCTGCAGCACCAGCGTAATCGCTTCGCCTGCCCCCGCTTCCTGCAGATCGCCATCAAAGGTCACAATGCGGGCAATGGTCGACTCCACGCCAGACGGCAGCACTTTGACGCGCTGGCCGACCTGCACGCTGCCTGACGCCAGAGTACCGGCATAGCCACGGAAATCCAGGTTCGGACGGTTAACATACTGCACCGGGAAACGCATCGGCTGATGATCGACGACGCGCTTCAGCTCCACGGTCTCCAGCACATCCAGCAGCGTCGGGCCGCTGTACCACGGCATGGTCTGACTGGCGGAAGCCACGTTATCCCCTTCCAGCGCCGACATCGGCACAAAGCGGATATCAAGGTCGTCCGGCAGCTGGGCAGCAAAATCCAGGTAATCCTGTTTGATCTGCTCGTAGCGCGCCTGATCGTACTCCACCAGATCCATCTTATTGATCGCCACCACCAGGTGTTTGATCCCCAGCAGCGTCGAGATAAAGCTGTGACGGCGGGTCTGATCCAGCACGCCTTTACGCGCATCGATCAGCAGGATTGCCAGATCGCAGGTTGATGCGCCGGTTGCCATGTTACGGGTGTACTGCTCATGTCCCGGCGTGTCGGCGATAATAAATTTACGCTTTTCGGTCGAGAAGTAGCGGTAGGCCACATCAATGGTAATGCCCTGCTCACGCTCAGCCTGCAGACCATCCACCAGCAGCGCCAGATCGAGTTTCTCGCCCTGGGTGCCGTGACGTTTGCTGTCGTTGTGCAGCGAGGAAAGCTGATCTTCATAGATCTGACGGGTATCGTGCAGCAGACGCCCAATCAGGGTACTTTTTCCATCGTCGACGCTGCCGCAGGTCAGAAAACGCAGCAGGCTCTTATGCTGCTGAGCGGTCAGCCAGGCTTCAACGCCGCCCTGGTCGGCAATCTGTTGTGCAATTACGGTATTCATCTGGCGTCTCCTTAGAAATAACCCTGACGTTTTTTCAGTTCCATCGAACCGGACTGATCGCGATCGATCATGCGGCCCTGACGCTCGCTGGTGGTGGAAACCAGCATCTCTTCGATGATCTCCGGCAGCGTCTGCGCTTCGGACTCTACCGCACCGGTCAGCGGCCAGCAGCCGAGCGTACGGAAACGGACCATCCGCTGGGTGATCTCTTCACCCGGCTGCAGGTTGATACGATCGTCATCGATCATCATCAGCATGCCATCACGCTCCAGCACCGGACGTGGCGCGGCGAGATAGAGCGGCACGATCTCGATGTTTTCCAGGAAGATGTACTGCCAGATATCCAGTTCGGTCCAGTTCGACAGCGGGAAGACACGGATGCTCTCGCCCTTGTTGATCTGGCCGTTGTAGTTGTGCCACAGCTCAGGACGCTGGTTTTTCGGGTCCCAGCGATGGAAGCGGTCACGGAAGGAGTAGATACGCTCTTTAGCGCGTGACTTCTCTTCATCGCGACGCGCGCCACCAAAGGCCGCATCGAAACCATATTTGTTCAGCGCCTGCTTCAGCCCTTCGGTCTTCATGATGTCAGTGTGTTTGGCACTGCCGTGGACAAACGGGTTAATCCCCATCGCCACGCCTTCCGGGTTGCGGTGAACCAGCAACTCTGCGCCCATCGCTTTCACGGTGCGGTCGCGAAACGCGTACATTTCACGGAATTTCCAGCCGGTATCCACATGCAGTAACGGGAACGGCAGCGTGCCCGGATAAAAGGCTTTACGCGCCAGATGCAGCATCACCGAGGAGTCTTTACCGATGGAGTACATCATCACCGGGTTGCTGAACTCCGCCGCGACTTCGCGAATGATATGGATACTCTCCGCCTCCAGCTGACGCAGATGAGTGAGTCGTTTTTGGTCCATGATTTTCCCTCAAGCCAGATTGACAACGGCGGACTCGCGAGCCCCCTGCTGTGCTGAATGTTTAAACCAGGCGAGTTGCCCGTGCAGATTAACCACCTCTCCGATCACCAGTAGCGCCGGAGTAGGTGCCGAGGCGGCCAGCGCCTCAAGTTGTTCTAAGGTGCCGGTCAGCACCTGTTGATCCTGACGGGTGCCGCGACTGATCACCGCCACCGGCGTTGATGGCGCACGACCGTGCTGAATCAGCGCCGCACTGATGGCCGCCGCTTTAACCGTTCCCATGTAGATCGCCAGCGTCTGACGCGCACGCGCCAGCGATGGCCAGTCAATGTCATCCCCATCGGGGCGGCAGTGACCGGTAATAAACATCACGCTCTGCGCGTAGTCGCGGTGGGTCAGCGGAATACCGGCATAGGCTGTCGCACCGGCAGCTGCGGTGACGCCCGGCACCACCTGGAACGGAATACCCGCCTGCTGCGCCGCCTGCAGCTCTTCGCCGCCGCGGCCAAAGATAAAGGGATCGCCACCCTTGAGGCGGACGACGCGCTTGCCTTTCTGCGCCAGTGAAACCAGCAACTGATTGATCTCTTCCTGCGGCAACGTGTGTGCGCTGGCCCGTTTGCCGACGCAGATGCGATCGGCATCGCGGCGCACCAGATCCAGCACCTCTTCGCTGACCAGATGGTCGTAGAGCACCACATCGGCTAACTGCATCACCTGCAGGCCACGCAGCGTCAGCAGGCCGCTGTCACCCGGCCCGGCGCCCACCAGGAAAATCTCGCCCTGACGGGTCGGCTCTTCCTGCAGTTCACGGTCCAGCGTGCGTTTCGCCTCTTCGACGTTACCGGCTGACATCTCACTGGCGAACCGGCCGTTAAACGCCCGTTCCCAGAAGCGTCTGCGGTCAGACATGCGGCTGAAGCGCTGTTTAACTTTGTCACGCCAGAGTCCGGCTACTTCCGCCATCTGACCAAGACTGGCGGGCAGCAGCGTTTCGATTTTTTCGCGCAGCATGCGGGCCAGCACCGGTGCGGTGCCGCTGGAAGAGATCGCCACCACCAGCGGTGAGCGGTCAACAATCGAAGGGAAGATAAAGGTGCATTTTGGCTGGTCGTCGACCACGTTAACCAGCTTATGCCGCGCGTTAGCAGCTTCAAAAACCTGGGTGTTGAGATGGTTATCGTCGGTGGCGGCAATCACCAGGAAAACGCCATCCAGCTGGGACGGATCAAACTCGGTCGCCAGCCACTCCAGATCCTGGCTTTCCAGCAGTTCCTGAAGTTCAGGGCAGAGTTCACGAGAGGCGATCAGAACGCGCGCACGCGCACGACGCAGCAGTTCAATTTTTCGCGACGCAATATCCCCACCGCCGACAACCAGAACCGGGCGGCCAGAGAGATCGGCAAAAAGAGGCAAATAGTCCACGTTAACCCTGATGTTTTAACTTTGTATTAACGCGACTATACGTCGCAGGGTTTATCCAGATGAAATTACGAATTGGAATGAGTAGTTACCGAATGGAATAACGATTCCGCAAAGCACAGAACAATTTGATCTTAGCGGATGAAATTTAATGGCTTTTTCGTGAACAGCTTCACAGATTCGTACCGGTGCCTGCGGCTGCAAAAGCAGATAAGTGCCAGCGACAAAGGCACATTCTCCTTTTCAAATGAAGCGGCGCCCGATTCCACTAACAAACTGGCGCGACAAAAGGGATATAATGCGCGCGGCATGATCGGCCCTGACCCGCATGACCAACGCCTCCCGGATAATGAAAAAAGGATGCATTATGTTTTGTTCCCTCCGCCTGAGGGTAGCGACAGTTTTGTTTGGCGCACTCATTTCCCCGCTGGCTCTGGCCACGCCGACAGGCCAGTTTGCCGAACAGCAGGTCCGGCACATCGCCACCTATTTCCCTGGCCGCATGAGCGGCAGTCCGGCTGAGCTGATGGCCGCTGACTACCTGCAGCAGCAATTTACCGCACTGGGTTATAAGACCGATACCCGCCAGTTCAACACCGGCTATAAGTGGCAGGAAGATGACGGCACACAGCGCTGGCATAAGCTCACCGCCACCTCGGTGATTGCCGCGCGCGCAGGCAGCGTGCCGCAGGAGATCCTGATCGTGGCGCATCTGGATACCTGGACGCCGCAAAACAGCAGCCAGGCCCATCATAATCTGGGCGGCTTACGGCTGCAGGGCGTCGATGACAATGCGTCGGGTCTTGGCGTGATGCTGGAACTGGCACAGCAGCTGAGTCGCAAGCCGCTGCACTATGGCATCCGCTTTGTCGCGCTGAGCGCCGGAGAAGCCGACCTGCACGGCATGGATGACTATGTTGAGCGGATGAGCACGCGTGAGAAAAAGAACACGCTGCTGGTCATCGATCTGAACAGCCTGATCACCGGCGATCACCTCTATTTCAACAGCGGCATGAACACGCCCCGGGCGGTGCGCAAGCAGACCAGCGATCGCGCGCTGCTACTGGCGCGTCAGCAGGGCATCCCCGCTGCCAGCCACCAGCTGAACCGCAAAGACTTTAACGGCCTGAATGCCTTCGACAAGGCGGGCTTTCCGCTGCTGGATGTCACCGCCAGCAACTGGACGCTGGGGAATAAAGATGGCGCGCTGCAGCGTCATCGCAGCCACCACTTTCCTGATGGCGTGACCCGTCATCAGACAGACCTGGATAATCTGAGCTATCTCGACCGCTGGCTGCCGGGACAGATTGCCCTGCGAACCCGCGACAGCGTCCGCGTGCTGCTGCCGCTGATCAGCGAACTGACCAATCCCAAAGTATAAGGATCTGACATGTACGTCGTCTTTCTGAATTATGTGCGTCCGATAGAAGACGTTGAAGCGCTGCTGGCAGGCCATATCGAATGGCTCGATCGCTATTTTGACGCGGGCAGTTTTATTGCCGCAGGGCGAAAAGATCCGCGCACGGGCGGCATGCTGCTGGTCAGGGAGATGGAACGTGAAGCGCTGGATGCGATTTTAGCGGAAGATCCGTTTGTCGCGGTGGCAGAGTATGACGTGACAAAAGTGAATGTGACGCGTGCAACGGAGGCGTTTGCCGGATTACAAGGCGTTTAGCTTCCCGCCTGACGGTGCCGAAGCACTTCTCTCCCTGTCTTCAGGGAGAGAAGCACGGCATCAGCCTTCGTGCAGACCACACTCGCGCTTGAGACCGAAGAAGCGTGTCTCTTCTTCTGCCATACCTGGCTCCCACTTGCGGGTAGTGTGGGTATCGCCCACTGAAAGATAGCCTTCATCCCACAGCGGATGGTACTTCAGCTTGTGCTGCTCCAGATACTGATGAATCTGGCGGTTATCCCAGTCGATAATCGGCAGCAGCTTGAAGACGCCACGCTGTACGCCCAGCACCGGCAGATTCGCCCGGCTGCCGGACTGGTCGCGGCGCAGGCCGGCAAACCAGGTCTGCGCGCCCAGGGTTTCAATGGCGCGATTCATCGGCTCGACTTTGTTGATCTCGTTATATTTCTCAATCCCCTCGACGCCCTGCTCCCACAGTTTGCCGTAGCGCGCTTCCTGCCAGGCCGGTGAGGTTTCGGCGCGGAACACTTTGAGGTTGAGATTGAGCTGGTCTGCCAGCTCATCAATAAAACGATAGGTCTCCGGGAACAGATAGCCGGTGTCAGTCAGGATGACCGGAATATCGGGCTGCTGACGCGTCACCAGATGCAGCGACACCGCGGCCTGAATACCGAAACTGGAGGAGAGCACATAAGCACCCGGCAGATTCTCCAGCGCCCAGCTGACCCGCTCTTCCGCTGATGACTTCTCCAGCTGCGCATTGGTCGCGGCCAGCGCCATGGCGCGCTGGACTTTGGACATCTCATTCAGTGCTGCGAGGTCGGGCTGACTCATTTTGCTTCCTCCCAAAAATCGCGTGCCGGGTCCAGCACCGGCGCAACAATGCCTGCACGGATGGTGAAGTCACCAAAGCCTTCAGCGGCCTGGCGTTCGGTGGCCCAGCGTCCCACCAGCTCATCAATGGTGGCGAGAATTTCGCTTTCGTTAATGTTTTCACGGTACATACGGGGAATACGCGTTCCGCTGCGGTTTCCGCCCAGATGCAGGTTGTAGCGGCCTGGCGCTTTGCCCACCAGACCCAGCTCAGCCAGCATGGCACGGCCGCAACCGTTCGGACAACCGGTAACGCGTAACACTATGTGCTCATCACCGACGCCATGCGCGTGCATGATCCCTTCCACTTTGGTCACGAACGCGGGCAGGAAACGTTCGGCTTCTGCCATCGCCAGCGGACAGGTCGGGAACGCGACGCAGGCCATGGAGTTTTCACGCTGAGGCGTGACGTGATCCATCAGGCCATGTTCACGGGCGATCGCTTCGATCTGCGCTTTTTCGCTTTCCGGTACGCCCGCCACAATCAGGTTCTGGTTGGCAGTCAGGCGGAAATCGCCCTGATGGATTTTCGCAATTTCCGCGATGCCGCTTTTCAGCGGTCGGCCCGGATAGTCGAGCAGGCGGCCATTTTCAATAAACAGCGTGAGGTGCCATTTGTTGTCGATACCTTTGATCCAGCCAATGCGATCGCCACGGGTGGTGAACTCATAAGGACGGATCGGCTCAAACGTCACACCGGCACGTTTTTCAACTTCGGCTTTAAAGGTCTCGACGCCAACACGTTCCAGGGTGTACTTGGTTTTGGCGTTTTTACGATCGGTACGGTTACCCCAGTCACGCTGAGTCGTCACGACCGCCTCGGCCACGTCGAGGATCCTCTCTACCGGGAAGTAACCAAACTCGCTGGCGGTGCGCGCATAAGTCGCTTTGTTACCGTGCTCAATCGACAGGCCGCCACCCACCAGCAGGTTGAAGCCCACCAGCTTGCCCTTCTCGGCGACCGCGACAAAGTTCAGATCGTTGGCGTGCAGATCCACATCGTTATGCGGCGGGATCACCACGGTGGTTTTGAATTTACGCGGCAGATAGGTTTCACCGAGGATCGGCTCTTCATCGGTCGTCGCGACTTTCTCCTGATCCCACCAGATTTCGGCATAGGCACGGGTGCGCGGCAGCAGATGCTCAGAGAGCTTCTTCGCCCACTCATACGCTTCCTGATGCAGTTCCGACTCCACCGGGTTCGAGGTACAGAGCACGTTACGGTTCACGTCGTTGGCGGTGGCCAGCGCATCCAGCCCCACTTCATGCAGCATCTGATGTGTCGGCTTGACGTTCTTCTTCAGAATGCCGTGAAACTGGAAGGTCTGACGGTTGGTCAGACGGATGCTGCCATAAATGGTTTTATCGGTCGCAAATTTGTCGATGGCCAGCCACTGAGTCGGCGTAATGATGCCGCCCGGCAGTCGGCAGCGCAGCATCATCGCATGGCGCGGCTCCAGCTTCTGCTCGGCACGTTCGGCACGAATGTCGCGATCGTCCTGCTGATACATACCGTGAAAACGGATCAGCAGGAAGTTGTCGCCGTTAAAGCCACCGGTCAGACCCTCTTCCAGATCTTCTTTGATGGTGCCGCGCAGATAGTTGCTCTGCTTCTTCAGACGCTCAGCGTCGGTTAATTTGCCTTCTACAACCAGCGGTCCAGGGTGTTTATCACTCATTAGTAAACGTCTCGCTGATAACGGCGCTCAATGCGCAGCTCACTTAAAAATTCGTCGGCCGTTTCACGATCCATTCCGCCGTGTTCGACCACCACATCCAGCAATGCCTGCTCGACGTCTTTTGCCATACGATTCGCGTCGCCACAGACATAAAGATGCGCGCCCTCTTCAATCCAGCGCCAGACTTCGGCCCCTTTCGCGCGAATCTTATCCTGCACGTAAATCTTCTCTGCCTGATCGCGTGACCAGGCGAGGTCGATATTCGTCAGCAGGCCATCCTTCACATATTTCTGCCACTCCACCTGATAGAGGAAATCGTCGGTGAAGTGCGGATTACCAAAGAATAGCCAGTTTTTGCCGCTGGCACCGTCGTTGTCGCGCTGCTGCATAAAGGCGCGGAACGGCGCAATGCCGGTGCCCGGGCCAATCATGATTACCGGCGCGTCCGGGTTAGCCGGCAGGCGGAAATTGTCGTTGTGCTCGATGAAGACGCGGACTTCGCCCTCCTCTTCGATACGATCGGCCAGCCAGGTCGATGCACCGCCGCCGCGCTGGCGACCTTCAATATCAAAGCGTACGGCACCCACGGTGATGTGCACTTCGGTATCGGTTTCGGCCTGCGAAGAGGCGATAGAGTAGAGTCGCGGCGTCAGCGGTCGCAGCATGCCGGTCAGCTGTTCTGCGGTGAGTTCAGCCGGGGCCAGACGCACCATATCCACAATCGGATAGTGCTGCGCATACTGCTGCAGCCTGGCTTTATCATCCACCAGCGACAGCAGCTCGGCGTTTCGTGACAGCTGAGCGTACTGCGCCACGATCTGCGCGGTGTTCACCGTCAGCTCAAAGTGCTTCTGCAGCGCCTCAGCCAGCGGCAGGGTTTTGCCCTGAACCTCTACTGACTCATCGCCCTTCAGCCAGACCAGCTCCAGCAGTTCGCTGACCAGTGCCGCATCGTTTTCATACCAGACGCCCAGCGCATCGCCAGGCTGATAGCGCAGACCGGAGTCGCCCAGATCGATTTCGATATGGCGCACATCTTTATCTGAGTCACGTCCGGTAATTTTCTGATTCACCGCCAGACTGGCGCTGAGCGGAGACTCTTTGCTGTAAGGACTGGTGGTGACTTCGTTGACGCTGCCTGCTGCTGTCGCCGCAGCCTGCGCCGGGGATTCGGTCGGCACGCGCTGTTTCAGAATGTCCGTCAGTGCACTGCGCCAGGCGGAAGCCTGCTCTGCGTACTCGACATCCGCATCAACGCGATCCAGCAGACGTTCGCCGCCCAGTTCGGCCAGACGGTTGTCAAAATCTTTGCCCGCCTGACTGAAGAATTCATAGGAGGTGTCGCCCAGGCCAAATACCGCAAAGGCTGCACCTTCCATTTTCGGTGCCTTTTTCGACATCAGGAATTTATGCAGTGCCACCGCCTCTTCCGGCGGCTCGCCTTCGCCCTGCGTCGAGGTCACGACCACCAGCATTTTTTCCTGGCCAATCTGTTTGAACTTGTAATCACCGGCATTCACCAGGTTTACGTTCAGCTTCGCGGCCAGCAGGTCATCACGCAGCTGCTCAGCCAGACGACGGGCGTTGCCGGTCTGGGAGGCGGAAAGCAATGTAATAACCGGCGCTTCAGCGGCGGGGGCTGGCGGTGCGCTACTGGCGACGGCGCTACCCGGTGCCTGTTCTACCCGGCCCCAGAAATAGCCTGACAGCCACGCCAGTTGAGTCGGGGAATAATCTGTCGTCGCCGCCTGTAAGCGGGCGAGTTGTTCCGGGGAGAGCGGAAGCAGTGAACCAGGTGCCTGAGTCGTCATCGCGTTAAAAATTCCAGTATCAGAAGTCCGGACCGTAAAGTGGCGGAAGAGTGCGTAGGTTACCGGTCCGTATATTAACGATTAAATACACCTTCGACATATCAAATAACCAAAATGACTAAATGGTTTTCCAGATAGTCGTAATCGTTAAAAGTGGTAAGTAAAGCAGTGGTATATCAGTTAATTAGCTGGACGCCAGTGATCAATCAGGCAGGAAAAGTATCGCTTTGTGCGGTGCGGGTGCGAAAAAAGCGGTAATCAGGTAGAATTCAGCGGATTTTTAATGTCTGAGAACCACTATGTCTACCACCTTGTTTAAAGAGTTCCAGTTCGAAGCCGCGCACCATCTTCCGAATGTGCCGGCCGGACACAAATGTGGCCGTCTGCACGGTCATTCGTTCCTGGTTCGTCTGGAGATTACCGGCGAAGTGGATGCGCATACCGGCTGGGTTATGGACTTTGCTGAACTGAAGGCGGCGTTTAAGCCCCTGTACAATCGGCTGGACCACTACTATCTGAATGATATTCCTGGCCTGGAAAATCCCACCAGCGAAGTGCTGGCGAAATGGATCTGGGATCAGATGAAGCCACAACTGCCGCTGTTGAGCGCGGTGATGATCAAAGAAACCTGCACTGCAGGCTGCGTTTACCGCGGCTAAGTCTGTCGGATCGAACCCTTCGATCCGACGCTATTCCCCTCTCCGTCACGCATCTGAATGCCCCTCTTCCCTGCGGTTAACCCCTCAACGCGCGTTATCAGGCGATATTGAGGTATTTATGGGTCTGCATCGACAGACGCCAGTTGCGTGCAATGCAGGTTTCAATGCAGAGTCGGGTGGCATCATCTTTGCGGCTGATCGGCTGTAACGCGATGATCCGGGCTTTGGTGTCATTAATGCCCGCCAGCAACAGATCCAGCGCTTCGACATCGCGCTCGCGCGCAACCGGATGTTTGATTTCATCGGCCCGGCTCAGCGCCTGGGGCAGAACATCATAGCCGCCGCGCATGTTGACCTTCGGAGAAACGGTCACCCAGGTCTGTCCGGAACAGTGAATCTCGTGGGTTCCGCTGGTTTCAATCTGACACTGGAAACCGTGCTGCTCCAGCGCAGTCGTTAACGGACGCAGGTCGTAAATCGCCGGTTCACCGCCGGTAATCACCACGTGGCGCGCCGTCCAGCCCTGCTGCGCAATGGCACTCACCAGAGTCGCCGCATCGGCATCACCCCAGGCGTCGCTTTCCACTGTCTTGATCAAAATATCGCCCAGCGACGTTTCCCGATCTGTCCGCTTTTCCCAGGTGTGTTTGGTATCGCACCAGCTACAGCCCACCGGGCATCCCTGCAGGCGAATGAAAATAGCAGGCACGCCGGTGTAATAACCTTCGCCCTGCAGTGTCTGGAACATTTCGTTAATCGGGTAGAACATTTTTTACTCGCCTGGATAAATCGGGGCGCTGATTATGCCAGCGTGTGCCGCACAACAACAGCTGCGCGACACGAAAAAGCAAAAGCCCCGCACAAGGCGGGGCTTTCAGACGATGCGATGCCGCTTAGCGCGACATCAGCACGGGGTCATTACTGACCTTTAACTTCTTTCAGACCGTTGAATGGCGCTTTAGAACCCAGCGCTTCTTCGATACGGATCAGCTGGTTGTACTTAGCAACACGGTCAGAACGGCTCATTGAACCGGTTTTGATCTGGCCCGCTGCAGTACCTACCGCCAGGTCAGCGATGGTCGCATCTTCGGTTTCGCCTGAACGGTGAGAGATCACGGCAGTGTAGCCCGCATCTTTCGCCATTTTGATCGCAGCCAGAGTTTCGGTCAGAGAACCGATCTGGTTGAATTTGATCAGAATGGAGTTAGCGATACCTTTATCGATACCTTCTTTCAGGATTTTGGTATTGGTTACGAACAGGTCGTCACCCACCAGCTGGATTTTGTCGCCCAGAACTTTGGTCTGGTAAGCGAAGCCATCCCAGTCAGATTCGTCCAGGCCATCTTCGATAGACACGATCGGATACTGCTTAGTCAGATCTTCCAGGAAGTGGGTGAACTCTTCTGATGTGAACGCTTTACCGCCTTCACCGGCCAGAACGTATTTGCCATCTTTGTAGAACTCAGATGCCGCACAGTCCATCGCCAGGGTGATGTCTTTGCCCAGCTCGTAGCCTGCTGCTTTTACCGCTTCAGCGATAACAGCCAGGGCTTCGGCGTTGGAACCCAGGTTTGGTGCATAGCCGCCTTCGTCACCGACTGCGGTGCTCATGCCTTTGCTTTTCAGCACTTTTGCCAGGTTGTGGAAAACTTCAGAACCCATACGGATGGCTTCTTTCAGGTTTGCAGCGCCAACCGGCTGAATCATGAATTCCTGGATGTCGACGTTGTTGTCGGCATGTTCGCCGCCGTTGATGATGTTCATCATTGGCAGTGGCATAGAGTATTTGCCTGGGGTGCCGTTCAGTTCAGCAATGTGCTCATACAGCGGCTGACCTTTAGAAGCTGCAGCTGCTTTAGCCGCTGCCAGTGAAACGGCCAGAATGGCGTTAGCACCGAACTTAGATTTGTTCTCAGTACCGTCCAGGTCGATCATGATCTTATCGATGTTCGCCTGATCTTTCGCGTCTTTGCCTTTTACCGCTTCAGCAATCGGACCGTTTACTGCAGCAACGGCTTTCGTTACGCCTTTGCCCAGATAACGTGATTTGTCACCGTCACGCAGTTCCAGCGCTTCGCGTGAACCGGTAGAAGCACCTGATGGCGCAGCGGCCAGGCCTACGAAACCGCCTTCCAGATGCACTTCAGCTTCAACAGTCGGGTTACCACGTGAGTCGATAATTTCGCGACCGATGACTTTTACGATTTTGGACATTACGATTTTCCTCAGTACAAGTTAGTCAATCCTAAGACAAGCAACGCGCGAAAAGTTCGCGCGCTGCCTGTGAAACTTACTTCGCTAAACGCTTCTGATGCTCATGCGCGGCTTTAACAAAGCCGGCAAACAACGGATGGCCGTCGCGTGGGGTCGAGGTAAACTCCGGGTGGAACTGGCAAGCCACAAACCACGGATGGTTCGGGATCTCGATAATCTCAACCAGTTGATCATCACCAGAGCGACCTGCTACGCGCAGACCGGCTGCTTCAATCTGCTTTAACAGCATATTGTTCACTTCGTAGCGGTGGCGATGGCGCTCAACGATGGTGTCAGAGCCGTAGAGCTGGCGAACCTGGCTGCCCGGCGTTAACTGACACTGCTGGCTGCCCAGACGCATGGTGCCGCCCAGATCGCTCTGCTCGCTGCGGACTTCGACGTTGCCCTCTTCGTCACGCCATTCGGTGATTAACGCCACCACCGGGTATTTACAGTCTGGCACAAATTCAGTGGAGTTGGCGCCAGGCATGCCGGCGACATTGCGGGCAAACTCCATCAGCGCGACCTGCATACCCAGGCAGATGCCGAGGTAAGGCACGTTGTTTTCACGTGCGTACTGCGCGGTCATCAGCTTGCCTTCCACGCCACGGTAGCCGAAGCCACCTGGAATCAGAATCGCATCCAGATCTTTCAGTAATTCGACACCGCGTGACTCAACATCCTGCGAATCGATCAGTTTGATGTTCACAGTGACGCGATTTTTCAGGCCGCCGTGTTTCAGCGCTTCGATGACGGACTTATAGGCATCCGGCAGCTCAACATACTTGCCAACCATACCGATGGTGACTTCACCACCCGGATTGGCTTCTTCGTAGATCACCTGCTCCCACTCGGCCAGATTGGCTTCCGGTGCATTCAGGTTGAAGCGCTTGCAGATATAGTCATCCAGGCCCTGCGATTTCAGCATGCCAGGAATCTTGTAGATGGAATCAACGTCTTTCAGCGAGATAACCGCTTTTTCAGGGACGTTACAGAACAGGGCGATCTTGGCGCGTTCGTTGGCCGGTACGGCACGGTCAGAACGGCAAATCAGCACGTCTGGCTGGATACCAATCGACAGCAACTCTTTTACGGAGTGCTGAGTCGGTTTGGTTTTCACTTCACCGGCAGCCGCCATGTAAGGCACCAGCGTCAGGTGCATATACATCGTGTGTTCGCGGCCCACATCCACGGCCATCTGGCGAATCGCTTCCAGGAACGGCAGTGATTCGATATCCCCTACCGTGCCGCCGATTTCGACCAGCACCACATCATGACCTTCACCGCCTTCAATAATGCGTTCTTTGATGGCGTTGGTGATGTGCGGGATAACCTGAATGGTTGCGCCCAGATAGTCGCCACGGCGCTCTTTGCGCAGGACTTCTGAGTAGATACGACCCGTGGTGAAGTTGTTACGACGCGACATTTTGGTGCGGATGAAGCGCTCGTAGTGACCCAAATCCAGATCGGTTTCAGCGCCGTCATCAGTGACGAAAACTTCACCGTGCTGTGTCGGGCTCATCGTGCCTGGATCCACGTTGATATACGGGTCCAGCTTCATGATGGTCACGTTCAGACCACGGGCTTCGAGAATGGCTGCGAGGGAGGCTGCGGCAATGCCTTTACCCAGAGAGGAAACGACCCCGCCGGTCACAAAAATATAATTCGTTGTCATGCTGAACCTGAGAGTTTAGGTTTAAAGACGGTGGAATAACCAGGACGGGAAAACAGTATACTGGAAACCGCTATCAGCCACAATTGATGAATCACAGCCATCCTCCAACGCATTGCTGCGCCTTAACATAGCGGATAGCTGCCGATGAAATGTTGATGTGCGTCACAAAGTTGCCGCCAAGCTGAATCGAGTAAGCGTAAACGGCGACTTAATGCACAGCGCTGGAATAATCAGCGCTTCTCGCCCTGTTTTACCTGCTGCCAGGCCGCTTCCATCTGCTCCAGCGTGGCACCCGGCATGCTCAGCCCCTGTGCGGCAATGATGGCTTCGACTTCGCGGAACCGGCGTTCAAACTTGTCATTGGCCTTTTGCAGCGCGGTTTCCGCTTTGCTGCCAAGATGGCGCGACAGGTTCACCGTGGCAAACAGCAGGTCGCCAATCTCCTCCTCCAGCTTCTCGCCATCCACCACGCTCTGCTGCGCCTCGTGCATCACTTCATCAATCTCTTCATGCACTTTCGCCACCACCGGTCCCAGCGTGGTCCAGTCGAAGCCGACATTGTGACAGCGCTTCTGAATCTTGTGGGCGCGCATCAGCGCAGGCAGGGCTTTAGGGATATCATCCAGCGCGGAATGCTGGGCTTTGTCAGCCCGCTCGGCGGTTTTGATCGCTTCCCAGTTTTTCAGCACGTCGCTGCTGGTTTCTGCCGTGGCATCGCCAAAAATATGCGGATGACGGCGCTCCAGCTTGTCGCTAATCGCGTTACAGATATCCTCGAAATTGAAGCGATCCTGTTCGCTGGCCATCTGCGCATAGAACACCACCTGAAACAGCAGATCGCCCAGCTCGCCGCGCAGGTCGTCAAAATCTTCGCGCTGAATAGCATCCAGTACTTCGTAAGTCTCTTCCAGCGTATAGGGCGCGATAGTGGCGAAGGTCTGTTCACGATCCCACGGGCAGCCATGTTGCGGATCGCGCAGGGTTTTCATTATGCCAAGCAGGCGCTCAATCGCGTTCATTCAGAGGGGTCCTTGAGTAGTCAGGTGACAGGCAACGGGCGAAGAGGTAAAGCGTGCAACACTGACGGATGCGGTGAACAGCCTCCGCCAGTATGTTGTGGTGCAGAAAACGCCCCCGCAGGCTCCGCTGCCGCAGTGCCTGACTGAATATCAGTGCAGGCGGCGGGCGTCAATGATATCAGAGACCTGATTCAGGCGCGCCAGGACACGTCCCAGTACCTGATGGTTGTAAATCTCGATATCCATGTCGATGGTCGCCAGCTGCTTTTTGGTGTCGCTGCGGCTCGAAACGCCCAGTACATTCACTTTCTCGTTGGCGAGAATGGTAGTGATGTCGCGCAGTAAGCCGCTGCGATCGTTGGCGGTGACGCGCACCACCAGCGAGTAACCGCTGGAGTAGCTTTCGCCCCATACCGCATCGACGATACGTTCCGGCGCATGCGACGTGAGTTCAGCCAGCTGGTCGCAGTCGGCGCGGTGAATCGAGATGCCGCGCCCCTGCGTGATGAAACCGACAATATCATCCCCCGGAATCGGCTGGCAGCAGCGCGCGATGTGGTGCATCAGATTGCCGACGCCTTCCACGACCACGCGTCCACTCTCTTTACGGGCAGAGGGGGTATACGATTTCTGAGTCAGCTGGCGCAGCGCTTCGCGGTCTTCCTCTTCGGCACTCGGCTTGTTGAGCTTCGCCTGCAGGAAGTTAACCATCTGGTTAAGACGAATATCGCCGCCGCCAATGGCCGCCAGCAGCTCTTCAAGTGAGGTCACGTTGTAGCGCGGCAGCAGCAGTTTTTCCGCTTCGCGCAGGCTGATATCGAGCTGATTCAGTTCGTTATCCAGAATCTGGCGTCCGGCGATAATGTTCTTGTCGCGATCCTGCTTGCGGAACCAGTTGTGGATCTTCGAGCGTCCACGGCTGGTGGTGATGTAGCCCAGATTCGGGTTAAGCCAGTCACGGCTCGGGTTCGGCTGCTTCTGGGTGATGACTTCAACCTGATCGCCCATCTGCAACTGGTAGGTGAACGGCACGATGCGGCCACCGATTTTCGCGCCGATGCAGCGGTGACCGATGTCGCTGTGAATATGGTAGGCGAAGTCGAGCGGCGTCGACCCGGCCGGCAGATCCACCACGTCGCCTTTCGGGGTAAAGACGTAGACCCGGTCATCGAACACCTGGCTGCGGACTTCTTCCAGCAGCTCGCCGGAGTCAGCCATCTCTTCCTGCCAGCTGATCAGTTTACGCAGCCAGGCGATACGTTCTTCGTGACCGGCCGCGCCACGTGCGCTGCTGGTGGAAGGACCCTCTTTATATTTCCAGTGCGCCGCCACGCCCAGCTCGGCATCTTCATGCATCTGGCGGGTGCGGATCTGGATCTCCACCGTTTTGCCCTGCGGCCCTAACACCACCGTATGAATCGACTGATAGCCGTTGGGTTTAGGGTTAGCGACGTAGTCATCAAACTCGCTGGGCAGATGGCGATAGAGCGTATGCACCGTACCCAGCGCGCCGTAGCAATCCTGCAGGCGATCGGCCACGATGCGCACCGCTCGCACGTCAAACAGCTCATCGAAGGCCAGCGACTTTTTCTGCATCTTGCGCCAGATGCTGTAGATATGTTTCGGACGACCATAGACTTCGGCGCGCACGCCCTCTTTAGCCATCTCTTTACGCAGGTTGCTGACGAAGTTATCGATGTACTGCTCGCGGTCAATTCGCCGCTCATGCAGTAATTTGGCGATGCGCTTATATTCGTCGGGATGCAGGTAGCGGAAGCAGTAATCTTCCAGCTCCCATTTGAGCTGACCAATCCCCAGACGGTTGGCCAGTGGCGCATAGATGTTGGTGCTCTCTTTGGCGGCCAGCACCCGCTCATCTTCCGGCGCATCTTTCATTTCGCGCAGGTTCATGATGCGTTCGGCCAGCTTGAGCACCACGCAGCGGAAATCTTCCACCATCGCCAGCAGCATGCGGCGGACATTATCGACCTGTTCAGAGGCCATGGAGTCGTTGTGGATCGCTTTCAGCTGGCGGATGGCGTCCATGTCGCGCACGCCGTGTACCAGCGAGACGATGCCTTTGCCGACGGCGGTTTCCAGCTCCTCTTCGCTCACCACTTCATCGTTAGCCAGCGGGAAAATCAGCGCCGCACACAGGCTTTCGATATCCATGCTGAGCATTGAGAGGATTTCCACCATCTCGATACCGCGCCACAGCAGCAGCGACTGATCGGGATGGCCCTGCGTCTGCGCTTCGCAGTAGCGCCAGGTCTCGGCAACGCGTTGGCATGATTGCGGGTTGGCAATACCGAGACTGGCGATCCACTGGTCGAGGGCGAAATCCCCCTCAGTATTTAAATGCGCACTTCTGACCGCAACCATAACCTCTCCTGCACAACGACTTACATCGCTTATGTTTTTCTGAACAGCACCATGGATTCGAGATGACGGGTATGTGGGAACATATCCAGCATCGCGACCCTTTCCAATTGGTAGCCTGCCGACAGCAATGTCTGACTGTCGCGGGCGAGTGTTGTGGGATTACACGAAACATAGACCACGCGTTCTGGTGCAAGTTTAACCACATGCGCCATTACGCCCGCAGCCCCGGCGCGTGCCGGATCGAGTAATACCTTGTTAAAACCCTGTGCCGCCCACGGCTGGCGCGACACCTCTTCTTCCAGATTATGCTGAAAGAAACTTACATTTTTAAGATTATTCAAATCAGCATTATACGCTGCCTGCCGCACTAATGCTGCAATCCCCTCCACACCAACCACATTATGTACGAAGATTCCTATAGGAAGTGTGAAGTTTCCCATGCCGCAAAACAGATCCAGCACCCGGTCTTCCGGTTGCAGATCGAGCCAGGCGATCGCCTTCGCTACCATCTGCTGATTAACACCATCGTTAACCTGAATAAAATCCTGTGGGCTGAAGGTTAGCTTAAGCTGGTGAGATTGATAAAACGGCGTCGACGGACTTAACGCGGTTAATGCTTCATCGCCCGCATCCAGGAACAGCATCAGCTGATGCTTATGCGAAAACTGTTCCAGTTTTTCACGGTCATCGGCATGCAGCGCATCAAGATGGCGCAGAATCATCAGCGGGCCGTTGTCGGCCAGCACCAGTTCCACATGCCCGAGACGCCTGACGGCGCGTAAGTCGCTGAGACACTGGTGCAGCGGAACCAGTAATGCCTCAAGTTCGGGCACTAAAACGGGGCAGTGCTGAATATCGACCAGATCGTTGCTGGCTTCCTGGCGGAAGCCCATCTGCAGGCGCTGCGCTTTATTTTGCCATTGCAGACCCAGACGGGCACGACGGCGATAGCCCCAGGGCTGTCCGGCAATCACCTCATCCACGGCCACGTTCTGTGACGACGCCTGGCTCAGCATCCGGCTCAGCGCCTGGGATTTGCTCTGCTGTTGCAGCGCGACATCCGCATGCTGCTGCTGGCAGCCGCCGCAGCGATCGTAGTGCGGGCAGCGTGGTGCGACGCGGTCCGGGCTGCGGCTAATCAGTCGTGTCACTTTCGCGCGGGCAAATTGACGTTTATCCTCTGTCAGCACGACCTCCGCCTGTTCACCCGGCAGAGCACCCGTGACAAAAAGGGTTTTGCCCTTGTGGCGCGCCACCCCTTGTCCAAACGGGTCAAGCTCCTCAATGGTGACGGTGATCCGTTGTTGCGTCGTCACGCGCTGTTTTGCAACGTAGAATTGCGCCATAGTGTTATTAATTCTCTTTATCGAAAACGACCTGCATAGTTTTTGTCGACAGCATGCACAGGGACGTTAATGCCGGAGTAGCCAGGCGACTATTATGACCAAATACAGCCTGCGGGCGCGAATGATGATTTTAATTCTGGCACCCACGCTGATGGTTGGCCTGCTGCTCAGCTCATTTTTTGTGGTGCATCGCTACAATGAACTGCAGCGCCAGGTAATCGATGCCGGGGCCAACATCATCGAACCGCTGGCGATCTCCAGCGAATACAGCATGACCTGGCACAACCGTGATGCCATGCGTGAACTGGTCAGCCTGCTGCACCGCCGCCACTCCGGCATCGTCCGGGCAATCTCGGTGTTTGATAACCACAATCAGCTCTACGTCACCTCCAACCACAAGCAAAACCTCAGCCTGCTGCAACAGGATGATATCCGCGCCCTGCCCGACGATGTCTCAATGGAGCGTCACGGCAGCATACTGATTCTGCGCACGCCGATTACCAGCGAGCGTTACGATGTGGATGAATTACCGGATGAGGATGCCAAGCCGTCGGGCAATCCGCTGGGTTATGTGGCGATAGAACTCGATCTGCAGTCGGTGCGGCTGCAGCAGTACAAAGAGGTGTTTGTCGCCACGCTGATGCTGCTCTTCTGCCTCTGTCTCGCCATGCTGTTTGCCTATCGTCTGATGCGCGATGTGACCGGCCCGATCCGCAATATGGTCACCACCGTTGACCGCATCCGTCGCGGCCAGCTCGACAGCCGCGTTGAGGGCTACATGCTGGGTGAACTCAGCATTCTGAAAAACGGTATCAACGCGATGGCGATGTCGCTGACCGCCTATCACGAAGAGATGCAGCACAACATCGACCAGGCGACCTACGACCTGCGTGAAACGCTGGAACAGCTGGAGATTCAGAACGTTGAGCTGGATCTGGCGAAGAAACGCGCCCAGGAAGCGGCGCGTATCAAATCTGAGTTTCTGGCCAATATGTCCCATGAGCTGCGGACGCCGCTGAATGGCGTGCTGGGCTTTACCCGGCAGATGCTGAAAACCCAGCTGCGCACCACCCAGCGCGACTATATGCAGACCATCGAACGTTCCGCTAACAACCTGCTCAGCATCATCAATGACGTGCTCGACTTTTCGAAGCTGGAAGCGGGCAAGCTGATGCTGGAGGCGATCCCCTTCCCGCTGCGCGCCACGCTGGATGAAACCCTGGTGCTGCTGGCGCCGTCAGCGCATGACAAGGGGCTGGAGCTGACGGTGGTGTGTGACAGCAGCGTGCCGGACAACGTGATTGGGGATGCGCTGCGGCTGCAGCAGATTCTGATCAACCTTATCGGTAACGCCATTAAGTTTACCGAAAAGGGATACATCGGCCTGCGTGTCGGACAACGGGTGATTACGCAGTCGCGCGTCGAGCTGGAGATACAGGTTGAGGACACCGGCATCGGCATCTCTGAGCAGCAAAAGACACAGCTGTTCCAGGCGTTCCGTCAGGCTGACGCCAGTATTACACGCCGGCATGGCGGGACCGGGCTGGGGCTGGTGATCACCCAGAAACTGGTGCGGGAGATGGGCGGCGAAATCACCTTCAGCAGCGAGCCGGATCAGGGATCTGTCTTTGTGATTCGCGTGCAGCTGGATCTCAATCCCAATGCGCCCGGCATGCCGCGCGTGCTGGAGGCGCTGTCACATGCGCGCATTGCCTATGTGGAAGCCGATGCAAACGTTGCCAGCCCGGCGCTGGAGATGCTGAGCGCCACGCCGTTGCAGATCGATTACAGCGAAACGCTGGAGGGTTTAAAAGAGTCTCACTATCCGCTGCTGCTGATGGCGATGCCGGTCGATATCAGCCAGCCCGAACTGCTCAATGAGCGCATGATCAATGGGCTGCTGGATCGGGCAGACAACGTGCTGATGGCGCTTCCCAGCCCGATGATGTTACTGGCAGATGAGCTGAAGGTCCGCGGCATCGATGGCTGCATCGCTAAGCCGATCTCCCTGACGCGACTCCTGCCAATGTTACTGGATCTTCACACCCGTCAGATCAGTGAGCTGCCGCTTTCACCGCGTCTGCCGCTGACGGTGATGGCGGTGGATGATAACCCCGCCAACCTCAAACTGATTGGTGCGCTGCTGGAGGAGCAGGTGCAGAACATCCTGCTGTGCAGCAGTGCCGAACACGCCATTCGCGAGGCGCGCCAGCAGTCGCTGGATGTGATTCTGATGGATATTCAGATGCCTGAGATTGACGGCATCCGCGCCAGCGAAATTATCCGCAGCATGCCGCATCACGCCAGTACGCCGATTGTGGCGGTGACCGCCCATGCGATTGATGGCGAGCGCGAGCAGTTAATCAAGGCGGGCATGAATGACTACCTTGCCAAGCCGATTGATGAGAGCAAGTTAAGACAGCTGCTGGCACGCTACACGCCGCCACCGGTGGCCGCTGTGCCGGAACTGCTGCCGATATTACCGACGCTGGACTGGCAACTGGCGCTGCGGCAGGCGGCGAACAAACCCGAACTGGCGCGCGACCTGCTGCGGATGCTGCTGGAGTTTTTACCGGAAGTGCATGCGAAGATGGCGCAGTTTATGGCGACCAATGAGGTCAACGCCCTGCGTGAGATTATTCACAAGCTGCACGGCAGTGCCAGCTACAGCGGCGTGCCGCGCATGAAGCAACTCTGTCATCAGCTGGAGCGGGGCCTGCTGGAGGCCAGCGATATTGCCGCACTGGAGCCGGAACTGCTGGAGCTGCAGGATGAGATGGAGAATGTCGCCAGAGAGGCCCGGCAGCTGTTAGGGATTGGCTGAGGTTTCTGCGAGTCTGTCGCCAGTGCAGACGCGCACCGGGCCGCGCATCAGCATTGATGCGCGGCCCGGCGGATAAAGAGGTCTGGCAATAGCGGTCAGTGAAACCCGGCGAGTTTGAGTGTGGCGGCGACATTACGCGCCGTCATCTCAACATTCTTTCCGGCGCTGGCGAGCGCCTCATCCAGTGAACAGATGCTGTAAAGCACGCTGAATACCGCATCGATTCCGTGCTGATGCACCACGCCGACATCCGCCGTCAGGCTGCCGGCAATGCCAATCACCGGCTTGTTAAAGCGCTTCGCCACGCTGGCAACGCCAATCGGCACCTTGCCATTAATACTCTGGCTGTCGATGCGCCCTTCACCGGTAATCACCAGGTCCGCATCTTTCACCTCTTCAGCCAGCCCCAGCGCCTCCGTGACAATCTCAATGCCGCGCCGCAGTTCCGCATGACAGAAGGCGTGTAACGCCGCGCCCATACCGCCCGCGGCACCACCGCCCGGAATATGCAGCACATCGATATCAAGGTCGCGATGAATAATCGCGGCGTAATGGGCCAGCGCCTGATCGAGCTGCTGCACCAGCGCCGGCGTCGCCCCTTTCTGCGGACCAAAAATGGCCGATGCGCCCTCTTTGCCGGTCAGCGGATTAGTAACATCACAGGCCACTTCAATGCGGCACGGATGAATGCGGGCATCCAGCGCGTCAATATCAATGCTGGCGAGGTCTGAGAGCGCACCACCACCGTGACCAATCTCGTTGCCCTGGGCGTCCAGCAGCCGCGCACCCAGCGCCTGCATCATCCCGGCTCCGCCATCATTGGTGGCGCTGCCGCCGATACCAATGATGATGTGGGCGACGCCCTTATCCAGCGCATGCCTGATCAACTCGCCGGTGCCGAATGAGGTCGTGATCAGCGGGTCACGCTGGGACGCAGGCACCCGCTCCAGTCCGCTGGCCGCTGCCATTTCGATATAGGCAGTGGACTCATCGCCGGACAGGCCATAAAAGGCGTCGACCTGCGAGCCCAGCGGTCCGGTCACCTTCAGCCTGACGATTTTTCCCTTCGTCGCCGCCACCATCGCTTCTACCGTGCCTTCGCCGCCGTCGGCGACCGGTATTTTCACGTAATGCGCATCAGGGAAAATGTCACGGAAACCCGCTTCAATCGCCGATGCCACATCCAGGGCGGATAAACTCTCTTTATATGAATCCGGTGCGATTACGATTTTCATAGGCAATCCGAGCGCAGTTAAGTTATTGAAACGGCTCTGAACCAGTCCGGTTTCGTGAGACCGGCACCGGGATTTAGCGGGCGATTTCAACCTTCGCTAACTTCTCATAATAGCAGGCCAGCGCGCTGTGGTCGGCGTTACCCTGTCCGTCGTTGCGCAGCGTCTGCATCATCTCCATCACCGCCGCGGTCAGCGGCAGATGCGCGCCGATGCTGTGCGAAGTATCCAGCGCATTCGCCAGATCCTTGATATGCAGGTCAATACGGAAGCCCGGCTTGAAGTTGCGATCCATCACCATCGGCGCTTTCGCATCCAGCACCGTGCTGCCGGCCAGGCCGCCACGAATGGCCTGATAAACCAGATCCGGATTCACACCCGCTTTGGTTGCCAGCGATAACGCCTCAGACATCGCCGCAATGTTCAGTGCCACAATCACCTGGTTAGCCAGCTTGGTCACGTTACCTGCGCCGATGTCGCCGGTATGCACCACCGATCCCGCCATTGACTTCATGATGTCGTAGCAGGCATCGAACACGGCTTTATCACCGCCGACCATCACGGAGAGCGTGCCTTCAATCGCTTTTGGCTCGCCGCCACTGACCGGCGCATCGAGCATTTTTATCTGCTTTTCTGCCAGCGCGTCATGCACTTCACGGCTCGCCAGCGGTGCAATTGAGCTCATGTCGATGACGACCAGACCCGGCTTCGCCCCCTCAATGATGCCGTTTTTCCCCAGGCAGACGTCGATAACCTGCGGCGAGTTCGGCACCATGGTAATCACCACATCGCACTGCTCCGCCACCTCTTTTGGCGTTTTCGCCACGGTCGCGCCCAGTTTAGCCAGTTCCGCTTCGTTTTCGGTGTTGTTGTCGCGTACCACCAGCGAATAACCGGCTTTCACCAGATTTTTACTCATGGGTTTGCCCATGATGCCCAGGCCGATGAATCCAATTTTCATTGCGTTACCCCCTAATTGATTAGCGCTTAAATTTGTCGCATAACGCCTGCGAGGCGTTGCGGAACATCCCGACATCGCTGCCGACGGCCACAAAGGTGGCGCCCCACTCCAGATAGCGACGCGCGTCCGCTTCAACCGGCGCCAGAATCCCGCTCGGCTTACCGGCGGCTTTAGCACGTTCAAAGACGTGTTTAATCACTTTCAGCACTTCAGGATGCGCAGGCTGGCCGAGGTAGCCCAGCGCAGCGGAGAGATCGCCCGGCCCGACAAAAATACCGTCCACGCCGTCAACGGCTGCAATCGCGTCAATGTTGTCGACCGCCTGCTGCGTTTCGATCTGCACCAGCACCGTGATGTTGTCATTAATGAGCTGGTTGTAATCCGGCAGCGTGCCGTACATGTTGCTGCGGTGCGACACGGAAACACCGCGGATCCCGGCTGGTGGATAGCGGGTAGAAGCGACCGCCCGCAGGGCTTCCTCTTCGGTCTCGACAAACGGCACCAGGAAGTTGTTAAACCCGATATCCAGCAGACGCTTAATGATCACCGGCTCGTTACAGGGCGGACGCACCACAGGCGCACTGTGGCTGCCTTTCAGCGCCATCAGCTGCGGCACAAACGTGGTGATATCGTTGGGCGCGTGCTCTCCATCCAGGACCAGCCAGTCAAAACCGGCCAGCCCCAGGATTTCAGTTGAGATCGGACTGGCCAGCGCGCACCAGCTGCCAATCAGGGTGTCACCCGCTAACAGGCGACGACGAAATCCATTGGGCCAGGCTGCATTACTCATGGTTGAACTCCTGTGACGATGGCTCCGCACGGGGAGCCGAAAAGGTTAACGTACCAGGCAAGGACGTTTATTGTCGAAAGTCCATCCCGGCACTAAAAACTGCATCGCTTCGGCATCGTCACGCGCGCCCAGCCCCTGCTTCTGATAGAGCGCGTTGGCCTGCATCACCTGATCCATATCCAGCTCAACGCCCAGGCCCGGTTTCTGCGGCACCTGCACCATGCCGCCCTTGATCTGGAACGGCTCTTTGGTCAGGCGCTGATTGCCCTCCTGCCAGATCCAGTGGGTATCAATCGCAGTAATCGCACCCGGCGCGGCAGCGGCAACGTGGGTGAACATCGCCAGCGAAATGTCAAAATGGTTATTGGAGTGCGAACCCCAGGTCAGGCCGAAGTCGTGACACATCTGTGCCACCCGCACCGAGCCCTGCATGGTCCAGAAGTGCGGGTCAGCCAGCGGAATATCGACCGACTGCAGCGACAGGGTATGCCCCATCTGCCGCCAGTCGGTGGCGATCATGTTGGTGGCGGTCGGCATGCCGGTGGCGCGGCGGAACTCGGCCATCACTTCGCGGCCGGAGTAGCCCTGCTCGGCGCCACAGGGATCTTCTGCGTAGGCCAGCACACCTTTGAGCTGTTTGCCGAGCATGATCGCCTCGTTGAGCGACCAGGCCCCGTTGGGATCGAGGGTGATACGGGCTTCAGGGAACCGTTTTGCCAGCGCGGTGACCGCTTCAGCCTCTTCACCGCCGCGCAAGACGCCGCCTTTCAGTTTGAAGTCGTTGAAGCCATATTTCTCATAAGCGGCTTCAGCCAGACGCACCACCGCATCCGGGGTGAGCGCCTCTTCGTGACGCAGCCGATACCAGTCGCAAGGGTCGCTTTGCTGGTTCTGATATGAGAGCGACGTTTTATTGCGGTCGCCGATGTAGAACAGGTAGCCGAGCATCTCAACGCGGTCGCGCTGCTGCCCATCGCCCAGCAGCGAGGCGACATTAACGCCCAGGTGCTGGCCCAGCAGGTCAAGCAGCGCCGCTTCAATGCCGGTCACCACATGGATCGTGGTGCGCAGATCAAACGTCTGGTTGCCGCGCCCGTTCGCATCGCGGTCAGCAAAAGTGCTGCGCACCAGGCTGAGGGTATTTTTATACTCACCCAGCGTTTTGCCGATCACCAGCGAGGCGGCATCTTCCAGCGTCTGGCGGATTTTCTCGCCGCCCGGAATTTCGCCGACGCCGGTGTGTCCGGCGTTATCTTTGATAATCACAATATTGCGGGTAAAGAATGGCGAGTGAGCGCCGCTGAGGTTCAGCAGCATGCTGTCGTAGCCTGCGACCGGTATAACCTGCATGGCGGTCACTTTCGGTGTTGAACTCATCTCCTGCTCCTTATGCTGTTGTCCGGCCAAATGCCGGGCGCTTGCGATCAAAAGTCCAGCCGGGAACCAGATACTGCATCGCGGTGGCGTCGTTACGTGCACCGGCGGGCAGTGACTGATAAAGCTGATGGGCTTTGTTTACCTGCTCCCAGTCGAGCTCAACGCCCAGGCCAGGCGCATCCGGTACGGCAATTTTCCCGTTACGGATTTGCAGCGGATTTTTAGTCAGGCGCTGATCGCCCTCCTGCCAGATCCAGTGGGTATCAATCGCGGTAGGATTGCCTGGCGCCGCTGCACCCACATGGGTGAACATCGCCAGCGAAATATCGAAGTGGTTATTGGAGTGACAGCCCCAGGTGAGGCCCCACTCATCGCACAGCTGCGCGACCCGCACGGCGCCGCTCAGCGTCCAGAAGTGAGGATCGGCCAGCGGAATATCGACCGCGTTGACCATCACCGCGTGGTTCATTTCACGCCAGTTGGTGGCGATCATATTGGTGGCGACCGGCAAGCCGGTGGCGCGCCGGAACTCGGCCATCACTTCACGTCCCGAATAGCCCTGCTCCGCGCCGCACGGATCTTCGGCGTAGCTCAGTACATCCTGCATCCCTTTACACAGCGCTATCGCCTCATCCAGCAGCCAGGCCCCATTGGGGTCGACCGTGATACGGGCGTCGGGAAAGCGCTGCTTGAGCGCTGCCGCCGTGGCGATCTCCTGCTCACCGGGGAGCACGCCACCTTTGAGCTTGAAATCTTTAAAGCCATATTTATCCTGTGCGGCCTCAGCCAGCCGCACCACGGCATCGCTGGTCAGCGCTTCCTGATGACGCAGGTGATACCAGTCGTGGCTGGCCTGCTCACCACTCAGATAAGGGAGATCGGTTTTGCGGCGGTCGCCGAGATAGAACAGATAGCCCAGCACCGTGACTTCATCACGCTGTTTGCCCGGTCCCAGCAGTTCAGCCACCGGAACGCCCAGGCACTGTCCCAGCAGATCGAGCAGCGCGGCTTCCAGCGCGGCCACGGCATTAACCCGCAATTCAAAGGTCCAGGCACCGTTGCCAAAGGTGGTGAAGTCAGCCGACTGATTGCCTTTGTGCACCTGCTGCACCAGACGGTTCATTCGGGCAATCTGCTGACCTTTCACCTGCGGAATCGCCTCTACCAGCGTCTGATAGATGGTGTCGCCGCCTGGCGCTTCACCGACGCCGGTGTGACCGGCGCTGTCGGTGAGCACCACGATATTGCGGGTAAAACAGGCGTTGTGCGCACCGCAAATGTTGAGCAGCATGCTGTCGTAACCGGCAACCGGGATAACCTGCATCTCAGTAATCACCGGTGAACTTTGCGTATTCATGATGCGTCCTTACCGGGCCAGGATTGAAGTTCGACACGTTTGATGTTTCCGGCAATCACCAGGAAGCTGAAGGCGGCGACAAAGGCATGAATGCCGACATAGACCAGCGCGCCCTCAAAGGATCCGCTTGTCGCGATGATGTAACCGATGGCGATAGGGGTAACGATGCCGGAGATATTCCCGAACATGTTGAACAGGCCACCGCTCAGGCCGCTGATCTCTTTCGGCGCGGTATCTGCCATCACCGCCCAGCCCAGCGCACCGATGCCTTTACCGAAGAACGCCAGTGCCATAAAGAACACCACCATCCATTCGGTATCGGTGTAGTTACACATCACCATCGAAATAGAGAGCAGCATGCCGAGCACAATCGGCGTTTTACGCGCGATATTCAGCGAGCCGGTTTTTCGCATCAGCCAGTCAGAAATCACCCCACCCAGTACGCCGCCGAGGAAGCCGCACACCGCCGGAATCGAAGCAATGAAGCCCGCTTTGAGAATCGACATGCCGCGCGCCTGCACCAGATAGACCGGGAACCAGGTAATAAAGAAGTAGGTTAAGGCGTTAACACAGTACTGACCGAGGTAGATGCCCAGCATCATGCGTGACGTCAGCAGCTGTTTGATCTGGAACCACTTCTCGCTCCAGCTCACTTTGCGGGTGTCCTTTTTGACATCCATATTGATCAGCGCGCCGCCCTGCTCCATGTACTCCAGTTCAGCCTTGTTCACGCCGGGGTGATCGGTAGGATCGTGGATCACTTTCAGCCAGATAAAGCTGAGGATGATGCCCAGGCCGCCCATGAACCAGAACACGTGCGCCCAGCCCACTTCAGAGACCAGCCAGCCCATGATGGGGGCGAAGATCACCGTGGCGAAGTATTGCGCCGAGTTGAAGATGGCGACCGCCGTGCCGCGCTCCTGCGCCGGGAACCAGGCGGCCACAATGCGGCTGTTGCCGGGGAAGGACGGCGCTTCGGCCAGACCGACCAGAAAACGCAGAATAAACAGCGACATGATGATGCCGAAGCCGCTGAAGATATCAACGAAGCCCTGCAGCAGGGTAAACAGCGACCAGGTAAAGATGCTCCAGAAATAGACACGTTTTGAGCCGAAGCGATCGAGCAGCCAGCCGCCCGGAATCTGACCAATAACGTACGCCCATGAGAAGGCAGAGAAGATATAGCCCAGTCCGACCGAGTCGAGGCCGATATCTTTGGACATCGCCGAACCGGCAATCGAAATGGTTGCGCGGTCACCGTAGTTGAATGAGGTGACGATAAATAACATCACCACAATCCAGTAACGGGCATTAGTGCGTTTCTGCACCGTTTCCGCTGTCTGGCTGAAACTATTCATGATGCACTCCTGAAATATAGCGTGAGCTACATTCGCTCTGACTGCATACACATCGCGTTGGGTATCAGAGAGAAGTTGGGTTAAACACGGCGATCTTGTTGTTCTGGCAAACCTTTATTTATTCATCCGGCGGCGGACAGAAGCGGCGGGTATGCGTCTCTTCAGCCTCTGCGGATGAGTAATACGTCGTGACAGATAACCTGACTTTGGCTAACGAAACTCAGTATAAGAACAGGTTGTGGCGATCACATTGGCGCATCGCCCTGGAATAACCGAGTTAATGAAGTGAATGTCTGGCGGATGCACAAAACCCTGCGGCGTGGCTCACGAAAGTGGCAAATACCCGTGCGGAATCCGCCCCGGATAACGCTTTCCCCCGCTGTTTGTGAGGCTCTTCACTTGCTTTTGGATAATCGTCTCAAAACAGTCGGTTGAATGGCCTCAATGGTGGTCATTTGCACAATGCGCCACCTGACCGCCCTCCCTATACTGAAGCTGGCAAACAAGCGTGTGACAGGTCAGAACATTACAGCGTGCCGCACAAGTACGGCACGACAGACAGGAAGGTGAGCGATGAACCCCAACACAAATGAACAACCGCTCTATATCAAAGTCCATGAGCACGACAATGTGGCGATTGTGGTCAACAGCCTGGGTCTGCCAGCCGGCACGCAGTTTGCGGATGGCCTGACACTCACAGAGCATGTGCCGCAGGGCCACAAAGTGGCGCTGAGCGCGATTAATCAGGGTGCTGAGATCGTGCGTTATGGCGAAGTCATTGGCTATGCATTGCGGGATATTGCCCGGGGCAGCTGGATTGATGAGTCTCTGGTGGCGCTGCCGGAAGCTCCTCCGCTGGAGAGTCTGCCGTTAGCCACGCAGGTTCCGCCTGATTTGCCGCCGCTGGAGGGCTACACCTTTGAAGGTTACCGCAATGCGGATGGCAGCGTGGGCACACGTAACCTGCTTGGCATCACCACCAGCGTTCACTGCGTGGCGGGTGTGGTGGATCATGTCGTGCAGATCATTGAACGGGATTTACTGCCGCGCTATCCGAATGTCGATGGCGTGGTCGCCCTGAACCACCTTTATGGCTGTGGCGTCGCGATCAACGCGCCTGCTGCGGTGGTGCCGATTCGCACTATTCATAACCTGGCGCTGAATGCCAATTTCGGCGGCGAAGTGATGATCGTCAGCCTGGGCTGTGAAAAGTTACAGCCGGAGCGTCTGCTGACCGGCACGCCTGACGTGCAGGCCATTTCGCTGGACGATCATGACATCGTGCGTTTGCAGGATGAAAAACTGGTGGGCTTTGGGGCGATGGTGAATGAGATTCTGCAGGTCGCGGAGCGTCATCTTCAGCGGCTTAATCAGCGCCAGCGTGAAACCTGCCCGGCGGCAGAACTGATTGTCGGTATGCAGTGTGGTGGCAGCGATGCGTTCTCGGGCGTAACGGCGAATCCGGCCGTGGGCTTCGCCTCTGATCTACTGGTGCGCTGCGGCGCGACCGTAATGTTCTCGGAAGTGACTGAAGTGCGTGATGCGATTCACCTGCTGACACCGCGCGTCATTAATCAGGAAGTTGGTAAGCGCTTACTGGAGGAGATGGCCTGGTATGACAATTACCTCGACCAGGGCCAGACCGACCGCAGCGCTAACCCGTCGCCGGGCAATAAAAAAGGCGGGCTGGCGAACGTGGTGGAGAAAGCTCTCGGATCAATCGCTAAATCGGGACGTAGCGCCATTGTTGAAGTGCTCTCACCCGGTCAGCGGCCTACGCGGCGTGGATTGATTTATGCGGCGACGCCCGCCAGCGATTTTGTCTGCGGAACGCAGCAGCTGGCGTCAGGTATTACTCTGCAGGTGTTCACTACCGGGCGCGGAACGCCTTACGGTCTGGCTGCGATTCCGGTGATCAAGATGGCGACGCGTAATGCCCTGGCCGAGCGCTGGCACGATCTGATGGACATCAATGCCGGGACAATTGCGACCGGTGAAGAGAGTATTGAACAGGTAGGCTGGAGACTGTTTGAGTTGATTCTGGACATTGCCAGTGGCAGGAAGCAGACCTGGTCCGATCGCTGGGGCATCCGTAATCAGCTGGCGGTGTTTAACCCGGCACCCATTACCTGATATCGCACGCCAGGCTTATCTTTATGCTGCTAAGGCAGAGATAAGCCTGGCATCGCCATCAGAGTTGCGCGCCCCAGGCTTCAACCCACGGAGAGGTAACCGCTTCCGGCTCAGGGTTTTCAGTGGCATCAACCAGTAACACCTCTCCAACCCGCTGCGCGCCCTGCTCCTGCAGCAGCGCATCAAAGGCTTTGCCCGCGCCACAAAAATGGTCATAACTGCTGTCACCCAGCGCAATCACGCCATAGCGCAGTGCAGGCTGATGACCCAGCTTATCTTTAATCGCATGGAACAGACCTGAAATCGTGTCGGGAAAATCGCCCTGCCCGGTGGTCGATGTAACCACCAGCGCCACGTCGCTGGCATAGTTCTGCCAGTCAGCCAGCGTCGGATCGTCAAACACGGTGACGCTGTGCCCCTGTTGCTGCAGTAACGGCTCCGCTTCTTCCGCCACCATCAGCGCATTGCCGTAAACCGTACCCACAAAAATGCCAATCTTTGCCATCTGCTTTCTCCCTTATTCTGAAACGTTATCCTGTCCTGGTGCTGCGTCAAACTCAACCCGCGGCACCTCAGGAATCTGATCCTGCCAGCCAAACTGATTCATCAGATTCTGCCAGACGCCATCAAGTCCGGCGCGAATCAGCAAAGGTTCACCGGTCACCGGATGGGTCAATGCCAGGCTGCTGGCGTGCAGCATCAGTCGGTTAGCGCCAAAATGTTCGGCGGCCCCCCGGTTCTGACGCAGATCACCGTGCGCAGAATCACCGATAATCGGATGACGCAGGTGTGACATATGGCGACGCAGCTGATGCTTGCGACCGGTTTTCGGGGCCATTTCAACCAGGCTGTAACGCGACGTGGGATAACGACCAATGCCGACCGGCATCTCAACGGTGGCCAGTGACTGATAATCGGTGATGGCGGGCTGTGCGGTTCGCGCTTCAGTGGCGTGCCTGTCAGCAATTTTATCCAGCTCTTCCACCAGCGGATAATCGAGCGTCCCGCTGCTCTCCAGCCAGCCGCGTACCACGGCGTGGTAGGTTTTCTGCATCTGGTGCTGTTCAAACTGCAGGGAAAGCAGACGTCCGACTTCGCTCGAAAGCCCCATCAGCAGCACGCCTGACGTGGGCTTATCCAGACGATGCGCAGTAAAGACATGCTGTCCGATCTGATCACGCACGGTCTGCATCACAAACACCGTTTCATGGCGATCCAGCCAGCTGCGATGAACCAGCCAGCCGCTGGGCTTGTTGACGGCCACCAGCCACTCATCCTGATAGAGTATCTCCAGCATCAGTGGGCAGCATCCCCGATCAACGTATCCAGCTGACGCAGGGTCAGCAGCAGCGGCGCAATACCGGGCTGGTCAGACTCCAGCGCCACTTCATAGTAGGGAGCAACGGCAAAGTTTTGCGGTAACGGATGCCCGGCGGCAATCAGGGCATGCATCCGCGGGACTAAGACCCACTGGAGCCACTGCAGCGGCTCCAGCGTATCCAGGCAAAAGGGTTCCTGGCTCTCCAGCGCGCCTTCGGCTGGCGGCATACTCTGCCAGAGATGGTGCTCACGCATCACCGCTTCCAGTTGCTCCAGCCGTTGCGTAATCAATTGTTCAGGCGTCATGCGCCACCTCCAGCGAGCAGTCAAAAATGGGCGGCAAGCATATCACTTGTTGGCACAGGCACAAAAAAAGGGAGCACTGTATAAACAGTGCTCCCGGTTCGTTTGCAGCCTTCCCGCTACGTTTTTGCTCCCTGCTCTTCCATGACAACTTGTCCAGTGCGAACTCCTGTCGCGCATCATCCTGATGTATCCTTAGCGTCCTGGCCCACCACCTCGTCTGAGGGGGTTCTCGTTCTCCATCCTGGAGGTGTCCCTTGCCCAATCCTGAGCGTTCCTGTTTCGTCCTGAAACCTTCCGTGTGCCGTAAGCTCCGTTACGTTCCTGCCTCATGGCTTATCATCATCCTGACGATATCTGTTTCCTGAGCGTCCTGCAGTGCGAAACATTTTGACAGAACTCGTTACGCGCACAAGGTACTCACAGCGGAACTTTACGAAATCTGCGGCACAATTTAGGATAAACGCCATTAAGTTGATGATTCACAATATTTTTACATATCGGCCTTCCGGATGTCTCACCCGTTATATGGCGATCTCTTACAGCAGATGTAAGAGATGTCTTACAAGCCGAGCGGCAAATCACTGCAAATCAGATGATAACCGGTTGTAATGACTTAAGAAATATCTCAAGACTTTCCGCTAAGACGACACGCTGTTTACGGCCAGGCTGCTCCAGAATGACTTCGCCACTGAGATTACAGAGAGAGATGATCTCCTCCTCTGAATCGGTCGTGGCAATAAACAGCGTAGGCGCCTGTTTCAGGCGGCGCTGCATCACCAGATGCCCAATCAGATTCTCCTGTAACCGCAGGAAATCCTCTTCACTCCACACCTGCAACAGTGTCAGCGGGTTCTCACCAAAACGGGCCTGCATATCCCCGGCGAACTGCGTGGTGTAGAAATCTGTGATCGACGGCTGGAGCTGGATGTCGATTGCCCGCTCAATCGCATCCAGCGTCGGAGGCAGACTAAACGGCTGCGGCTGCCAGACGACACGCTGATCGCGATCCTCCCTTTTACAGGGCGAGGGGACGCCATAAAGATCGCTGCTGGCCGGTGCATGCCCCGCGTGCTGAAGCCAGTGCTGGCAGTATCGGGTGGTAAAGTCGCGCAACGCGGCGGCAGTTTGCTGCATCATTCATATTCTCACTTCTGATGGGTTACACTTACCCACTTTGATTAATTTTGGTGGTAACCGCAATGACTACTCACGAACAGGATCAGGCACTCAGTAACCTGACGCTGGGCAAACCCACAGCCTATCACGATCGGTATGACAACAGCTTACTGCAGTCGGTGCCACGCAGCCTGAACCGTGAACCGCTTGGCCTGTTTCCCGACAGCCTGCCCTTTACCGGCAGCGATATCTGGACGCTGTATGAACTCTCGTGGCTCAACAGCAAAGGGCTGCCTCAGGTTGCCGTCGGCGAAGTGGTGCTGGACGCGCAGAGCCGCAATCTTATCGAGTCGAAAAGCTTCAAGCTCTACCTGAACAGTTTCAACCAGACCCGCTTTGCGGACTGGGGCGAGGTCCGTCAGACGCTGGAGCGGGATCTGAGTGCCTGTGCCGAAGGTGAAGCGCGGGTCGCGCTGTTCCGTCTTCATGAGATTGAAGGCCAGCCTATCGGTCATTTTGAGGGCACCTGCATTGATGAGCAGGATATCGCCATCGAGGATTACCGCTTCAATGCGGATTATCTGGCGGATGCCACAGGCAGTGAAATCGTTGAGGAGACGCTGGTCAGCCACCTGCTCAAGTCAAACTGCCTGATTACCAATCAGCCTGACTGGGGCTCGGTGATGATCCGCTACAAAGGCCCGCGTATCGAGCGTGAAGCGCTGCTGCGCTATCTGGTCTCGTTCCGCCAGCACAACGAATTTCACGAGCAGTGCGTCGAGCGCATCTTTAATGATGTGATGCGTTTCTGCCATCCGGAAGCGCTGACCGTGTATGCGCGTTATACCCGTCGTGGCGGGCTGGATATCAACCCGTGGCGCACCAATGTGCCCTTCTCCCCCGGTTTTTCACGGCTGGTTCGTCAGTAGTTTGCGAGACTTCTCGCAGGCTGCGTGCAGGAAGCGCAGTTCCGCTTGAGCTGTGCGGGCCGACAAGGCTACTCTGGTGATGGCGGCAACCTGCGGGTTGCCGACCAGGGATTTTCGTCACTGCCTTTGCAGTGCCAACACGCACCCAGGCGGGTGTAAAGGAGTTCATTTGATTACCCATATCAGCCCACTTGGCTCAATGGATCTGCTCTCGCAGCTGGAAGTGGATATGCTGAAGCGCACAGCCAGCAGTGACCTCTACCAGCTGTTCCGCAATTGCTCCCTGGCCGTGCTGAACTCCGGCAGCCAGACTGACAGCAGCCACGAACTGCTCTCCCGCTTTGAGAATTTCGACATCAACGTGCTGCGCCGTGAGCGCGGCGTCAAACTGGAACTGATCAATCCGCCGGAAGAGGCGTTCGTGGATGGCCGCATCATCCGTTCACTGCAGGCAAACCTGTTTGCCGTGCTGCGTGACATCCTGTTTGTCAGCGGTCAGCTCAACATGCCGGGCCGTTTCACGGCAGCGGAAGAGAACGATTCCGCCACGATCACCAACACCGTCTTTTCTATTCTGCGTAATGCGCGGGCACTGCACATCGGCGAGTATCCCAACACCGTGGTGTGCTGGGGTGGTCACTCCATCAACGCTGTCGAATATCAGTATTGCCGCAATGTCGGAACGCAGCTTGGGCTGCGTGAACTGAACATCTGTACCGGCTGCGGGCCGGGCGTGATGGAAGCGCCGATGAAAGGAGCTGCCGTTGGCCACGCTCAGCAGCGCTATCGTGACAGCCGCTTTATCGGCCTGACCGAGCCCTCAATCATCGCGGCTGAACCGCCGAATCCGCTGGTGAATGAGCTGATCATCATGCCGGACATTGAAAAACGTCTGGAAGCTTTTGTGCGTATTGCCCACGGCATCATCATCTTCCCTGGCGGCGTCGGCACGGCAGAAGAGCTGCTCTATCTGCTGGGCATCCTGATGAATCCGCACAACAGCGATCAGGTGCTGCCGCTGATTCTGACCGGCCCGAAAGAGAGCGCCGATTACTTCCGCGTGCTGGATGATTTCATCGTTAACACGCTGGGTGAACAGGCGCGGAAGCATTATCAGATCATCATTGATGACGCGGCAGAAGTGGCGCGTCTGATGAAGAAAGCGATGCCGCAGGTGAAAGAGAATCGTCGCGAAACCGGCGATGCTTACAGTTTCAACTGGTCGATTCGCATTGAACCGGATCTGCAGGTGCCGTTCCTGCCAACCCATGAAAATATGGCGAACCTCAATCTCTACACCAACCAGCCTCCCGAGAAGCTGGCTGCCGACCTGCGCCGCGCCTTCTCAGGCATCGTCGCGGGTAACGTTAAAGAGATGGGCATCCGCGAAATCCGTGAGAAGGGACGCTTTAAACTGCATGGCGACCCCGACATCATGCACCGCATGGATGAACTGCTGCAGGGATTCGTTGCTCAGCAACGCATGAAGCTGCCAGGCACCGCCTACATCCCCTGCTACGAAATTATCAAATAAACCAGGAGGCAGCCCACGGGCTGCCCATACTCTCATGGCTCTTCATCTTGTTATTGTTGACGCGCTGAATCTGATTCGCCGTCTGCATGCGGTACAAGGCTCACCCTGTGTCGAAGGCTGCGTGGCCGCGCTGCGCCAGGTACTGGGTCACGCCCATCCAACGCACGCTGTCGCCGTATTTGATGGCGAAGCGCGTCATCAGGGCTGGCGGCATCAGCTGCTTCCCGATTACAAAAGCGGTCGCCCGCCGATGCCAGACGATTTACAGGCAGAGATGCCAGCGTTACAGGAGGCTTTTCGCGCCGCAGGCGTCAGCTGCTGGATAGCGGGCGAGGATGAGGCGGATGATTTAGCGGCGACGCTGGCGGTGAAAATGGCTCAGGCCGGACATCAGGCCACCATTGTCTCCACTGACAAAGGCTATTGTCAGCTGCTGGCACCCGAGATCCGTATTCGCGACTATTTTCAGAAACGGTGGCTCGATCTGCCCTTTATCGACGCTGAATTTGGCGTGGCACCACAGCTGTTACCCGACTACTGGGGATTGTGCGGCATCAGCAGCAGTAAAATTCCGGGCATCACCGGCATCGGCCCGAAAAGCGCGAAACAGCTGCTGACTGAGTTTCATACGCTCGAAGGGATCTATCAGCAACTGGATAAGGTACCCGCCAAATGGCAGGAAAAGCTCGCGGAAGGCCAGCAGATGGCTGAGATCAGCCGTCAGGTGGCCACGCTGAAGCGGGATCTGGTGTTGCAGGGAAATCTGAATACGCTGCGTTATACCGGCTGAGTGCGATTGCACTCAGCCCGGCGATTAACGTTCGTCGCGACGGCCACCGGTGGCTGCCCACATACGGCGCACATGAACCGTCACCTCTTCGCGGTCATGATAGAGCTGGCGGGCGCGAATCTGCACGTTAATGCCATTCTCATCAAAGCGCTCCTGCATCATTGCCAGATTCTGCGTCACCTCTTCATAACGCTTTTTCATCGGCAATTTGAGGTTAAAGATCGCTTCACGGCACCAGCCGTTGACCAGCCAGTCGGTCATCAGGTTAGCCACGCGAACCGGCTTCTCCACCATGTCACACACCAGCCAGCTGATGTTGGTGCGTGGCGGACGGAATTTAAATCCATCGGCTTTCTCGTGCATCACCTGGCCGGTATCCATCAGGCTTGGGGCCATCGGTCCGTTGTCCACCGCATAAACCATCATGCTGCGCTGGACCAGCTGATAAGTCCAGCCGCCCGGACAGGCTCCGAGATCCACGGCGTACATGCCACTGGCTAAACGCTCATCCCACTCATCCGCAGGGATAAAGACGTGGAACGCCTCTTCCAGCTTAAGCGTGGAACGGCTTGGTGCATCGGAAGGAAACTTAAGGCGTGGAATACCCATGTAAAACGGCGAGCTGTTTTCCCGGATGGAGTAGCCAACGTAACAGGTGCCAGGTGCGATGAAAAAGACATGCACCACAGGGCGTTTCGGACTTTCATAATTCAGCAGAATTTTGCTTTCACGCAGTGCTGAACGCAGCGGCACGGTGAACTTACGGCAGAATTTGGTCAGCTCTTTGGCTTCGTTGGTGTCAGGTACTTCAACACGCAGTTCGCCGCCCTTCTCCACCACGCCAGTCAGCATGCCGACGATCGGGGTGATGCGATCTTCCTGCGGCAGGTCACGCAGCATTTCGCCGACGACCAGCATCTGACGGGCAAAGATCAGCTCGTCAAACGGCAGTTCACGCGCCAGACGCTCCGCATCTTCAAACTGATAGCACTCAAACAGCACGTAACCGGAGTCATCTTTAACCCGTGGAAAGCCGTAGATTTCACGTTCGGCCGCTTTGGCGCTGATTTCCGCCGCACACTCTTTTTCAAAACCGGGACGACAATAGAGTAAAACTTTATTCATGGCGTTCTGCCTTTCGTTTAAGACGCAGAGCGCCAATCAACATCAATACCCAACCGGCAAGGAAACAGATCCCGCCCACTGGTGTGATAAATACCCAAAACTTCAGGTGTGACAGCGCCAGACAATAGAGGCTGCCACTAAACAACACGGTGCCGAGCGCCATCAGCGCACTGCTCCAGTAAAACCAGATATTGGCACGGCGTAACATCGCGGCGCCCAGTCCCATCACCGCTAAGGTGTGATAAGCCTGATATTCCAGCCCGGTATGAATCCAGGCCATTTCAGCCGCGCCAAGCGACTGACTCAAAACGTGGGCACCAAATGCGCCAAAAGCCACCAGCAGAAATCCGCTGATAGCCGCAAAAACAAACATGGCACGACTGGACATTAACCGATCCTCTGGGTGCTTTTTGCATCTGAATGCAAACAAATCAAACTGTTACTGTTGATAGCGGAAGCGGAATTTTTCTTGTTCGGTTGCCGCTTTTTCCAGGATCCACTGTCGGAAGGCGGCTATTTTACCCAGTTCTGCCTGACTGTCATGACAAACCAGATAAAAAGCGTTTTTACTGACTAATACATCATTAAACGGGCAGATTAACCGTCCGGCTTCTATTTCACTCTGCGCCATCACATTATTTGCCAGCGCCACCCCCTGACCGTGGATTGCCGCCTGCAGCACCATGGCGCTGTGGCTGAAGATCGGCCCCTGCTGCACATTGATATGCTGCAGACCCAGTTGCCGGATATACGACTGCCAGTCACGGCGGGAGGCATCATGCAGCAGGGTAAAGCGCGAGAGATCCATCGGCGTTTTCAGCGGGTTTTCCCCGGTCATCAGCGATGGCGAACAGACCGGCAGCAGATATTCGGCATAGAGTTTTTCAACCCGCAGACCGGGCCAGTTGCCCCGTCCGTAGAAAATTGCCACATCAACATCGTCGGCCAGTTTCTCTTCGTCACGGTCAACCGCCTGGATACGCACGTCGATTCCCGGATAAGCCATATTAAAGCTGGAGAGGCGGGGAACCAGCCACTGAATGGCAAAGCTCGGCAGTAAACTGACCGTCAGCGCACCCTTGGCACTGCGCGCCTGCAGTTTGCGGGTCGCTTCATTGATCGCCTGGAAAATCTCTTTGATGTCGAGATAGTAGCTTTGCCCTTCTTCGGTCAGTAACAGCGAACGATTCCTCCGGCGAAACAGCTTTAACCCCAGAAAATCTTCCAGAGATTTAATCTGATGGCTTACAGCAGCCTGGGTGACAAACAGCTCTTCAGCGGCTTTGGTAAAGCTTAAATGGCGCGCAGCGGCATCAAAAACACGCAGTGCGTTGAGAGGAGGAAGGCGTTTCGACATGGTTTTCCGTATCCGGATCGGCGAAAAATACGCAGGCTTATGCAAAGCGTTTACGTATTAGAATTTTTAATCCGAGGCATTATAATTTGTCCGTTGAGGAACCTCCAGCAAATACCTATAGTTGCCGCACTTCCTGAGCCGGAACGAAAAGTTTTTAGAATTGTGAGTGAGTTCGCAGATTTTCTGAAAGCTTTTGGCTTGTGGTCGTGATGTTGTGTTTGCAATTTTTGATCCGACGATTGCGGATCGAGCTCTTAATTCCTGTAGATTTACCCTGTCTGTCCATAGTGATTTTTAAATAGCACCGCTAATTGCGGTGCTTTTTTTTGCGTATTACTTGCCAGACTCGACCATTTCTTTGACATCAGAGCGGTTGATTTGCTGCTCGTTGCCATTCGCATCTTTATAGCTGATCATGCCGGTATCGTTATCGACTTTAGGCTTGCCGGCAGCGACAATGGTGCGTCCATCATTGGTATGCATCACGTAATTGCTTGAACAGGCAGTCAGGGTGAAAGCCAGCGTACACATGGCCAGTACTGCGGTAAGTTTTTTCATCTGCTATCTCCTTGTAGATTGATTGCATCAAACCACCCGCGTTACGCTAACCCGAGGCAGCCGATAAGTGAGTTCGACTAGTAAACGTCCCGTAGTTATGCGGGTTTGGTTCAAACCTTGCAATATTCAGCATAACGCGCTTTTCCAGCTTTGCCAGACGCAGACCATTCTTTCAGTTTGGTCCTAATTTTTCTTATCATGGACCAGGCATGACCGCATTTAATCCCACCGCATTCCGCCAGCAGTTTCCCGCGCTCGCCGACGCCGGCGTTTATCTCGACAGCGCGGCGACCACGCTGAAGCCGCAGGCCGTCATTGACAGCACGCAGCAGTTTTACAGCCTCAGCGCGGGTACGGTACATCGCAGCCAGTTTGCCGCCGCCCAGGCCTTAACCCATCGCTATGAACAGGCGCGCAATCAGGTTGCCCGCTGGCTCAACGCCGCTGACGATCGTGAGATTGTCTGGACGCGCGGCACCACCGAAGCAATAAACCTGGTGGCGAACAGCTGGCTGCGGCCGCGCCTGCAGCCCGGTGATGAGATTGTGGTCAGCGAGGCGGAACACCACGCCAACCTGGTTCCCTGGCTGATGGCCGCTCAGGCGTGCGGCGCCCGCGTCGTAAAATGGCCGCTGGGGCCGGACCATCTGCCGGATATCAGCCTGTTACCTGCCCTGCTCAACACCCGCACCCGCCTGCTGGCCGTGGGTCAGATGTCGAACGTCACCGGCGGATGTCCCGATCTTGCCAGGGCGATTCCGCTAGCGCACGCCGTGGGTGCGAAAGTGATGGTCGATGGCGCGCAGGGCGTGGTGCACTGCCCGCCTGACGTACAGACGCTGGATATCGACTTTTACGCTTTTTCCGGCCATAAGATTTACGGCCCGATGGGCATTGGCGCGTTATATGGCAAAGCGGAACTGCTGGAGGCGATGGAGCCCTGGCAGGGCGGCGGTAAGATGATCACGGATGTCGATTTCGGTGGTTTCACGCCGCAGCCGGTGCCGTGGCGCTTTGAGGCCGGTACCCCGAATGTGGCGGGCGTGGTGGGTCTGAGTGCAGCACTGAGCTGGCTGGCGCAGTACGATCTGCCCGAAGCGGAGCGCTGGAGTCAGCAGCTTGCCTCGCTGGCGGAAGAGCAGCTGGCAGAACTGCCCGGCTTCCGTAGTTTCCGCTGTGGCAACGCCAGTCTGCTGGCTTTTGAATTTGCTGACCTGCATCACAGCGATCTGGTGACGCTGCTGGCCGAACAGGGCATCGCCCTGCGCGCGGGCCAGCACTGTGCGCAGCCGTTGCTGGCGGCGCTGGGCGTCAGCGGCACGCTGCGGGCCTCTTTTGCACCCTATAATAATCTGCAGGATGTTGATGCGCTGGTGCGCGCCATGAAAGGCGCCATCTCGCTGTTATCGGAGTTTTGATTATGCGTTCATCGCTGTTAGCGCCACACCCCTTTGGCGAACAGATTACCGTTGCCAGTCTGAAAGAGAGCTTTAGCCGCTTTCATCAGTGGGAGGATGGTTATCGTCAGCTGATCCAGCTAAGCCGCCAGTTGCCTGCCTTGCCGGAGGAACTGAAAACAGCGGACATTGAACTGAGCGGGTGTGAAAACCGGGTCTGGCTGGGCAGCCAGTTAACTGAGGATGGCTCACTGCACTTCTATGGTGACAGTGAAGGACGGATTGTGCGCGGCCTGCTTGCCGTACTGCTGACCGCGGTTGAGGGCCAGACGCCGGAGCAATTGCTGGCCACCGATCCCTTAACCCTGTTTGATGAACTGGGCCTGCGCGCCCAGCTCAGCGCCTCCCGCAGCAGCGGCCTGCAGGCGCTGACCACCGCAGTTGAGCACGCCGCACGTCAGGCGCTGACGGCGTCCTGACGGGCCGCGCGAGCCAGAAACTTCTTCAGCGCATGCGAAACGGCAACAAAGCCGAAGGTGGCGGTGACCATGGTTGCTGCGCCAAAGCCGGATGTACAATCCATTCTCTTCGGACCCTCTGCCGTGCTGCGTGAAGCACAGACACTGCCATCTGCCTGCGGATAGACCAGTGCTTCGGTGGAAAAGACGCAGTCGATGCCGAGTTTACCTTTGCTGTTTTTCACCACACCCAGGCTTTTCAGTCGCTCACGCAGCTTCGCCGCCAGCGGATCCTGAATGGTTTTCGCCAGATCGCTGACCTGGATCTGGGTCGGATCGATCTGCCCGCCCGCACCACCGGTAGTGATCAACGGGATTTTATTCCGGCGACACCAGGCGATCAGCGCCGCTTTAGGCCGCACGCTGTCGATAGCATCGATCACGTAGTCAAAACCGGCGGCCATCAGTTCGGCGGTGTTCTCTGGCGTAATAAAGTCATCAATGCAGATCACTTCGCAGTCGGGATTAATCGCACGCAGCCGATCTGCCATCACGTCCGTTTTGGCTTTGCCAACGTTGCCCTGCAGCGCGTGAAGCTGTCGGTTGGTGTTAGTAATACAGACATCATCCATATCTATCAGGGTGATTTTACCAATCCCGGTGCGCACCAGTGCTTCCGCCGCCCAGGATCCGACGCCGCCAATACCGATGACGCAGAAGTGTGCGTCAGCAAAACGTTGCAGCGCATCCTGGCCATAGAGACGCGCCGTGCCGCCAAAGCGCTGATGCCAGGCGTCATTTAACACTTTCATAGTTGAACCTGTTACGTCGTGCGGGCCCGGAGGCCCGCAGAGAAGAAATTAGTTAGCGCCGAGAAGCAGTGAACCATTATTACCGTTTTGCGGGCTGGAGAACAGCGGCTGTCCGGCCCCCGGTGCGGCTTTGATCACCCAGACGCGTCCGTAATGATTGTAGAAGCCCGCCAGATGTGCGGCGTCCGGGCCGATACCCTGATAGATATCAAAGTGCTGGCCTTTAATCGCGCCGCCCACGTCGAGCGCCACCATCAGGCGCATCTCATATTTGCCGTTGAATTTGCCCTTCTCATTTAACTGCGGCACTTCCGCCAGCAGTACGGTGCCCGCCGGAATAATTGAGCGGTCAGAGGCAACGGAGGCTTTCGCTACCAGCGGAACGGCACTGGCACCGCGCACCGGCGTAAACGGCTCAGCTTTAAAGAAGACGAATGACGGATTGGTTTCCAGCAGCGCACGCACTTCCTGCGGAGAGTGCTCCTGCGCCCACTGGCGAATCGCCTGCATCGACATATCTTCACGCTTCACTTCGCCGCGATCGATCAGCTCTTTACCAATACTGTGGTAGCCCCAGCCATTTTTACCGGCGTAACCAAAGAAGGTCATCGGGCGGCCATCGCCAAAGTCGACATAACCACTGCCCTGCACGTCCATCATGAAGTTATCAATCAGCGAGTTGCTGTAGGCAATGACGTAGCGGTCATCAAGTCCGCCACTATAGATAGAGGCGCGGCTCGGTAATTTTTCACCGCGTTTACGCGGCGGCATGCGGTAGATCGGATACTGGAACTCACCCTGTCGGGTGTAACGTGCTTCGACGACCGGCGTGTAGTAACCGGTGAACTGCACGTTACCGTAGTTATCCGTTCCCTCCATCTGCCAGGCGTTCAGGCCATACTGACGAAGCTGTCGCGTATCGGCTCCCGCCATCAGCCAGCTTTCAATTGCGCTGTAGGTGCCGTTCTGACGACTATAAAGGGCGGATGACGCGGACTGAATCTGGCGCACCTGATCGCCAAAATCTTTGCCATTAACCGGCGCGCCTTTCGCGTTGGGCTGATTCACCAGCGCCAGCGGCTGTTCAAATTTGCCATCTTTATATTGCTGACCGCGATCGGTCGGTTTAGAGCTACAGGCCGCCAGCAGCGTGATTAACGCGCCAGTAAGTGCATACTTCACCCAATGTGATTTCATTATCTTCTCTTTTTATAACTGTTCGCCCCGCGACGATAGCAAAGCCCCCGACAGAATGAAATGCATCCGCTTTGACCGGGCGCATATCAGTTCAATAATTAATCAGATGGCTGAATCCTTCAGCAACTGGCTGTTAATTTGACGTTTATCTGCAAAAAGGGGTTGCATGAATCAGCGCGGAGAGTATAGTGCGCTTCCACGGACGCGGGGTGGAGCAGCCTGGTAGCTCGTCGGGCTCATAACCCGAAGGTCGTCGGTTCAAATCCGGCCCCCGCAACCAATACTTCTGAAGCAGTTTTACAGAAGTCACAGTGTGAGAAGTAAAAGTAATAGAAGCAATACGGACGCGGGGTGGAGCAGCCTGGTAGCTCGTCGGGCTCATAACCCGAAGGTCGTCGGTTCAAATCCGGCCCCCGCAACCAATACTTCTGCAGTAGTTTTACAGAAGTCACAATGTGAAAAAGTATGATACGGACGCGGGGTGGAGCAGCCTGGTAGCTCGTCGGGCTCATAACCCGAAGGTCGTCGGTTCAAATCCGGCCCCCGCAACCAATCATTTAAACACCTGAAAGGGTGTTTTTTTGTTTCTGACGTTCCCGGAACGCCTCTTTAGCCCTCTCTGCCCTGAAAAGCGCGCGGATAGCCGGGCTACCCGCACTCCCCGTTACCGATGGGCCAGTGCCGCCCCACTCTTCACATACGCCCTGATACCCTCCAGAATCGCCTCCGCGACCTGATGCTGATAGCGGGTGGTTCGCAATTTACGCTCCTCTTCCACATTACTGATAAACGCGGTCTCTACCAGAATGGACGGAATATCCGGGGCTTTCAGCACCGCAAATCCGGCCTGATCCACGGTGCGTTTATGCAGATGGTTGATGCGCCCCATGCGATGCAGCACCTCTTTACCAAATTTCAGGCTGTCGTGAATCGTCTGGCGCTGCACCATATCGAACATGGTGTGATCCAGATAGCGGTCACCGCTTTTGCTGACACCACCAATCAGGTCGGATTCATTCTGCGTCTGCGCCAGGAAACGGGCGGCTGCGGAAGTGGCACCGCTGGTGGATAAGGCAAACACCGAAGAGCCACGCGCTGCGCGACTGGTAAAGGCATCCGCATGAATAGAAACAAAGAGATCGGCACGCAGTTTACGGGCTTTGGCGACCCTGACGCGCAGCGGAATAAAGACATCTTCATTGCGCGTCATATAGGCTTTCATGTGGGACTCTTTATCGATCAGCGCTTTCAGCCGCCGTCCGATCTTCAGCACAATATCTTTTTCGCGGGTCTTATATTTGCCGTGCGCACCCGGATCTTCCCCGCCGTGCCCCGGATCGATCATGATGATGATCGGACGATCGCGCCCCGCTTTACCCGGCAACGGGGCCTGCACGCCCTCATCTTTCTCCAGATCGCCCTGGTTATAATCTTTCAGCAGGGCCAGCAGTGGATCCTCTTCTGTCGGGTTCTGGCTCGGATAGAGATCGACCACCAGCCGGTGATTGATCCCGGCGACCGGTGAGAGATTGAAGATCTTCGGCGCGACGTTGCGCTTCAACTCCAGGACGACGCGCACCGTGTTGCTGTCGAACTGGCCGACACGGGCATTTTTGATAAAGGGATCGTCAACACGTACCTGCTTATCCACCCCTTTCAGGGCCGAATTGAGATGCAGGCCCTGAATATCTATGACGAGGCGTTCGGGATTGCTCAGCGCGAACTGCTTATACTTCAGTGCGACATTTGACTCCAGCGTCATGCGCGAGTAGGTGGATGAGGGCCAGATACGCACCGCCACTATGTGGTTCTTCGCCGCCATCCCTGTGCGGCTGACGCTTAACAGCAGTAAGGCGCCTGTCCCCTGTAAAAATCGTCTGCGTGAAAATTGGGAATTACCGTCTGACATGCCGCTCCAGCTGCTGTGTTATGTCTAAAAAATCGCCAGTTAATCAAATGGCGGCGAAAACTTTATCCAATCCGCAGGATGATGTCACTCCGGAAACCCTAAATAATGCAGGCTGTTAGCGTCTTTGACACTCATAAAAACGTAAATTTTCGTCAGGATTAAGACTTGCAAAATCGGGCGTAAAAGCATAAAAATACAAAAAATACGAATAAACATTCACTGAGGGTTGGCCGTGAAGGAACGTAGTACCGAACTGGTTCAGGGTTTTCGCCATACCGTTCCCTATATCAATGCCCACCGGGGTAAAACCTTTGTCATCATGCTCGGTGGCGAAGCGATTGAGCATGAGAACTTCTCCGGCATCGTTAATGATATCGGCCTGCTGCACAGCCTGGGCATCCGCCTGGTCGTCGTTTATGGCGCCCGGCCGCAGATTGATGCCAGCCTCGCCCAGCAGCAGCTGGAGCCGGTTTATCATAAATTTACCCGGGTGACTGACGCGCAATCGCTGGAGTTAGTGAAGCAGGCTGCTGGCCGGTTGCAGCTGGATATCACTGCCCGCCTCTCGATGAGTCTCAACAACACCCCGCTGCAGGGTGCGCATATCAATGTGGTCAGCGGCAACTTCATTATTTCACAGCCGCTGGGCGTGGATGATGGCGTGGATTACTGTCACAGCGGGCGTATCCGTCGTATTGATGAAGAGGCCATTCATCGTCAGCTGGATAACGATGCCATTGTGCTGATGGGGCCGGTGGCGGTTTCTGTTACCGGCGAAAGCTTTAATCTGACTTCGGAAGAGGTTGCCACCCAGCTGGCGATTAAGCTCAAAGCGGAAAAAATGATCGGTTTCTGCTCTGAACAGGGCGTACTGAACAGTGAAGGCGAAATCATCTCCGAGCTGTTCCCGAATGACGCGCAGGCGCGTATCGACGAAATTGAAAAGGAAGGCGACTATCTTTCCGGAACGGTGCGCTTCCTGCGTGGTGCCGTAAAAGCCTGCCGCAGTGGCGTGCGCCGCAGCCATTTAATCAGTTATCAGGAAGATGGCGCGCTGTTGCAGGAGCTCTTCTCACGCGACGGTATCGGTACGCAGATCGTGATGGAGTCGGCCGAGCAGATCCGTCGCGCCAATATCAACGATATCGGCGGCATCCTCGAACTGATCCGCCCTCTGGAGCAGCAGGGCATTCTGGTGCGTCGCTCACGCGAGCAGCTGGAAATGGAGATCGATAAATTCACGATTATTCAGCGCGACAATCTGACCATCGCCTGTGCCGCGCTCTATCCGTTTATGGATGAGAAGATTGGCGAGATGGCCTGTGTGGCGGTTCATCCTGACTATCGCAGCTCTTCACGCGGTGAGATGCTGTTGCAGCGCGTAGCGTTGCAGGCGAAGCAGATGGGGCTGGAAAAGCTGTTTGTGTTAACCACGCGCAGTATCCACTGGTTCCAGGAACGCGGCTTTACGCCGGTAGATATTGAGTCACTGCCTGAGAGTAAAAAAGAGATGTATAACTATCAGCGTCGTTCAAAAGTGCTGATGGCCGACCTCACCTGATTTAATCCGGAAGGGACAGGCACCACCACGGTGTTCTGTCCCCTTTCATCTCAGCCAGTTTCCCCCAGTCGCTCCACCAGACCGCTGCGTCGCTGCGTTTGCAGCTGCACGGCACGCTGAAACACGCCTGGTTCGCTGTAAATGGTCAGTTGTCTGCGCGCACGGGTAATCGCGGTATAGACCAGTTCACGGGTCAGCACCGGCAGAAACTGCGTAGGCATCACCAGCGCGGTATGTTCAAACTCCGATCCCTGCGATTTGTGCACCGTCATCACCCAGGCGGTTTCATGTGAAGGCAACCGGCTCGGCTGAATCGCCTTAATCGACCCATCCGGCAGCGGGAAAAAGACCTTCAGGTTGCCCTCATCATCCCGCAGCGTAATGCCGATATCGCCATTAAACAGGCCGAGCGCGCTGTCATTTCGGGTAATCATCACCGGACGCCCTTCATACCAGCGGCTGCCCATGCCGGGACGCCGGATGCGCTGCAGCTGCATCAGTCGCTGCTCAATGCGCTGGTTCAGACCCTGCACGCCAAATGGCCCGTCACGGAGTGCACACAGCAGCTGATAACGGCCAAAAGCGGCGATCACTTCAGCGGGCGGTGCCTGTTGTCTGATGAGCTGCAGGAAGGGCTGATAGCCCTGTGCGACTTCATCGAGCATCGCCTGATACGCTTCAGCACTGTCCAGCGGCTGGTAACTGACATCTTCATGAGCCGCAGCAAACACTGCCCTGACCTGCTCTGCATCGCCCTGATTGATCGCTTTGGCCAGCAGGCCGATGCCGGATGAGGCGTCAAACCGATAACTTTTCTGCAGCAGACAGATGCTGTCACGCACTGCCGGGGCCTGCGCATCATCACTGCCCTGCAAAGTGCAGCCGGTCAGCAGAGCGAGCTGCTCTGCCCGCTCCAGGCTGTAGCCGCTTTCCGTGCAGCGGCAGATATCGCCCAGCACCGCACCGGCTTCAACGGAGGCCAGCTGATCGCGATCGCCCAGAAACACCACGCGGGCATGAGCAGGCAGCGCGGCGATCAGTTTTGCCATCATGGAGAGATCGACCATCGACGCTTCATCCACCACCAGCACATCAAGATGCAGTGGGTTACCGGCATGGTAGCGTAGCCGCTGGGTATCGGGCTGCGCGCCCAGCAGGCGATGCAGCGTGGTGGCTTCGGCGGGAAAACGCCGCCGCTCTTCGTCGCTGACCGCCAGATCCTGCAGCGCGCGGCCCAGTGACTCGGTCAGCCGCGCGGCGGCTTTGCCGGTCGGTGCCGCCAGCTGAATACGCAGCGCGCCGGGATTCAGGCGAATCAGGGCGGCGAGCAGTTTCGCCACCGTGGTGGTTTTGCCGGTGCCCGGCCCGCCGGAAATCACCGCCGTCTTGCGGGTCAGCGCCACGGCCGCCGCAATTTTCTGCCAGTTCTCCGGCTGGTCGCCAAACAGGCTGTTAAGTACGTCGCCTGCGGCGCTGATATCAAAGGCGGTTTTCACTTCCTGCGCCGCAAAGAAGTCGGCAACCCGGCCTTCGCTGTGCCACAACCGATGCAGATATAAACGCTGGTTACTGAGCACCAGCGGCGTCACCCGGCTGCCGTCACTGACCGCCGGCCAGTCTGCAAAGCGTGATGGCCAGTCATCCGGCGCGTCAGCCGCCTGCCAGATGGCCTGAGCCAGGGCAGGCTGACGCCCGGCAAACAGGTTCGCTTCACTGAGATTGCTCAGCGGCAAACAGACGTGCCCTTCACCCGCTTCAGCGCTGACGCAGGCGGCCGCAAGCAGTAGCGCAGGATCGGATTCCGGCGCCACCAGCTGGGCAAACTGAATATCCAGCGGCCGCAGGAGACGCTTCTCTACCGCCTGCAGCAGCAGACTCAGCATGTCACTCATAACGTCTCCCCGGTTTCACCAAACAGTGCATCGATCTCTTCCACAAAGGCTTCGTCAGGTCGGGTGGCAAAAATGCCGTTGTCCGGTGAGCTGCCATCCATCCCGCGTAAAAACAGATAAAATACCCCACCAAAATGTTGCTGATAGTCATAGTCCGGCAGGCGATGTTGCAGATAGCGATGCAGCGCCAGCGTATAGAGCTGATACTGCAAATCGTAGCGGTGGCCAATCATCGCCTGCGCCATCGCTTCAGGCGTATAAGCAGCGTGACTTTCCCCCAGCCAGTTCGATTTGTAATCCAGCAGATAATATTTTCCCTGCCAGCGGAAGACCAGATCGATAAAGCCCTTCAGCATGCCGCGCACCTGACGAAAATCCAGGGCCGCAGCCTGCTGTGAAAGGCTGTCGTGCCGGCGCAGCAAATCGTCAAGATCGTCCGCCGTCAGCAGGTTGTTGATCGGCAGATAGAACGCCATCTCGATCAGCCGATCGCTGCTTTTGATCGCCGACAGCGTCAGCCCCTCCGCGTTGAGCGGGGTATGTAACACCCGATCGATCCACTGTTCAATGACCGGTAACCAGCTCAGCGGATAGCCATTATGCTGCAGCTGATCTTCCAGCCAGATGCGATCCGGCGGCTCGGTAAAGTCGATCGACTCGAACAGGCCGTGCAGGAAGGTGCCGGGTGCCGCACCGCGCGGAAAGTGGTGTGGCGTCAGTTCCGCCTCTTCCCCACTCTCCTCTTCGCCCGCCGCATCGATATCGAAGTTGGGCAGTGCATCCAGCAGCGGCGAGTTGTGATGCTGTTGCAGGCCAGAGTAACTCGTTACCCGCCAGACATCCGCCAGCGCGCGGGTCACGTCGCGGCTGCTTAACGCCTCATCACCCTGCTCAGCGTCCTGCCATATTTCCCCCGGAATCAGATCCTCTTCAACCAGCGCAATGCCTTCACCGGTTAATGCATTGAGTCGCTGGCTGAGCTGCTGCGCATCGGCCGCCTGACCCTGCTGCACCAGATAGCCCAGCGCGCTCTTGTGCAGATCGCTTTCGCCCTCTTTTTTGCGGGTGCCTTTGATCAGCGGTGCAATGCCGACGCTGCAGTGATAGACCGAACGGGTCAGCGCCACGTAAAGCAGACGCAGATCCTCCGCCAGACGCTCCTCTTCGGCCAGCGCCAGACTCTGCGCATCGCCCTGCACATCGAGCAGCGCCGTGAAATTGTCGCGATCGTGATAGAGCGCGCTGGCAGCCTCTCGGAACCCGGCGGCAAAGGGCAGCCAGACCAGCGGATACTGCAGCCCTTTTGATTTGTGGATGGTAATGATCTGCACCAGATGGCGGTCACTTTCCAGTCGCAGCTGCTGGCTGGAGGCCTGGCTGTTCGGCCGGGCGATCTGCTGCGCCAGGAAGCGCACCAGGGCGTGCGGGCTCTCCAGCTGCACCGAGGCTTCCTGCAGCAGTTCCCCCAGATGCATCAGGTCAGTCAGACGACGTTCACCGTTCTCCGAGGCCAGCATATTCTCCGCCAGCTGCCGCTTGATCATCACATCACGCAGCATCGGTAATACGCCGCGCTGATGCCACAGCTGCTGCCAGACGGCAAACTGCTCCACCAGCGCATCCCACTCCCGCTCATTCTGTGTCAGCGCGTCCAGCGTTGCCGCGTCGATGGCAAAAATAGAGGTCGCCAGCGCGCTGCGCAGCAGCCGTTCCTGCTCCGGTGCCTGAATCGCCTGCAGTAACCAGAGCAGTTCGCGCGCTTCCGGCGTGGTGTAGACGCTGTCACGGCTGGAGAGATAGACCGACGGAATCGACAGCGCATTCAGCGCGTCGCGAATTAAACCGGCCTCATTGCGACTGCGCACCAGCACAGTGATATCGGAAGCCCGCACCGGCTGCAGCGCCTCGCCTTTGCCCAGACAGGCGCGTCCCTGCTGTCCTGCCACCAGCCAGCGGCTGATATCGGCCGCACACTGCTGCGCCATAAACTGCTGGTAATCGCTGTTACCGACGCCCTCGCCAGGCTGCAGCCAGAACCGTAACGCCGGTTGCTGCTGCTCGTCAAAAATCAGCTTCAGCGACTGATTGGGCGCAGCGGGCCTAACCGGCTGAAAGGGGATCGCCGAGAACAGGAAAGGCGAATCGAGCTGAGAAAAGAGGCGGTTGACGCTCTCTACCATTTCCGGTGAAGAACGCCAGTTGGTATCCAGTGTGTAGTGAGCACTGATTTCATTTCTGGCCCGCAGATAGGTAAAAATATCTGCGCCGCGAAACGCATAAATCGCCTGCTTGGGATCGCCAATCAGAAACAGCGCCTGTTCCGGCTGATTAATATAGAGCGTGCGGAAGATGCGATACTGCTGCGGATCGGTATCCTGAAATTCATCAATCAGGGCCACCGGGAAACGTGCCCGGATGGTTTCGGCCAGCAAAACGCCGCCGGGCTGCTGCAGCGCCTCATCCAGCTTACTGAGCAGATCGTCGAAGCCTAACAGCGCCCGTAACCGTTTCTCGCGCTGTACCGTGGCACGCACATCGGTCAGCGCCTGAGCAATGATCACATCCCGCAATGACAGCGGTTCGGCCAGGAACTGATCGATCGCCTCAAACAGCGAATGGCGCGGCGCTTCGCCTTTTTTGGTTTTCTCATCCAGCACCTGCTGCCCAAAGCGCTCCAGCTCTTTAGGCAACTGGTAATCCAGCGTTTCGCTGCCGGCCCACTGCGTGACGCGGGCGACCCAGTTGGGCAGATGTTTGCTGCTGTAGCTGCGTTTATCCACGCCGGATGCGCTGATCATCCCCTCAACATCGGCGCTGAGCGCCTGCCACTGCTGCTTGATAGCCTCGATGCGTGCCAGATTGCTGGCGTGACGTGACTCCAGCGTCTCGCCTGCGGCGGGCGGACGTTTCAGGCCCGGCGATTCACCCTGTAGCCAGGGACGCAGCGTTGTCAGCAGGCTGTCCGGCCCGCTCCACTCTGCGGCGATAATGCGCGCCACATCAAGCGTCAGTGGGTAGCACTGGCGACGCCAGAAATCGGCGGTCGACTGCTTCAGCAGCGCCTGCTCATCTTCAATCAGCTCCTGCTCAAACAGCATTCCCGATTCAAAAGCATTGAGATTGAGCATCCGCTGACAGAAGCCGTGGATGGTGAAGATAGCGGCTTCATCCATCTGCCGTTCTGCCGCCAGCAACTGCGCGGCGGCCTGACTCAGATCCGGCATCTGCGCCAGCAGTAACTGATGCATCGGGTTGCTGCTTTTGCCGCGAATACAGGCCAGACGCAACTGATGAATGTTCTCGCGGATTCGCCCGCGCAACTCAGCGGTCGCGGCCTCGGTGAAGGTCACTACTAAAATTTCTTCTACTGAAAGCGGTCGGCTATACGCATTTTCTCCGCCCAGACCCAGCAGCAGGCGCAGATAGAGCAGACCAATGGTAAAGGTTTTTCCGGTGCCCGCAGACGCCTCAATCAGCCGCTCGCCTCTGAGCGGCAGCGTTAAAGGATTCAGCGATACGGGAGGTAACTGCGTCATTGGGTCTCACTCTTTACCGGCAGCGACTGCTGCAGTTGCGCCACTTCATTCCAGGTTTTCCAGCCAGGCTGGCGGGCAAATTCAACTTTGCCATTGCCGGTACCGGCAATCTGCGAGGTCATCGCCATGCCCTTGTGTTCGATCACGGCCTGTCGGAAAAAGTCTGCCAGGCTGGCCGGGGTTAACCGCTGAACCTGCTCTGTCATTTTTTGCCGGGTATCAAATTGATCATTCTGCCGATCAAAGTCGCGGCTGTAGCGATCCGCTTCCTCAAAGAGCGTCTGCGGACGCTGCTGCAAATCATTGATCATCGCCTGCTGATACTGGGCAAAGTCGGCCTGCTTCATGCTGCGCAGCCGTTTTTCCGCCTGCGGATAGAAGGCCTGATAGCGCTGCAACAGCCAGTCCGGTTGTTTGCTGTTACTTTGCAGCAGGAAGCCGATCCCCCACTGGCGACCGACTGGCATCTGGAAGGCAAAGACCGCGTAGCCGAGCTGCTCTTTGGTACGCAGCTGATTGTAGAACCAGGGCTGCACAATCTGGCTCAGCATGGAGCTGTGCGCCATGCTCTGATATTCACTGTATCCCATTGGCACATAGAGCGCGGCCAGGGCGGAGTCGGTGCTACTGCCCTGCTGCTGCAGGTTGGCTTTCAGCGGCTTTTTAATGGTCACATACTGGCTGTGCCAGTCGCGGGTGGCATGACTCTGCATCTGCTGCTTAAGCTCATGTCCCAGTTGCTTTACGCTGTCAGCACTGAGGTTACCCACCACCAGCATCTCTGGCGTGGCGTCGCGGAACAGCGTATCGCGATAGGTCGTCACCTCTTTGAGCGAGATGGTGCTGACCAGCCTGCGGCGGGCCTCACGCTGGGTATACGGCAGCTGCGACAACAGCTGCATTGGCTGAATCGCCTGCTCAAACGCCTTGCCTTTTTCCGCCGCGTCCAGCCGCTCCAGATACCAGGATTTGGCCTGCTCCAGCTGCTGTTCTGTCGGCTGGAAGGTGGCATAACCTTCCACCAGTTTCTTCAGCAGTGTCGGCAGGCGCTGAGTGAAACCACTGGCGCTGAACACCAGCCCCTCATCTTCACCGGTTGAGAAGCTGATGCCGCCTACCGAGGCCTGCGAATTAAGCTCGTCCAGAGCCAGGCTGGAGAGATAGTCATTCAGGCCAAACAGCACCTGCTGACGGGCGTCGCTGATGGCGTTTTTATTGCGTAACGCCAGGGTGATGGCTGCTTTTGGCTCGCTGGCGTAATAGCGGCTGGGCATCCAGTAAATGCGCATACCGTCTTCGTTTTCCAGCTTCACCGGATGCGGATACGTTTTACCGTCTGACGGCAACAGGGTGAAATCATCCGGGATATACGGATTCAGCACGGGCATCGACAGCGTAATCTGGCTGGCGCGCTGCTGCCAGTCGGCAAAGGTTTGGGGCGTGATCTTCTCAACCTGATAAGGGGCATCCACAAAATAGGCTGTTTTATTGTGCGGCTCCTGCGGGCTGATGTACCAGATGCGCGCATGCTGCGGGGTCATCCCGTCAAGCCGGGCTTTGATAGCGGCGGCATCGTACTGATCCGCCAGATAAGGCGCATCCAGCGTATGTTCAACCGGCACGCGCAGCATGGTATCGACCAGCCATTCGATGTAATCCATATCGCGGGTGAGGGAGGGATAGCGGAAATCGAGCGCCAGTACGTGTGAAACTTCATCGAAATAGCGCTTATCATCAGCCTGCTGACGCAGCAGATTGATGTAGCTGAATATCGCCGCCACCACTTCGTCACGCTGTGCCAGACCTTTATCCGTGAGTGAAGCGGTGATCGCAAACACGCCGCTGTTACGCTCGGTCATCGGGTCCGCGCCCGCATTCACCCCGTCGGCCAGCCCCTGTTTTTGCAGCCAGTCGGTCAGGGTATTTTTACTGCGGTTACTGATTAAGTAGCTGATCAGCGTGTCAGTTTTACTGCGGAAGCGATCGCTGTTGTTGGCAATGCGGAATTCAATTTTGAGCTGCTTGCGCGGCTGCGCCGGAACGTAATGAATGATGATGCCCTGCTGCGCATCCGTCACCACCGGCACCGTAATCTCCGGCACGCTGGCGTCATGGTTCTGCACCCGGCCAAAGGTTTTAGCCGCAATCGACGCCATCTCCGGCAGCGGTTTGTTGCTGTAGATCACCGCCTTCATCAGGTTGGCGGAGTAATGAGTGTGATAGAAATCCAGCAGCGCCTGGTGCAGTTTACTGCCGGGCTTATCTTTCAGGGTTTCAAGATTGCCGCCCGAGAAACGTGACGCTGGATGGGCCGGGTTCAGGGTTTCTGCGCCAACCTGAGCCATACGCAGGCCATCGCGCGCGCGGGCCATCGTCAGCTCGGCATTCACAGCGTGGCGCTCGCGGTCGGCATTAACCGGATCCAGCAGCGGCTCAGCCACCGCATCGGCGAGGCGATCGACCGCTGGTTCCAGCGAATCGTTTTCGACTTCCAGATAAAAGGCGGTGCGATAAGAGGCCGTACTGGCGTTGTGGCTGCCGCCATGCTTTTTCAGGAATTCAGCAAGGTTGTCCGGCTGCGGGTAGCGCTTTGAGCCCATCAGCACCATATGCTCCAGGTAGTGCGCCAGTCCCGCCTGCTGATCGGGATCGTCCAGCGATCCTATCGGCAGCGTCAGCGCCGCCAGCGATTTCGGTGCCACCGGATCGGAAACCAGTAATACCGTCATCCCGTTATCCAGCCGGATCGCCTGATAGTGACGGGGATCCTGTTCACTTTTGCGAATGGTGTCGTTAACTGGCTGCCAGCCCGATGATGTCTGCGCCTGTGCTGTGCAAGCCGCCAGGCTTAACATTAGCGCCGCTATCCAGCGTGCGTGTACCCGCATGTAAACCCCTCTCGTTTCCCGATAAACCGCCAATGTCGGACCCGGCGGCTCAAAGCAGAGCAAAATTTCTGTGTTATGAGTCAGAAAGCAAAAACGCTTTCTGATCGGCTATTCATCATCCTGATGTGCAGCCAGCACCGGTAAATACCAGCGCTGTGCCGCCTCAGTTATCTGCTGTAGTTGTGATTCATCCAGCACCCGGCAAAGACGTTGCAGATAGGGATCGCTGCCTTCCCCCTCAAGCTGATAGTTGCCTGACCAGGCCGTCAGCAGGCGATTGCGCGCCTTGATCTGGGTGGCCTCATCTGTCAGTAGTTGCTGACTTTTTTTGTCGTAACTGGCGGTGAGCCACGCGCCGCCACTCCTGTTAAGCAGCATCAGCGGCTGACGCATACCGTCGAGATAGCCAGCAACATACTCATTCAGTGCAGCGATCGCCTCGGTCTGCGGTACGGCGAGGAAACACCAGCGGCTTTGCTGCCGGCCAAACATCCGGCTGCTGCCAGTGCCGCCCAGCGCGCAGTAAACCAGGTGCTCCAGCCACAGCAACAGTCCGTCGTTCATGTTGAGCACGCCAGGCCGCCAGCGCAGCAATCCATCATCCTGCACCTGCGTCAGCCAGCCGGTTAAGCTGACCTGCTCCAGCTGCAGATTCACTTCCCAGCTCTCGCCGTCGCTGCGTTGCGTTACTACTTCTGCCGCCACTTCCTGCATCTCATCGCGTTGCGCCTGCCAGAACAGCTCACCGAATGCGCCGTAAGGCAGATTCCCGGCCGCACGATGATGCGCATAGAGCCGCTGAGTGTCCTCGCTTTCGACCAGGGCATTCAGCAGCTGCGCGTTAATCTGATAACGTTCCAGGTTGTCGAGGGCAAACGGCTCGCTGTCGGGCAGTTCGTTCTCCTCCAGCCAGAAACTCACGCCCAGCCGCTGATGGAACCAGGCACGCACCGGATGTCGCCAGAAGCGCAGAAAGGCCTCCAGCGTCAGCGCATCAATGAGTGGCGCCTCCAGCGGCTGAACAAAATCGGGTTGGGGCTGCCCTGCGCCCTGCGCGGCAGGCAGCCACTCTCGGGCGAAACTCTGCAGTCTGGCCGCTGGCTGGAAGTTCTCCGCAGCAAACGGCATCCGGCTGTGCAGGTGCTGAAGATGCATCCGCACCCGTTCGGCACTCTCATCCAGCTCAAGATGACCGTCGCCGTCCAGATAAAAACTCTGTCCAATGTAATCCAGCAGTTCTGTGACCAGCACCGAAGGGTAGCGTTCCGTATTGTCCTGAATCGCCCGGCCGATATAACTGATGTAGAGCTGCTGCTGTGCCGAGATCATCGCCTCCAGGAAGAGGTAGCGGTCATCATCACGGCGGCTGCGGTCGCCTTTGCGGGACTGCTGCTGCATCAGATCAAAGCCTAACGGCGCTAAGGTGCGCGGATAGACGCCGTCGTTCATGCCCAGCAGACAGACCAGCTGAAAAGGAATAGAGCGCATCGGCATCAGGGTACAGAAGTTAATCTGTCCGGCCAGGAATCGCTGGCTGATGCGCTGCTGATCAAGCCGGCTGCGCAGATCATCGCGCAGTATCGCCACCGGAATCGCCTCTTCAAACCGCGCATCCATGCCATATTCAATCAATTGCTGCCACTGCTCTTCCACCAGCAGCAAGGCGGCCTCGGTTTCTGCATCGGGGCTGAAAAAGGCATTCAGCAGCTCCCGGCACAGGGGCAGCCAGGCCGTCAGTGGGCGGGGTTCAGCCAGCACCTGTCGCCAGTGATTAAGTCGGGAGAGCAGCTCAGCCAGATGGCCCGCCAGTTCCCCCACCAGTCCACTCGACTCGTCATAGGGCAGAATCCCTTCCCAGTCACCGTTGTGGCTCTCCATCGCATAGCCCAGCAGCATACGCTGCAGGCCAAAGCGCCAGGTGTGCTGGCCGGTAATCGGGAGTGACAGGGCTTCTACGCTGGCATCATCCAGCCCCCAGCGAACACCCGATTCGCTGACCCAGCGCCGCAGTAAGCGCAGGCCGCTTTCATCAATGGAGAAGTGGGAAGCCAGCGCCGGGACATCCAGCAGCGCCAGCACATCCTCAGAGACAAAACGGCTGTCCGGCAGCGCCAGCAGATGCAGAAATGCCACAATGGCCGGATGAGCCTGACTGGCCCGGCGATCTGAAATCGCAAAAGGCAGATAGCGATCGGCAGGTGCGTTAGCGAACACGGCCTGAATAAAAGGCGCATAGGCGTCGATATCCGCCACCATGACGATGATGTCACGCGCTTTCAGCGTCGGGTCGGCCTCCATCATCGCCAGCAGATGATCCTGCAGTACTTCGACTTCACGCTGGGCGCTGTGACAGACCTGTACCGCAATTGAGCGATCCGCCGGATCCAGGCGGCGCTTCTGATCGCTATGCGCCAGCTCTGCCGCATTCAGCCCAATGACGGCGTTATCCTGCAGATTGAGAAGATCGTGCTGCATGCAGTGCAGCAGGTTGTCCGGCTCCACATCCACAAACGCATCGATATCGTCGTTCGACTCCATCTGACTGAGCAGAAACAGGTTGTCGCGCCCCAGCTTGCCCCATGAGGCGAGCAACGGGTTAGTCAGCTGCTGTTCGCCAGCGTCGTTAAACAGTGCCGGTGCCTGCTCTGCATCCCGGAAGAGTCCGCGTGATTCATCGGCACCATGGCGTCGGCGCTGACGGCTTTGCAGTTTCGCCAGAAACGCATAGTCCTGAATATCGCCCCAGTAATCGCGGCAGGGATTGGTGAACAGCAGATGGATGTCGATGTGACGTCCCAGTGCCTGCAACGCCTGCAGATAGACCGGCGGCAGCGCAGAGATGCCACAGATGAAGACCCGCTTAGGCAGATTTTCCGGCGTGCGTTTCGCCTGCTCCAGCGTATGAATGAAGCGCGAATAGAGGTTGGCACGGTGCCATTCAGGCTGGCGCAGCGCCTGGGTATAACTCACCAGATCGCGCCAGAGTGCGGCCTGCCAGCGCTGCGCGTCACCCAGCCCCTCAATGGTTTCACCGCGCTCCCAGCTGTTGAGCCAGTCGGCGCGATAGACCAGATACTGGTCGAACAGATCGGCCACGCGGGAGCTGAGCTGAAACAGTTTTCGCTTGTCGCCGTCATCATGAAGATAGTGGCGTAAAGAGGTGAACTCTTCATGCTCCAGCATCACCGGCAGACGGTGCATCAGCTTCCAGCCCATGCTGGCCTTACTGAAGGCACTTTCTACCGGGATATCGGGCAGGACGCGGACGAACATCTCCCAGATGAAACTGGCGGGCAGCGGGAATTCGATATTGGCCGCAATACCAAAGGTTTGCGCCAGCTCCATTTGCAGCCACTGCGCCATACCCGGGCTCTGCACCAGCACCATTTCTGAGGCGAAAGGATCATCAAGAGGATCATGTTTAATCACCGCAGCCGCCAGAATCTTCAGCACATCAAGCTGATTTGAGTGATAAACGTGAAACATGAAAACTCCTGTGATAACTCAGAACATGACTGCGGTATTGCGGCTCTGTCACTTTACCGCGTATCGCGGTTGAAACCCATCAAAAGGGCGACCCGCAATGTTTAACAGCGCAGCCGTGTCAGGGTGGCACTGCGCTGATAAGGCCCCGTCACTTCTGCCCGTTGCAGGGTGCAGCCTGAGGGGCCGCTCAACTGTTGCAGCGTGGATTTCCAGCCTGCCACTTCATGCCCTGCCAGACGTCGCTCCGCAACCCGCCATGCCTCACGCTGATACCACTGCTGGCTGAATCCCACTGCCAGTGCGCGATGATAGTGCAACAGAGTGCTGCTGCTTAATGCCATTAACAGCAGAGCAAACAACACTTCCGGCAGGCTGAATCCACCGTGCTTACAGACAGGTGGCCGGAGGCGTGAGCGGGCAATAGTCGATCCAGCCGTGCGGCAGTGCAGTAATCTGATTGCCCCGTAAGCGGACCCATTGCCAGACCGCCATGCCACTCTCGCTCGCCTCACCTTTAAGCAGACCTTCATCCTTTTCACCTCGTTGTAAACAACTGCGCCAGCCCTGGCGATCATCCTGCTGACAGCGGGCCGCCTCACTGGCTGGCCAGTTCAGGGATAAGCCCCATTGCAGCGCCGACTGCGCCCGCCAGAAATCCTGCACAAACTGCTGCTCATCGGCCAGAAGCCGCATTCCCTGCTCTGACATCTTTCGGCTGGCATGCAGCGTAAAACTGCCGATGACCAGGATCATCAACACCATGCCCAGGGCGCTGCTGCCTCGCTGCTTCACAGGTTCTCTCCTTCAACCCAGCTCTTCACGGTTTCAGGCCAGCGACCGGCCCGCCCCTGCAGCACTATCCTGACCTGCGTGCCCTGCTGGCTGAGGCTGAACTGCTCCAGCGTCATAAACGCGGGATCGGAGAGCCGCTCCCAGCCCGCTGACTGACACTGATTAACACCTCGCTGCATCTCAAGTTGCTGCTGTCGCAGGCGGTAACCGTAGTAGTCGCTCTCAGCGTGGCTTACCGCTTCCCATTTACCGTTGCTGTTCCCGTCCCAGCGCAGCAGCAGGCAGTTCTCACTGATTTTCAGTGCGCCACTGCCACACTCACCGTGACAATACCCGGCCCGTCGCACCGCCTTTTCCAGCGTCGCCATAATCTGCTGTAGCTCCTGACGCAGCTGCGCCCGCTGCAGCATGGCCGCGTTTTCCGCCAGCAGCAACGGCAGAAAACGGCCCACACTGAGCATCACGACAGCGCTGATTGCCATGGCGATCAGCATCTCCAGCAGGCTGAATCCGGCGCTTTTCAACGGCACGTCTCCTCATCGGTCATACAGAGGCGAATACGGGCTCTGGCCGAGATAATCAGCCGCATGTGGCCGGCACTATTCCCCAGTTCAATACTGCCCGCTTTAGCGACATTACGGCGACCATAAAAGCCCGGTTCACCCCGGATGCCATAAAGCGCAACGCCCCGGTGCGGCGCGATAAAATGCAGCCGTTTCCCGTGACCGCAGCCCGCAACGGGGCGGCTTCCGGCACCGATGCACCAGGGATCGCCAGGCTGTGACCATAAAACCAGGTCGCTATTTTGCCGGTTAGCCTGGGCTCGCAGACGCAGCAGGAATCCCTGCAGCTGCTGAGCGCTGTCGTGCAGTTGCTGCCGCTGTTGCCAGCGCTGCCAGCCGTGCAGCGCGGCAAGACTGAGCAGGCCGGCGATCACCATCACCAGCAGCAGTTCCGGCAGGGTAAAACCGCGTAAGTGTGCTGTTTTCATGGCGTCAGAGTGCGGGTGATGAACAGGTGAAACAAGACGAGTGTTAGCAGGCTGGAAAGCGTGTCGCAGAGAATCTTCACCAGCTGCAGGCAATGGCAGAAGCGTGCGAGCGATGCCGCAGATTTACCGGTGTGCGGGCAAAAAAAAAGCCCCGGCGAAATAGCCAGGGCGTTATCTTTTATCGCGAATCAGATGGCGACAGGGGCTTTGATCGCGGGATGCGGATCGTAGCCTTCAATCTCAAAATCGTCGAACTGATAGTCAAACAGGGATGCCGGTTTGCGTTTGATTACCAGCTTTGGCAACGGACGCGGCTCGCGGGTCAGTTGCAGGCGCGCCTGCTCCAGATGGTTGCTGTAGAGGTGCGTATCACCGCCGGTCCAGACGAAGTCGCCCACCTGCAGATCGCACTGCTGCGCCACCATATGCACCAGCAGCGCATAGCTGGCGATGTTAAACGGCAGACCCAGGAAGATGTCGCACGAGCGCTGATAAAGCTGGCAGGAGAGCTTGCCGTCTGCCACGTAGAACTGGAAGAACGCGTGGCAGGGAGCCAGCGCCATCTCGCTGAGTTCACCGACGTTCCAGGCCGAAACGATAATCCGGCGAGAGTCAGGATCGCGCTTCAGCTGTTCCATCACCTGGCTTAACTGGTCAATTTCCTGGCCGCTGGCCGTTCCCCAGCTGCGCCACTGTTTGCCATACACCGGGCCGAGATCGCCATTCTCATCTGCCCACTCATTCCAGATTGAGACGTTATTTTCCCTGAGATAACCGATGTTGGTGTCACCTTTCAGGAACCACAGCAGCTCATGAATAATGGAGCGGATATGGCATTTCTTGGTGGTGACCAGCGGAAAACCATCCTGCAGATTGAAACGCATCTGGTGACCAAAAATTGAAAGCGTACCGGTGCCGGTACGGTCAGCTTTTGGTGTGCCTTCGTGCAGCACATGTTGCATTAAATCCAGATACTGTTTCATTTTTCCTCGCGAAATTGTGGCTGCGGACGACGACGATACGCCCAGATCATCATAATAATACCGGCAACAATCATCGGCACAGAGAGGATCTGTCCCATACTGATTCCGCCTTCAAACAGGCCAAGCTGCGCATCCGGCTGGCGGAAGAACTCGACGATAATACGGAACGCGCCGTAACCAATCAGGAACAGACCCGAGACGCTGCCCATCGGGCGTGGCTTGCGAATAAACAGGTTCAGGATGATGAACAGCACCACACCTTCCAGCGCCAGTTCATACAGCTGGGAAGGATGACGCGGCAGCACACCGTAGGTGTTGAGCAGTTCCTGATATTGCGGATTGGTGGCAGCCAGCGCCACATCTTCGCTGCGGGAGCCCGGGAACAGCATGGCGTAGCGGAAGCCCGGATCGACACGGCCCCAGAGCTCGCCATTGATGAAGTTACCGAGACGACCGGCACCCAGACCAAACGGAATGAGCGGCGCAATGAAATCAGCGACCTGGAAGAAATGACGCTTAGTGCGGCGGGCAAAGACCAGCATCACCACAATCACCCCGATCAGGCCACCGTGGAATGACATGCCGCCATCCCAGACTTTGAACAGATAGAGAGGATTATCCAGGAACAGCGGTAAGTTGTAGAACAGGACATAGCCGATACGCCCGCCCAGGAAGACCCCCAGGAAACCAGCGTAAAGCAGGTTCTCAACTTCCTCTTTTTTCCAGCCGCTGCCAGGCTGATTGGCACGGCGTACAGCCAGCCACATGGCGAAAACAAAGCCCACCAGATACATCAGACCGTACCAGTGAAGCGAAACCGGTCCGATCGAGAAGATCACCGGATCGAACTGCGGAAATGCGATATAGCCGTTATTCATCATTCACCGTCTATTTTTCAACCCTGAAAAGGGGCGTTGTCAGGCACATAAATTAAGGCTGCGCATCATAGCACAGCCGGTTTTCTGAATTGTCTTGCAAATGTAAACGCGAATAACCCGCCGGGCTTCGTGTTTTAACGACCGCCGCGAATCAAACCACCTAATCCCCTCCGCTCCATAAAGGTCGAGACCAGATGGCGAACTTCTGTGGCGGTGTGGGCATTCATGCCCTGCTCACTGAGCTTCTGCGCTTCTTCGTGATCCAGATGACGCAGCAGGTACTTCACGCGCGGTACGTTTTTACCGTTCATGCTGAGATGGTGATACCCCAGGCCGACCAGCAGTGCGACGCACATCGGATCGCCCGCCATTTCACCACACAGACATAATTCCAGATTGGCCAGGCGGGCTTCCTGTGCAATCGCATTCAGGGCACGCAGCATCGCCGGATGCAGCGAATCATAAAGGTTCGCCACACGGGTGTTGTTGCGGTCCACCGCCAGCAGATACTGTGTCAGGTCGTTGGTGCCCACCGAGATAAAATCGACCCGTGACGCCAGATGCGGGATCATAAACAGCATCGACGGCACTTCGATCATGATACCGATTCGCGGCTTCGGAATCGGGAAGCCCAGCATCTCTTCCACTTCACGTCCGGCGCGATCGATCAGCTGTCTGGCGTCGTCGATCTCATCAATATGACTGATCATCGGCAGCAGAATACTGAGGTTGCCGGAGGCGGCATTGGCACGCAGCATCGCGCGTACCTGCACCAGGAAAATTTCCGGCTGATCCAGCGTCAGGCGGATGCCGCGCCAGCCCAGGCAGGGATTCTCTTCACTGATCGGCATGTAAGGCAGCTGTTTATCTGCCCCCACATCCAGCGTTCGCAGCGTCACCGGCTTGTTGCGGAACAGCTGCAACATGCCCTGATACTGCGCCACCTGCTCCTCTTCTGAGGGGAAGCCATTCTGCAGCATAAACGGGATTTCGGTGCGGTAGAGGCCAATGCCATCCACCCAGTCGCCTACCGTCTGCTCATGCTCCGGGCTTAAACCAGCATTCAGCATCACCTGCACGCGTTCGCCACTTTTCAGCTCACCCGGCTGATCGACTAAACCTTCCGCCATTTTGCTCAGCGCGTTTTCTTCGCTGATCAGCCGCTGATACTCCTGCACCAGTACCGGCTCAGGATCGATCAGCAGTTCGCCGCGATAACCATCGACGATCAGCAGGCGTTTGTTGAGCTGATGAGGCTGGATGTCAGCGCCCATGACCGTCGGGATCCCCATCGCACGGGTCAGGATCGCCGCATGGGAGTTGGCTGCGCCGTCACGCACCACCACGCCCGCCAGCCGCTCCTGCGGCAACTCAGCTAAGGTGGTGGCGGTCAGCTCATCGGCCACCAGCACGAAGCGTTCCGGCCAGGCATTGGTGCCGACCAGGGTGTCATCGAGGTGGAACAGCAGACGCTGGCCCAGTACCCGCAGATCGCCTGCACGTTCTCGCAGGTAGTTGTCCGTCAGGCTCGCGAATTGTTCAGCAAACTTCTCGATCACCTGTTTTACCGCCCATTCGGCGACCGATCCGCGCTCGATCTCATCGAACAGATCTTTCTTCAGACGGGCATCGGTTAACAGGTGAGAGTAGAGATCGAAAATGGCCGCGCTCTCTTTCTGTGCGCTGGCGCTGAAACGTTTGCTGAAACGGCGAAATTCATTGGTTGCTTCGCTCATGGCGAGCGACAGACGCTCTCGTTCACGCTGAACATCCAGCGTTGAGGCGGCCGATACCTGATCGAGCAGAGGCTGCGTTTCATCGACCCAGCCTGGCGCCACCGCAACACCCGGTGCTGCGGCAATCGCGCGCACCCGCGTCTGGCGGAACTGACCAAACAGCTGACCCATCTGAGATTGCGACAGCAGGGCCGCCATCTGGGTAGCCAGCGTGACCAGGAATGACTCTTCGCTTTCATCAAACTGACGGTGTTCGCGCTGCTGCACGACCAGCACGCCAAGAAGCTGGCGACGGCTGATCACAGGCACGCCGAGGAAGGAGCGATAGCGCTCCTCTTTCACTGCGGGGATATATTTAAAGCTGGGGTGACTCTGGGCGTCAGCAAGGTTGATCGGTTCGGCCAGACGGCCCACTAAACCGACGATACCTTCGTCAAATGCCAGCGTTACGGTGCGGCCACGCGGTTTTTTGAGTCCGCGCGTCGCCATCAGGTAATAGCAGCGACGGTCCTGGTCGGCGAGGTAAACGGAACAGACTTCCGTATCCATCGCCAGACAGATCTCATTGACCAGGATGTCGAGTGCTTCATTGAGACGCGGCGCACTCGCCACTTTTTCTACAATTTCGCGCAACTGAGTGAGCATAAAGGGCGTGGCCTATCCTCTCTTACGTCGATGGGCAGGATTATTTCGCTGCCCCGCACTCTCCTGCATAGACATCACCACGCCAGCGAATTCCTTCATTACCCGACGATAGACGTCGCGCTTAAAGGAGACAACCTGACGCACCGGATACCAGAAACTGACCCAGCGCCAGCCGTCAAATTCCGGCGTGCTGCTGTGCTGTACATTGATATCCGCGTCATTACACATTAACTGCAGAAGAAACCACTTTTGTTTCTGGCCGATACATACCGGCTTTGTGTCCCAACGCACCAAACGTTTTGGCAACTTGTAACGCAACCAGTTGCGGGTAGAGGCAAGTATTCGAACATCTTTCCGGTGTAAGCCGACCTCTTCGAACAGTTCGCGATACATCGCCTGTTCTGCGGTTTCACCGGGATTGATGCCTCCCTGAGGAAATTGCCAGGAGTGCTGTCCAAAGCGCCTGGCCCATAACACTTGTCCCTGCCGGTTACAGATTACGATACCAACATTCGGGCGGTAGCCATCATCATCGATCACCGGACTACCTCAAAGCAAAATTTGAATGCGCTGATTGTTTCACACTCCTTACAGGCGGTAAACCACTGGATTCATGGGGGGTTCAGCCATCAAAGCCGGGATAACTCACAGAAAAAGGCAAAGTTATAAACAAAGACTGCGAAAAAGATCGATCTTATTCACGTTTTCTGTGGATAGCTTTGTGCAGAACGCGGGAGTTAACTGAATAACCTTTTCTGAGGTCACCTGCGGACCGAAAAGCGTTAACAGCTCATCACTATGATTTTTAATAGAATTAAATCGATCCCGCCCGCCATAAAAGTTTCATACATCGCGAATATTTTCGCGCCAGCTGACAATTGCTTAAAATATAAGCACACTGCTTTTTATCCACAGTTAATCGCTCAGGGTTAGGCCAGAGAGGCGAAATTATGCTCAGTTCGGGAAAAGTCAAGGCTGTAAATGGAACCAGTACCGCACGGAAACGGGGGTTATCCCATTTTTCTGTGGATAACCGGGCTGGAGATCCTGTTCATTGTTGCGGGTAAGCTGGGATAACCCTGACTGTCCGCTGAAAGTGGGAAGGCGATCCGCTAAAAAAAGCATGATCTATCATGTTATTATCGATCCCTGACGCGGTTTATTTTAGCGAAAAGATATACCCAGCCGCCACTGTACAAATTTTAATCATTGCGAGTAATCAACATGAGTTACCTGCCAGGACCACCCGAAGATGAGGCCAGCCTGCTGGCACGCGCACAGCACTTAGCCGGGCTAACACTGGAAGCGCTGGCCGCTCGCGCCGGTCTGCCCATGCCTGTGGATCTTAAGCGCGACAAAGGCTGGGTCGGCATGCTGCTGGAACTGCATCTCGGTGCCAGCGCAGGCAGCAAAGCGGAACAGGACTTTGCCCATCTGGGTATCGAACTGAAAACCATCCCGATTGATGCGCAGGGAAAACCGCTGGAAACCACCTTTGTCTGCGTCGCACCGCTGACCGGCAACAGCGGCGTCACCTGGCTCACCAGCCATGTGCGTCACAAACTGGCGCGGGTGTTGTGGATCCCGGTTGAAGGCGGGCGGGAGATTCCGCTGCGGGAACGTCGCGTCGGCGCGCCGCTGTTGTGGAGTCCGGATGCGGAAGAAGATGAAATGCTGCGTCAGGACTGGGAAGAGCTGATGGATATGATTGTGCTGGGACGCGTTGAGCAGATTACCGCACGTCATGGCGCCTGGCTGCAGATCCGCCCTAAAGCCGCCAACAGCAAAGCGCTGACAGAGGGGATAGGCGATCAGGGCCAGCCCATCATGACGCTGCCGCGCGGTTTCTATTTAAAGAAAAGCTTCACCGGGCCACTGCTGGCGCGGCATTTTCTCCTCTGAATGTCGCCACTCGCGCTGAGATGTCGCAATTATGTGGGAGATCGGTGAATTGAATGCGTATAATCGCCGTTTACTTTTCGTTTAGGATTGAATGTCGGTATGTTTGAGTGGATTTCTGATCCCAACGCCTGGCTGGCGCTGGGCACCCTGACCATCCTTGAGGTGGTGCTGGGTATTGATAACATCATTTTCCTGTCGCTGGTGGTCGCTAAACTGCCAAAGCACCAGCAAGCCAGCGCACGTCGCATTGGTCTGATGGGCGCGATGCTGATGCGTCTTGGCCTGCTGGCCTCAATCGCGTGGGTTGCCCGTCTGACTAACCCGCTGTTTACGCTGATGGATCATGCCTTTTCGGCGCGCGATCTGATCCTGCTTTTTGGTGGACTGTTCCTGCTGTGGAAATCGAGCATGGAGATCCATGAAACGATCGAAGGCAGCGAAGGCGAACATAACACCCGCGTCCATTCGTTCCTCGGCGCGATTGTGCAGATCATGATGCTCGACATTATTTTCAGTCTGGACTCCGTGATCACCGCGATCGGCCTCTCCGATCATCTGTTCATTATGATGGCAGCCGTCGTGATTGCCGTCCTGATGATGATGTTCGCCGCACGCGCGATTGGTGAATTTGTTGAACGCCATCCGTCGGTGAAAATGCTGGCGCTCTCTTTCCTGATTCTGGTCGGTTTTACCCTGATTCTGGAGAGTTTTGCGGTCCATGTACCAAAAGGTTACATTTATTTTGCGATGTTCTTCTCGATGGCCGTTGAGTGTCTTAACCTGATGCGCAGTAAGAAAAAGCACGCCTGATAAAGTCAAGGGCGAGCCTGCTCGCCCGGTTACTTTCAGATTTCTGCGATTAACCCTGCCGGCAAAACCATTTATTACTACACTGTTTGCACTTGACCATTTGCGAGGATAAGGCGTGATGAAAGGGTTGGCAGGAGTAGCACTGGTAATGGTAACCGCCGCATTCTTAAGTGGATGCAGTTCTGATTATGTCATGGCGACCAAAGATGGCCGGATGATCATGACGGAAGGCAAGCCGAGCATTGATAAAGAGACCGGCCTGGTGGAGTACACCGACCAGACGGGCCACATGGTGCAGATTAACAGCGATGAGGTCTCAACGATCATTGAACGTTAACTGCCCGATTTAATCCCCTGCCACCGATTCCCCGCTGGCAGGTGATTTCCCCGACTTTTCCCCCTTCCTTCCCCGCCATTGCTCGCGCTATAGTCCCTGAGAACACAACATTCCATTCCATAAAGAAAAGGAAGCTGGCAATGCACTATCATCGTATTCCTCACAGCACGCTGGAAGTGAGTCAGCTGGGATTGGGCACCATGACGTTTGGCGAACAGAACAGCGAAGCCGACGCGCATGCTCAACTGGATTTAGCACTCCGTTCCGGCATCAACTTTATTGATACCGCCGAGATGTATCCGGTGCCTCCGCGCCCGGAAACCCAGGGTCTGACCGAACACTATATTGGCAGCTGGCTCAAACAGCGCGGCAGCCGCGACAAAATCATTCTGGCCAGTAAAGTCGCCGGCCCTTCGCGCGGCAATGATGCGTCGATCCGCCCGGATATGGCGCTGGACCGTAAAAATATCCGCGCCGCACTTGATGCCAGCCTGAAACGCCTTAACACCGACTACCTTGATCTCTACCAGCTGCACTGGCCGCAGCGTCAGACCAACTATTTTGGCAAGCTCGGCTATCAGTACAGCGAGACCACCGCGCAGGTGACGCTGCTGGAGACGCTGGAAGCGCTGGCCGAACAGGTGCGTGCCGGTAAGATTCGTTATATCGGGGTATCGAACGAAACCGCGTGGGGTGTGATGCGCTATCTGCAGCTGGCGGAGAAACATGAACTGCCGCGCATCGTCAGCATCCAGAATCCCTACAGCCTGCTGAACCGCAGCTTTGAAGTGGGTCTGGCCGAAATCAGCCAGCATGAAGGCGTAGAACTGCTGGCTTACTCCAGCCTGGCGTTTGGTACGCTGAGCGGTAAATACCTGAATGGCGCGCAGCCTGCGGGCGCACGCAACACGCTGTTCAGCCGCTTTACCCGCTACAGCGGCGAGCAGTCACAAAAGGCGATTGCCGAATATGTGGCGCTGGCTCAGCAGCATCAGATCGACCCGTCGCAGATGGCGCTCGCCTATGTGCGTCAGCAGCCGTTTGTCGCCAGCACGCTGCTGGGCGCCACGACGCTTGAGCAGCTGCAGGTCAATATCGACAGTTTCAATCTGACCTTAAATGCAGAAATTCTGGAAGGCATTGAGGCAATCCACCGTCGTTATACCTATCCGGCACCCTAAGCTCTCCTTTGCCAGCTGCCGCCATGGCGGCTGGCCTCTCTCAGAGATCGCGATAATAGAGTTTTACCGGTTTATCGGGATACTCCAGCGCTTCCCCCTGCGGCAGCCAGCCAGACCGTTCGTAGTAGCCGCCAAACGTTGACCATAACCACAACCGTGGATAGCCGCGCGCCTGTGCATAAGCAATGACATGCTGCTGCAGCGCCTCACTGACACCTTTGCCGCGCGCCGACTCATCCACATAGAGCGCCGCCAGCCACGGAAAAAGATCCTGGCGGCTGATGAGGTCGCAGCGCCAGAATCCCACTGTGCCGACCGCCCTGCCCGCCTCAACGGCGACAAAGGTGACCGGAAAGTCCGCACCGTTCAGGCTGCTGTTCACCACACTGGCGAAAAAGTCGCGGCTACTGGCTTCACCAAATGCCCGCCACTGCCAGTTGATGACCCGATCGGCAAACTGTGGCGCATCGCTGAGCGAGACGATTTTCATGGGTTAATCGCTTTCCAGCGCCAGTAATGACTCAATCGTCTGCGCACGGCGGATTTCACGCGGCTGGCCCTGCTCAAACAGCACTTCCGGGATCAGCGGGCGGCTGTTGTAGTTAGAGGACATGGAGGCACCGTAAGCGCCGGTGTCGTGGAACACCAGATAATCGCCCACTTTCGCCGCCGGAATCGCGCGCGGTTCAACCATGCCGCCCTCCAGCTGGGTAAAGACATCGCCCGATTCGCACAGCGGGCCCGCGACGACCGTGTCGAGTGTCTGCTGCTCATCGATCGCCCGACCATCGCCCGCCATCAGCGAGATATGGTGATAGCTGCCATACATTGAAGGGCGCATCAGGTCACTGAAACCGGCATCGACCAGCACGAAGTGACGGCTGCCCATCGACTTCACCGCCCGGACCTGCGACACCAGCACACCCGCCTCAGCTACCAGGAAACGGCCGGGTTCGATCTCCAGCTTGACCGCGTGACCCAGATGCTGAGCAATGCGCTGACGCGCTGCGTCCCACAGGCCGAAATAGTGATGGGTATCGATCGCCTCTTCGCCATAGCGATAAGGAATAGAAAGACCACCGCCCGCAGAGATCGCTGTCAGATCCTGACCCGACGCCATCACCAGTTCGACCATCGCATCACAGACCTGCTGCAGATGCGCATAATCGACGCCGGAACCGATATGCATGTGAATGCCCACCAGCTGCAGGCCGTGCTGTTTAATGGCCGCCAGCGCCTCCGCTAAGTCGCCGTGCCAGATACCGTGCTTGCTGTTTTCGCCGCCGGTATTGGTTTTCTGACTGTGCCCGTGACCAAAGCCAGGGTTGACCCGCAGCCACACCGCGTGTCCCGGTGACACCGCGCCGAGCTGATGCAGCATATCGATCGAACCCGCATTCACCGGCACCTTTAAGGCCGTTACCCGCTCCAGCGTGGGCTGATCGAACAGATCCGCGGTAAAGACGATCTCGTCACCGCCAGGCTGATAGCCGGCGGCCAGCGCACGTTCGATCTCGCCCAATGATACCGAGTCCACCTTCACGCCCGCCGCGCGCATCAGGCGCAGGATATGCGTATTCGAGCAGGCTTTCTGCGCAAAGCGCACCACATCAAAAGCCTGCAGCTGAGCAATACGCGCCTGAATAATCTGCGCGTCGTAGGCCCAGAATGGCCCGGCATAACGGCGTGCCAGCGGCAGCAGGTTAGCGGCGTTGAGTGCGGTTTCGGAACTCTGTAATGAACGTGGCATAGCAATTCTCCTGTGGCGATAACCGCATTAAGCCAGAATCGTGTCATAGCGAAAAATATCTGTTTTAATAGCATCTATGCAGAATGGATATAGGTAAACGGCGTGGCGAACATTAACTGGCGGCATATCGAAATTTTTCATGCGGTAATGACCAGCGGCAATCTGACGCAGGCCGCCACGCTGCTGCATACGTCACAGCCTACCGTAAGCCGGGAGCTGGCGCGTCTGGAGCAGCAACTGGGATTAGAGCTGTTCGGGCGGGTACGCGGTCGCCTGCAGCCGACGGTGCAGGGGTTACGTCTGTTTGAGGAGGTTCAGCGCTCCTGGTATGGCCTGGACCGCATCATGGAAGCGGCGGAAAGTCTGCGTCAGTTTCGTCAGGGCGAGCTGTCGATCGCCTGCCTGCCGGTTTTTTCGCAGTCGCTGCTGCCGCCGCTGTGTCAGCCTTTTTTACAGCGCTACACGGATGTGAGCCTGAATGTGATTCCGCAGGAGTCGCCGCTGCTGGAGGAGTGGCTGTCGGCGCAGCGCTACGACATCGGCTTAACCGAAACCCAGCACGCACCCGCCGGAACTGACCGCCTGGCCCTGCTAACCTGCGATGAGGTGTGCGTGTTGCCGCAGCAGCATCCCCTGAGTCAGCGTGAGGTGCTGACGCCGCACGATTTTGCGGGCGAAAAGTATGTGAGCCTGTCGCGCAGCGACAGCTATCGTCAGCTGCTGGATGCGCTGTTTCAGGAGCAGGGCGTCGAACGGCGGCTGGTGATGGAGACGCACAGCGCCGCGTCGGTGTGCGCGATGGTCAGGGCGGGCGTGGGGATTTCGATTGTGAATCCGCTGACGGCGCTGGATTACGCCGACAGCGGTGTGGTGATGAGGAAGTTCAGCGTGGCGGTGCCGTTTACCGTCAGCCTGGTGAGGCCCCAGCATCGCCCCGCCTCGGCGCTGGTCGACGCCTTCGTCAGCCATCTGCAACAGCAGGTGGCTGACTTTCCGGCCCGCATCGCCGCCCGCCTGGCTTAAGCGCGGACCCTGGCGGCTGCGCCGCCCGATTTACGGAAGGTGATCAGACAGACCAGCAGACCGATGGCTGCCAGCGCAGCCGCAGCAACCGGCACTGCCGTCAGGCCAAAACCACGGCCAATCACCGCACCACCGACCCAGGCACCCAGCGCATTACCGACGTTGAACGCCGAAATGTTCAGGGTTGAGACCAGGTTCGGTGCCTCTTTGCCGTGACGCACCACGTTGATCTGCAGACCCGGCACCGTCGCAAAGGTCGCCATCGCCCACAGGAACAGGGTGATCTCCGCCAGCCACAGCGCATGGCTGGTCCAGCTGAACAACAGCGAGAAGAGAGCAATCAGTGAGAAGCTGAGGATCAGGCTGAAGGAGACTTTCCAGTCGGCCAGTTTTCCGCCGAGGATGTTACCAACCGTCAGGCCCGCACCAATCAGGAATAGCGTCCAGCTGACGCCGCGATCGCTGATGCCCGTCACCTCTAACAGCAGCGGCGCAATGTAGCTGAACAGTGCAAACATCGCGGCGGCAAAGCACACCGTCATCAGCAGCGACAGCCACAGTTTCCCGTTAGCCAGCGCACCGATTTCACTCGCCAGATGAACCGGTTTCTCCTCTTTATTGTTGGGCAGACTGACGATCAGGGCGATAAACGCCAGCACGCCGATGACTGCCACGCCCCAGAAGGTCGCCCGCCAGCCAAACATCTGTCCGAAACTGGTCCCAAGCGGCACGCCCAGCACGTTGGCTAAGGTCAGTCCGGTGAACATCAGTGCGACAGCGGAAGCCTGACGACCGGCAGGCACCAGACTGGCGGCGACCACGGCACCAATACCAAAGAAGGCACCGTGACAGAGCGCGGTAACGATTCGGGCCAGCATCAGCAGGTTATAGTTGTAAGCCAGCGCACACAGCAGGTTGCCGACGATAAAGATCACCATCAGCAGAATCAGCGTTTTTTTGCGCGGTAGCCTGGCGGTGAGCAGCGCCATAATCGGCGCACCGATAGCTACTCCCAGCGCATAGCCGCTGATCAGCCAGCCCGCCGAAGGAATCGACACCTGAAGGTCACGCGCCACCTCTGGCAGCAACCCCATAATGACAAACTCCGTGGTTCCGATGGCGAACGCACTCAACGCCAGCGCCATTAATGCTACAGGCATAACACTCTCCCGGTTTCATTTGCAGGTGAACCGCACAGACGCGCAGCCCCTCGACGCTTATTAAAATTTGATCTGCGTCACGTTGAGTATTACAGCACAGCGCAGATGTGCGACATAGCCTGCATGCAGCAAAGGATTATTGCCTCCGCCGCAACAATCCTGCCGTTTGCCGGAACTAAAAACTCTCTTTGAGCCTGATTGCCCTATCCGAAAGCCCTGGCTACCCAGGGTCAGGTTGTCATTTTCCGTTAACCGGTTACGCTTTTTAATGCGTATTCAGTTAATAAATCCTTAACGTTGCCGATATATCCCTAATCAATTGCAAGGTGATGTAATCAACCTCTGACGCAGGGAGAGAGAATGCAACGACTCATAGCCTTAATGGTTTTTGGCTTAACCGGCTGCTCGGTGGGTCATTATGAGTACAGTAAAGAAGCTGAAAAACGGGTTGATATGACCGTGACCGGCATTCCTACCGTACTCGGTTTAGGCACGCTTGGTACCACCATCCCGCTGACGCCGGAGTACAGCCTGACAGCCGCACACGTGGCGAAATTCTCCCTTTACCGGGTCAAATCCTGGCATCCGCAATGCGACCTGGCGGTGGTCTATCACAAAAACAGTGAAATGAACCTGCCCCCTAACTTCCGCAACAGCCATATCGGCGACCAGGTGAATCTCTACGGTTACAGTTTCATTTCGGCCATGCCGGTCAGCTCCAGCGGGCAGAACCTGATTAACACCACGCTGGCGAACAGCTGGAATAAGCCGGACTGCGTCGTCGTGGCGGCGAACGCAGGTGTGGTGAAAGGGATGTCAGGCGGCGCGGTCTATAACGCCTCGGATGATACGCTGGCGGGTGTGATTATTGGCTACAGCAATAACATCAACGACAATGTCAGCGGTAAGACACTTTATAAGAACGTAGCGCTCTATGTGCCCTACTCGCGATTTCAGACCTGGCTGGATCAGGCGATTAAATCCTAAGATTTTTTGTCAGGCAAACCGGGATGGTTGCCCATAGGCTGTTCGGGCGGATTCAGCCATCTGTCTTTACGGGTTGCTTCATAGTCCGGGTTAAGAGGATAAGTAATCCGGTTTTCAGGCTTGCTGGTCTCCCCTACCACTAAGAAGCGTGCCTCGTGCTCGCTGTTATTGATAAAGGTGTGGCAAATGCCAGTGCCCGCCGGAAAGGCCACTGCATCGCCCGGCGACAGCGGGTACAGCTCGCCGTTAATCCAGGCGTCAGGATGGCCTTCAAGCACAAAGATGAACTCTTCTTCTGCGCTCTCCGCGTGGGGATAAGACATGCGGCGTCCAGGTAACAGCCTTTCATGGTGAATGCCAAGCCGGGTTAATCCCAGTAACCTTCCCAGTGGCGCACCAATCGACATGCGCTCATCGCTGTCTTCATAATGTTCGTTATCTTCGCCTTCCAGCGCCTGCCAGTGGCGAATACAGTCGGGACGTTGCGTCATGATGATTGCTCCAGGTTGAGACATTCAGCCTGGCAGAGGGAACGGCATGATTCAAGCAGGGCGAGGAGAGGCGAACAGAAGACATAAAAAAGGCCGGGATGGCCGGCCTTTTCTGAGAACAGTCAGACTTACTTGCTGCCTGGACGCAGTGCCGGGAACAGAATCACATCGCGGATAGTGTGGCTGTTGGTAAACAGCATCACCATACGGTCAATACCGATACCCAGACCGGCGGTTGGCGGCAGACCATGTTCCAGCGCGGTGACGTAGTCTTCGTCATAGAACATCGCCTCGTCATCACCGGCATCTTTGGCATTCACCTGCTGCAGGAAACGCTCAGCCTGATCTTCCGCATCGTTCAGCTCGGAGAAGCCGTTACCGATTTCACGGCCGCCAATGAAGAACTCAAAGCGATCGGTGATTTCCGGGTTCTCGTCGTTACGACGGGCCAGCGGAGAGACTTCAGCCGGATATTCGGTGATGAAGGTTGGCTGAATCAGGTGCGCTTCTGCCGTCTCTTCGAAGATCTCGGTCACGACGCGGCCCAGACCCCAGCTCTTCTCCACTTTGATATGCAGGGAGTGTGCAATCGCCACCGCTTTATCGAAGTCTTCCAGATCGGCCAGATCCGTTTCCGGACGGTATTTCTTGATCGCTTCGCGCATGGTCAGTTTTTCAAACGGCTTGCCGAAATCAAACTCCTGCTCGCCGTAAGGCACGACCGTGGTGCCCAGCACATCCTGCGCCAGCGTACGGAACAGGCTTTCGGTCAGCTCGATCAGATCTTTGTAATCCGCATAGGCCATATAGAGTTCCATCATGGTGAACTCTGGGTTATGACGTGGCGAAATACCTTCGTTACGGAAGTTACGGTTGATCTCGAACACGCGATCGAAGCCGCCTACCACCAGACGCTTCAGATAGAGCTCTGGTGCAATACGCAGGTACATGTCGATATCCAGCGCATTGTGATGGGTGATGAACGGTCGCGCAGAGGCGCCACCCGGGATCACCTGCATCATCGGGGTTTCCACTTCCATAAAGTCGCGGCCTACCATGAACTGGCGAATGCCGGCCATAATCTGCGAACGAATTTTGAAGGTGTTGCGTGACTCTTCGTTGGCGATCAGATCAAGGTAACGCTGACGGTAACGGGTTTCCTGATCGGCCAGGCCGTGGAATTTGTCCGGCAGCGGACGCAGCGCTTTGGTCAGCAGACGCAGTTCTGAACAGTGAATCGACAGTTCGCCGGTTTTGGTTCTGAACAGTTTGCCACGCGCACCCAGGATATCGCCGAGGTCCCATTTCTTGAACTGCTCGTTGTAGATGCCTTCAGCCAGATCGTCACGCGAGACGTAAAGCTGAATCCGGCCGCCCACATCCTGCAGGGTGACGAAAGAGGCTTTACCCATGATACGACGGGTCATCATGCGTCCGGCGACGCTGACTTCGATACCCAGCGCTTCCAGCTCTTCGTTGCTCTTCTCGCCATAGCTTTCCAGCAGCTGGTTTGAAAGGCTGTCACGACGGAAATCGTTGGGAAACGCCAGACCGTTGGCTCGCAGCGCGCTCAGCTTTTCGCGGCGCGTTTTCAGTTCGTTATTTAACTCAACGGCGGCATCAGCGCTCTGCGGTTGTTGTTCAGACATGTCTATAACCCTGCTTTTAAACTAGCTTCAATGAATCGATCCAGATCGCCGTCCAGCACCGCCTGGGTGTTACGCGTCTCTACGCCGGTGCGCAGATCTTTGATGCGAGCATCATCGAGAACGTAAGAACGGATCTGACTGCCCCAGCCAATGTCGGACTTGTTGTCCTCCAGCGCCTGTTTCTCAGCATTTTTCTTTTGCATCTCAAGCTCGTACAGCTTCGCTTTCATCTGCTTCATCGCCTGATCTTTGTTCTTGTGCTGAGAACGGTCATTCTGACACTGGGTGACGGTACCGGTTGGAATATGGGTAATACGCACCGCAGATTCTGTCCGGTTAACGTGCTGGCCGCCCGCACCCGACGCACGATAAACGTCAATGCGCAGATCGGCTGGGTTGATGTCGATATCAATATCGTCATCGACTTCCGGGTAAATAAAGGCAGAGCTGAATGAGGTGTGACGACGACCGCCGGAGTCAAACGGGCTCTTACGCACCAGGCGATGCACGCCGGTTTCGGTGCGCAACCAGCCAAAGGCATAGTCGCCTGATACGCGAATGGTCACAGACTTGATGCCCGCGACTTCACCTTCAGACTCTTCGATAATTTCGGTTTTGAAGCCTTTCGCTTCGGCCCAACGCAGATACATACGCATCAGCATGCTGGCCCAGTCCTGCGCTTCGGTGCCGCCGGAACCCGCCTGCAGATCGATATAGCAGTCGGCGCTGTCATACTCGCCAGAGAACATGCGGCGGAACTCCAGTTCGCCCAGCTTGCCCTCAAGGACATCGAGCTCGGCAACCGCTTCGTCGAAAGTCTCTTCGTCTTCCGCTTCTACCGCCAGTTCAAGCAGACCCTGCACATCTTCCAGGCCCTGCGACATCTGATCCAGCGTCTGCACGATCGCTTCCAGCGAGGAGCGCTCTTTGCCCAGCGCCTGAGCACGCTCAGGTTCGTTCCAGACATCGGGCTGTTCCAGCTCGGCGTTTACTTCTTCGAGGCGTTCTTTCTTGGCATCGTAGTCAAAGATACCCCCGAAGAACGTCGCTGCGCTCACTGAGGTCCTGAATACGGTTTTTGACCGGGTTGATTTCAAACATGGCTTTAGCGTCTTTCTTATGTTCGATGGGACAGGAAAATTAACGCATAAGTTTACCCGAAACTGGCGGCAGATTGTAGCGCTGAGACAGCAGGCTGATGCCGTGGTTGCGAGAGGGCTCGCATTTGTGCGGCATCCTCGCGCGCAGCAGGTTAAGGCCGGGGATAATCAGGCTGACGCGTCTCTGCCGTAGCCGGAGACGCGCGCGCCCTGTTTAACTCAGTTCAGCGGCCAGATATGGTCGATGATTAGCTGCACTGAGCGGTTACCGCGGTACTCATTGATATCCAGCTTGTAGGCCAGTTCAACCTGACGAATGCTGCTGTCGGGCCACAGCGTGGTATCGACATTAAAGGCGATGCCGTCGATCAGCGGACCGCCGTCCAGCGGCTCAACCATCACTTTCAGATGTCGCTCGCCCACCAGCCGCTGTTGCAGCAGTTTAAATTTGCCGTCAAACGCGGGTTCCGGGAACGCCTGGCCCCAGGGACCGGCTTCGCGCAGCATCTCGGCGGTCTGCAGGGAAAACTCCTGCGGCTGTAACGCGCCATCTGACCAGATAATGCCCTGCAGCGATTCGCCATCCAGCCACTCTCCGACCAGGTCGGCAAAGCGCTGACGAAACTCCTCGTAACGTGCGGTTTCCAGCGATAAGCCGGCCGCCATGGCGTGACCGCCGAACTTCATCATCAGACCGGGATTCAGCGTATCCAGACGCTCCAGCGCATCGCGCAGATGCAGACCGGCAATCGAACGGCCCGAGCCTTTCAGCGTGCCGTCGCCCGCCGGCGCAAAGGCAATCACAGGGCGATGGAAGCGCTCTTTGAGACGGGAGGCGAGAATGCCCACCACGCCCTGATGCCATTCGGGATGATAGAAGGCCAGCCCCAGCGGCAGATCGCTCTGCTCACGCTCCAGCGCCTGACAGAGCGCCAGCGCTTCGCTCTGCATGCCCTGCTCTATCTCTTTGCGCGTCTGGTTCAGCGCGTCCAGCTCGCTGGCTAACATCCGCGCCTGGCTGAGATCGTCAGTCATTAACAGCGCCACGCCCACCGACATATCGTCGAGCCGGCCTGCGGCGTTGAGCCGAGGCCCCAGCGCAAAGCCGAGATCGCTGGCCGCCAGCTGACGGGCATCACGATTCGCAATCTCCAGCAGCGCCCGGATGCCGGGCCGGCATTTTCCGGCGCGGATGCGGCTGAGCCCCTGCCACACCAGAATGCGGTTGTTAACGTCGAGCGGCACCACATCGGCAACCGTGCCAAGCGCCACCAGATCCAGCATCTCCGCCAGATTCGGTTCCGTGCGCGTGGTGCCAAACCATCCCTGGGTGCGCAGATGCGCGCGCAGCGCCAGCATCAGATAGAACGCCACGCCGACACCCGCCAGCGCGCGCGAGGGGAAGTTGCAGTCTGGCAGATTGGGATTCACGATCGCTTCAGCAGCCGGTAAGGTCTCGCCGGGCAGATGGTGGTCGGTAATCAGCACCGGAATCCCGTGCTGATGGGCAAAATCAACGCCCGCGTGGGAGGAGATGCCGTTGTCGACGGTCAGAATCATCGCCGCACCGCGCGCCCGTGCCTGCTCAACCACTTCCGGGCTGAGTCCATAACCATCTTCAAAGCGGTTAGGCACCAGATACTGCACGTTGCCGCCACCCATGCTGCGCAGCGCCATCACCGTCAGCGCGGTACTGGTGGCGCCATCGGCATCAAAGTCGCCCACGACCATAATGCGACGCCCATCCAGCAGCGCCTGATGCAGCAGTTCCACTGCGTTCTCAATCCCGCTTAAGGACTGGTACGGCAGCAGATTTTTCGCACCACGCTCCAGCTCTGCGGCGTCACACACGCCGCGTTGCAGATAGAGCCGTTTCAGCAACGGCGGCAGCGTGGCCGGTAACGCATCGTCAACCGTCACCTCACGGCGACGCAGTTCCACTTCCTGTTTTACCACCGATTAACCACCACGCTTCTGATTGTCCAGTACCTGCTTCAGCTCCTGCGGCGACTGATAACCTGGGATCATCATGCCGGTGTCAGTCAGCATCGCAGGGGTACCCTGAATGCCGAACAGCACGCCGAGTTTGTAGTGCTGAGCAATATCGATTTTGCAGCTGTCTGGCGCGGCCATCTTCGGCGCGTTACCTTTCATCGCCTCATCAAACGCTTTATTGCGGTCAGCGCTGCACCAGATGGCTTTCATCGCCGGTTCGATCTGACCATTCAGCCCTTCACGCGGGAACGCCAGGTAGCGCACGGTGATGCCCAGGGCATTGTAGTCGGCCATCTGCTCATGCAGCTTGTGACAGTAGCCACAGGTGATGTCGGTGAAGACCGTAAGCACGTGCTGCTCTTTCGGTGCCTTATAGACGATCATCTCCGGCACCAGCGCCTCGACTTTTTTGTCCAGCAGCTGGTTGGTGACGTTGACCGGCTGTTTGCCGCTGACGTCATAAAGCGGACCCTGGATCATATGTTTACCGTCATCGGTCACATAGAGCACGCCGCTTTCCGACAGCACGGTTTTAAAGCCAGGCAGGGGTGACGGACTGATCTCCGTCTGGTTCAGACCAAGCTTTTTAAGTGATTGCTGAATGGCGCTGTCATCGGCCTGTGCGAGACCGGAAAAGGCGCTGGCTAACAGGGCCAGCGTGGCAAAATGCTTGTTCATTTTTATCCTTATGGCCGCGAATCAGGCTCGCGGATGGTGTTGTTGATGCAACTGACGCAGGCGCTCAGTGGCGACGTGCGTATAAATTTGGGTGGTAGAGAGATCGCTGTGCCCCAGCAACATCTGTACGACACGCAGATCCGCGCCGTGGTTCAGCAGATGGGTCGCAAAGGCATGGCGCATCACATGCGGCGATAACTTTTCGCTGTCGATGCCCGCCAGCGTGGCGTAGTGTTTGATGCGATGCCAGAAGGTCTGGCGCGTCATCTGCTGCGCCCGGTTGCTGGGAAACATCACGTCCAGCGTCTGCCCGTTGAGCAGCCACGGACGACCATGTTCCATATATTGCTCCAGCCAGTAAACCGCTTCTTCACCTAAAGGCACAAGCCGCTCTTTATCCCCTTTACCGATAACCCGGACAACGCCCTGCCGCAGGCTGATATCGCTGAGCGTCAGGCCTATCAGCTCGGAGACGCGCAGGCCGGTAGCGTAAAGCAGCTCCAGCATCGCCTTGTCACGCAGTTCCAGCGGGATATCGATATTCGGTGCCTGCAGCAGCCGCTCGACCTGCGCTTCACTGAGATCTTTCGGCAGACGCTGCGGCAGTTTTGGTGCGGACAGCAGCGCGCTGGGATCGTCCGGGCGCAACTTTTCGCGATAAAGATACTGGAACAGGCGACGCATAGCGCTGAGCAGCCGCGCTGAGCTGGTCGCCTTGTAGCCGCCCTCCAGCCGTTCGGCCAGGAACTGCTGCAGATCCAGCGGCGTCACGCTGAGCAGCGTCAGCTGGTGATGCGCCAGCCAGCCGGTCAGCGTCTGAAGATCCTGACGATAAGAGGAGAGAGTGTTCTGCGCCAGATTGCGTTCAATCCAGAGCGCATCAAGAAACTGTTCTGTCAGATCGCTGTCCTGCACGTTGTCTCCGCCGTCTGGTGTAAAATCATGCTCATTATGCCTGATTCAGCAGCGCTTCTGGTACAATTGCGCCAAAGTCAGTATTTACAGAGTGTTATCTGCATGAAAATCGGTCTTTTTTACGGTTCCAGTACCTGTTACACCGAAATCGTAGCGGAGAAAATTCGCGATTTTATTGGCGAAGAGTTAGTGACGCTGCATAACGTGAAAGATGACGACCCGCGCCTGATGGAGCAGTACGATCTGCTGATCATGGGCATCCCGACATGGGATTTCGGTGAGTTACAGGAAGACTGGGAGGCGATCTGGACGCAGCTGCCCGCGCTGAATCTGCAAAACAAGATTGTCGCGCTGTATGGCATGGGCGATCAGATTGGTTATGGCGAGTGGTTTTTAGATGCGCTCGGCATGCTGCACGATTTGCTGCAGCCAATGGGCGTGCGTTTTGTCGGCTACTGGCCGCTTGAGGGCTATGAGTTCACCAGCCCTAAACCGCTGAGTGCCGATGGTTCGCAGTTTGTGGGTCTGGCGCTGGATGATGTGAATCAGTTCGAGGTCACCGATGAGCGCGTTGAGCAGTGGTGCGAGCAGGTGCTGACCGAAACCGCTGCACTGCTCTGACCGGCCTGGCCTGCCCCGCTGACGTTAATGCCGCGCCTTGCTGAAACAGCAGGCGCGCAACGCACGCCATTCGCCAGGCTGCATATTGTCCCGCATCAGCCACCAGCGCAGCGTGGCGCCCTTTTCGCTCTTTGCCACCAGCAGCACGCCAATCGGTAACCAGCGCAGTGGCTGAGTCGGTCGCCAGCGTTTTCCCTGCCAGATCCAGCAATGGACGCCTTCCCGCTGTAATCCACCGTGCCGCTGACGCAATCGCCGAAGGCTGCGCCAGCCTTCAGCCAGCAACAGCAGAATAATCGGCGCTTTAATCAGCCAGCCGCCCACCGGCAGTGTCATCATGGAGACACCGGTGATGGCTGCCACCAGCCAGGCGCACAGTATGGCGTACGCCAGGCGAGAGGGGCGCAGCTTACATTGCCACGGGGCCGCGATCATGGTTACGCTGCTGGATCAGGTTCACCATCCGCTTCAGCTCCGGATCCTTTGGCTCACCGTGGTTCATCAGCCAGTTGAACAAATCGGGATCGTCACTCTTCAGCAGGTTAACAAAGACCTGCTTATCGGTGTCGTTCAGCGTGTCATACTCAAATTTGAAGAACGGCATAATCGCCACATCCAGCTCCAGCATGCCGCGACGGCAGGCCCACTGAATACGTGATTTATCATTAATATCCATGCATCAATTTCCACAATTCACAACGTGGCCGCTAGTGTAACCTGGTTTAATGCGGCTCGCAGGCGCAGCGTCGCAGGCTGTGCCACCTGCCACATTTCAGATCGCATCTTTTCAGGGTTATCACGCCTTTTGTGCGCCGTTTTCCGTAAACAGGTTGCATTGCCAGTCGGCTCTTTTAACATTGAAGACAATATTCCGGATGAACCTTCTAATACAGGATATCTCCATGCCCACTTTTACTTTACCGCCGCGCCAGCCTGCCGCGTCGTCTCGTCTGCCGCTAACCCTGATGTCACTGGATAAATGGGCGCTGGTCTCCATTACCGGTGCAGACAGCACCTCTTACCTGCAGGGTCAGTTAACGCTGGATGTCGCGGCGCTGGATGCAGACCATCATTCGCCCGCCGCACACTGCGATGCCAAAGGCAAAATGTGGAGCAATATGCGCCTGTTCCATCGCGGTGAAGGCTATGCTTATTTGATCCGCCGTGAACTGCGCGATACCCAGCTGACCGAGTTAAAGAAATACGCGGTATTTTCGAAAGTGACGATGGCAGCTGATGACGAGTCCGTGTTGCTGGGCGTAGCCGGTTTTCAGGCGCGCGCCGCGCTGGCGAATCTGTTTGATACCCTGCCCGACAGCGAGAAACCGGTCGCGCAGCAGGGAGAAACCACGCTGCTGTGGTTTGCCCATCCGGCCGAGCGTTTTCTGATTGTTACCTCGCAGGCTATGGCTGAAACCCTGAAGCAGAAGCTGAATGATGATGCGCAGTTCAATGACAGTCAGCAGTGGCTGGCGCTGGATATTGAAGCGGGAATTCCGGTGATCGATCCGGCCACCAGCGTGCAGTTTATTCCGCAGGCCACCAACCTGCAGGCGCTGGATGCCATCAGCTTTAAAAAGGGCTGTTATGCCGGTCAGGAGATGGTCGCCAGGGCGAAATATCGCGGTGCCAATAAACGCGCGCTTTACTGGCTGGCGGGTCAGGCCAGTCATCTGCCTGACGCTAATGCCCCGCTGGAGTTGCAGATGGGTGAACGCTGGCGTCGTACCGGCAGCGTGCTAGCTGCAGTGCAGTTAGATGATGGCATCAGCTGGATTCAGGTGGTGCTGAATAACGATCTGGAGCCGGATAGCGTGCTGCGGGTTGAAGGTGACGAAGGCGGCCATCTCACTATTCAGCCGCTGCCCTACTCGCTGGCTGAAGAGTGATGTAACCCCATGGCCCTTCCGTCACCAGGAAGGGCCATGCCGCAATCTACTCAGCGCACATAAAAATAGATGGCGCAGAAGTGGCAGAGACTGCCGCCCAGCACGAACAAATGCCAGATGGCGTGATTGAAGGGAATGCGGCGCGCCACATAGAAAATCACCCCCAGCGAATAGATCATTCCGCCTGCGGCCAGCAGCCAGATGCAGCGCGGCGGCAGGATCATCGCCAGCTGATAAACCACGACCAGCGACAGCCACCCCATACAGAGATAGGTCACCAGCGACAGCGCTTTAAAGCGATGCGCAATCGTGAGCTTGAACACAATACCCGCCAGCGCCAGCCCCCAGATCACCGCCATTAATCCATAGGCCAGCGGCGTCCTCAGCCCGACCAGCAGAAACGGCGTATAGGTGCCCGCAATCAGCAGATAGATGGCGCAGTGATCGAACTTTTTCAGCCAGGGTCTGGCCGGTCCGGCCGGGATAGCATGGTAGAGCGTTGAGGCCAGGAACAGCAGGATCATGCTGCCGCCGTAGAGGCTGTAACTGATAAAAGTGATGGTGTCAGCCTGCCTCTCAGTAGCCTGATTGAGCATCAGTATCAGCCCGACGATGCCAAAGAGGCAGCCCAGTCCGTGACTGATGCTGTTGGCAATTTCTTCAGTCACTGAATAGCCCGCAGCGGGCCGGTGTTTTTGAGAAAGTGTGGTGGTCATATCAGGTTCCTGAACAGCTCCGTAGCAGTGATAACTGTTACCCAGCGTAGCCAATAATTTTTTCAGTGTACACGTGTACGCTAAAATTATTTGCTGAAATTCACTCTCCGTTAAACCGGGTGATGAATCTGGTAAACTGACCGCCGGTCAACTGTTCAATGAGTCATTCATGTTTTCGCATCGCGATCTCGCCCGCCTTAACGATCTGGAAATGCAGGTCTATCAGTTCATCATTAAGCACCGCGAAGGCGTCAGCTATATGACGATCCGCGAACTGGCTGAGCAGGCTGGTGTCTCCACTACCACCGTGTTGCGTTTCTGCCGCAAAATGGAGTGTGAAGGCTGGTCAGAATTCCGCATCCGCCTGCGCTTAAGCGAACAACAGAGTGCGCCGCTCCTCAACACGGCGGGCGTCAGCGAGATGCTGAGCTTTTTTAAGAGTATCAATAACCCGGAGTTTGAACAGCTCATCGCCCAGGCCGCGCTGAAAATTAATCAGGCGGAGCGGGTCTTCTTTATTGGCGTCGGCACCTCCGGCAGCCTGGCGAAATATGGCGCGCGCTTTTTCTCTAACCTCGGAAAATTCAGCCATGCGATTGACGACCCCTATTATCCGGTCAGTCCCGATCTCTATGAAAATGCCGTCGCCATTATTTTATCGGTCTCCGGCGAAACTGAAGAGATCCTGCGCATTGCCAGCCAGTTCAGCCTGAATAAGTGCAAAATCATTGCGATAACCAATACGGAAAGCTGCTCGCTGGCGAAGATTGGTGATTTCAATCTCTGCTATCATGTGCCGATTATCCGCATGGCGGACAATTCTGACATTACGACTCAGGTGCCGGTGACCTATATTATTGAAGCGATAGGCCGCCAGCTGGGGAAATAAAACAGCCTGTTTTCTGGATGTAACAAACGCAATTATTCGCGCGCTGTTATATCGTGACTTTGAATATTGCCTTGCTACACTCAGCTCAATTTCAATATCCGTAATGGGGTGAAGCATGAGTGCAGAATTGCAGTTACCAGAAGGCTTTCTTTGGGGCGGCGCGGTCGCGGCGCATCAGGTTGAAGGCGGCTGGGATCAGGGCGGCAAAGGCGTCAGCATTGCGGACGTGATGACTGGCGGTTCACATGGCGTTGACCGTGTCATTACCGACGGCGTGCAGCCAGGCCGCTTCTACCCGAACCACAAAGGCGTGGAGTTTTACTCCCACTATAAACAGGATGTCGCGCTGTTTGCCGAGATGGGCTTCAAATGCTTCCGCACCTCTATTGCCTGGACCCGCATCTTCCCCAACGGGGATGAGCAGCAGCCGAATGAAGCGGGCCTGCAATTCTATGACGATCTGTTTGATGAACTGCTGAAATATGGCATTGAACCGGTCATCACCCTTTCGCACTTCGAAATGCCTTATCACCTCGTCAAAGAGTATGGCGGCTGGCACAACCGTAAAGTGGTCGACTTCTTTGTGCGCTTCAGCGAAGTGGTGCTGAATCGCTATAAAAACAAAGTGAAGTACTGGATGACCTTTAACGAGATCAACAACCAGCGCAACTGGCAGTATCCGCTGTTTGGTTACTGCTGTTCAGGTGTGATCTTTACCGAACATGAGAAACCTGAACAGGCGATGTATCAGGTGATGCACCACCAGTTTGTTGCCAGCGCCAGAGTGGTGAAACTCGGTCACGACATCAATCCTGACTTACAGATTGGCTGCATGATCGCCATGGTGCCGATCTATGCGTTCTCCTGCCACCCGGACGATGTGGTGCTGGCGCAGGAATCGATGCATCAGCGCTATGTGTTCAGTGACGTGCAGATGCGCGGTTACTACCCGGCCTACACCCTGAAAGAGTGGGCGCGCAAAGGCTACGACATTCAGATGGAAGCGGATGATGCCGAGACGCTGCGCCAGGGCTGCGCAGACTATGTCGGTTTCAGCTACTACATGAGCAACGCCGTGAAGACCGATGCCAGCGGCGTTGACGACCCGATCACCGGCTTTGAAGGCGTGGTGAAAAACCCGCATGTGAAAGCCTCAGACTGGGGCTGGCAGATCGATCCGGTTGGCCTGCGCTATGCCATGAACGAGATGTATGAGCGTTATCAGAAGCCGCTGTTTATTGTGGAAAACGGCTTTGGTGCGATCGATAAGCCCAACGCTGACGGAGTGATTGAAGATGATTACCGCATCGACTATCTGCGTGCGCACATCGAAGAGATGAAGAAAGCCGTGGCGTATGATGGTGTGGATTTAATGGGCTATACGCCGTGGGGCTGCCTGGACTGCGTTTCGTTCACCACCGGCCAGTACGACAAGCGCTACGGCTTTATTCATGTGAATAAAAACGATGATGGCAGCGGCGATTTTTCTCGTGCGAAGAAGAAGAGCTTCAGCTGGTATCAGCAGGTTATCGCCAGCAACGGCGAAAACCTCTGATTCATCGAGCCGCATAGGCTGCGACCCGTCAACGCCCACCGGCAGCGTCAATGATGCTGCCGGTGATGTAAGAGGCCGCGTCGCTGGCCAGCCAGACAATAGCTTCAGCCACTTCTTCTGCCTCACCGCCACGTCCCATCGGGATCACGCTGGCCAGCCTGTCAACCCTGCCCGGCTCTCCACCATCAGCGTGCATCTCTGTATAGATGAATCCCGGACGTACGCCATTGACCCGAATCCCCTGCTGCGCCACTTCCAGCGACAAGCCTTTCGTCAGCGTATCCATCGCCCCTTTTGAGGCGGCGTAATCCACATATTCGCCGGGCGCACCGGTACGCGACGCGGCCGAGGAGACGTTTACAATCGCGCCACCCTGACCGCCGTGATGCGTGCCCATCCGCTTCACCGCCTCACGACAGCAGAGAAAAGAACCGATGACGTTGGTCGCAAAGACCTTTTGCAGGCGCGCCGCATCCAGTTGCTCGGTGCGGCATTGCTGAAACAGAATCCCGGCGTTATTCACCAGCAACGCCAGCGGCACAGACTGCTGGTCGAGCTGTGCAAACATCGCCATCACCTGGGCTTCATCACTGATATCCGCCTGAACCGCAAAGGCCTCGCCTCCCTGCTGCTGGATCTGCGCCACCAGCTGTTGCGCTTCGGCCTCGCGCTGACGATAGTTCACCGCAACCCGATAACCCCGGGCTGCCAGTAACAGCGACGTGGCCCGTCCGATACCGCGGCTGCCACCCGTAACCAGTGCCATTTTCATGCTGATTCTCCACAAAAAAGGGCCGGTGAAGCGGCCCTTTAACGTTAATGCTTGCCGGAAGGGCGCTTACTGATAGTCGCTCATCGGCACGCAGGAGCAGAACAGATTACGGTCGCCAAATACATCATCCAGACGTTTTACCGTCGGCCAGTATTTGTTGTGGCTCCCCGCCGGGAAGACCGCCAGTTCACGGCTGTAAGGATGTGACCACTCACTGACGATTTCCAGCTGGGTATGCGGCGCATTGACCAGTGGGTTGTCATCCAGCGGCCATTCGCCACCCGCTACCCGGTCAATCTCCATGCGGATCGCCAGCATCGCGTCGATAAAGCGATCGAGTTCGATTTTACTCTCTGACTCGGTCGGCTCCACCATCAGCGTACCTGCTACCGGGAAGGACATTGTCGGTGCATGGAATCCGTAATCGATCAGGCGCTTAGCGATATCCAGCTCACTGATACCGGTCTGCTCTTTCAGCGGACGGATATCGAGAATACATTCATGCGCCACGCGGCCGTCACGGCCAGTGTAGAGCACCGGATAGGCCGACTGCAGGCGGCTGGCAATGTAGTTGGCATTCAGAATCGCGACCGAACTGGCCTGTTTCAGTCCTTCGGCGCCCATCATGCGAATGTACATCCAGCTGATCGGCAGAATGGAGGCGCTGCCAAACGGCGCTGCGGAGACCGCGCCCTGCTGCGTCAGTACACCGTCGATCTGTACCACGCTGTGTCCCGGAACAAACGGGGCCAGGTGCGCTTTGACACCAATCGGTCCCATACCCGGACCGCCGCCGCCGTGCGGAATGCAGAAGGTTTTATGCAGATTGAGGTGCGATACATCTGCGCCGATATAACCTGGCGTGGTGATGCCGACCTGTGCATTCATGTTCGCGCCATCCAGATAAACCTGACCGCCGTACTGATGCACGATCTGGCACACTTCACGGATGGTCTCTTCATAGACGCCGTGAGTAGAAGGATAAGTCACCATGATGCAGGAGAGCTTATCGCCCGCCTGAGCCGCCTTTTCACGCAGGTCGCCGAGGTCGATGTTACCCTGTTTATCGCAGGCCACAACCACCACGTCCATACCCGCCATCTGGGCTGACGCCGGGTTCGTCCCGTGCGCCGAGCTCGGGATCAGGCAGAGGTGGCGATCGCCCTGACCACGGCTTTCGTGATAGCGGCGGATCGCCAGCAGCCCGGCATATTCACCCTGCGCGCCAGAGTTTGGCTGCATACAGAGTGCATCATAGCCGGTGAGCTGCACCAGCCACTGCGACAGCTGGCCGATCATCTGCAGATAACCGGTAGCCTGTTCAGCCGGGCAGAATGGATGCAGCTCCGCAAATTCCGGCCAGGTGATCGGGATCATCTCGGCGGCGGCATTCAGCTTCATGGTGCAGGAGCCCAGCGGGATCATTGCCTGATTCAGCGCCAGATCCTTTTTCTCCAGGCTGTGCATGTAACGCATCATCTCCGTTTCGCTGTGATGACGGTTGAACACCGGATGGGTCAGGATCTCGCTGTGGCGTTGCAGGCCAGCAGGAATTGCGTGGCTTTCGCTGGCGACGTCGCTGTCGAGCTTTTCCAGATCCTGGCCGTGATCCTCACCCAGCAGAATGGCGAACAGCGCCAGGATATCGTCGCGGCAGGTGGTTTCATCCAGCGTGATGCCGACGGCGTTATGGATGTCGCTGCGCAGGTTAACGCCAAAACTCAGGGCGCGGTTCAGCACGGCGGCTTTATCCGCCACTTCCACCGTCAGCGTATCGAACCAGTACTGATGACGCAGCTTCAGGCCACCCTGCTGCAGTCCGGCTGCCAGGATGCTGGTGAAGCGATGAATGCGTGAGGCAATGCGTTTCAGACCGGCCGGACCGTGGAACACCGCGTAGAGACCGGCGATGTTGGCCAGCAGCACCTGCGAAGTACAGATATTGGAGTTGGCCTTTTCACGACGGATATGTTGTTCACGGGTCTGCATCGCCATACGCAGCGCCGTGTTGCCCGCGGCATCACGAGACACACCGATGATGCGGCCAGGCATAGAGCGTTTATGCTCGTCGCGACTGGCGAAGAAGGCAGCGTGCGGGCCGCCGTACCCCATCGGCACACCGAAGCGCTGAGCGGAACCAAAGACGATGTCTGCGCCCTGCTTGCCTGGCGCTTCCAGTAACACCAGCGACATAAAGTCTGCCGCCATGCTGACCACGACTTTGCGTGCTTTCAGCCCGGCAATTAGCGCGCTGTAATCGTGCGCTTCACCGGTGGTACCCACCTGTTGCAGCAGCACACCAAAGAGATCGTCGTGATCGGATGCCTTATCGGCACTATCAATGATCAGTTCGAAGCCAAACGTCTCCGCGCGGGTACGAACCACATCCAGCGTCTGGGGATGAATATCATTGGCAATGAAGAATTTATGGGCGTTTTTGAGCTTGCTGACGCGCTTTGCCATCGCCATCGCTTCGGCAGCGGCAGTGGCTTCATCCAGCAGGGAGGCAGATGCGATATCCATGCCGGTAAGATCCAGCGTCAGCTGCTGGAAGTTCAGCAGCGCTTCCAGACGGCCCTGTGAAACTTCAGGCTGATACGGCGTATAGGCAGTGTACCAGCCCGGGTTCTCCAGCATGTTACGCAGGATGACCGGCGGGGTGATGACCGCGCTGTATCCCATACCAATCCAGGATTTATAACGCAGGTTCTGGCTGGCAATGGCTTTCAGTTCGGCCAGCGCCTGCTGTTCAGTGGCGGCTTCGCCAACGGCTGGCGGCCCCGGCAACTGAATATCTGCCGGCACAATGGTGCTGATTAGCGCGTCCAGCGAACGGGCACCAATCGCGTCAAGCATCTGCGCCTGCTGCTCAGGTGATGGACCGATATGGCGCTCAATGAATGCACCGTTGTGTTCAAGCTGGCTGAGAGTCTGAGTCATTAGCAGTAAATCCTGAATCGGGCTGGGGGAACCGGAGAGCAAACAGAAATCTGCGGCCTCTGCACGAGGCCGCCTGACGACTACTCGTCGATGGAAGCCTTATAAGCATCCGCGTCCAGCAGCGAGTCGAGTTCAGACGCGTCGCTGGCTTTGATTTTGAATAACCAGCCGCCGTCATAAGGCTCGCTGTTGACCTGCTCCGGTGAGTCAGTCAGTGCTTCGTTAACCGCCACAATCTCACCGCTGATGGGTGCATAGATATCAGAAGCCGCTTTAACGGATTCTGCGACCGCGCACTCTTCACCCGCGGCAAAGGTCGCGCCCACTTCCGGCAGATCGACAAACACCATGTCGCCCAGTAACTCCTGCGCATGTTCAGTAATACCCACGGTGTAGCTGCCATCCGCTTCTTTGCGCACCCATTCGTGGCTGTCGCGGTACTTCAACGTATTCGGCACATTGCTCATTGGCCATTTCTCCTGAATAAAATTTACTGGGCGACCGGTTTACCGGCGCGGACAAAAACGGGACGGGTAACCTGGACAGGCATCTGGCGGTTACGGATCTCAACGATGGCGGTGCTCCCGACGGAGGCCGGTACGCGCGCCAGGGCGATGCTGCAACCCAGCGTCGGTGAGAAAGAACCACTGGTGATGATCCCCTCCTGCGACTGCCCCTGGTCATCGGTGAAACGCACCGGCTGGCCGTGACGCAGCACCCCTTTTTCTGTGAGGATCAGCCCCACCAGTTTTTCGGTGCCACGTTCACGCTGAAGTTCCAGCGCTTCCCGGCCGATGAAATCGCGGTCAGCGGGTTCCCAGCACACCGTCCAGCCCATGTTGGCAGCCAGTGGTGAAACGCCTTCGTCCATCTCCTGACCATACAGATTCATACCCGCTTCCAGACGCAGCGTGTCGCGAGCACCAAGGCCAGCCGGTTTTACGCCAGCGGCCAGCAGACGCTGCCAGAAATCGGCCGCCTCGCCTGCGGGCATCGCGATTTCATATCCCGCTTCGCCGGTGTAGCCGGTGGTCGCGATAAACAGGTCACCTGACTGCACACCAAAAAACGGCTTCATGCCAGCAACAGCCTGACGCTGCTCCTCGCTGAACAGCGTCTGCGCTTTCTGCTGCGCCTGCGGGCCCTGCACGGCAATCAGCGCCAGGTCATCGCGTTCCGTCAGCGTAATGCCATAGCCCTGCGCGTGCTGCGTGATCCAGGCGAGATCGTTTTCACGGGTCGCGGAATTCACCACCAGCCGGAAGAATTCCTCGCTCATAAAGTAAACAATCAAATCATCAATGACGCCACCCGACGCATTCAGCATTCCGGTGTAGAGCGCTTTGCCCGGCTGCGTCAGTTTTGCCACATCATTCGCCAGCAGGTAGCGCAGAAATTCGCGGGTACGCGGGCCTGTCAGGTCAACGATGGTCATGTGAGAGACATCAAACATCCCGGCGTCGGTACGCACTACATGATGTTCATCCATCTGGGAGCCATAGTGCAGCGGCATCATCCAGCCATGAAAATCCACCATGCGGGCACCGCAGGCCTGATGCTGTTCAAACAGAGGTGTTTGCTGAGTCATAACCATCCTGTGCAGAAGCGAGTGAGTGCAAAAGTGCGCCGGAATTCAGTGCCGACGCAAACGTTCTCTTAGGGCTGACGTTACCACCGAATCCGACGATTAACCATAAGCAAACCGGGGTCGAAAGCAGAGGCACAGCCTAACCAGGAACCGCGGCCAACAGGATAAAAAACTGCAATTTTGTGATTAATCGCGCAATAAATGCAGGGCTTTTAAATATACGCAGCAAATTTATGCGAGATGACGTTCAGGATGTTAAAAAAATCCCGCTGCCAGATGAATGATAAATGAGAAAAAGTAATGCGAATTACGCCGCAAAATTAGAATAAATCAAACGAAGATCCCTGCTGGTGCAGCGTTGCCTTTTCGTGGTGCAGAGAGGTTCAGATATAAAAAAAGCCAGCAGACGCTGGCTTATTAAAAGGCGGGGATTTAGCGTAGCCAGGCGGGCAAATCATTCAGCCCCATCGCCTGCTTCAGCATCACAGGTTTAACCCCTGGCAGGCGATCGGCCAGCTTCAGACCGACATCGCGCAGCAGTTTTTTCGCCGGATGATTACCGGCAAACATTTCACGGAAGCCCTGCATTCCAGCCAGCATCATCGCGGCGCTGTGTTTACGACTGCGCTCGTAGCGACGCAGATAGAGGTGCTGACCAATATCTTTGCCCTGCTGATGCAGACGGCGAATCTCACCAATCAATTCGGCGGCATCCATAAAGCCAAGGTTAACGCCCTGACCCGCCAGCGGATGAATGGTGTGAGCCGCATCGCCCACCAGCGCCAGACGATGTGCCGCAAAGTTGCGGGCATAGCGCGCCACCAGCGGGAACGATTTACGCTCGCTCGCCAGCTGGCACAGGCCGAGACGCATATCAAACGCCACGGAGAGCTGCTGATTGAACAGCGCTTCCGGCATGGTTTCCAGACGGCTCGCTTCCTGCGGCGAGAGCGACCAGACGATAGAGCTCATATGCGGATCCTGCATTGGCAGGAAAGCCAGAATACCGTCGCCGTGGAACACCTGGCGCGCCACCGCATCGTGCGGCTTCTCGGTGCGGACGTTAGCCACCAGGGCATGGTGATCGTAATCCCAGAAGGTCAGCGGGATGTCGGCTTTGTTGCGCAGCCAGGAGTTAGCGCCGTCAGCGGCAATCATTAATCGCGCGCTTAACATGCTGCCATCGTGCAGGGTAACAAAGGCTTCGTTGTCACCAAACGCCACCTGTTGTAACTGCGAGGGCGCCATTATCGTCACGTCACTGCAGGCGCTGGCCCGTTGCCACAGCGCATTGTGAATCACCGGGTTTTCGATGATATGACCCAGATGCGACAAGCCCTGCTGCTCATCATTAAAGGCGATAGAGCCGAAGCTGTCCTTATCCCACACTTCCATGCCGTGATACGCGCTGCAGCGCAGCGAGAGAATGGTCGACCAGACATCCAGCTTCTGCAGCAGCCGTTCGCTGGCGGCGTTGATCGCCGACACGCGAATTGACGGAGACGCACTCAGCGCCAGCGGGGGCTCCGGCGATTTTTCCAGCACGGCGATGCGCAGTCCGCTGCCCTGCAAGCCGCAGGCCACCGCCAGCCCCACCATACCGCCACCGGCAATCACCACATCAAAAGTTTGCATCTGAGCCTCTTTATTAACGCTTAACCCAGCCAAGCGTACGCTCAGCCAGTTGATTTCGTAGCCACGGCAGATGATCCATCGCCAGCAGGCCCAGGTTACGACCGGCCACCATTGGACCATAGCGATTCGCAAAAACGCGGACCAGTCCGTCGGTGATACCGATAGTGGCGGCACGATCGGGCTGACGACGCTGCTGGTAATGATGCAGCACGGCATAGCTGCCGGGATCCTGCTGTTGACGATGCGCGGCTGCCAGCGTTTCAGCCAGCGACATCACATCGCGCAGGCCCAGGTTGAAGCCCTGCCCGGCAATCGGATGCAGCGTCTGCGCCGCATTGCCTACCACCGCCACGCGATGCGTTACCGGCGACATCGCCCGGTGCAGCGCCAGCGGGTAATACTCGCGCTGGCCGGTGTGGGTGAATTTGCCCAGTCGCCAGCCAAAGGCACGCTGAAGCTGGCTGAGGAACTCGGCCTCGCTCCATTTCTCTATACGTTCACGCTGCGAAAGCGGATGACACCAGACCAGCGAGAGACGGTTGCCGGACATCGGCAGCAGCGCCAGCGGGCCATGTTCGGTGAAACGCTCGAACGCGCGGCCCTGATGGGGCAGCGCAGTGGAGACATTGGCAATCACCGCGAGCTGCTGATAGTCGTCCCGTTGCCACTGAATACCGCACGAGGCGGCCAGCGCCGAGCGCGTGCCATCAGCCGCCACCAGCAGTTTGCCGCTGAGTTGCTCGCCACTGTCCAGCGTCACCTCAACCTGCTGTTCGCTACGGTGGGCCCGGGTGACGCGCGCCGGACAGCGCAGCGTCACGCCTGGCGCTTTTTTCAGTTCCGCAAACAGACGCTGCCCGACGTCAAACAGCTCCACAACCTGTCCCAGCGCCGGGATAGCGTAATCAGCCGCTGCCATCGACACAAAGCCGGCGTGACCGCGATCGGAGACATGGATGTCGGTAATCGGCGTGGCACAACGGGCGATGTGCTGCCACAGGTTGATGTCCGCCAGCTGCTGGCAGGTTCCGGCAGAGAGCGCAATGGCGCGGCCATCAAAGCCCGGATGCGCCCGGCTGCCAGGTTCGCTGCTTTCAATCAGCGTCACCGGCAGTGTGCCCTGGGTAAGATGGGAGATCGCCAGCGCCAGCGTCGCCCCGGTCATGCCGCCACCCGCAATCAGAATGGTCATGCCTGTTTTGCCGCCGCCATCAGTGCTTCAATCTCATCGGCCTCTTTCACGACGCTGTCGGTGAGATTCTCAATGCCATCTTCCGTAATCACAATGTCATCTTCGATTCGGATACCGATGCCGCGATACTGTGCGGGCACGTCCGCATCCGGTCCGATATAAAGACCCGGTTCAACAGTTAACACCATACCCGGTTCCAGAATCCGGTCACGGCTCGGGGTGCCATAGTGGCCGACGTCGTGAACATCCAGCCCTAGCCAGTGGCCCAGGCCATGCATATAGAACTGGCGATGGACTTCCTCAGCAATCAGGGTATCGACGTCGCCCTCCAGGATGCCCAGCTCCACCAGACCGGTGACCATGATGCGCACCACTTCGTCATTGACTTCACGAATGCTGACACCAGGCCGGAACATCTCAAGCGATCGCTTCAGCGAAGCCAGCACGATGTCATAAATGGCGCGCTGTGCCGGACTGAATTTGCCGTTAACCGGGAAGGTGCGGGTAATATCCCCGGCATAGCCGTGGAACTCACACCCTGCATCGATCAGCACCAGATCGCCGTCGCGCATTTCACTTTCGTTTTCGGTGTAGTGCAGAATGCAGCCGTTCTCTCCGGCACCCACAATGGTGTTATAGGAGGGATAACGCGCGCCGTGACGGGTAAATTCGTGAAGAATTTCCCCTTCGAGCTGATACTCGAACATGCCTGGCTGGCAGGTCAGCATCGCGCGGGTATGCGCCAGTGCGCTGATTTTCCCGGCGCGACGTAATAGCGCGATCTCATCCGCATCTTTGAACAGGCGCATCTCATGCACCCACGGACGCCAGTCAGTGACGGTGGCAGGCGCGCTGAGATTCTGGCGGAAACCGCGACGCAGTTTATCCAGCGCGCTGAACACCAGCGTATCCGCATAGGCATATTCGCCCTGCGCATGGTAAATCACATCCAGGCCATTCAGCAGCAGGTGCAGCTGTTCACCGATGTCGTTCCAGGGTAAAGCGCGATCCACGCCCAGTTTTTCGGGTGCGGCTTCCTGGCCCAGCCGACGACCAGACCAGACTTCCGCTGCAGGATCACGCACGCGGTTAAACAGCACGCTGTGGTTATGATTTTCATCGCTTTTAATCAGCACCAGCAGCGCCTGCGGCTCATTAAAACCGGTGAAATAGCTGAAGTCGCTGCTCTGGCGGAACGGATATTCCGTGTCATTACTGCGCGTCACTTCAGGCGCAGCAAAAATCAACGCTGCGCTGCCAGGCGCCATTTTCGCCAGCAGCGCCTGACGACGCTGCAGGTATCGTTCCAGTGAAATCATCTCTGCACTCCCTGTAAACTGACCGGTTAAACTCGTTGACCTGAAATTAGTGTAGCGTTGGTTTTTGCACTTCTGGCGCGGTTGGCTGCGGACGGGTGAACGTATCGTGGCACAGCAATGCGGCGACACGCACATACTCGATCACCTCTTCCAGCGACTGCTCCAGCTCTTCCTGGTCTTCATCTTCTTCGTAACCGAGCTGTGCGATGGTGCGCAGATCATCGATTGCTTCGCCGGTTTCGCCGGTGACTTTATCCAGTTTAGGTTGTGTTACGCCCAGGCCGAGCAGAAAATGGTTAACCCATCCGGCCAGCGCATCCGCACGGTCAAAGACGGTGATGTCGTCATCCTCAGGCAGCATTAGCTGAAACAGGAAGCCGTCATCTTCCAGCGTGGTGGCCGTGTGCTCATGCAGCGCCGCCAGCGGCACGGCAAGAGTGTGTGAAAACGCCATGCCTTCGTTAGCCAGATCGTGTACCAGCGTCTTCCAGCTGGAGTCCTGGTTACCGCCGCAGAGGATCCCGCTCAGCAGGCCGTGCATTTCAGCGGGCGTCATTCCAACGCCCTGCTGTGAGAGCACCGCCGCAAGCGCGTTGTAATCGGGGGTTGCGTTCTGTAAGGACATAAGTTTTCATCGTCGTTGGCAGAATAAGTTCGTGTTATGCTACCACTAGCTGCCTCAAGGTTTCCAGAAAAGGGGTTGTATCTTATTTCGTGGGTCTATATAGTTGCCCGCCTCCCAAGCCATTGACTGCTAAGGGAGTTGCGAGCGAAGTAATCAGTCAGGAAGGTGGCATGTCTGCACAACCGGTAGATTTACAAATTTTTGGTCGTTCGTTGAGAGTGAATTGTCCGCCAGAGCAGCAAGATGCGCTCAATAGCGCGGCTGAAGATCTCAATCAACGGTTGCAAGATCTAAAAGTTCGCACTAGAGTCACCAATACAGAACAACTGGTGTTCATCGCCGCGTTAAACGTCTGCCACGAGCTGGCGCAAGAGAAAGTGAAAACGCGCGATTATGCTGCTAATATGGAACAGCGTATCCGTATGCTGCAGCAGACGATTGAACAGGCATTAGTTGAGCAGGGTCGTATCTCTGATCGTGAGGGTGCGAAGTTCGAATAAAACTTCATGGTTGCTATACTTTAAGTAACGGTGAGGTAAATTTTCTCTGAGATGTTTGCATGTGGGCCAGTCCCCTGAGCCGATATTTCGAAAAAACAGAATGTGACGCTCGTAACCTGTGTGCATGCTCGGTTCGTCCGAGAAGCCTGATGGTTATGACGGCATGTTCACCTTGAACCAAGGGTTCAAGGGTTACAGCCTACGGCGGCATCTCGGAGATCTCTCTTCCTGTAGTCCTGCTTTCTTCCCCATACCGACATGTTATAGTCGCTGTTCAGCGACTTATCCGGCGGGGAAATCATGTCTGAACATCCTTCAATGATACAGCGTCAGGTTATCCGTCAGCAGGTACGCCATCTGCGTCGTGCAATGAGTGATGAGCAGCAGGCCCAGGCGGCCGAACAACTCGCTGAACTCGCCCTTAACTACGCTCCGATTACTGCCGCGCGCAATATTGCCCTGTTTCTGTCGGTGGATGGTGAGCTAAATACCCGTCCGCTGATTGCCAGGCTCTGGCATCTGAAGAAGGCGGTCTATCTGCCGGTCTTACACCCCTTCTCGCCCGGTAATTTACTGTTCCTGCGCTACTCCCCCGATACCCCATTGCATACCAATAAACTGCGCATTCCTGAACCGCCGCTGGATATCCGGCAGTTGATCACGCTTGATCAGCTGGATCTGATGATGGTGCCGCTGGTGGCGTTTGATCAGGATGGGCAGCGACTGGGGATGGGTGGAGGCTTCTACGATCGCACCCTGCAGAACTGGCGGCAGCACGGCTTTTTGCCCGTCGGTCTGGCACACGATTGTCAGCAGGTCGATAGCCTGCCGGTTGCAGAATGGGATGTGCCTTTGCCAGCGGTGATGACGCCGTCAAAGCTCTGGCAGTGGGAGTAGAAGAAGCACTGTTACGGGATTTCAGACGGCTTAAACCCATATGTTCTCTTCGCAGTCCCGGTCTTAAAGCAAATCGGGACAGCCTGTATTAACTACCTGAAGAGACGCGACTAAGCGCCTCTTCAGGTTGGTAGCGCTTAGTAAAGCAGACGCGCGCGGATAGTTCCCGGAATCGCCTTCATCAGCTGCAACGCGTTCTCTGCCACTTCTGGCTCTGCATCAATGTCGATAACCACATAACCCATAAACGGCGAGGTTTGCAGATACTGCGCGGCGATGTTGATGCCCTGCTCTGCGAAAATCTGGTTAATCGCCGTCAGCACGCCTGGACGGTTTTCATGGATATGCAGCAGACGACTGGCGCTGATGCCGTGAATCGGCAGTGAGACTTCCGGGAAGTTCACCGCTGAGAGAGTCGAGCCGTTATCGGAATATTTCGCCAGCTTGCCCGCCACTTCAATCCCGATGTTCTCCTGCGCTTCTTCCGTCGAACCGCCAATGTGCGGCGTCAGGATCACGTTGTCGAACTCACTCAGTGGAGAGATAAACGGCTCGCTGTTGGTGGCTGGCTCAGTCGGGAAGACGTCGATGGCTGCGCCGCCCACATGCTTGCTGGCCAGCGCTTCACACAGCGCGGGAATATCTACGACTGTACCGCGCGAGGCGTTAATCAGCAGCGCGCCAGGTTTCATCTGCGCCAGCTGCTCTGCACCGATCATATCCTGCGTAGAGGCGGTTTCCGGTACGTGCAGGCTGACAACGTCGCTCATGTTAAGCAAATCCGCCATATGGCGTACCTGCGTGGCATTACCCAGCGGCAGTTTGTTTTCAATGTCATAGAAGAACACATGCATGCCCAGGCTTTCTGCCAGCACGCCCAGCTGCATGCCGATATGACCGTAACCGATGATACCCAGCTTTTTGCCACGCGCTTCAAATGAACCTTTAGCAATCTTGTTCCAGATACCACGGTGCGCTTTCGCATTCGCTTCCGGGATGCCACGCAGCATCAGCAGCATCTCACCAATCACCAGTTCCGCAACCGAGCGGGTATTGGAGAAGGGGGCATTAAACACCGGAATACCCCGGCTGGCAGCGGCCTGCAGATCGACCTGGTTGGTGCCGATACAGAAACAGCCAACGGCGACCAGCTTTTCAGCCGCCGCAAAAATCTCTTCAGTGAGCTGGGAGCGGGAACGGATACCAATGAAGTGCGCATCGCGGATTGATGCTTTTAACGCGTCGGAGTCCAGTGCGCCCTTGTGGAATTCGATGTTGGTATAGCCTGCAGCCCGCAGGTTTTCCAGCGCGCTCTGATGGACACCTTCCACCAGCAGGAACTTAATCTTATCTTTTTCCAGTGATACCTTTGCCATTTCCCGATCCTATTCAGCATTCAATGAGGACTACCATAAGCCAGCCTTCTGTCAAAATATCAAAAAAATCGCGTCCGGCAATACAAACGATTGCCCGGCAGCCAGCCCGGCAACAGCTGACAGCCGCACATTGCCGGACAAAATCATGAGGTCAGCGAAGATGAGAGAACGAACCCACTGCCGATGACGCTTATGTGACATAAGTCACCAAATTTCACCGGCGCGAGAAAAGATGATTTGCGGGCAGAAATAACCGGCGCCCTGACGACGCCAGACAGATCATTTTTTGATGGTTTTCACACCATCTGGCCCGCCAATCAGCGCGATATCGGCACCACGCGCGGCAAAAAGCCCTACGGTGACGACGCCAGGCAAGGCGTTGATGGTTTTTTCCAGCTCAATCGGATCGAGAATCTGCAGATTATGCACATCGAGAATAATGTTGCCGTTATCTGTGACCACGTTCTGACGATACTCAGGTAAGCCGCCTATTTTCACCAGCTGACGCGCCACGTAACTGCGCGCCATCGGGATCACTTCAACCGGCAGCGGGAAACGGCCCAGCACATCCACCTCTTTTGAGGCGTCAGCGATACAGATAAAGGTCTCAGCCACTGCAGCCACAATCTTTTCACGCGTCAGCGCTGCGCCGCCGCCTTTGATCATCTGCATCTGCGGGTTGATCTCATCCGCACCATCAACGTACACCGACAGCACGTCAATCTCGTTCAGATCGAACACCTGAATGCCCAGGCTTTTCAGCTTCTGGGTGGAGGCATCTGAGCTGGAGACGGCACCGTCGATCTGATGCCTGACCGTGGCAAGCGCATCGATAAAGTGAGCAGCGGTAGATCCGGTGCCTACGCCAACAATGGTGCCCGGCTGCACGTACTCAAGTGCAGCCCAGCCAACGGCTTTTTTCAGTTCATCCTGGGTCATGGTATGTTTAAAACCTGTGCGACAACGAAGTGCGCGTAGTATAAAACAAGGCTTGCTGAAAATGCTCGGCTGACCGACGTGGATTTATCGCTTTGGAAGCCAGCCCACAAAAAACAAGAGAGCCATCACAGGTGACACTTTTGTGGCATAGTGACGTCCACCCTGAAGGAGAGAAAAGAATAATGAAACGCCCGGATTATCGAACGCTTCAGGCGCTGGATTCAGTGATCCGCGAACGCGGATTTGAACGTGCCGCACAAAAATTGTGTATCACCCAGTCGGCGGTTTCACAGCGTATCAAGCAGCTGGAGAACCTGTTTGGGCAGCCGCTGCTGGTGCGAACCGTGCCGCCGCGTCCGACCGAACAGGGTCAGAAACTGCTGGCATTGCTGCATCAGGTTGAGCTGCTGGAAGAGGAGTGGCTGGGCGATGAGAACAGTGGCACCACGCCGCTGCTGCTGTCGCTGGCGGTCAACGCCGACAGTCTGGCGACCTGGCTGCTGCCTGCGCTGAAAGATGTGCTGGCAGATTCCCCGGTTCGCCTGAATCTGCAGGTCGAAGATGAAACCCGCACCCAGGAGCGTCTGCGTCGGGGTGAAGTGGTGGGTGCGGTGAGTATTCAGCCGCAGCCGCTGCCCAGTTGCCTGGTGGATCAGCTCGGCGCGCTCGACTATCTGTTTGTCGCGTCCCGCGATTTTGCCGATCGCTTCTTCCCTAACGGCGTCACCCGCTCAGCCCTGCTGAAAGCGCCTGCGGTGGCATTTGACCATCTTGATGATATGCATCAGGCCTTCCTGCAGCAGAACTTTGATCTTTCACCGGGCAGCGTACCCTGCCACATCGTGAACTCCTCGGAAGCCTTTGTGCAGATGGCGCGGCAGGGTTCGACCTGCTGTATGATCCCGCATCTGCAGATTGAGCGTGAGCTGGCGAGCGGTGAGTTAATCGATTTGACGCCGGGTCTGTATCAGCGCCGGATGCTTTACTGGCATCGCTTTGCGCCGGAAAGCCGGTTAATGCGTCGGGTGACCGATGCGCTGATTGCGCATGGACATCGGGTGCTGCGTCAGGATGACGTGGCAGCCTGAAAACAAAAACGGGGCGAGAGCCCCGTTTTGCATTATGGCGTGTTGGGCTTGATCTCAAACACCACATCAACCTGATCGTCAAAGTTGATGCTCTGCTGATCGTAGGTCTCCTGCGCCGTGGTATCTGCCGCTGCGGCCGCTTTATACATGCGGTTCATAGGCATCGGCTGATAGTTGGCAACCTGATAACGAATGCTGTAGATCGATCCCAGCTTCGCGTTAAAGCCTTCAGCCAGTTCAGATGCCTGCTGAGTCGCGTTTTTAATCGCTGCTTTACGCGCCTGCTCTTTGTAGCTCTCCGGGTTAGCCACGCCTAACTCGACGCTGCGCACCTCATTCAGACCGGACTTCAGCGCCCCGTCCAGCAGATCATTCAGCTTATCCAGCTGACGCAGGGTGACCTGTACCTGACGCACCGCACGGTAGCCTTTCAGTACCGATTTACCCTCTTTGGTGTAATCGTATTCTGGCTGCGTGCTCAGGTTAGCCGCATCAATATCTTTCTTCTCAATGCCGTTTTTCTGCAGAAAATCGAAATATTGCGCAACCCGGCTATCTGCCTGCTTTTTCGCATCTGCGGCATCTTTTGACGACACGTTCACCACGATAGAGAGCGTCGCGATATCTGGACGGGCATCGACCGTTGCCTTGCCTGAGGTCACCACGTGCGGTCCGTTTGGTAACTCATCAGCGTGTACGCCAGGCAATGCCCCGGCGCTCATGATTGCGGCCAGAGCCAATGCTTTCAGTTTCATGAAAGTCCTCCTTGAAAAGGTCACTATGACGGCTTCCAACTGGCGAAGCCCAAAAGCGCATCGGTATGCGCCATGCTTTGAGTGGTCATTATGACAAAAGTTCGCCCTCAGCGCGGCAATTACCGCCACGGATCGGGGCAGAGATCAAAAACCGGCAATCCCCTGGCGCGCAAGCTGCAGGGCGATAAACCCCATCACAGCCCCCACCAGCAGGTTAATAATACGCTGTGCTTTCGCGGTTCTCAGGCGTGGTGACAGCCACGCGGCCAGCAGAGCCAGACCGAAGAACCACAGGATCGACGCGCTGATGGTACCCAGCGCAAACCACTGACGCGCCGTGGTGGTTGGCAACTGACCGCCAAGACTGCCGAGCACCACAAAGGTGTCGAGATAGACGTGCGGGTTGAGCCAGGTCACCGCCAGCAGCGTCGCGATAATGCGCCCCCGGCTCTGCTTTAACGGCTCGCCATCCGACAGATCGGCGTCGCCGCGAAAGGCGCTTCGCAGTGCACCGCAGCCATACCAGAGCAAGAAGGCTACGCCCGCCCAGGTGATGACCATCAGCAGCAGCGGAGACTGGCTCAGCAAGGCGCTGCCGCCAAAGATGCCGCCGCATATCAGCAGAATATCGCTCAGCGAGCAGAGTGCTGCCGTCGTCAGGTGATATTGACGCTTCACACCCTGATTCATTACAAACGCGTTTTGCGGCCCCAGCGGCAGGATCAGCGCGGCACCCAGGGCAAGCCCCTGAAAGTAGAGAGATAACACAGGATTACGTCCTCACATCGTCAGATGTGGAGAAGTATAAAGAGAGAGGATGATTAGCGGAAATTGAAAGAATTAATCTGCGATTAGCAAAGTTAATGGGCGACAGATGCCGCCCATTGACTGATTACTGCGGCTGAACCTGCGTTTCGGCGGCTTCAGGCGCGGATTTCTGATGCAGATGCACATCCATCTGCGGGTATGGAATGCCAATGCCTTTTGAATCCAGCGCACGCTTGAAATTCTTCAGCAGATCCCAGTAAACATCCTGCAGGTCTCCGCTATTGCTCCAGCAACGCACGACAAAGTTCATTGAAGATGCAGCCAGTTCGTTAAGACCGATCTGAATGCCCTTCTCTTTCAGTACGCGGCTATCGGCTTCAACCACCTGCTGCAGTAAGGCGATCACTTCATCTACATCCGCTTCATAAGCGACGCCAATGATAAATTCGTTGCGACGAACCGGCTCACGCGAGAAGTTGACGATGTTTCCGCTGATAATCTTACCGTTTGGCACGACGACAATTTTGCCATCACCGGTGCGGAGCGTGGTGGAGAAAATCTGCACATGCAGCACGGTGCCCATCACGCCGCCCAGATCGACGAACTCGCCGGTGCGGAACGGACGGAAGGTGACCAGCAGAACGCCTGCAGCCAGGTTTGAGAGCGACCCCTGCAAGGCCAGACCCACGGCCAGACCAGCAGCACCCAGAACGGCAATCACCGAGGCAGTCTGTACCCCAATGCGTCCCAGCGCGGCGATAATGGTGAAGGCGATAACACCGTAACGCACCAGTGCGGAGAGGAAGTCCGCTACGGTCGCGTCGATGTGACGGGCGAGTAGCAGGCGATTCACGGCATTAGAGATGATACGGGCGATGAGCATCCCGATAATCATGATGGCAATAGCCGCAACGATATTCACGGCATAGCTGATGATCAGCGCCTGATTGCGAACCAGCCAGTTACCTGCGTTATTTAAGCCGTCGACGACGTGTAAATCTTCCATTAATAAGCCCTGTTGTTAGATTCCCACCGGGAATGAAAAAACTGCCAGATGACATCCGACACCCTGCCATCAAGGGTAATCAATTATCCCCTGAAGTGCCAAACCGTCGGGCGTTTGAGTCCTTTTTTCCAGAAATGATGTATAAAAAAAGGCCCTTCCGGGCCTTTTTTGTACTGACAAAAATATTCAGTTACAGAACGTCGACAGCGTTAAGCTCTTTGAAAGCCTGCTCCAGACGCACGACCATAGAGGCCTGGGCAGAACGCAGCCAGACGCGTGGATCGTAGTATTTCTTGTTTGGCTTGTCGTCGCCTTCCGGGTTACCCAGCTGCGACTGCAGATAGCCTTCGTTCTTTTTGTAGTACTGCAGGATGCCGTCCCAGGTTGCCCATTGGGTATCGGTATCGATGTTCATCTTGATCACGCCGTAGCTGATAGACTCTTCGATTTCTGCAGCAGAAGAACCTGAACCGCCGTGGAAAACGAAGTCCAGCGCGTTGTGCGGCAGGCCATGTTTTTCACAGACGAATTTCTGCGAATCACGCAGAATGGTCGGGGTCAGTTTCACGTTACCTGGCTTGTAAACGCCGTGTACGTTACCGAATGAAGCCGCAATGGTGAAACGCGGGCTGATAGCATTCAGTTTTTCGTAGGCGTAGTTCACATCTTCTGGCTGGGTGTAAAGCGCTGATGCGTCCATATGGCTGTTATCAACGCCATCTTCTTCACCACCGGTGCAGCCCAGTTCGATTTCCAGCGTCATGTCGAGTTTCGCCATGCGCGCCAGGTACTTGCTGCTGATTTCGATGTTCTCTTCCAGTGACTCTTCTGACAGGTCGATCATGTGAGAAGAGAACAGTGGCTTACCGTTTTTCTGGAAGTACTCTTCACCCGCGTCCAGCAGACCGTCGATCCATGGCAGCAGTTTCTTAGCACAGTGGTCAGTGTGCAGGATAACCGGCACGCCATACTGCTCTGCCATCAGGTGAACATGCTGTGCTCCGGAGATAGCGCCGAAGATTGCCGCGCCCTGTGGTTTGTCAGTTTTGAAGCCTTTACCGGCGATAAATGCAGCACCACCGTTAGAGAACTGGATGATGATTGGCGCTTTAACTTTCGCCGCTGCTTCCAGTGCCGCATTGATAGAGTCGGTGCCGACGCAGTTCACGGCTGGCAGTGCGAATTTGTTCTCTTTCGCAACTTTGAAGATCTTCTGTACGTCATCACCAGTGACAACGCCGGGTTTTACGAAATCAAAAATTTTAGACATGATTGTGTCCTGTTTCGTGACCGTTGTTCCCCTTGAGGAACGTCGATTTAAACGCCCAGACGGGCAAGACTTCAGGCGATGCCGCGAGACATCGCCCCCAAAGGATTACTGCTTCGCACGCTCTTCCAGCATGGCAACTGCAGGCAGTTTTTTGCCTTCCACGAACTCAAGGAACGCGCCGCCGCCGGTAGAGATGTAGGAAATTTTGTCTTCGATGCCGAACAGGTCGATAGCCGCTAAGGTATCGCCGCCGCCTGCAACAGAGAAGGCATCGCTGTCCGCAATGGCGTTAGCCACGATCTCGGTGCCTTTACGGAAGTTAGGGAACTCAAACACGCCCACCGGGCCGTTCCACAGGATGGTTTTAGCATCTTTCAGGATGGCAGCCATGGCCTGAGCGGTTTCATCGCCAAAGTCCATAATCTCTTCGTTATCCGCCACTTCCGAAACCTTTTTCACGGTCGCAGCCGCAGTTTCAGAGAATTCTGTGCCGACGCGTGAGTCAGTTGGAACCGGGATGCCGTGCTGATCGCGCAGGCCTTTAGCCGCTTCAACGAAGTCTGGTTCATACAGTGATTTACCGACATTGTTGTCGATAGCCACGAAGGTGTTTGCGATGCCGCCGCCCACAATCACGGTGTCCGCGATTTTGACCAGAGACTGCAGCACGTCAAATTTGGTAGAGACTTTAGAGCCGCCTACAACAGCCACCAGCGGACGCTCCGGGTTGCTCATGACTTTACCCAGTGCTTCCAGCTCTGCAGAGAGCAGTGGACCGGCACAGGCGATAGGGGCAAATTTGCCGACGCCGTGGGTAGAAGCCTGTGCGCGGTGCGCCGTACCGAACGCGTCCATCACAAATACGTCGCACAGGGCAGCGTATTTTTTAGACAGCGTTTCGTCATCTTTCTTTTCGCCTTTGTTAAAGCGAACGTTTTCCAGCACAACCAGTTCGCCAGCGCCAACGTCAACGCCATCGAGGTAATCTTTTGCCAGGGTCACGGTAGTGCCGCTCAGCTTGTCTTTCAGGTAGTTAACTACCGGCAGCAGCGAGAACTCTTCGTTGTATTCACCTTCGGTCGGACGACCCAGGTGAGAGGTAACCATTACTTTCGCGCCCTGTTTCAACGCCGCTTCAATGGTTGGCAGAGAAGCACGGATACGTGCATCAGACGTCACTTTACCTTCTTTAACTGGTACGTTCAGATCGGCACGGATCAGAACGCGTTTACCAGCCAGATCCAGATCGGTCATCTTAATTACAGACATGGTGAATCCTCTCGTTGATTCTCATAAGTTTTGCCAGACGCAAACCGCGTCTTACCTGAAACCGCTTGCGGCCATCGCTAACGTCGTGTCGAGCATTCGGTTAGCAAAGCCCCATTCATTGTCACACCAGACCAGGGTCTTGATAAGGTGTTGACCGCTTACCCGCGTTTGTGTTCCGTCCACAATGGCACTGTGCGGATCATGGTTAAAATCTACTGAGACTAACGGTAATTCCGTGTAGTCAACTATACCACGAAATGCCCCTTCTGCCGCGCTTCGCAACAAGGTGTTAACGTCACATGCCGTTACCGCGTTATGCACAGAAACGCTGAGATCAATGGCCGTCACGTTAATCGTCGGGACGCGAACGGCTATCGCCTCAAAGCGATCGTTGAATTTCGGAAAAATACGGGTAATGCCTGCCGCCAGACGGGTATCCACCGGGATGATCGACTGACTGGCGGCGCGGGTGCGACGCAGATCGCTGTGATAGGCGTCGATCACCTGCTGATCGTGCATCGCCGAGTGGATCGTGGTGACGGTGCCGGATTCGATACCAAACTCATCATCCAGCAGTTTGATGACCGGGATAATGCAGTTCGTGGTACAGGAAGCGTTGGAAACAATGCGGTCGCTGGCGGTCAGATCCTGCTGGTTAACACCGTACACAACGGTGGCGTCGAGATCGTTTCCGCCGGGATGGGAGAACAGGACTTTTTTAGCACCCGCCTGCAGATGGGCTTCGCCATCGGCCCGTGAGCCATAGACGCCGGTGCAGTCCAGCACCACATCCACGTCGAGTTCACGCCACGGCAGATCGGCAATGTCTGCACGGTGCAGAATGCGCAGGGTATCGCCCCCTACCCACATGACATCGCGCTCCTGGCGGACATCAAAAGCAAAACGGCCATGGCTGGTATCGTATTTCAGCAGGTGCGCCATGCCGGTCGCTTCTGCCAGCTCGTTAATCGCGACCACCGTGATCTCTGCACGTCGGCCCGTCTCATAGAGCGCGCGCAGGACATTGCGTCCAATCCGGCCAAAACCATTTATTGCTACCCGTACCGTCATTTCTCTCCTGCCACGTCAGACTGAAAAAAACGTGCCGTTAGCCTGAGCGTTTCACTGCACTTTGTACAGGAGATTCTTACCCGGCATTGTCCGAAATCAGGGCGGTCTGCCCGACGACTGAAACGGTTCAGCCAGAATAATAGAAGGAAGGAATAACGGGAATGACTGCGATCAATCTGACTGCTTAAATTTGGATCTGCGTCACAAATTGAAGCCTGAATCGGTTATTACTGGAGGAATAAAAAAGGAAAAGGGACGAAAGGCTCGTCCCTCTGATTTCACTGCCAGACGGGAACTGACCCGCCTGGCCGGTTTTTACGCCAGCAGCGCTTTCGCTTTCGCGACCACGTTGTCGACGGTAAAGCCAAACAGTTCGAACAGCTGATCCGCAGGAGCCGATTCGCCGAAGCTGGTCATTCCCACGATAGCGCCGTTCAGGCCGGTGTATTTGAACCAGTAATCGGCAATGCCCGCTTCGATAGCCACGCGAGCGCTGACCGCTTTCGGCAGCACAGATTCACGGTATTCGTCGCTCTGCTTGTCGAAAGCATCCGTTGACGGCATAGAGACCACGCGCACTTTGCGGCCTTCGCTGCTGAGTTTGTCCCAGGCACCCACAGCCAGTTCAACTTCTGAACCGGTGGCGATCAGGATCAGCTCAGGCGTACCGTCGCAATCTTTCAGCACATAACCCCCACGCGCCACGTTAGCCAGCTGTGCAGCATCACGTTCCTGCTGCGCCAGGTTCTGACGGGAGAAGATCAGCGCCGTCGGGCCATCCTGACGTTCGATGGCATATTTCCACGCCACGGCAGATTCGACCTGGTCACATGGACGCCACAGGCTCATGTTTGGGGTGGTGCGCAGGCTCGCCATCTGCTCAACCGGCTGATGCGTCGGGCCATCTTCGCCCAGACCGATAGAGTCGTGGGTGTAGACCATGATCTGACGGATCTTCATCAGTGCCGCCATACGCGCTGCGTTACGCGCATATTCAACGAACATCAGGAAGGTCGCGGTGTAAGGCAGGAAGCCGCCGTGCAGCGCCAGACCGTTGGCGATAGCGGTCATACCGAACTCGCGCACGCCGTAATGGATGTAGTTACCCGCAGCATCTTCGTTGATTGGCTTAGAGCCAGACCAGATAGTCAGGTTGCTCGGCGCCAGGTCGGCTGAGCCGCCCAGGTATTCCGGCAGGATTTTACCAAAGGCTTCAATAGCATTCTGAGAAGCTTTACGGCTGGCGATCTTCGCCGGGTTCGCCTGCAGTTGCTCAACGAATTTCTGAGACTCTTCGTGCCAGTTAGCAGGCAGTTCGTTGCTCACGCGACGTTTGAATTCGGCAGCCAGTTCAGGATGTGCCTGCGCATACGCAGCAAATTTCTCATCCCATGCCGCTTCTTTCGCCTTGCCCGCTTCTTTCGCGTCCCACTCAGCGTAGATGTCAGAAGGAATCACGAACGGTGCGTGGTTCCAGCCCAGCTGTTTGCGGGTCAGTGCGACTTCGTCATCACCCAGCGGTGCGCCGTGTGAATCATGGGTGCCCGCTTTGTTCGGTGAACCGAAGCCGATCACGGTTTTGCACATCAGCAGTGAAGGCTTGTCGCTGACGCTTTTTGCTTCGTCGATCGCTTTTGCAATCGCATCGGCATCGTGACCATCAACGCCGCGCACCACGTGCCAGCCGTACGCTTCAAAGCGCTTAGCGGTGTCATCGGTGAACCAGCCATCGATGTGACCGTCGATAGAGATACCGTTGTCATCATAGAACGCCACCAGTTTGCCCAGCTTCAGCGTTCCGGCCAGAGAGCAGACTTCGTGCGAAATACCTTCCATCATGCAGCCATCACCCATGAAGACATAGGTGTTGTGGTCTACGATGTCATGACCCGGACGGTTGAACTGTGCGGCCAGCGTGCGCTCAGCAATGGCAAAGCCGACGGCGTTCGCGATGCCCTGCCCCAGCGGACCGGTGGTGGTTTCAACGCCCACGGTGTAGCCATATTCAGGGTGACCTGGAGTTTTTGAGTGCAGCTGGCGGAAGTTTTCCAGTTCGCTCAATGGCAGATCGTAACCGGTCAGGTGCAGCAGGCTATAGATCAGCATGGAGCCGTGACCGTTAGAGAGCACGAAACGGTCGCGGTCGGCCCATAGCGGGTTGGTTGGGTTGTGGTTCAGGTAGCCGCGCCAGAGAACTTCAGCGATGTCCGCCATGCCCATTGGGGCACCCGGATGTCCCGATTTCGCTTTCTGTACTGCATCCATACTTAACGCACGAATGGCGTTGGCAAGCTCTTTACGAGAGGGCATTTTCTACTCCAGGTCGGATTAATGCTTCGCACCTTAACTTATTGTTATTAATGAGTTACCGGGCAAAACAAGGAAAAAGTTGCCAATCAATGTACATGAAAATCGGGTCAAAAGTACATGTTGTAAAACGCTAAATGTAGCCGCTTCGTATGGCTTTTCCGGCCAACTCTGCTAGCAAAGTGCAGACTGGCACGCTATAACCAACTCGTTTATTCACCTGACTGAGTTTCAGGTGTTTGTTTTTCTTACCTTGTTATGGATGGGATACAGCATGAAAATCAAAAAAATGGTGTTAGCACTGGGTCTGACAACGCTGCTCAGCGGCTGTCAGGGTCTGGACAATAATGCGCTGATGCAGTCAGGCGCGCAGGCGTATCAGGCTTATTCCCTGAGCGACGATCAGGTTAAACAACTGAGCGACAAATCCTGTGAGCAGATGGACAAAGATAATCAGATTGCGCCCGCTAACAGCGAGTATCAGCAGCGTCTGAACAAGATCGCCGCCGCGCTGGGCGACAACATCAACGGTGTTCCGGCGAACTACAAGGTTTATCAGACCAAAGATGTCAACGCCTGGGCGATGGCAAACGGCTGTATCCGCGTTTACAGCGGCCTGATGGATATGATGACCGACAATGAAGTGGAAGGCGTGCTGGGCCATGAGATGGGCCACGTGGCGTTAGGCCATACGCGTAAGGCGATGCAGGTGGCGTATGCCACGACCGCAGCTCGCACGGCAGCGGCCTCAGTGGGCGGCGTGATCGGTTCACTGTCGCAGTCGCAGCTGGGTGAAATGGGTGAAAAGCTGGTTAATGCTCAGTTCTCTCAGACTCAGGAATCGCAGGCGGATGACTACTCCTACGATCTGATGAAGAAGCGCAACATCAATCCGGAGGGTCTGGTGACCAGCTTCGAAAAACTGGCGAAGCTGGAACAGGGACGTCAGAGCTCAATGTTTGACTCGCACCCGGCTTCTGAAGCACGTGCGGCGCACATCCGTGAGCGTATCGCGGCTGATGCGAAGTAACGCATAACCAGGCGCATGCGCGATGCATGCGCCTGTAGAGTCAGGTCCGGTGGCTTAGCGTTTGAATATCTGATCCACCATCGAACCTAAATCGAGTTTGTTCTCATGCAGCGATGCTTCATCCATATGCCCCTGGGGTGACATCTTGTCGATCAGCTGCGGCAGAATAATCGCCAGCGTGCCCGCCGCGCCTTTAACGTCGGTTCCCAGCTTATCCGCCAGTGACTGCAGCTCCGCCTGACCAACCGCAGAGTGGATGTCGCTGTGTTCAACCGGCTGATTCGTCCCGGTGCCGATCCACGAACCAAACACTTCGCCCAGCCCGCCCTGCTGGAATTTTTGCAGCAGAACCTCAATACCGCCCTGCTCCTGTACCCAGTGCCAGACCGCCTGCAGTTGTCCGGGCAGATGCCCATCACTCTGATTGCCGTGCAGCGACCCCGCCAGTTCGTCAAGAAAGCCCATGATTGCCTCCACGTTGAGAATTGATATCCGTCAGTTTAGTTGCTGATGCGCGGTTACGCCTGAGGCGCGTGCGCTGTCACAAGGGGAAACAATCTGAAGAGGAAGGCGGATGGAGGGTGTTACCGGGACTGCGCCGCATGCGTCGGCGGCGCAAAGCCTGCCGGATTCACCCGGCAGGCTCAGGACAGGATTAGCCTTTGTTCGCCGCCTGAACATGCAGCATATCCAGCGCCAGCGTCGCGGCCGCCAGCGCGGTCAGGTCAGCGTGATCGTAACCCGGAGCCACTTCCACCAGATCCATGCCGACAATGTTCATGCCCTGCAGGCCACGGATCAGTTTGGTCGCTTTATCGGTGGTCAGGCCGCCAATGACCGGCGTGCCGGTGCCAGGCGCATGCGCCGGATCCAGACAGTCGATGTCGAAGGTCAGGTAGATCGGCAGATCGCCAACGGTGCGTTTCACTTCGGCAAGGATATCGTCAACGCTGCGGTCATTGACCTGCGCTGCATCCAGCACGTTGAAGCCCAGGCTCTTGTCGAATTCGGTACGGATACCAATCTGGACAGAGTGCTGTGGATCGATCAGACCCTCTTTCGGCGCGGTAAAGAACATGGTGCCGTGGTCAAAGGTCGGGCCGTTGGAGTAGGTGTCGGTATGCGCATCGAAATGCACCAGCGCCATCTTGCCGAAATGTTTCGCATGGGCGCGCAGCAGTGGCAGCGTGACGTAGTGGTCGCCGCCAAAGGTCATCATGCGCTTGCCATTGGCCAGCAGTTTTTCCGCATGGGCCTGCAATTTGTCAGAGAGATCCTGCGAATCACCGAAGGCGTAAACCAGATCGCCACAGTCAACGACGTTCAGGCGCTGACGCAGGTCGAAATCCCACGGCCAGCGGCAGCCTTCCCAGGCCAGATTGGTGGAGATCTGACGAATCGCGCCAGGGCCCAGGCGGCTGCCCGGACGACCCGAGGTAGCAGCATCAAACGGCACGCCGGTAATCACCCACTCAGCGTCGCTGTCATAAGGCTGGAAATTCAGCGGAAAGCGCATAAATCCAAAGGCGTTAGAAACCAGGGAGTTGTCGTACTGATTGCCAAGCGTGTTATACATAATTGCTCTCTCTATGTGCGTAAGTCGGGCCAGGCCCGCAAGCCATTAAGGTTGAGATAAAAAAAATCCCCTCCGCGTCGTTAGGCCCGACGAGGAAGGGATTGAGTGAGTCAGATTATCGACATAGTTAACGGCAACTGCAATATGCGATTGCGGGCTGCCGGGGCCGATTATTCATCTTCTAAATAGGTGTATCCGTAGAGGCCGCTCTCAAACTCTTCCAGGAACTGCGCGCGCAGCTCTTCGTCGAGATCGGACGCCTGCACCTGATTGCGGAACAGCGCCATCAACTCGTTAGGATCAAGCTGCACGTAACGCAGCATGTCTGCCACGGTGTCGCCTTCATCGGAGAGCTGGACTTCCACATCGCCATTTTCGCGTGCGTAGACATCCACCGCTTCGGTGTCACCGAACAGGTTATGCATGTTGCCCAGGATTTCCTGATAAGCACCAACCATGAAGAAGCCCAGCATTGGCGGGTTATCCAGGTCATATTCCGGCATCGGCATGGTGGTCGCGATACCGTCGCCATCCACATAGTGATCGATGGTGCCATCGGAGTCACAGGTAATGTCGAGCAGCACGGCGCGGCGCTCCGGCTTCTTGTTCAGCCCTTCCAGCGGCAGTACCGGGAACAGCTGATCGATACCCCACGCATCCGGCATGGACTGGAACAGCGAGAAGTTAACGTAGATCTTATCCGCCATCCGCTCCTGCAGTTCGTCGATGATTGGACGGTGCGCACGGTTGCTGGGATCGAGATGCTGCTGGATATAGTGGCAGATGCTCAGATAGAGCTGCTCAGCCCATGAACGCTGTTTGAGATCGTAGGTGCCTGACGAGTAGCCTGTGTGGATATCAAACAGATCCATCTGGCTGTCGTGCAGCCATTCACGCAGCGAACGGCGGGTGCTCGGCTCGTGCATCTCCTGCCAGGTTTCCCACATGCTGAGGATCGGGCGCGGCGCATCCGCATCCGGCGTTTCAGGTTCGCTGAACTCGTTACGCTCCACACCAATGATGTTGGAGACCAGCACCGTGTGGTGCGCGGTCACGGCACGACCCGACTCGGTAATCACCGTCGGATGCTCCAGACCGTGCTCATCACAGGCCGCACCAATCGCCCAGATCACGTTGTTAGCGTATTCATTCAGGCCATAGTTGACCGAGCAGTCAGACTGCGAGCGCGTTCCTTCGTAATCGACGCCCAGACCGCCGCCGACGTCGAAGCATTTGATGTTAACGCCCAGCTTCGCGAGTTCGACGTAGAAGCGCGCCGACTCACGCACGCCGGTAGCGATGTCGCGGATGTTGGACATCTGCGAACCCAGATGGAAGTGCAGCAGCTGCAGGCTGTCGATGCGACCCGCTTCGCGCATGATCTCAACCAGTTTCAGCACCTGAGTAGCGGACAGGCCAAACTTCGACTTTTCGCCGCCGCTCGACTGCCATTTACCGGAGCCCTGAGAAGCCAGACGCGCACGGATACCGAGACGCGGCACTACATTCAGACGCTCCGCTTCCTCCAGCACCAGGCGGACTTCCGTCATCTTCTCCAGCACCAGATAGACCTTGTGGCCCATCTTCTCGCCGATCAGTGCCAGACGAATATATTCGCGGTCTTTGTAGCCGTTACAGACGATGACTGAACGGGTCTGACCGGCGTGCGCCAGCACGGCCATCAGCTCGGCTTTAGAGCCCGCTTCCAGTCCCAGCGGTTCGCCGGAGTGGATCAGCGACTCGATGACGCGTTTGTGCTGGTTAACTTTGATGGGGTAAACCAGGAAGTAGTCGCCTTTATAACCGTAAGATTCACGCGCACGTTTAAAGGCGGCGTTAATCGAACGCAGACGATGCTGCAGAATCTGTGGGAAGCAGAACAGCGCGGGCAGACGCTGGCCCTGTGCTTCGCGCTCTTTAACCAGACGGGCTAAGTCGACGCGCACGTCTGGACGATCCGGATCGGGGCAGACACTGATGTGGCCCAGTTCGTTAACGTCGTAATAGTTGTTGCCCCACCAGGCGATGTTGTAAGTACGCAACATTTTGCTCGCATCCTGATCGTTCATTGCAACCTCCTGCATGGAGCGGAGTGCACCCTGTTCGCCAGCTGACGAACCTTTGATATTCTTCATGTCGTCAGACATCGCGAACCTCAATTTTCCGTTGAAAGATAAAACTGTTAACCGGCTTTATGGCCGCTAATCTGAAAATCTGTTGCCACATTAAACGCAATGTCCTGTTCACCTGACGTTGCCGTCAGCGCGATTCACGCATGAGAGTTAAGTGTAAAACACCCTGGTCATCTCCGTTTAAACAGAGAACATTTAGTTTTGTATTGACCATGGATAACCTGCGTCGTTCCGCTGCGCGGACGCAGAGAAGAGACAAACTTGCCAGAACAGAGATAGAGATTAGCCGGCGCCTGTGTCGGTAAAATTACCGCATCGGACATATTGTCGGCAGGAAACAGAAACTGATGGGAGGCAGGAGAGAGCCAGCGCAGCGCCGCAGCGCAAAGAACCGGAAGAAGAAAAAGCGTGGTTCATTACTTGTATCACCTCCGCATATGCCAGGGGCACATGGAAAACAACCTGGGTGAACGCCAGACCAGAGTCTGACAGGCGCGACGCAAACAGTGGCGTCATCCTTGCTGCTGCAATCGAAGCAGCGGCGTTTTATACCGTTTACAGCGCAAAAAAGCAAAAAGATAATCCGGGAATTGCGTGGAGTGTCAGCAAATTATGCCGATAACGGTGACAGGTTAAGCGCCGAAACAGAAAAAGGGCTGGTAATTGGTTTACCCTCTATCCTAAAATAGCCGTCCAGATGGTTTTCCATCTAAACAGGTTACTATCCAGGCGGTGTCATCCTGCTGTGCTGACACAACCTCACTGCTCGCGGCTTTGCCTGAAGGGGCGTCAGGTCAGACAACCTCACTGGCGCTATGCAGTCGTACTCAAACCATATTTAAGGTAAAGAACAGAATGGCTAAACACCTTTTTACGTCCGAGTCCGTATCAGAAGGACATCCCGATAAAATCGCCGACCAGATCTCCGATGCTGTGCTGGATGCGATCCTGGAACAGGATCCTAAAGCGCGCGTGGCCTGCGAAACCTACGTTAAAACCGGTATGGTGCTGGTTGGCGGTGAAATCACCACCAGCGCATGGGTTGATATCGAAGAGATCACCCGTCAGACCGTACGTGAAATCGGCTATGTTCATTCCGATATGGGCTTTGATGCCAACTCCTGCGCCGTGTTAAGCGCGATTGGTAAACAGTCTCAGGATATCAACCAGGGCGTTGACCGCACCGATCCGCTGGAACAGGGCGCGGGCGACCAGGGCCTGATGTTCGGCTATGCCACCAACGAAACAGACGTGCTGATGCCTGCACCGGTGACCTATGCGCACCGTCTGGTTCAGCGTCAGGCTGAAGTGCGTAAAAACGGCACCCTGCCGTGGCTGCGTCCGGATGCCAAGAGCCAGGTCACTTTCCAGTATGACGATGGCAAAATCGTCGGCATCGATGCCGTTGTGCTTTCTACCCAGCACGCGGAATCCATCAGCCAGAAAGATCTGCAGGAAGCGGTGATGGAAGAGATCATCAAGCCGGTTCTGCCAGCAGAATGGCTGAGCGCCTCAACCAAATATCACATCAACCCGACCGGTCGCTTTGTGATCGGCGGCCCGATGGGCGATTGCGGTCTGACCGGTCGTAAAATCATCGTAGACACCTACGGCGGCATGGCGCGTCACGGTGGCGGTGCGTTCTCTGGTAAAGATCCGTCTAAAGTTGACCGCTCTGCAGCCTATGCGGCGCGTTACGTGGCGAAGAACATCGTTGCTGCCGGTCTGGCTGACCGTTGTGAAATCCAGGTCTCCTACGCTATCGGCGTGGCGGAACCGACTTCCATCATGGTGGAAACCTTCGGCACCGAGAAAATCTCTACCGAACAGCTGACCCTGCTGGTTCGCGAGTTCTTCGACCTGCGTCCATACGGTCTGATTCAGATGCTGGATCTGCTGCACCCAATCTATAAAGAAACCGCTGCTTACGGTCACTTTGGTCGCGAACATTTCCCATGGGAAAAAACCGACAAAGCTGCTCTGCTGCGTGAAGCAGCTGGCCTGTAAGGTCAGCAGCTGCTGATAAAAACCCTGCCCCTGCGGCGGGGTTTTTTATCGCCTTTTCAGCCCCATGGCTAACCGGAGACCTTTTGCTCACGCCATTCACCGGAACGACCTGGCTGCCCCCTCTTTGAAGAGCGCCCGACGAGGGAAAAAAACAAATCTTTTAGGCATCTCCTTCACTCTCCAGCAAATTTTCCATTCTCAACTACACTTCTTTGCGCTTTTTCTGACGACGAAATGTTAGCGATTACAAATTGAAATGCTTTGTTTATCCGATATTTAAGAATTAACGCACGTAGTTATTATGCTGAAAATGCGTTATTTTCAGCGTCGTCTGATAGCCACTAAATAGAGCATTGTCAGAAACTTAATGAGTGCTATACCTCACTGGTTAATTAATCTTTCCGGGAAAAATATGCTGAATTTCAGGGTTTCAGCGTGTGTAAGCGATTACACTGATGTGATCAGGCTCACTTTTTTCCCGCAAAGGGTTTTTTAACATTGATAAAAACAATGATGGATAAACCTGGAGGCTCCCATGCCTGGCAATACACACAAAAGCAGAACTTCAAATAAGGCGATGACCTTATTTGTCTGCTTTCTGGCGGCCCTTGCGGGACTGCTGTTCGGTCTGGATATCGGCGTTATCGCCGGTGCCCTGCCGTTTATCGCAAAGGACTTTAACGTCACCCCTCATCAGCAGGAGTGGATCGTCAGTTCCATGATGTTTGGTGCGGCGGTCGGTGCTATCGGTAGCGGCTGGATGTCATCCCGCCTGGGCCGTAAGAAAAGCCTGATGGCAGGTGCGATTCTGTTCGTTATCGGTTCACTCTGGTCAGCGATGTCGCCAAACCCGGAAATGCTGATTAGCGCCCGCGTTCTGCTGGGTCTGGCTGTCGGTATCGCCTCTTATACCGCCCCGCTTTATCTTTCTGAGATCGCTCCGGAAAAAATTCGCGGCAGTATGATTTCGCTTTACCAGCTGATGATCACCATCGGTATTCTGGGTGCTTACCTGACCGATACGGCGTTCAGCTTTACCGGCAACTGGCGCTGGATGCTGGGCATCATCACTATTCCGGCACTGCTGTTGCTGGTCGGTGTTTTCTTCCTGCCAAACAGCCCACGCTGGCTGGCGGCGCGAGGCAACTTCCGCGATGCACAACGCGTGCTGGATCGTCTGCGTGACACCAGCGAGCAGGCAAAACGTGAGCTGGAAGAGATTCGTGAAAGCCTGAAGGTCAAGCAGTCTGGCTGGGGTCTGTTCACCAGCAGCAGCCACTTCCGTCGCGCGGTCTATCTCGGCATTCTGTTGCAGGTGATGCAGCAGTTCACCGGCATGAATGTCATCATGTATTACGCGCCAAAAATCTTCGAAATCGCAGGCTTCACCAACACCACTCAGCAGATGTGGGGCACGGTGATTGTGGGTCTGGTCAACGTACTGGCGACCTTCATTGCTATTGGTCTGGTGGATCGCTGGGGTCGTAAACCTACCCTGATTCTGGGCTTCATGGTCATGGCAGCCGGTATGGGCGTACTGGGCACGATGCTGCACTTCGGCATTCACTCAGCGGGCGCACAGTACTTCGCGGTCGGTATGCTGCTGATGTTCATCGTTGGTTTTGCCATGTCAGCCGGTCCGTTGATCTGGGTACTCTGTTCCGAAATTCAGCCGCTGAAAGGCCGCGACTTCGGTATCACTGTCTCCACGACCACCAACTGGATTGCAAACATGATCGTGGGTGCGACCTTCCTGACCATGCTGAATACGCTGGGCAATGCGAACACCTTCTGGGTCTACGGACTGCTTAACCTGTTCTTCATTCTGCTGACGGTGATGCTGATTCCTGAGACCAAAAACGTCTCGCTGGAACACATCGAACGTAACCTGATGGCAGGTAAGAAACTGCGTGACATCGGTTCACGCGACTAGCATTACGCGGTAAAAAAAACGGCGGGGTTTCTCTGGAAACCCCGCCGTTTTTATTGGTTCAGACAGGCACTATGCAGACGTCACCCTCGTCACCGGCAGCGGCCGCCTTATGCAGCAAAGCGCCAGCGCCATCATGAAGATGGTCGCGGTCTGATTGTAGGGCAGCACCGAATCGGTCAGTCCGGAGATAAACAGCCCCAGCACCGGCAGCGCCACGCCGCGCAGATCGCACTTCTTAAGCCAGCCAGCCATCACCGTCAGATAGATCAGCGCCAGCGACAGCATTCCCAGCCAGCCCTGCAATGAGGTCACTTCGAGGAACTCGTTGTGCATGTTGTATTTGACGTTGGTATAGCCTTCAACATTCATGGGATAGTGCGCCATGATGAACTGACGCGCCTCGGTGGTGCGCGCATCCGGTGTTGCAAAGTCGCCATGATGCTCAATAAAGTTGACCGCCCCGCCCCAGATAGCTACACGAGCGCCCAGCGAGGTCGAGCTGTTTGAGCCATAGTTCTCAATATCCTGCACCCCTTCCACCCAGCGGTTGCTGGTCATCAGAACCAGCACCGCCAGCACGCCCACCAGCAGAGCGCTAATCCGCCAGTTCGTCAGCAGCGACAGCCGGTAGGTCTGCACCAGGAACAGCAGCCCCACGGCCATCAGCGCAATCAGCGTCACGCGGGTGCCGCACAGGTAGAGCAAGGCAAAGGTCACCGCCAGCACAGCGACATCGGCAACCTTCCAGTAAGCGTGCGTCTCAAAACGGCTCAGCCACAGCCAGGCGCAGTAGATAAACAGAATCATGTAGGAGGACATGGAGGCGGCTTCGGTGGTGAGCTTGATGCGGATATTCTCGGTATAGAGGTGCTCATGAATACCAAAGCCCAGCGTGATCAGCAGTCCGACCAGAATCAACCCTCTTCCGACGCGCAGCGTGGTTGTGGAGACCCGATGCCCATAAATAGCCAGGCTGAGCAGCACAAAAGCCCCCAGCAGCAGCCGCTTTGCTCCCAACAGATAGTTGCCGATATTAGTGATGGCATCGGTTGAGGGCGCCGTCTCAATCGCCTTTACATGCATCGCCCAGAAAAGACGGATCAGGGCGAAGATAATCAGCACCGCAAACAGGGCGATATAAAAACCGTTCTGTTTAAAGTCGACTCGTCTGCGCACCACGCCATACAACACGGACGCAACGGAGAGATAAGAGACCAGATAGAATATTTTTTGCGGCAGGCCGGTAACAAACATATTCAGTGACAGCGCCAGGCAAAGTGCAATCACTGAAAAATTAACCATTAACGTTAATCCATTGCGACTGGTTTTATTCGTCATGCTTAACCTCAGTAAGACGGTTAAACACGCTCATCAGGTGCTTCATATAATTTTCCTCATAAAAACCGGTGATGCTCGCTTTAATAACCTGATGATCAGGGAAGTGGAAATCCCCGCTCATGGCGTTGAGAATTGCGGCCAGCGCCATGCTGTCACTGGTCGGATAAAGCTGGCCATTAATACCGTTCTGAATAATTTCTGACGGGCCGCTGATGCAGTCGGATGAGACGCAGTAGACACCACGCGACATCGCCTCCAGCAGAATCAGCGGGAAGCCTTCGAAGTTCGAGGTCATCAGCAGACAGGTGACCTGTTTGATATGCTGGCGGACGTACTCCCAGGCGTTCTCCTGCCAGCCATGCCAGGTGATGCGATCCTGAATCCCGAGTTCCGCCACGTAGTGCTGACACTGCGTCAGATCTTCTCCGTCACCGACAATCTCCAGCGTCCAGGGTGCATCCAGATGCGTTAACGCATCAAACAGATCTTTAAGCTGTTTCTGCCGCTGAAAATGAACGCGACCGATATAGAGAAACTTCAGCGCCTGGGGTCTGCCGATAACGACATCATTGCGCCTGATCGGGTTATAGATAACGTCAACGTCAGTGGCACGCGCACCTAATTCCACCAGCTGCTCTTTGATCTGCTTACTGATGGCAAAATGGTGATCGGCCCGCAGCAGATAATGTGGGCGATAACGCTCGCGCGGAGGCAGGTGCATCCAGCTCGACAGGACGATTTTACGTCCGGACAGCGTAATGGCGCGGCGCGTCATCAGACAGGGGATGGTGTTCAGAGTCAGGACATGATCGGGCTGATAGCGACGAAAGAAGGCGGCCATTCTCAGCGTGTGAATAAGGTTTTTTATCTTCTTATTCCGCAGCGTGCAGACGCTCTCTGCCAGGACGGCGTTGGCGGTCCAGGCGCGGGAGTGGCTTTCCTCTCCGCTGTTAATAATAAACAGCCCGGCTTCCGTGCCGGGTTCCGCATTCAGAGCCGTGATTAACTGACCGGTGACATTTTCCATACCCCCCCGACCGGCCATCAGATCCGTCACCAGCACAATCCGTTGTTTCCTGACGTTATCATTATTTTTCATTGCTTTATCCATGCTCTGTGCCGTTCGCTCGTCATCCATCCACTCTGCGGTGAACATTATCATTAGGATATTCTAAAAAAGCCCATAACCATATTTAAACCAGAATTTTTCCCCCAGCCAGAACCGCACCGGTCGTTGCCAGCGTTGAGTTCCTGCGCGCCGGCGATTATTCTGAGCGACATGAAAACGCCTCGTCTCCCCATTGCCCTGCAGCAGGCTGTGATGCGCTCACTGCGCCAGTCGCTTGAACGTGCAAATCAGGCACTGAAAACCGCCTATCCGGAACCGAAACTGCTCTATCAGCAGCGCGGAACGGCGGCGGGCACCGCCTGGCTGGCCGCCTGGGAAATTCGCATCAATCCGGTGCTGCTGCTGGAAAATCAGCAGGCGTTTATCGATGAAGTGGTGCCGCATGAGCTGGCACATCTGCTGGTCTGGAAGCAGTTCGGTCGCGTTGCTCCGCACGGCAAAGAGTGGAAGTGGATGATGGAGCAGGTGCTGGGCGTTCCGGCACGGCGCACCCATCAGTTTGAGATCGCCTCCGTGCGCAGCAACACCTTTGCTTACCGCTGTCAGTGTCAGCAGCATCAGCTGACGGTGCGCCGCCACAACCGGGTGCTGCGCAAAGAGAGCGAATATCGCTGCGTGCACTGTGGCAGCCTGCTGATCGCAGGTGAGTTTGTCGCTTCCTGAGAACAATCCCCATTCCGCCCTATTCCACATTCTGTTAACCTGCCGCCCTTTTTCGAATCAGGTAGAAACTGGAATATGTCTCGCATAATAAGTCTGGCGGTTGCACTGCTGTTCGCGCCCGCCGCTGACGCCCTTAATCTGAATAACTATCATCAAAATAACTTTCAGCAGGCTAAAACTTTTGCGGCGGCGATTAACGCCGATGCACCAGGTTCGTTCTACTGTGGCTGTAAGATTCAGTGGCAGGGGAAAAAAGGTATTCCCGATCTCAACAGCTGTGGCTATCAGGTTCGTAAAAACGCCAGTCGCGCCGCACGCATTGAGTGGGAACATGTGATGCCGGCCTGGGAGTTTGGTCATCAGCGCCAGTGCTGGCAGGACGGTGGCCGCAAAAACTGCAGCAAAGATCCCGACTATCGCCGCATCGAAACCGACCTGCACAATCTGGAGCCTGCGGTGGGTGAAGTGAATGGCGACCGTGGCAACTTCGCCTACAGTCAATGGAACGGCAGCGAGAAGCAGTACGGCCAGTGTGAGATGAAGATCGACTTCAAACTTAAACAGGCGGAGCCACCTGCACGGGCACGCGGCGCCATTGCCCGCACCTATTTCTATATGCGCGATCAGTATAATCTGCGCATTTCGCGCCAGCAGACGCAGCTGTTTACCGCCTGGAATAAGCTCTATCCCGTCACCCAATGGGAGTGTGAACGCGACCAGCGCATTGCAAAGGTTCAGGGCAATCACAATCCTTATGTGCAGCAGGCTTGCCAGCGCTAAAATCCCTGCCCTACACTAGCTCTTTTTCCCATGACGCCGCTGCAGCGCGGCGTCCGGTCTCAGGAACCTTATGCGCATACCTCGCATCTATTACGCCGAACCCTTAGATATCGGCAGTGAAATTACCCTGGATGAAGATGCATCCAATCATGTGGGCCGGGTACTCCGGATGACGGCAGGCCAGCGTCTGGAACTCTTTGATGGCACTAATCTGACTTTTGCAGCAGAGATCACGCATGTTGATAAAAAGCGTGTAAAAGTATCGGTCACAGAGAGCCAGCCGGACGATCGTGAGTCACCTTTACATCTGCATTTAGGCCAGGTGATGTCGCGCGGTGAAAAAATGGAATTCACTATCCAGAAATCGATCGAACTGGGCGTGAATGTCATTACACCCTTGTTTTCCGAGCGCTGTGGCGTAAAGCTTGATGCTGAGCGTCTGGCGAAGAAAATCCAGCAGTGGCAGAAAATTGCTATTGCCGCCTGCGAGCAGTGCGGCCGTAATCGCGTGCCGGAGATTCGTGAAGCGATGACGCTGGAAGCCTGGTGTGCCGAAGCTGACAGCGGTCTGAAGCTCAACCTGCATCCGCGCGCCAGCCACAGTATCAATACGCTGCCACAGCCTGTTGAGCGGGTCCGACTGCTGATTGGCCCTGAAGGCGGTTTGTCTGCGGATGAAATTGCGATGACGGCACAGCACGACTTTACTGACATTCTGCTTGGCCCACGGGTATTACGCACCGAAACTACCGCGCTGACGGCCATTACGGCACTTCAGGTGAGGTTTGGCGACCTGGGTTAAGCGATACTTTCAGCGGAAAGAGAGCAGGCATAATGTCCTGACCGATCGGCCCACTGCAGACCGAACCAGACGAGGCGGTAAATACCGCCTCACCGAGGAGATAATAATGATTAAACTTGGCATCGTGATGGACCCTATTTCGTCCATCAATATTAAAAAAGACTCCAGCTTCGCTATGTTGCTGGAAGCACAGCGCCGTGGTTACGAAATTCACTACATGGAGATGCACGATCTCTCCATGCGCGGTGGCGTGGCCTCTGCCCGCACCCGTCTGCTGACCGTCGAGCAGAACCCTGAGAACTGGTATCAGTTTGGCAGCGAGCAGGTGATTCCGCTGGCTGACCTGAACGTGGTGCTGATGCGTAAAGATCCCCCATTCGATACCGAGTTCATCTATGCGACCTACATTCTGGAACGCGCTGAAGAGCTGGGTACGCTGATCGTGAACAAACCGCAGAGCCTGCGTGACTGTAACGAAAAGCTCTACACCGCCTGGTTTGCCGAGTTCACGCCTGACACCCTGGTAACCCGCAGCAAAGCGCAGCTGCGTGACTTCTGGCAGGAGCATGGTGACATCATCATGAAGCCGCTGGATGGCATGGGTGGCGCGTCGATTTTCCGCGTGAAGAAAGACGATCCTAACTTTGGCGTGATTACCGAAACCCTGACCGAGCATGAGAGCCGTTTCTGCATGGCGCAGAACTACATTGCGGCCATCACCGAGGGTGACAAACGCGTGCTGGTCGTGGATGGCGAGCCGGTACCTTACTGCCTGGCGCGTATCCCGCAGGGCGGTGAAACGCGTGGCAATCTGGCCGCCGGTGGGCGTGGTGAAGCGCGTCCGCTGAGCGAAAGCGACTGGGAAATTGCACGCCGTGTTGGCCCGACGCTGAAAGCAAAAGGGCTGATTTTTGTCGGTCTGGACATCATCGGTGATAAACTGACTGAAGTTAACGTGACCAGCCCAACCTGTATTCGTGAAATTGAGGCTGCGTTCCCGATTTCCATCACCGGCATGTTGATGGATGCCATTGAGAAGCGCCTGGGCTGAGCATGACGCCGGGGCGTGGCTCCGTGATCAACCCAATACCGGTGCGGTCGTCGCGTGCCGGTTATTTTTTTGGTACATCGTGTGAGAATGAATTTACAACATCACTTTTTGATTGCCATGCCTTCATTGCAGGATCCTTTCTTCAAACGTTCTGTGGTCTATCTCTGCGAACATAACGAAGAGGGTGCAATGGGACTGATCATCAATAAACCCATGGAAAACCTGACGGTTGAAGGCATTCTGAAGAAGCTGAAAATCTCTGCTGACGATCGCGATCCGGCGATCAAGCTGGATAAACCGGTGTTTACCGGCGGCCCGCTGGCAGAAGATCGTGGCTTTATCCTGCACTCAGCACAACGCACCTTTACCTCCAGCATTCGTGTCTCCGATAACACGATTATCACCACGTCGCGTGACGTGCTGGAGTCGATCGGCACCGCGTCTCAGCCCACCAATGTTCTGGTCGCGCTGGGTTACTGTGCCTGGGAAAAAGATCAGCTGGAAAACGAGCTGATGGAAAATGCCTGGCTGACGACGCCAGCTAACAGCAACATCCTGTTCCAGACGCCGATTTCAGAGCGCTGGCGCGAAGCGGCGCGCAGTATTGGCGTCGATATTCACAATATGGCCAGCGACGCGGGACACGCCTGATGTCAACTCAGACTCTGTTAGGTTTCGATTTCGGCACCAAAAGTATTGGTGTCGCCGTAGGGCAGGAACTCACGGGCAGTGCCCGTCCGCTGAGCGCGATCAAAGCGCAGGATGGCATACCGGACTGGCAGGTGATTGAAAAGCTGCTGAAAGAGTGGCAGCCCGATTTCGTCGTCGTCGGTTTACCGCTGAATATGGATGGCACCGAGCAACCGCTGACTGACCGCGCGCGTAAATTTGCCAACCGTCTGCACGGTCGCTTTGGCATCCGCGTGGAGCTGCAGGATGAACGGCTCAGCACGGTAGAAGCGCGTGCTGGCCTGTTTGAGCGCGGCGGCTATCGCGCGCTCAACAAAGGGTCGGTCGATTCACAGTCTGCCGCCATTATTTTGCAGGACTGGTTCGAAAACCACTACTGATCTGCTTATTCGATCAGACCGGCTGCCTGTCGTGCCAGCCGGCTCTGCTCAAACGTCTGCATACCGGCCTGCGCGCCGGTCTGCAGCAGCGCAGGAATCTGGTGCATCTTGCCTTCTCTGATCAGATTCGTGATACCGGGGGTGGCGATCAGTACCTCAAACAGTCCGATGCGCGATCCGGCCACAGAGGGCACCAGCCGCTGCGCAATCACCGCTTTCAGGCTGCCCGCCAGCTGCGTGCGCACCAGCTGTTTCTCTTCCGCCGGAAAGACATCCACCAGCCGATCCACCGCCTGCGCCGCGCCACGCGTATGCAGCGTCGCCAGCACCAGATGGCCGGTCTCTGCCGCCGTCAGCGCCTGACGAATGGTGTCGCTGTCGCGCAGTTCGCCCAGCAGAATCACATCCGGATCTTCACGCAGTGCCCCCTTTATCCCCAGCGAGAACGAACCGCAGTGCAGGCCGATTTCACGCTGCTGAATCAGCGACTGCTGGCTGTGATGAATAAATTCAATCGGGTCTTCCAGTGTGATGATATGGCGCGCCTGCTGGCGGTTCAGCGCATCGACCAGCGCCGCCAGCGTGGTCGATTTTCCACTGCCAGTCGCACCCGTCACCAGAATCAGCCCATCCTGCTGCTCCAGCAGCGCCGGAACGATGGCGGGCAGTTGCAGGCTCTCCAGCGTCGGGCACGCTGTGGCGATAATGCGCAGCGCCAGAGACAGGCCATTACGCTGCATAAACAGATTCGCACGCAGACGCTGGCCGCAGGCCAGGCTCAGGGCGAAATCGAGCTGCCCTTCGCGCGCCAGCGCCTGACGCTGCGGGTCACTGAGCCAGCAGGCCATAAACTCTTCCATCCACGCTGCAGAGAGCCTGGCCTGCTGCGGAATTGCCTCCAGCCTTCCCTGCCGCCGCCAGTAGGGCAAATGTCCGCTGCAAAGGTGCAGATCGGCGGCATTATGCTTTACACTAAGCCCCACCATTTCATCCAGATTCATAATTTCTCCTGACTATGACCTCAATCCAGCAGAACCTACAGCAAGTGCGGCAGCGAATCGCCGCCGCTGCCGCGCGTTGCGGCCGCGCACCAGAAGAAATTACCCTGCTTGCAGTCAGTAAAACCAAACCTGCGAGCGCGGTCGAAGAAGCCTTTGCCGCTGGCCAGATTGCCTTTGGTGAAAATTACGTTCAGGAAGGGGTTGAAAAGGTTCAGGCACTGGCCGCACATCCTGAGCTGGAGTGGCACTTCATCGGTCCGTTGCAGTCCAACAAAAGCCGTCTGGTGGCAGAGAATTTCGCCTGGTGTCACACCATCGACCGCCAGCGTATTGCGCAGCGGCTCAACGATCAGCGGCCCGCGTCGCTGCCACCGCTGAATGTGTTAATTCAGGTAAATATCAGTGACGAGAACAGCAAATCTGGCATCATGCTGGAGGCCGTTTCCGGGCTGGCGGAGCAGATCGCTGCCTTGCCGCAACTGCGGCTGCGCGGATTGATGGCGATTCCGGCAGCGGAGAGTGATTACCAGCGGCAGCTGGCGGTGTGTCAGCAGATGGCGGAGGCCTTCTGGCAGCTGCAACAGCAGTTTGCGGGTATTGATACGCTTTCGCTGGGAATGAGCGATGACATGGAGGCGGCAATCGCCGCAGGCAGTACGATGGTGCGTATCGGCACCGCCATTTTTGGCGCACGAGATTATGCGCACAACTCACAACAATAATAGAGGAACTTCATGTTAACACTGACGTTTTTAGTAAAAACGCTGATCGATCTCTACGTCATGGTGCTGCTGTTACGCATCTGGATGCAGTGGTCACGCTGCGATTTTTACAATCCAGTGGCACAGTTTGTCGTTAAGGTTACCCAGCCCATTGTTAAACCGTTACGCCGCATACTGCCGGCTCTGGGGCCGATTGATACCGCCTCGCTGCTGCTGGCCTTTGTGCTGACCACGCTGAAATACCCGATTTTACTGCTGATTCAGGTGGGCGTGTTCTCGGTCGATCCGACGAATCTGCTGGTCGGCCTGCTGTCGCTGGTGAAATCCGCCGGCTATCTGGTCTTCTGGGTCATCATCGTTCGCTCTCTGATGAGCTGGATCAGCCAGGGCCGTGGTCCGGTCGATTATCTGCTGGTGCAGTTGACCGAGCCGATGATGGCGCCTATTCGCCGTATTCTGCCTGCGATGGGCGGCATCGATTTCTCAGCGATGATCGTCATCCTGGTGCTGTATGCCCTGAACTTTCTCGGCATGGACCTGTTCCCGGGTCTCTGGTATCTGCTGTAAATGAATCAAACTGGAACTGTTATGCAAAAAGTTGTCCTCGCAACCGGCAATCCCGGCAAAGTGCGTGAGCTGGCGGAGTTACTCTCCGCCTTTGGTCTGGATATCGTCGCACAGACTGACCTTGGGGTTGAATCGGCGGAAGAGACCGGCCTGACCTTTATTGAGAACGCGATTCTCAAGGCGCGTCACGCGGCCCAGATTACCGGATTACCGGCCATTGCCGATGACTCCGGTCTGGCCGTGGATGCGCTGGGCGGCGCGCCTGGCATCTACTCGGCGCGCTACGCCGGTGAAGAGGCCAGCGATCAGCAGAACCTGGAGAAGCTGCTGCAGGCGCTGGAAAACGTGCCTGACGGTCAGCGCCAGGCGCAGTTCCACTGCGTGCTGGTCTATCTGCGTCATGCGGAAGACCCGACCCCGCTGGTGTTCCACGGCAGCTGGCAGGGTGAGATCACTCGTTCAGCCTCTGGCACCGGTGGCTTTGGTTACGACCCGATTTTCTATGTCCCGGCGCTGGGTAAAACCGCGGCCGGGATGAGCAAAGCGGAAAAAGGTGCAGTTTCTCACCGGGGTAAAGCATTGACGCTGTTGCTGGAAGCGATGCGTAATGCCTAATCTGCCGCCGTTAAGTCTCTACATCCACATTCCGTGGTGCGTACAGAAGTGTCCCTACTGTGATTTTAACTCCCACGCGCTGAAAGATGAGGTGCCGCACGTTGAATACGTGCAACACCTGCTGCGCGATCTGGAAATCGACTTACCGCTGATCGGTGACCGGGAAGTGCGCACTATATTCATTGGTGGCGGCACGCCCAGCCTGCTGAGCAGCAGCGCGATGCAGATGCTGATGGATGGCGTGCGGGAGCGTCTGACGCTCTCCCCGGATGCGGAAGTGACCATGGAAGCGAATCCTGGCACCGTGGAAGCGGACCGGTTCAGCGCTTATCAGCGCGCCGGTATCAACCGTATTTCGATTGGCGTTCAGAGTTTCAGCCCGCAAAAGCTGCAGCGTCTTGGCCGTATTCATGGCCCGGAAGAGGCCGTTCGCGCCGCGGAACTGGCGGAGTCGCTGTCACTGCGCAGCTTTAACCTCGACCTGATGCATGGCCTGCCGGACCAGTCGCTGGAAGAGGCGCTCGACGATTTACGTCAGGCGATTGCGCTCAATCCGCCGCACCTCTCCTGGTATCAGCTCACCATCGAACCCAATACGTTGTTTGGCTCCCGCCCGCCGGTGCTGCCGGATGATGATGCGCTGTGGGATATTTTCGAACAGGGCGATCAGCTGCTGCAGGCGGCCGGTTATCAGCAGTATGAGACCTCGGCCTATGCGAAGCCGGGATATCGCTGTGAACATAACCTCAACTACTGGCGCTTTGGCGACTATCTGGGGATTGGTTGTGGTGCGCACGGCAAGCTGACCCAGCCGGATGGCCGCATTGTTCGCACGGTGAAAACCCGTCATCCGCGTGGATTCATGCAGGGTAACTACCGCGAAAAGCAGTATGAGGTTGCCGATAGCGACAAGCCGTTTGAATATTTCATGAACCGCTTTCGCCTGCTGGAAGCCGCGCCGCGCGACGAGTTCAGCCGCTACACCGGTTTGTCAGAAGAGGTGATCCGTCCGCAGATGGATGCCGCGATTGCCGCCGGTTACGTGACTGAAACCGCTGAGCAGTGGCAGATTACGGAGAAAGGGAAGTTATTCCTGAATTCGCTGCTGGAGCTGTTCTTAGCGGAAGAGTAAGCGTGGAAGGGTGAAAAAAACGCCTCAGCCCGGCAGGCTGAGGCGCAACGTTATTTTTTCAGTGCGCCGGTAAGCTGTTTACGCTGATCTTCCAGCGAAATAACGCGATTACACACCTCGTGACCGAAGTTCTGGAAATCCTGCTCTTGCTTGCTCCACTCATCCTGAATCGACTGTTGCAGACCGCCCAGATTGCCCATAATCGCCTGCAGCGGATTACTGCCACCGCTGCCCTGCTTACTGCCCATTTCATTCAGGCTATCCTGCATCACGCCGCCCAGCGTTGACTGAACCAGTCTTTCGCCTTCGGCGCGCACCTGATCAATCGCCTGATGGTGGAACGTCAGCCCATCTTCACGGTGTTCAATGATGCGGTTCATCTGCTGTTTCAGCTGGCCATTCAGCGTGGTCAGGCGATTACGCACGTTGCTGTCGGTGCCCAGTTTCTCAACGATGACCCGGTCCAGTGCTGCGCGCCCTTTCTCCAGACGTGACGTCGCCCCGCTGTCGATCCACGGCAGATCGCGACGCAGCGCGTTCTGATAGTCGATCGCTTTCTGGCGTTCAGCCCTATCCAGCGTGACCTTCTGTCCATTGAACTGCACGTCGCCCTGTGGCGAGATTTCCATATTGCCGTTAGCACCGACCACCTGCACACTCTGTGGCCTGATGACCACATCGTCCTGCGGCTTAACGCTGCATTCATAGGCTGCCTGAGCCTGAGTTGCTGCCACCAGCAGCACAGCAAGAAGCGCTTTACGCATCATATCTACTCCCTAAGATCGGGTCTGAAACCCTCTGATCGGGCCTCAGCCCGACACGGTGTGACGACTTAGTCCCACCAGACGTCAAAGAGTTCAGTCATCTGCACGTCCTGCAGCTTGCGGTCTTCCAGCCATTTGCGGACCAGCGCACGATGCTCATCGGTGCATTTGCCGGTTTTCTGCAGGCAAACCAGACCTTCCCACACCAGGTAACCGCTGCCATCAAAGGCCAGACCGTTAGGATCGATCGCTTCATTGATGAACTGGTTCAGGGTCTCATCAATTTCGCTTTCGCTGGTGCCTTCCGGGAAGCGCCAGGCAACGGAGAAGCCCAGTTCCTGAAACTCGTCGATGTGCAGTTTTTTACGTAAACGGCGGCTGCGTTGTGTGGCCATTATTTCACCCTCTCAAACATTAAATCCCATACGCCATGGCCTAAACGCTGCCCGCGCTGCTCAAACTTGGTCAGTGGACGCGTCTCAGGACGCGGCACGTAATTCTGTTGTTCTGACTGATTGCGGTAGCCATCGATGCTGTTCATCACTTCAAGCATATGCTCCGCGTAGGCTTCCCAGTCGGTCGCCATGTGGAAAACGCCGCCCAGTTTCAGTTTACGCATCACCAGCTCGGCGAAGGGAACCTGAACGATACGGCGTTTGTTGTGACGCGCTTTGTGCCACGGATCGGGGAAGAAGAGCTGAACCATGCGCAGTGAGTTGTCCGGAATCATCTTCTCCAGCACTTCCACCGCATCGTGACACATCACGCGCAGGTTCTGCAGATCGGCTTCTTTAGCGGCGGCGAGACAGGCACCCACGCCAGGCGCGTGCACTTCAATACCCAGGAAGTTCTGATGCGGCGTGTTCTGCGCCATGGTCACCAGGGACGCGCCCATACCAAAGCCAATCTCCAGCGTCACCGGGGCTTCGCGGCCAAACAGCTCGGGCAGATCGACAGGCTCCGGCTGATATTCCACCCCCATGACCGGCCACAGGGTATCCAGCGCCTGCTGCTGGCCTTTCGTTAAGCGACCCTGGCGGCGCACAAAGCTGCGGATCCGGCGCAATGGCCGCCCGTTCTCATCAAATTCTGGGGTGATGACGTCATTAATCATGTAAAAGCCTGCTGGTTAGCCTGTTCCGGGAAACGGGCATTATGCAAAGTTCATAAGCAGAAGCAAGCCTTTGCAATCTTCCGGTTTACACCCAGGTGCGCATGTGCTGGAATTCCTGCCTGAGTGTAGAGTAAACACGGAAAATTTCCTTCTTATGATGCAAGCGCCGCAGTTCGCGCAACAGGTGCTGGACTGGTATCAGCGCTTTGGTCGCAAAACCCTGCCGTGGCAGCTGGAGAAAACACCTTATAAGGTGTGGCTCTCCGAAGTAATGCTACAGCAAACCCAGGTTGCCACGGTTATTCCCTATTTTGAACGCTTTATGGCGCGCTTCCCCACGGTCACCGATCTGGCTGCGGCTCCGCTGGATGAAGTGTTGCATCTCTGGACCGGCCTTGGCTACTACGCCCGTGCGCGTAACCTGCATAAAGCCGCAAAGCAGATTGTCGATGTGCATCAGGGCGAGTTCCCGCGTAATTTCGATGATGTCTCTGCCCTGCCCGGCGTCGGCCGCTCTACGGCTGGCGCGGTCCTCTCACTGTCGCTGGGTCAGCATTTCCCGATTCTGGATGGCAACGTCAAGCGCGTGCTGGCCCGCTGCTATGCCGTCAGCGGCTGGCCGGGTAAAAAAGAGGTCGAAAAGCGGCTCTGGCAGATCAGCGAGGAGGTCACGCCTGCCGAGGGCGTCAGCCAGTTTAATCAGGCGATGATGGATCTGGGTGCTATCGTCTGTACCCGATCGAAGCCGAAGTGCGAAATCTGTCCGCTGAACAGCGGATGTGAGGCCTATGCCACCAGCAGCTGGGCGAGTTATCCCGGCAAGAAGCCTAAGCAGGTGCTGCCAGAGCGCAGCGGCTGGTTCCTGATGATGCAGGATGGCGATGATGTCTGGCTGGAGCAGCGGCCGCCTGTGGGCCTGTGGGGCGGTCTGTTCTGCTTCCCGCAGTTCACCACCGAAGCGGCGCTGACCGACTGGCTGGCGGCGCGCGGTATTCATGCGAAACCGCAGCAGCTCACCGCGTTTCGTCACACTTTCAGCCATTTCCATCTCGATATCGTACCTATGTGGCTGGCATGGCCTTCTGCCGGGGCGGCGATGGATGAAGCAGGCGGTCTCTGGTATAACTTAGCGCTGCCACCATCTGTGGGATTAGCCGCACCCGTTGAGCGCCTGTTACACGAGCTGCGCCATCCCCGACAACTGGCTTTAAGCAGTTGTGAGATTAATGAGGAAGAATAATGAGCCGCACCATTTTTTGTACTTTTTTACAGCGCGACGCCGAAGGGCAGGACTTTCAGCTCTATCCGGGCGATCTGGGTAAGCGCATCTACAACGACATTTCTAAAGAAGCCTGGCAGAAGTGGATGGCGAAACAGACCATGTTGATCAACGAGAAGAAGCTCAACATGATGAATCCCGAAGATCGTAAAGTGCTGGAGAAGGAGATGATCAATTTCCTGTTCGAAGGCAAAGACGTTCATATCGAAGGCTATACACCGCCAGAAGCGTAAACATTCCGGGCCTCATCGCTGAGGCCGGTTATCCAGGTCAGGCTTGCACTCCCAATGAATAAAAAATTAATCGCCCTGCTGGTGATAGCACCACTTTTGGTTTCCTGCTCCGGATCAAAGAATCAGCAGTCCCACGAGGAGTGGGTTAAAGACACCAATGGCTTTGATATTCTGATGGGCCAGTTTGCTCACAATATTGAGAATATCTGGGGTATCAACGAGGTCCTGATCGCCGGGCCGAAAGATTACGTCAAATATAGCGACAACTATTACACCCGCAGCCACATCAACTTTGAAAGCGGTAAGCTGACCATCGAGACGATTTCTGGCACCGATCCCATGGCCAGTCTGCGTCAGGCGATCGTGACCACGCTGTTGATTGGCGAAGATCCGGGTAATGTCGATCTCTATTCTGACGCCAACGATATTGAAATCAGTAAAGAGCCGCTGCTGTATGGGCAGGTGCTGGATAACACCGGTCAGCCAATCCGCTGGCAGGGCCGTGCAGAAGCCTTTGCTGACTATCTGATTCAGAATAAATTGATGCGCCGCACCTCGGGTCTGCATGTGATTTACAGCATTTCGATTCCGATGGTGCCGAACCACCTGGATAAGCGTGCGCACAAATACCTGCCGATGGTGCGTAAAGCCGCCGAGCAGTATGGTGTCGATGCCTCGCTGATTCTGGCGATTATGCAGACCGAGTCGAGCTTCAACCCCTACGCCGTGAGCCATTCTGATGCGCTGGGTCTGATGCAGGTGGTGCAGCATACCGCCGGTGTTGACGTGTTCCGCATGAAGGGTAAATGGGGCAAGCCGAGCCGCAGCTATCTGCTGGATCCGGAGAACAATATCGATGCCGGTACGGCGTATCTGTCGCTGTTGCAGCGCAGCTATCTGGGCGGCATTCAGGATCCGGTATCACGCCGCTATGCGGTAATCACCGCCTATAACGGTGGTGCAGGCAGCGTGTTGCGCGTCTTCTCCAGCGATAAAGATCGCGCGTTCTCAATGATCAACGGCATGTCACCCAGCAAGGTTTATTCGACCCTTGCGAACCAGCATCCGTCGGCGGAGTCGCGTCGTTATCTGTATAAGGTGAGTACGGCGCAGAAGAGTTATCGCGGGTTTTAATGGGCGCTGCGCGAACGGGGCTGGGGTTTGTTCGCTGCGCGAATTGGGCTATGAGAAGTTTTCGTTCGCTTTGCAGCGGGCTGACGCTGGGGAGTGTTCGCTGCGCGAACGGGCTATGAGAAGGTTTCGTTCGCTTTGCAGCGGGCTGACGCTGGGGGAGTGTTCGCTGCGCGAACGGGCTATGAGAAGGTTTCGTTCGCTTTGCAGCGGGCTGACGCTGAGCGGGTTCCGCCCGCCAGCCGTTGGGGAGTTTCAGTTCGCCCGAGCAGGCGGACGTATTAAGGGGCGGACGCCCGCCCCTTAACAATCCCGGCGTCCGGCTGCCTGCGCGCCCCGCTCTGCGGGGTCCCTTCGTCACGCCCTGCGGCCCGCGGACCGTCCGGACTCGCCATCCCTGGCTCGTTCCGTCCTTTCGCCGACGTCCTGTCGGCTCATCCTTGCCTCCGGTTGTTCCTCAGCGCTTCGGACGCCTCTCCCAAACCCCCCGCCTGCAAAATCTTTAAGTTTTCTGTCATAAAGAGCTGCCTGCTGGTTCAGAAAGCTAATTCCTGATACTCACAGCGATAAATCACCCAACACAAAAATAAGAGATAACCGCGAGGGTGTTGGGGAGGCCGTCAGAACCGCTGAGCGGATGAGGGATTTCAGGACGAGCGACAGGGATGTCGCGAAGAGGCGGGTTCGCGCCATGGATGGGGCGTCCCGGCGGTCCGTGAGAAATCCGGAAGAGGCGAAGGAACCGCGAAGCGGCGGTGAAGCAGGCCGGACGCCGGGATTGTTAAGGGGCGGGCGTCCGCCCCTTGACGCGTCCGCCTGCACGGGCGACCTGAAACTGCCCATAGCCTGGCGGGCGTAACCATCTCATAGCCAGCCCGCTGCTAAGCGAACCCTGCCGCCAGGCGAAAACACCCTCAGATCAGCGCCCCACCATCATATTAGCCACCAGATACTTCTGTCCCTGTTCATCCTCTTCGGTGTAAACGCCCTGCAGCTCCGGCGAGAAGCCCGGCAGCAGATTAAGTCCCTCCTCCAGCGCCAGGAAATAACGCTGCACCGCGCCGCCCCAGACTTCTCCGGGCACGACGCACAGCACGCCGGGTGGATAAGGCAGCGCGCCTTCCGCAGCAACACGGCCTGCGGCCTCGGCGATAGGCACCAGCTCCACTTCGCCGCGAATATAAGCCTGATGCGCATCCTGCGGATTGACGCTGACCGGCGGGAACTCCGCGGCGCGGAACATCAGGCGCTGCAGATCTTTGACATTGTGACTGACGTAAAGGTCGTGCATCTCCTGACAGAGGCGACGCAGGGTATACCCGGCATAGCGTTGCGCGTTTTTGCGGTAAATCGTCGGCAGCACTTCGGCCAGCGGCGCATCCTCTTTAACGTGCTGCTCAAACTGCGCCAGCATCGCCACCAGATTCGCCATCTTCTCCGGACTTTCAGCCGGCGTCAGCAGGAACAGGATCGAGTTGAGATCGCACTTCTCCGGCACGATGCCGTTTTCGCGCAGGTAGTTAGCCAGAATGGTCGCCGGGATCCCGAAATCACTGTATTCCCCGCTGGCCGCATCAATGCCCGGCGTGGTCAGCAGCAGTTTGCAGGGATCGACCCGATACTGGTCGCGCGCGTAACCCGCGAAACCGTGCCATTTCGCCTGCGGTTCAAAGCTGAAATAGCGCAGATCGCGGGCGATCGTCTCTGTGGGCGCATCCTGCCAGCGCTGACCATCCACCGTCTCCGGCACAAACGGCAGGATCATTTCACAGCGATCCAGGATCGCTTTACGCGCCTCAATACCCAGCGTGACGCACTCATCCCACATGCGACGCCCCGCTTCGCCCTGATGCATTCTGGCGTTGATATCCAGCGCGGCAAACAGCGGATAAAACGGACTGGTGGAGGCGTGCAGCATAAAGGCGTTATTCAGTCGCTTATGCGGGCAGAAGCGCCGCTGTCCGCGAATGTGGTTATCTTTTTTATGGATCTGCGAGGTCTGCGAAAAACCGGCCAGCTGCTTATGCACGGACTGCGTGACAAAAATACCGGGATCGTTCTCGTTCAGATCCAGGGTCAGCGGCGAACAGCCTTCCATCAATGGAATAAACTGCTCATAGCCGAGCCAGGCGGAATCAAACAGGATGTAATCACACAGATGGCCGATGCGATCCACCACCTGACGCGCGTTATAAACCGTGCCGTCGTAGGTGCCCAGCTGGATGATCGCCAGACGGAAAGGCCGTGCCGCTTCCGCGCGCTGCGGATCCACTGCCGCGATCTGCTCGCGCAGATAAGCCTCATCAAAGCAGTGCGCGTCAATACCGCCAATAAAGCCGAAGGGGTTACGTGCCGCTTCAAGATAAACCGGCGTTGCGCCCGCCTGAATCAGCGCACCATGATGGTTCGACTTATGATTGTTGCGGTCAAACAGCACCAGATCGCCACGGGTCAGCAACGCATTGGTCACCACTTTATTGGCGCTTGAGGTGCCGTTAAGCACAAAGTAGGTTTTGTCGGCGTTAAATACCTTTGCCGCATACTTCTGCGCATCTTTGGCTGAACCTTCGTGGATCAGCAGATCGCCCAGTTTGACGTCGGCGTTGCACATATCAGAGCGGAAAACATTCTCGCCATAGAAGTCATAAAACTGTTTGCCCGCCGGATGCTTTTTAAAGAACGCCCCGCCCTGATGTCCGGGACAGGCAAAAGTGCTGTTCTGCATATCGACGTAGCGGGTCAGCGTCTCGAAGAAAGGTGGCAGCAGTTCAGCTTCATACGCCTGCGCAGCCGCCTCCAGCGCAACCCACTCCTGCGGCTCGCCGTTCAGTTCACCGCTGACGCCGGGCAGATGCATCACCTCTTCTTCGAACGCATTCGCGACAAACACCGGCAGATTAAATCCGGTATGACGCAGCAGCGCCAGCACACCGCTGCGGGTATCCGCCAGCGAGACGACGACCGCCGCCACATCAGTAAAGTCGGTGTTATCCAGCGTCACGACGTCGCGCGCGGTGTTCAGGGTAAGACTTGGCGCGACAGCGGCGCTGGCAGCAATTTTCAGTGGAGTCATAACAGAATCCCTAACGTCAGGGAGGAAGTGCCTGAGGCACAATCATGGGGACAGCGCCCCGGCGAATTATTCAGCATTACGCAGCCCGTGGAGAAAAGCCCCACAGCTGCGGCCTGGCTGGCCTCACCGCATGAGGAATAACGCAGAGTGCGGAAATGAGGAAAGCCCGGTGAGCGCCGGAAAAAGCGAACGGTAATCCGGGCGAGTGCGCGGTGAACCGGACATGGCGACGTCCTCTGTGGTAAAGAAGCAGGGTCAAAAAGTGGCGGTCATAATGTCATCTTTTTCAGGCATGGACAACCCGAGCCAGGCAATTATTCAGTCACCCCGATTAAATGTAACAATATGATTTTTATAGTCTATTTATCATAAAAACTTCACAATACGACTAATTATCTGAATTATATGCAGATTTATGCAAATAGCTTGCTGCCCATTTTTACGCGCCTGCCGCCGCCCTTACCCGCAGAGTCGGCCATTGCCCTACCGCATTACCTTTGCCAGGCGTAAACTTATCTTCTCTTTCCCACTCTGCCGGAGGCTGCATGTTCAAGGCACTGGTCATTGAAAATGACGAACAAGGTTACCGTTCCCTGCTGAAAGATCTCCCCGAATCCCAACTGCCCGACCACGATGTCACGCTCGACGTCAGCTACTCATCCCTGAATTACAAAGATGCCCTGGCTATCTGCAACAAAGGCCCGATTGTGCGCCAGTTCCCGATGGTGCCGGGTATCGACTTTGTGGGACGGGTGACGGCCAGCCGCCATCCCGACTGGAAAGAGGATGATGTGGCGCTGCTGACAGGCTGGGGCGTAGGCGAAAAACAGTGGGGCGGCCTGGCGCAGAAAGCCAGCGTCAGCGGCGACTGGCTGGTGCGCCCGCCCGCCACGCTGAGCCCGTTACAGACCATGGCCATCGGTACAGCCGGACTGACCGCGATGCTCTGCGTGATGGCGCTGGAAAAGCAGGGCATCAAACCTGACCGGGGTCCGGTGCTGGTGACCGGGGCCAGTGGCGGTGTCGGCAGCTATAGCGTCAGCCTGCTGGCGCGTCTGGGCTATGAGGTGATCGCGTCGAGCGGACGTGCGAGCGACCATGCGTATCTGATCGACACGCTGGGCGCAGCATCGGTCATTGACCGTGAAGAGATCTCCGAGCCCGGCAAACCGCTGGCAAAAGAGCGCTGGGCCGCCGCGATAGACAGCGTCGGCAGTCATACTCTGGCAAACGTGCTGGCCGCGACTCAGCGGGACGGCGCAGTTGCCGCCTGCGGTATGGCACAGGGACTCGATCTGCCAGCCAGCGTTGCACCCTTTATTTTGCGTGGCGTTACGCTGGCCGGGGTCGATAGCGTGATGTGTCCGAAGCCGCTTCGTGAGCAGGCGTGGCAACGACTCGGTGAACTGATGGATAGCGAACGGCTCAATAAGCTGAGCCGGGTTATTCCGCTGAGTGAAGCCAGAGAAGGTGCGCAGGCACTGCTGGATGGCAAAGTACAGGGTCGCCTGATTGTCGACTGCCGCTAACCGCTTTTAAAGGCGCGTACACCGCGCCTTTATCGATCGGCTCGCTGCAGCCATTTGATCAGCCCTTCCAGCGCGAACTGCGTGCCCTGCTCCATCACCGATTTTGGATCGCCGCTGAACTGGTGGCATTCCGCCTCGTCCCTGCCATCAGGCAATACCCAGCCAAACCAGATGGTGCCTGCCGGTGTGCCATCTTCACCGCCATCCGGTCCGGCATAGCCGGTGATCGATAATCCCACCGGTTCACCCGAGCGGGCGCAGGCTCCCTGCACCATCTCCCTCGCTGTCTGTTCGCTCACCGCCGTATGCTGTTTCAGCGTGTCTGGATGTACCCCCAGCAGACGGATTTTGGCATTTTCGCTGTAGGTCACGAAGCCGCTGGTATAGAAGTCGCCGCTGTTTTCTACCGCGGCCAGCGTCATGCTGATCAGCCCGGCGGTACAGGATTCGGCGGTCGCCAGATGAAGTCCGGAGGAGAGTAAAATGTTACCCAGTTGCTCAGCGGTTTGATCTAATGATTTTGCCATTATGGTCTCCTTAAGACTGTCCGGAACTCCAGGTATAGCGCAAAATCAGCGAATAAAAACACGCAAGGCGATGTTTTTAAAGCGAAACGGTCAGGATTGACAGCAGAATACCGGGCGGTTTACGCTTCGCCTGTTCCCCCTCAGCAACAGAGGCTGAGAGCGGCGCGTACCCGTTTCATACTTCTTTGAGGCTGACGCGTTTTAGTCAATCTCCTAAAACGAGGTGACACAGGCGCGAATCACCTGATTAGTTGTTAGTATTCACTCCCTTGCTTCCCGGCATAACAAAAATGGCGCTGCATAAAAGCCATAAAAAAAGCCGATCAGCATGCTGATGAAGCAAGGCCTGTACCCGATGAAATGCAGTAACAGATTGTTTTTACGAGTTTTACGCATTAATGAATAACCACAGCGCACACTTTTTTAACCCGAATGCACTGGCATTTATCAACACGTAAAGGAATAGAGTTATGGCGCAAAAACCTGTGGTTGTTATTCACTACTGTATGCAATGCAACTGGCTGATGCGGTCAGCGTGGATGGCACAGGAGCTTCTGCACACTTTCGCTGAGGATCTGGCGGAGGTGACGCTGAAACCCGGCACCGGCGGTATCTTTGAGATTACGCTGGATGAGCATCTGCTGTGGGAACGTAAGCGCGATGGCGGCTTCCCGGATGCGACCACGCTGAAACAGCGCGTGCGCGACATCTGTTTCCCGGATCGTACCCTGGGCCACATCGACAAAAACAAAGCTGAAATCAGCTGATTAGCTGTGAGTGATTTTTTCAGCCGCGTCGTGCAGCGCCTTAATCAGCGTCTGCAGCGCGGCTTCTGAGATATCTTCCTGCGCCAGCCGCCGGTTCAGCGCGACCTTCAGCCCATGGATCGCCTGCTCTACAGCAGGAATGCTGCGGTTATTGACCAGAATCGCCAGCGTAGAGAGCCGCGTTATCAGGCTGGAGACCGTTTCCAGGTTCTCTGCCAGCTGCGCCTCTCCCGTTGCGGTCAGGCGGTAGGCTTTACGCGCGGCCTGCGCATCCACCACCTCAATCGCCTCCATCTCTTCCAGCAGCGTCAGATTGGGGTAGATGATCCCCGGACTGGGTGAATACTCTCCCTTCGACAACTCCTCGACCGACTTGATCAGCTCATAGCCGTGCGCCGCATTCTGCGCCAGGAAATGGAGCATCAGCAGGCGAATCTCACCGGCTTCCAGCATCTTTTCGCGTCGTTTGCGTCGTCCGCTGCACCCCCCTGCGCGCGCAGTCTGATCGTCAGATGATGTGGAGTTCGGATGCTGTTTCATGGCCTGCCCTGCGGGAAAAAGTCGGATTGATGGTAGTCCGCCGCCAGGCAAAACTCAATTGCCAGAGCCGCTTACTTCTGGTGCCAGTAGGCCACCGCGCGAACAAAATCACTGCTGAGGCCGCGCTGAACCGTAAAGTAGTCAGACAGCGCTTTGACGAACTCACCTTCGCCGGTCAGCCAGATAAAGTAATCCTCCGTCGGGATAGCGATGTGATCCAGCCGGGCAATCAGCTGGCTGAGTTGCGCTTTCTGCATCTGACCATTGCCCAGCCAGTTTGTCGTTACGTCAGTCGTATCCGGTAAATAGTCGCGGCCCGTTGCTTCATCGGTAAAGGCATAGAGGTGCAGCGCCTGTGCGTCTGCGTCACGCTGACGGCGTGCAAAGGCTGGCAACCCGGTTTCGTCGCAGACGTAAAGCTGAAACGCATAATCGGTCGGCACCACCAGCGAACCGCGCGGCCCACCAACAATCAGTTTATCGCCCACCTGCGCCTGGGTTGCCCAGTCACTCGCGACGCCCTGCTGATGAATATAGAAATCGAGGGTCAGTGAAGAGACACCATCAAATTCCAGCGGCGTGTAATCGCGCGCCTGCGGACGCAGACCTTCAGGCCAGACAATTCCCGCGTCGGTCATCTGCGGCAGAGCCAGTGTTTCACCTTCAGCGGAAGGGAAAAATAACTTGATGTGATCATCGAAGCCTGGCGACGTAAAGCCCGCCAGATCGCTGCCGCTGAACCGGATGCGCCAGAATTTACCGGCAATATGGGTTTTACTGGCGACCTGAATATGGCGGAAACGCAGTTCATTACGGACGCGCTGGGGTAAGCGCTGATTGGCTGATGCAGTCATATTCTCTCTCCTCAATCGGGATCTATGCCCATGATTCAGGGGCATGCTCACTGTCATGAAACTGTAATGAAATAACAATCATTCTCATCTCACGCCGGGAGATTAGCTATGATATATTTTAAGAACAAGAACGAAAAATGCGATCAGGCGGATTAAGATATATTTTATGCAGGTACAGATGTGCTTATCACAGGCGTGAAGCAGCCCTGATAAGCATTCAGAGAGAGGTATAAGCGGGTGTAGTAAAACAGGCAGGCCGGCTTCTGACGAGCCGGTCATGTTGCGCCGCCAGGTCTGGCAGCGCATCAGCACTTACAGTGTGTCGTTGAATCCGGAGAGGGAAGCGTTACTGCTGGTGTGTTCCGGCAGCTCACCGTCACCCAGAATTTCATGCTGAGAGGCCTGAGAGTGCGGATGCAGTCCGGCAGGCGGTGAGAAAGGCTCAGCCTGCTGCGCCATTGCCGTCACAGGCAATGCCAGAATCAGTGAAATCATTAAGCGTCGCATAGTTGTCTTCGTTTGTCTTTTTGGCCGGAAAAGGCCTGAAATGCAGATGAATGTTCCAGCCCCATCACAGATGCACGATGATTCAGGTATGACAGGGTTTCGGGAGAGGATTTTACGCCAGACGGGCGAGTTAGTTTATAGAATCGTGCGGTTTGTCACAATTTACCGCACGAATTATGCATTTGAGCCACGTGCCCTGCCCTGCTGGCTACGCCTGCATCACCGGAATAGAAAATACGCCGCTCAGCCAGTCGGGCTGACACTGTGCAAAGTCGAGCCGCAACAGATCTTTACCCGGACGGCGGGAGACACCCAGCGCGGGCAGATGCTGATAGTAGATATCCTCGATAAAGCGCGTCAGCTGCTCCGGCCTGCCGCTCCAGCGAATCGACGCATAGAGGCCCGGAACTTCACTCCAGGTGTCGGTGTGGTCATCCAGCAGTCCGGCATATTGCGGCTCCAGCGCCTGAAACAGGCTGATATTCTGCTGGTCAGCCGAACTGTGGCCGGGGCCATATTCAAAGCCTAACCAGCCCTGCTTTACCTGGCTGCCCGCCAGCGCGACCAGTTGCCGCGCCTGATCGGCGACCCGATGATCGTGGTCGGCAATGTAGTCTCCGAACTTACACTCCCACTCCTGCGTCTCTCCGCGCAGCGGCAGCGCCTCTTCGCGTTCCACCAGCGTTGCACGCTCTGCCAGCGATCGCACCAGAATGCGGCCATGGAAATTCTTCACCGGCAAATGGGGAATACGGCGAAACGCGCCAGGCGTCAGCGAAAAGTGGCCTTTAAATACACGGGTGAAGTTTTGCTGGTTATCAAAACCAAAACGGACGGCGATATCGATCAGCGTCATGCGCGTCAGACGCAGTGCCATGGCCGCCATCGTCAGACGTCGTTTACGGGTATACGCCGCCAGCGTCTGTCCAGTCATCTCCTTGAACATGCGCTGCATGTGCCACTTCGAATAACCCGATTTCAGGGTGATTTGATCGATATTGAGATCGTCGGTGAGATTGGCTTCTATCCACTCGACCAGATCGTTAATGTGCTGTTTTTTAATAGCCTGACTGAGCATGATGGCGATTTACGACGCGGGTTAGGACTGGGATTTTCGTCACAAAAGGATAACAAAAATCGCGAATCGGTGTAAGGAAAGGGTAAGGCGCACGCGCCTGTTCGGGGCGATTCCGCATTAATTGCTTAGGTTACTAACTAAAAAAGGCTGACTAACGTCAGCCTTCAGACAACGCAAAACATAAAGCGGTGGGAGCATAAGCCAGGTGCAAAGCATCGCTGGCCAGGAATGGCGTTTTGCGTCTTTGCGGAGGACGTATGCTCCCTGAGCCTGTACTTGCTATGCCAGACAATTAATGACTACGCATACCCGCTGCAGTCATCATCATGCGGAACAGCGAGGCGACGACGCCCAGTGCCAGCACGCTGGCGGCATAGATAAACACCAGCCACATCACACGCTTCCACCACGGCGCTTTCGTCTCTTCATGGTGATTGTGGTCTTTCATGCTGCTGAGGCTTTTCATATCAATGATATCCTTCATCTGCTTTGATTTTTCCACGGAACACGTAGTAGCTCCAGAAGGTGTAACCCAGGATCATCGGGATAATCAGCAGGCTGCCCACCAGCATAAACGCCTGGCTCTGCGGCGGCGACGCGGCATCCCAGATGGTCACGGATGGCGGAATAATGTTTGGCCATACACTGATACCCAGACCGGAGAAGCCCAGGAAGACCAGCGCCAGCGTCAGCAGGAACGGTGAATAGTGCGCCTCACGCTTGATGGCGCGCACAATGCCCCACGAACAGAGCAACACCAGCACCGGAACCGGCAGGAACAGGAACAGATTGGGCTTGCTGAACCAGCGATGCGCGATATCCGCATGCGCAAACGGTGTCCACAGACTGACGATGCCGATAATCACTAACAGCGCGATCACCAGCGGCGTCGCCAGCGCAGACATCTTGCGGTGCAGCTCGTTCTCGGTCTTCATGATGAGCCACGTACAGCCCAGCAGCGCATACGCCACAACCAGGCCTACGCCGCAGAACAGCGGGAACGGTGCCAGCCAGTCCAGTGCGGAACCGGCGAAACGGCGTCCCTCAACCGGAATGCCATCCAGGAACGCACCGACCGCAACACCCTGACTGAAGGTAGCGATGACGGAACCGGCAATAAACGATTTGTCCCAGAATGCCCGGTGGCCTTCAACCGCCTTGAAGCGGAACTCAAAGGCGACACCACGGAAAATCAGGCCAATCAGCATGGCGGTCAGCGGAATCGACAGCGCATCGGTAATCACCGCATAGGCCAGCGGGAACGCACCAAACAGGCCTGCGCCACCCAGAACCAGCCAGGTTTCATTACCATCCCAGACCGGCGCGACGGTGTTCACCATCATGTCGCGCTCACCGGCATCTTTGTTGAACGGGAACAGCAGACCAATACCCAGGTCGAAACCATCCATCACGATATACATCAGGGTTGCGAAGACGATAATCACAAACCAGATAACGGAAAAATCGATCATCTTAGTGGTCTCCATCCTTAAAGGTGGCAGCGGAAAGCGGACGCGCTGGCGTTTTCTTCTGACCCGGTCCACCCTCTTCGGTGATATGACCTTCGCCGACAACCGGTCCCTGTTTAATCAGACGCATCATGTAGTGATATCCCACGCCGAACACCGAGCTGTAGACCAGAATAAAGGCCAGCAGACTGATGCTCATGTGCATATCGCCATGTGCCGAGACCGCATCAATGGTGCGCTGCACGCCATAAACCACCCACGGCTGACGACCGATTTCAGTGGTAAACCAGCCTGCAAGAATCGCAATCAGACCCGATGGCCCCATCAACAGCGCAAACCACAGGAAAGGACGCGACTCATAGAGACGCCCTTTGAAACGCAGCCACAGGCTGACAACGCCCAGCGTAATCATCAGCAGTCCCAGCGCAACCATCACGCGGAATGACCAGAAGATCACCGTGGAATTTGGCCGGTCCTCTTTCGGGAACGACTTCAGCGCCGGAACCTGCTTGTCCAGACTGTGCGTCAGAATCAGGCTGCCGAGATAAGGCACTTCCAGCGCATATTTGGTGCGCTCCTGCTCCATATCCGGAATGCCGAACAGGATCAGCGGCGTGGCTTCACCCGGTGGGTTTTCCCAGTGTCCTTCAATGGCCGCGATTTTGGCAGGCTGATGCTCCAGGGTATTCAGACCGTGCGCATCACCAATCATCGCCTGAATCGGTGCAACAATCAGCGCCATCCACAGCGCCATGGAGAACATCTTGCGGATAGCAGGATTGTTATTCCCCTTCAGCAGATGCCAGGCCGCCGACGAACCTACAAAGAAGGCACTCGCCAGGAACGCCGCCACCGACATATGGAACAGGCGGTAAGGGAAAGAGGGGTTAAAGACAATTTTGAACCAGTCCTGCGGAACCACAATGCCGTTTTCGATGATGAAGCCCTGAGGCGTCTGCATCCAGCTGTTAGAGGCGAGGATCCAGAAGGTCGAAATCAGCGTACCCAGAGCGACCATGCAGGTGGCAAAGAAGTGCAGACCCGGACCGACGCGATTCCAGCCAAACAGCATCACGCCCAGGAAGCCCGCTTCCAGGAAGAACGCCGTCAGCACTTCATAGGTCAGCAGCGGACCGGTGATACTGCCCGCAAACGCCGAGAAGCCACTCCAGTTAGTCCCGAACTGATAAGCCATGACCAGCCCTGATACCACACCCATACCGAAGTTAACGGCAAAGATTTTCGACCAGAAATGGTAGAGATCGCGATAGGTTTGATCGCGGGTTTTGAGCCACATACCTTCGAGTACGGCCAGGAAGCTGGCGAGACCGATGGTGATGGCGGGAAAGATAATATGGAAGGACACAGTAAATGCGAACTGAATCCTGGCCAGATGAAAGGCATCTAATCCGAACATTGCTTACCTCTTTGCCACATAGAACACCATGTATTTACTTATAATTAACAACTTAAGCCTGATGCGCTGACTTCTCTGCGCTTATTGAAATTCCCGACGCAAATTTAGAGCTATTTGCGACGAGGAAACAGAAACAGTGGGGTTAATGAAAACTATAACAGTCTTTGTTGATTTTGATCATTGTTTTTGGCGGGAATTATTTATTTAAAAATAAGGCTTAAAGGTTAATCAGAGGGTGTTTATGTGTCGTTAATGTTACGGTAATTCTTACTTTAAAAATCGGTTGGGTGAAAACCCCAGCGGCACGAAATATAAGCCCAACGGCCTGTTTTCAGACACTATTTTGCGTCAAATCGGGAGTGTAACCCTGCTAAGAATGAGGGTGAAAAAGTTAAATCAGCTTAATTTTTAGCAGGTTAAAACCGTAAACAGTTGCCTCTGCCGCTTTGTTTTCTTTTCTGTTACACCCTCGCCAATCCCGCCATAATCTTTGGTGAAATAAAGTGGAAATCGCACAGTTAAACGCCTGCGAAAATGTTAAAGAAATGAGTCAAAAAGCAGGTGTGAATTAACAGCACTTCTCAGACAGTCAATTATTCCGGCTCACGCTCTGATAAAACGTTTTAATAATCAGCAACGGTGCGAAAAATTCGCCGGAATTACTTTCGCTGCCGTTGCGTTAATGTCGTTCTGAAGAGTCAGGTCACAGAAAAGCGGGAACAGACATTTTCCGGAAAGGATAGCGATGCCGTCACATTATGACGGCTGAGCCGGGGTGATGGACTGTGCTGCGGATTTTTCGCGCTGCGCCAGAATGCGGGTCAGGTTCAGCTCCAGCCAGTCCGCCAGCCCTACTACCTGCTCACCGACTTCGCGCCCGAGGGGAGTCAGGCGATATTCCACGTGCGGCGGCACCACATCGTAGGCAATACGCTGTACGAAGCCATCTTCCTCAAGATAACGGAGATTCTGCGCCAGCATGCGTTCGCTGACGCCACCGACCGCCCGGCGTAATGCACTGAAACGCAGCGTCTGGTCCTGCAGGGCCAGCAGAATCAGAACGCTCCAGCGGCTGGTCACGCGTTTCAGCACGTCTCGCGACGGGCAGTTAACGTTCAGCAGTTCGCCACGACTAAATTTTTCACTCAGTTTTTCAGACATTTAATCCGCATTCCTCAAACTAACAATTCTGTAAGTACTTACTAAAAATTAGTTTATATCCTAGTCTGGATTTCACCAACAGCCACAGGAGTTATCCCATGATTGCAGTAACAGGTGCCACCGGTCAGCTGGGCCGAATCGTTATCGATACATTACTGAAAAAAGTGCCAGCGGGAGAAATCGTCGCCGCTGTGCGTACGCCCGCCAAAGCGGCCGATCTTGCGGCGCAGGGCGTTATCGTCCGCCAGGCGGATTATAGTCAGCCAGAGACGCTCAGGGCCGCTTTTGCAGGCGTCGATAAGCTGCTGCTGATCTCCGGCAGTGAAGTGGGTCAGCGCGAAGCGCAGCATAAAGCCGTCATTGAGGCGGCGCAGGCGGCGGGCGTGGGCTTTATCGCCTACACCAGCCTGCTGCACGCGGATACCTCGCCACTGGGCTTAGGTGCAGAGCACCGCGCGACAGAAGCGCTGCTGAAAGCCTCTGGCATTCCGTTCGCCCTGCTGCGCAACGGCTGGTACACCGAGAACTATGCCGCCAGCATTCCTCCGGCGCTGGCGCATCATGCGTTTATCGGCGCGGCGGGTGAAGGCCGCATCGCCTCGGCTGCGCGTCAGGACTACGCTGAAGCGGCAGCTGAAGTGATGACCCGAGAGGATCAGGCAGGCAACGTGTATGAACTGTCAGGTGACGACAGCTACACCCTGGCGCAGTTTGCTGCGGAGATTGCCGCACAGAGTGGTGAGAAGGTCGATTACGTTAATCTGTCACAGGCTGACTTTGCTGCCGCGCTGAAAGGCGCTGGCCTGCCAGAGGGTCTGGCGGAGATGCTGGCAGACTCCGATGCCGGTGCAGAAAAAGGCGGTCTGTTTGATGATTCGCATCAACTGAGCAAACTGATCGGTCGCCCGACCACAAGCTGGCAGGCGGTGATTCGCTCGGCGCTGGCGAACCATTAACTCTTCTGTTTCTGAGCGGGCATTCTGGCCCGCTCACTTCCCTCTCCTTCCTGGGTTCCGTTACGTATGCCATCTTCTGCACCCTTTGCGGCTGCGGTTTCTTTTACAAAATGTGAATAAATGCCAGTTTTCTTCAGCTTAAATTTTTTTATTCATGCCGCTAAGAGATTCATCCGAAATGTGTTTTTTGTGAACTCCGCTATATTTGGTTGAATTGACTGGAATTTATTAAAAAAGCTCGATTAATCGACAATTTTTATTACGTTCATAGATATTCTGCATTGTTGTTCCGCGGGATGAGAGGTCTATAATTTGTCCTTTGTGCAACCACGACCGCTCAGGAGGCCGTTATTAATACCCATCGCCAGCAACAAAATGCACCTGAAGAAGTTCGTGCAGGGGCGGAAGTTGAGTATCAATACGATCCCCATGAACTGAAACTGGATCGCATGCAGGATTCTGAACCGGAGCCGGAGCTGATTGAAGGCTTACCGGCCCCGGATGCGCTGACGCCTGCCGATCGTTATCTGGAACTGTTTGAACATGTCCAGATGTCGCGGATCTTCGAGGACAGCAAAACCTTCCCCGACTGTTCGCCTAAGTACGATCCGCTGGATGTGCTGATGCGCTATCGTCGACAGAAACGCAGCAGTGATTTCGACCTGTCGCGCTTTGTTGCCGATCACTTTTATCTGCCTGGCGTAAACGAAAGCTTTTATGTCTCCAACCCGGATAAAACGCTCAATGAGCATATTGATGACCTGTGGCCGGTTCTGACCAAAATGCCGCAGCAGCATATGCCGCACTCTTCGCTGCTGCCGTTACCAAAACCCTATGTCGTTCCAGGCGGACGCTTCGGCGAAACCTACTACTGGGACTCCTATTTCACCATGCTCGGCCTGGCAGAATCGGGCCGTGATGATCTGCTGCGTCATATGGCGGATAACTTTGCCTGGCTGATCGATAACTACGGTCATGTGCCAAACGGTAACCGTACTTACTATCTCAGCCGTTCTCAGCCACCGGTGTTTGCGCTGATGGTCGAGCTGTTCGAAGAGGATGGCGTGCGCGGTGCTAAGCGCTATCAGGAACAGCTGATGAAGGAGTATCAGTTCTGGATGGATGGCGCCGGATCGCTGATGCCAAATCAGGCTTATCGTCACGTGGTGCGGATGCCCAACGGCTCACTGCTGAACCGCTACTGGGATGACCGCGATACCCCGCGTGATGAATCGTGGATAGAGGATGTGGAAACGGCCCGCGAATCTAAACGTCCGGCCAGTGAAGTCTATCGTGACCTGCGCGCAGGTGCCGAGTCAGGCTGGGATTACTCCTCGCGCTGGCTGCGTAACCCGAAGCGGTTGTCGAGTATCCGTACTACGCAGTTTATCCCTATCGATCTGAACTCGTTCCTGTACAAGCTGGAGCTGATGATTGCGACCCTGTCGCACGCCAAAGGCGAAGAGCTGACGGCGCTGGCCTGGCAGAAGAAAGCGGAAGCGCGTAAACGTGCCATTACCCGTTATCTGTGGGATAGCACTGCCGGTGTGTTCCGCGACTATGACTGGCGTCGTGAGCGTTTCGGTGCCTTTACCGTGGCCTCGGTAGTTCCGCTGTTTGTAGGCCTGGCGACGCCGCATCAGGCGCATCTGCAGGCCATCTCTCTGCGCCATCTGCTGCTGAGCAACGGCGGTCTGCTGACCTCAATGGTGGAAAGCGGCGAGCAGTGGGATCGCCCTAACGGCTGGGCGCCGATGCAGTGGATGGCGATTGTTGGCCTGAATAACTACGGTGAAGAGACGCTGGCGACCGAAGTGGCAGTGAACTGGCTCAATACGGTCAGTAACTTCTATCAGTTGCACCACAAGTTGGTCGAGAAGTATGACATCAGCGGCGAGCGTGCCCGTCCGGGCGGCGGCGGTGAGTACCCGTTACAGGATGGCTTCGGCTGGACTAACGGCGTCACCCGTAAGCTGATGACGATGTACGGGCATTTGATGGCTGACTGACCCTCACAGCCTGAAACGTATCAACGCAAAAAAGCCGGGAATTCCCGGCTTTTTTCATGCACGCGTTTATGCGTTATTTCTTCGCTTCCGTGCCCGGCTGTGAGGCGCGTTGCAGGAACTGCTGGGTGACGTCAGGCAGGTTCTGCAGCAGCCACTCCGCCATTGCCACTTCCTGATCGCGGATCTCATTCAGCACGCGTACGCCCAGCGTATCGCCTACCTGCTCAGCGGCAGCAATCAGGCTGGTGTAGCTGGCGATTTCGGCGTTCTCGAACACGTAGCCACTCATGGCGCCCTTCACCACTTCATCTGAGTTGAACATACCGCCCACAGCCTGGCCCGCAGCGGCCATTTTACCCATCGCATCTTTCATCACAGAGTGATCGATACCGTGGCTGTCGAGCAGCTGCTCCAGCAGCGTCAGCTGATGTTTAGTCTCCTCCAGATGCTGCGCCAGACGCTGTTCCAGCGCTGGATAGTGCTCAAGACGGCCAGCCATCTTGCTCAGCATGCTTTCAGCCTGCTTTTCCATGGCATGCGCATCGCGCAGCCAGTCATGATAATGTTCAATCGCGGTCATGTGGTACTCCTTAAGAGACGGTAATAGCCTCAGCTACCTGAGTGAGTTTCTCATCCGTTTGCTTCTCTTCATTCAGGGTGGCTTCCAGTAGCTGCGCGGCTTTGGTGTAACCCAGCTTCAGGGCCAGCGCATGCAGGGTGCCGTAGGTCGCAATCTCATAGTGCTCGACTTTCTGCGCCGCACCGATCAGCCCCTGATCGCGAACCTCGCCTTTTTCGACCGAGTCGATAATTTCCTGCGCTTCTTCAACCAGACCTTCAAGCGCATGACATTTCATTCTTTTAATTTTGACTTCAGGTGTCACTTCCACCAGCTCGTCGAGTCGTTCAATCTGAGCACGGGTCTCTTCCAGATGCTGATTAAACGCAGCGATAAGATTTTCGTCACTGGCTGCACGCGCCATTTTAGGCAATGCACGGGTTATCTGTTTCTCAGCGCTGTATACATCGGATAGGTCATGGATGAACAGGTCGTTTAACGTTTTCACTGTCATAAGATAGCCTCATTGTTTAAAAAGCTGCGTCGTTAATAACGCAACGCCAGTCATATCGTTGACACCTGAAAAGTCTAGTGGAGATTCTTAATATCGCACGCCGCGTCAGTATGAATTCAAGACAAAAGTGGCATGTAAAATGCATTTTCCTTTTTACAGCAGACATTTAGCGGGGGAATGTTTTTATGTTTGCGGCTTCGCTAGCTGCATCGTAATTTGTACAAACTAATAAAAAGCTGTATAAATTTTTTCAGATTAACTGCATAAAAAAAGAACCAGTCAAAACTTAGTTGTACAAGGTTTTATTAAATCGTATAGCTTTAAGCGATCGGAAATAAAAAAACCGGCAAGGAAATCCCGACCGGTTTAATTAACGGCGTCTCACTGTGTCAATGATAAATCAGCGACATAATTCAGGAGGTAATTATCATGCAGGCAAATGAAAGAGAATGTGTAAAGCCTGGAAAACGCTTTAAACTACTGTCACAGCAGCACTAAAGTCGTTTAGCTCCGGCGGCTAACCTTACCTCCCTTGCGCCCTGCTTCAATGGCACGTTCGGGATCGTTCTTGAAGTTCCCGCCGCTTTTCTGCCCGCCTTTGCGTCCCGCTTCCGCAGCACGCTCCTTGTCAGCCGCAAAGTTCCCGGCCCCACCGCGATATTGAGTCATTCTGTGTTCCTCTTTGAGATTAAAATCAGAATTTGCACAGTAAATGCTTAATCAGGCCGATTCAGCAATCTGAATGTAGACAGAAAACCGGATCGATCAAGCGAGACAAATAAAAAACGCGCCACAGCTCAGGTTTATTGGCAGTACCACCCTCACCCAGATTGATAACGCATTTCAACTATCGCTCCTTTCTATTCCAAAAAGAGCGGCGACGTAAAAAAATCTTAATAGCAAAAATCGCCGCGCCCTATTTATCGATCATTTTCAAAAAATGTCCAATCGAAAAAATAGTAACCGAAGCGGTACTAAGATAATCTCATCAATATCAGGTGGTGAGGATGATCAACAAACGATCAAATTCCCCAAGCGAAGCGGCAAAGAGTATTTCGCTCCTCGTTAATCGCATTACAAATAAGCGAAGCGCAAAAGTCTGATCGCACCAGCTGAAAATAGCCGAAATTGATCATTAAACGATCGATTATGCTGATTTAAAGAAAATTTTAATTCGAAAGAGACTTCAGATTAATGGCGAATATCAGGTTCGAACCGAAGCGGCAGAATTTACCTGACCTGTCATTGAAAATAACAATTTCGGAATAGTACTAAAAAGTGTTTTCTGCAGGGATGCATAGAAATTGCACGCGCAGGTGCGAGACAGAGTACAGGATGTTGTGAGTGATATCGGGTAATGGCATGAGAGGAGGTCTTACAGCAGTAACAGGCAAAGTCCATGCCGGGTGAAGCAGAGTCAGAGTGGGTCGGTAAACGCGGGATCAAACGCAACGCCGCGCTTGCCGTTTTTCTTGATGCGGTACATCGCTTCATCAGCCCGCGCCAGGGCGGTATCAAAGTCATCTTTTGCCTGCGCCTGAGACACACCCACTGAAGCGCCTATGAGCGCATGGCCGTTTGCCATATCAAAAGGAGTTAGCACTGCATCAAGGCAGGCGTGTGCCAGCTGTCTGACCTGCGGATGATCAATCGCAAACGGCAATAGCAGAACGAACTCATCGCCGCCCAGCCGGCCAATCATGACCTCTGTCGGCGCAAGTTCAGTAAACCGATGGCTTAACTGGATCAGCACTTCATCACCGCTGCGATGCCCCAGAGTGTCGTTGACGTGTTTGAAGTTATCCAGGTCGATAAAGATCACGCAGAGGGGCCCCTGCGCTTTCAGTTCACAGAAATAGGTCTGCAGGGCATGACGATTGTTGAGCAGAGTAAGAGGATCGTGCAGCGCCAGCAGGGCGAGTTGCTCTTCATATTGCTTCTCTTTGGTCATGTCGATGTGAGTGCCGATGACTTTAACCGGCTCTCCATGCGCATTCCACTCGCTGACCCGGCCCCGATCCAGCACCCACGTGATACTGCCATTTTTGGCGATCATGCGGTGAAGCGCTTCATAGTAAGGGGCTTTGCCAGCGATGTGATCGTTGAATGCCTGCAAAACCTCGTCGGCATCATCGGGATGCAGACTCTCTTTCCAGGATTCAAAGTTGGCGTCCGTCTCTTTTGGCTGGAAGCCGAGCATCGCGCCCCAGCGCCGGTTGAATATCACCAGTTTGCCGCTGGGAATATCGAGCTGCCACAGGAACAATCCAGTGCCATCCAGCGCCGCGTTGAGTTTTGTACGGGCGTCATGCGCTATACGCTTGAGGCGCGCATTGTGCTTTTTCAGGTTCTGTATCTGCAGACGCAGTGCTTCTTCTGACATAACCGTAACGGAGCTGGAAAAAGGGCTATTGTGCCTGTCAGGTGGATTCTGTAAAGAGTGGCTTATAAAACACGATTAGCCCCGGTCAATTGCAGGCTGGACAGGATATCAGGCGGTGCGGGTCTGGCAACACAGCACAGAGGCGAACCGGCAAATTGGTTTCGCCGTGAAATCTGTTTGTGCTACCCAGGGATCAGAGCCGGAATTTACCAGGGAGAGGTGAAATTCGGAATGTTCGGGGAGTCTGGCGAACCGGCTTTGTTCCAGAACGCAAAAACCCGCCAGAGGCGGGTTCTTTAAAGATGGTGCCCGAACCCGGAATCGAACCAGGGACACGGGGATTTTCAATCCCCTGCTCTACCGACTGAGCTATTCGGGCAACGGGGCGCATTAAACCAAAGCGGCCCGGCAGCGTCAAACGCTTTTCACCAAAATCCCGCCGACTGACCGCTTTTCCATCAACTCAAATACCGGGTCTGACCTCGCGCATAAACCTCGCGGCTGGCCGGATAAATTTCACTCAGCGGAGCGGTAAAGGCTGCATTGTGGCGCGGTTTTGCCGATATAGCATGCGAGACCAACTCTAATAATAAGGATCGCCATGTTTTCCACCATTACATCAGGAATTGCTTCGCGCCATAGCTGGCAGAAGCGCTCACACTCAGCCGCTACGCTGAGCTCTCTCAACGGCTCCATCGCCATGATTGAGTTCTCCCCCGACGGCACCATTCTCAGCGCCAATGCGCTGTTTCTGGCGCGCATGGGCTACACGCTGGCGGAGATCGAAGGCCAGCATCACAGCCTGTTCTGCACCCCGGAACAGCTTCAGTCGCGCGAGTATCAGGATTTCTGGCTGCGCCTGAACCGGGGCGAGAGCTTCAGCAATAAGTTTCTGCGCATGGCAAAGAACAGCCGCCCAATCTGGCTCGAAGCCAACTATGTGCCGGTGCAGAACCGCCATGGCCGGGTGATTAAAATCGTCAAGCTGGCGACCGACATCACCGGTCATATCAACGATGCGCAGGAGCAGCGCGCTATCACCACCGCTATTGAGCGTTCGATGGCCGTCATCGCCTTTAACCTCAAAGGTGAAGTGCTGAAAGCCAATGAAAACTTCCTGAAAACCATGGGCTACCGTCGCGAAGAAGTAGAAGGTATTCATCACAGTCGTTTCTGCTCGCAGGCCCTGCGTGACAGCCGCGAATATAGCGAGTTCTGGCAGCAGCTGAACCGGGGCGAGTTTGTCTCAGGCCAGTTTCCCCGGGTCAATAAACGAGGTGAGACGGTCTGGCTGCGCGCTACCTATAATCCGGTGTTCGACGAACAGGGCCGGCTCTACAAAATCGTCAAATTCGCGACGGATGTGACTGCGCAGGTGGAAAAGAATCAGCAGGAGCATGACGCGGCGCAGCGGGCTTATCACACCGCGCTGCAAACCGATCACAGCACAAAGCTGGGCGCGGATGTAATCGCCAGCAGCGTGCAGACCATGAACGCCCTGGCCGGTGAGTTGCAGGGGATCTCCGGTGATATTACCGGCCTGAGTGAATCCTCCGGTCGTATCGGTGCGATTGTGGAAGGCATCCGCCGGATCGCCGATCAGACCAACCTGCTGGCGCTGAATGCCGCGATTGAAGCAGCACGGGCCGGAACCCATGGCCGCAGCTTTGCGGTGGTGGCTAACGAAGTCCGGACGCTGGCGGCGAACATCAACCGCGCGACGACCGACATCGAAAATCGGGTACAGCAAAACCATCTGCTGGCGAGCCGGGCACTGAAAGGAATTGAATCAAACCTGAAGCGCGCCGATCAGGGCGTACAGCTGGCCCAGGAAGCCGGCGGCGTGATTGCAGAAATCCGTGAAGGCGCGACGGACGTCGTGCGCGCCATTGGTCAGGTGACTAAAACGCTTCAGGTCTGACGATCGGCGGGGGCAAGCGCCCCCTTTTACGGGGTTGCCTGAGCGGGTGCTTCTGGCACCGGCGGAATAAAGATGTGATCCAGAATCGCCCGCATCACAGGTGCCGCAACAATCCCTTCGTTGCCGCCGTTCTCCAGAATCAACGCCACCGCCACTTTCGGGTCATTAAACGGCGCAAAAGCGGTGTAGAAAATATGGTCGCGCAGCCGCACCGGGATCATCTTCGCGTTATAGGTCTGGTTCTGGCGCAGGCTGAACACCTGTGACGTCCCGCTCTTCGCGGCGATGCCATAGGGTGCCGTGTGGAAATATTTATAACCGGTGCCGTTTGGCGCGTTAGCCATACCAAACATCGCATGGCGGACCAGCGACCAGTACGGCGAATGCGGATCGCCAATCTGCGCCTCGGGCTTCTGCGGACGGTAGTTCTCCACCAGCGTGCCGCGCTGGGTTTTCTCCAGCAGATGCGGTGCGATTACCCGACCATTGTTAATCAGCGCCACCATCGCTTTTACCATCTGAATAGGCGTCGCAACCCAGTAGCCCTGCCCAATGCCAACGGAGACGGTATCGCCCTGATACCAGCCCTTTTTATGCACCTTCTGCTTCCACTCCCGGCTCGGCAGTAAGCCGCTGTACTCTTCATTGAGGTCGATGCCGGTCGACTTGCCGTAGCCAAACTGGCTGAGCATGGTGTGAATCCGATCAATGCCCATCATGAAGGCCACCTGATAGAAGAAGGTGTCGGCAGACTCTTCAATAGCACGGGTCACATCCAGCATCCCGTGCCCGCTTTTTTTCCAGTCACGATAGTGCCGGTCCGTGCCTGGCAGCGTCCAGGTCGGTGCGCCAAAGAACTGCGTCTGCGGCGTAATCACATGCGTCAGCAGCGCCGACATCGCCATGTAAGGCTTCACCGTGGAGGCAGGCGGATAGAGTCCCTGCGTGACACGGTTAATCAGCGGCAAATCTTTATCCTGCAGCAGCTTTTTGTAGGCCTGATAGCTGATGCCTTTCACAAATGGATTCGGGTCGTAGCTGGGGCTGGAGACCATTGCCAGCACCGAGCCGTCGTGCGGATCTTCAACCAGCAGCGCCGCACGCTGTCCCGCCAGCAGACTCTCTATATATTGTTGCAGATGCAGATCCAGCGTCAGGGTCAGGTTTTTACCCGCCACCGGCGGCACCTCTTTCAGCACCCGCACAATGCGGCCGTGGTTATCCACTTCCACTTCCTGATAACCCGGCTTGCCGTGCAGCAGCGATTCGTAATAGCCCTCAATCCCCTGCTTACCGATGTTGTGGTCAGCGGCATAGTTTTCGCCGATGCCCTCTGCATTCAGACGTTTGTAGTCGTTATCGTTGATTTTCGACACATAGCCGATCACATGCGCCAGATCCGCGCCATAGGGATATTCGCGATCCTGATAGGTCTCAATGCTCGCCCCGGTGAAGTGAAACTGATTCACCGCAAAGCGGGCGACCTGCTCCTCGGTCAGCTCCTCTTTCAGCACCACCGGCTTGTAACGGCTGGTCTGCTTCAGCGCACGGCGGAAGGTGTCGATCTCGTCCGGCGTCAGATTAACGATGGGCGTCAGTTCCCGCAGCGTGGCATCCATATCGGTGATTTTGTAAGGCGTCAGCGTAATGGCGTACCAGCTGACGTTTCGCACCAGCGGAATGCCGTTGCGGTCATAAATCAGCCCGCGCGTCGGGGCGATGGGGATCATTTTGATGTCGTTCTGATTGGAGCGCGTCTGGTAATAGCCATGATCGCGCACCTGCAGGCGATAAAGGTTTACGCCAAGAATGGTGAAACAGATACAGACCAGAGCAAAGGCTATTGCGGCGCGGCGGGCAAACAGCTTCTCTTCAGCTTCGAAGTTACGAAAGTTCATCAGGGGGCATTATCAGGCGATTAATTATTATCTGTTATTGCGCACTATGATAAAGCGGGATCGCAGAGGTGCCAGCGCGAAGATGCACAAGCCTCAGCAAAAGTGTGTCATTTGATGTGAATGTTACCGGAACGGCGAGGCGGGAAAATCAGATCCTCCGGTAAAGGAGGATCTGAACAGGCGATCGGGCAGCAGGCGGGAAGCGTCACCCGCCACGCCGATTAATCACCCAGCAGGACAGACTCCAGCGCAATCTTGATCATGTCGTTGAAGGTGGTCTGACGCTCAGCAGCGGTGGTCTGCTCGTGCGTACGGATGTGGTCTGAAACCGTACAGATGGTCAGTGCTTTTGCACCGAACTCAGCGGCCACACCGTAGATACCTGCGGCTTCCATCTCAACGCCGAGGATGCCATATTTTTCCATCACGTCGAACATCTGCGGATCCGGGGTGTAGAAGAGATCGGCAGAGAAGATGTTACCCACGCGCGCTTCAACGCCCAGGTTTTTCGCCGCATCAACCGCGTTACGCACCATGTCGAAGTCAGCAATGGCAGCGAAGTCGTGATCTTTGAAACGCATGCGGTTCACTTTGGAATCGGTGCAGGCACCCATACCAATCACGATATCACGCAGTTTTACGTCGGCACGTACGGCACCACAGGAGCCCACACGGATGATCTTTTTAACGCCGAAGTCCGTGATCAGCTCTTTGGTGTAGATGGAGCAGGAAGGGATACCCATTCCGTGACCCATGACAGAGACTTTGCGGCCTTTGTAGGTGCCGGTATAGCCCAGCATGCCGCGCACGTTGTTCACTTCAACCGCATTTTCCAGGAAGGTTTCTGCGATGTGTTTTGCACGCAGCGGATCGCCAGGCATCAGTACGACGTCTGCGAAATCGCCCATTTCAGCATTAATATGTGGGGTTGCCATTGTTTAATCCTTATTAAATTGCTGATTTACAGCATGTTCTTGCCATAGTCCATCTCGGACAGGCCAAAGTAGTGTGCAATTGTCTGACCAATATCGGCGAAAGTCTCGCGGTATCCCAGTGAACCCGGCTCCACTTTCGGTCCGTAGATCAGAATCGGAATGTGCTCACGAGTGTGCTCGGTGCCGTGCCAGGTCGGGTCACAACCGTGGTCAGCGGTCAGGATCAGAATGTCATCTTCGCCAACCAGCGCCATCAGCTCAGGCAGACGGCGGTCAAACAGCTCAAGCCCGCCCGCATAACCGGCGACATCGCGACGATGTCCCCAGGTTGAGTCGAAATCAACGAAGTTGGTGAAAACGATCGCCTGATCCGGCGCGATTTTCATCTCCTGAATCGTCGCGTCAAACAGCGCATCCAGACCGGTCGCTTTGACCTTTTTGGTGATGCCCTGCTCGGCATAGATATCCGCGATTTTACCCACGGAGATCACATGACCGCCCTTCTCATCCACCAGCTTTTTCAGCATGGTGGCGGATGGCGGCTCGACGGCCAGGTCGTGACGGTTGCCGGTACGCTCAAACTGACCCGCTTTGTCACCCACAAACGGACGGGCGATCACGCGGCCAATGTTGTAGCCCCCTTCGGTCAGCTCTTCACGGGCGATTTCGCACAGCGCATAGAGACGATCAAGACCAAAGGTCTCTTCGTGACAGGCGATCTGGAATACGGAGTCCGCAGAGGTATAGAAAATCGGCTTGCCGGTTTTCATGTGCTCTTCGCCCAGCTGGTCGAGGATCACCGTACCTGAAGAGTGGCAGTTACCGAGATAGCCCGGCAGGTCTGCGCGCTCAACCAGCTTGTCCAGCAGTTCCTGCGGGAAGCTGTTCTCTTTGTCGCTGAAGTAGCCCCAGTCAAACAGCACCGGCACACCAGCAATTTCCCAGTGGCCTGACGGCGTATCTTTACCTGACGAAAGTTCGCTGGCGTATGCGTACGCACCGGTGATCTTCGCTTCAGGATCCAGGCCTGCCGGGAAGCGGCCGGTTGACAGCTCAGCGGCTTTGCCCAGACCCAGCGCGGTGAGATTAGGCAGATGCAATGGGCCTTTACGTCCCTTGTCTGCTTCACCTTTAAAACAGGCTTCGGCGATATGACCTAAGGTATCTGAACCCACGTCACCGAATTTATCGGCATCTTTACTGGAGCCAATTCCAAAGGAATCGAGCACCATAATAAAAGCACGTTTCATGCAAGTCTCCTGCGCATTGGCGCGTGACAAGTCAAAAAAAAGCGATCAGATCAGTATACCCGAATGCATCACCGCTGGCACCGGTTACTGGTCAGTTAGCTGATATCGCTCACACGGCGATAGACAACCGGCGTCTCAGCCGGGGCGGAATCACCGAGCACCAGCGCGGCTTTGACCGCAGCGGCGGCCTGCTGCCATTTGTCTTCGCTGCTGGCGTGAATCATCGCCAGCGGGCGCTGAGCATCGGCACGTTCGCCCAGGGTGATCATCTCGCTGAAGCCTACGCTGTAGTCGATGCTGTCGCTGGCGCGCTGACGTCCACCGCCCATCGCCACGACCGCCAGACCCAGTGCACGGGTATCCATGCTGCTGACGATGCCAGGCTGGTCGGCATAGACCGGTTTGCTCAGCAATGGCGCGGGCAGATAAGCGTCGTAGCGTTCAACGAAATCAGCCGGTCCCTGCTGGGCAGCGACCATACGACCAAACACCTCAGCGGCCTTGCCGTTATCCAGCACGGTCATCAGCTTCTGACGCGCTTCGGCGTCGCTGGCGGCCAGTTTGCCGGAGATCAGCATTTCGCTGCAGAGCGCCAGTGTCACTTCCAGCAGGCGCGGATTGCGCTGCTCGCCGGTGAGGAAGCGAACCGCTTCACGCACTTCCAGCGCGTTACCGGCTGAAGAGGCGAGAACCTGATTCATGTCCGTCAGCAGTGCGGTGGTCTGGCAGCCTGCGCCATTGGCGACGCCCACAATCGACTGCGCCAGACTCTCTGAGGCTTCATAGGTGGGCATAAACGCACCGGAACCGACTTTGACATCCATCACCAGCGCATCCAGCCCTTCGGCCAGCTTCTTCGCCAGAATCGAGGCGGTGATCAGCGGGATAGAATCGACGGTGGCGGTGATGTCACGCGTGGCGTAGAAGCGCTTATCCGCCGGTGCCAGCGAGCTGGTCTGACCGATAATCGCCACACCGACCTGCTTAATGATGTCGCGGAAGCGGTTATCGCTGGGGTAGATATCGAAGCCTGGAATCGCTTCCAGTTTATCCAGCGTTCCGCCGGTGTGACCCAGACCACGACCGGAGATCATCGGCACATATCCGCCACAGGCGGCGACCATCGGTCCTAACATCAGCGACGTTACATCGCCGACGCCGCCGGTCGAGTGCTTATCCACTACCGGCCCGTTAAGGCCGAGTGACTTCCAGTTAAGCACCGTACCGGAATCACGCATCGCCATAGTCAGCGCGACCCGCTCTGGCAGCGACATATCGTGAAAATAGATGGTCATCGCCAGCGCGGCGATCTGACCTTCCGAGACGGTGTTATCACGCACGCCATTGATGAAGAAGCGAATCTCCTCTTCCGTCAGCGCATGACCGTCACGTTTTTTGCGAATAATTTCTTGTGGCAGGAACAAGGTAGCCCCCTGGTTCAGGGAAAACAGGATGGGGATCAGGCGGTCATTGACCGCCTGAAGGGATCAGTAACCCGCTTTGCTGGTGTCGCTGTCATGACCCAGGGTGTTAAGCAGGCTCGCCAGCAGGCTGGAGGCACCGAAACGGAAATGGCGCGCATCGGCCCAGTCGGCACCCAGCGTCTCTTCCGCCATTTGCAGATAGATCGCAGCATCTTCCGCAGTGCGTACGCCACCCGCAGGTTTAAAGCCGACTTCCTTGCTGACGCCTTTATCACGGATCACGTTCATCATGATCTGCGCGACTTCTGGCGTGGCGTTAACCGGCACTTTACCGGTAGAGGTTTTGATGAAGTCGGCACCGGCATCGATGGCAATTTCAGAGGCCTGACGGATCAGCGCTTCCTGCTTCAGCTCACCGGTTTCGATGATCACTTTCAGCAGCACGTCCGCTTCTGCACAGGCAGTTTTACAGGCTTTCACCAGATCGAAACCGACCTGGCTGTTGCCGGCGATCAGCGCGCGGTACGGGAACACCACGTCCACTTCATCGGCACCGTAGGCGATAGCCGCGCGGGTTTCGGCCAGCGCAATGTCGATGTCGTCATTGCCATGCGGGAAGTTGGTCACCGTAGCGATGCGGATCTCCGGAGTACCCTGCTCGCGCAGCGTTTTACGCGCGATCGGAATAAAACGCGGATAAATACAGATTGCCGCGGTGTTGCCTGCCGGGGATTTAGCCTGATGACACAGGGCGATCACCTTTGCATCGGTGTCGTCGTCATTCAGGGTGGTCAAATCCATCAGTTTCAGGGCGCGCAGGGCAAGGTGTTTGATATCGGTCATGAGGCTCTCCAAAGGATTGGGGTGCAACCCACCGGCTTGCCGGCGGAATGTTATAATAATAACACTCTGAAGCGGCCTGATATGTGCCAGTAGTCACATAGGAATAAGAAAATGATGCAATCGCGTCACATAAATAGTGACTGAACTCTCAGGTTACATGCAATCATGGCGATTATACGCCAGCCGGTGCAATGTTACTATTATCACATTTTAGTGCAAGGGGTGCAGAACAGGAGACCGGTCAGCTGCGTAGCGCCGGGAAAGCGGGATCGAGCTGAAACAGCTGCTGACTGTTGTGCCAAAGCGCATCGGCAATCTCTTCAGGTGACTCTTCCCGCAGGCTGCAGAGCACCTCCCAGACCTGACGCGCCCGTTCCGGACGGTTTGGCTGGCCCTGAAAACCCTGCAGCGGCATATCGGGTGCATCGGTTTCCAGCAGCAGCGATGAGAGCGGCAGCTGCGCGACGGTCTGACGGGTTTTGCTGGCGCGTTCATAGGTAATGGTCCCGCCGACGCCAATTGCATAACCCAGCTTAATAAAGGCCTGCGCCTGTTGCAGGCTGCCAGCGAAACCGTGCACCACGCCACGGCGCGGCAGATCGTGACGACGCAGAATCTGCGCCAGCTTGTCATGGGTCCGGCGCGAATGCAGGATCACCGGCAGTGCATAACGCTTTGCCAGCTTAAGCTGCGCCTCAAGAAAGCGCTGCTGCTTATCAAACTGCGGATCGTCTCGATAGAGATCCAGCCCGATCTCACCGATCGCCACCAGCTTACGGGGCCGCTGTTGCAGTATGGTTTCCAGCTGGTCGAGATGGGCGTCCTGATGATTTTCGATGACGATGGGATGCAGGCCCAGCGCGGCATAGAGCGGCGGATGCGCCACGGCCAGCGCGCAGACCCGCTCAAAGCGGCTGGCATCGACAGCCGGAACGATAATCTTTTCCACGCCCGCTTCCGCAGCGCGCGCCAGGCTGGCGGCAATGTCCCCTTCGAATGGTGGAAAGTCGAAGTGACAGTGCGTGTCGATAAACTTCATGCCAGCGATCCTTTGTCGTAATCCGCATCATTGTCCGCCAGCGGCGGTGTGATGATCAGTCGGGTATCCGGCGCATTGGCAACCGGCGCAGGTGGCGTAACGATACGCGCAGAGATCATCGGTTCCGCATCGCTCAGCCACTGGCCCAGCGTGGCGAGGAAATAGCGACCGCAGCGTCGTCCCAGATGATAATCCTGATTCAGCGCCGCGATGCTGCTGCCCAGCGCACTGCTGGCCAGCACGTGCGGCGGGAAGATTTCAATGATGCGCAAATCATCGGGTGGATTCTCAATAAACTGCTGAATTTCCCGATAGCTCTGCTCATGCTTATTCAGCACGTTGATCATCGGCTGCAGCGCGCCGGTGCTGAGCCAGCGCTCCATCCGTTTAAACCATTTCGGGGTATAGAACATCTGCGACGGCACGGTGCGGATCACCACGATCGTATCGGCCCCGCGTCGCGCGGCTTCACGCACCGGAATTGCATCACTGATGCCGCCATCGTGATAACTGATCCCTTCCAGATTAACGCCCAGCCGGTAAAAACCGGGAATGGCACTGGAGGCTTTGATCAGATCCAGCCAGTTATCCGCGGTGGGATTGAAGTAACCAGGGGTATAGTCGTCGCTGCGGCAGGCGCACATGTAAAACTCGCGACCGCTGGAGAACAGCTGTTCCGCGCTGCTCATCGCCAGCGGAAATTCACTGCGGGTGATATCGACCAGCCAGTCGAGATCAATCAGATTGCCTCCACGCACAAAGCGCAGCGGATCAAAAAAGAGTTTACTGGTGGTGTATCGGGTAATCACACGACGGGCGTAGCCGGGCTGGCCACAGACAAAGGCAGAGAGATTTTGCGCACCGGCAGAGGTGCCGAGCATCAGATGAAAAGGATTAAATCGGGCGCGTTGAAATTCGTCTAATACCCCTGCGGTGAAAATGCCGCGCTGACCGCCGCCTTCACATACCAGGGCAATTTTCTGAGAGTTAAACGGTGTCAGGGCCAGAGGTTCAATGGCGCCGAGTGTGACGGGAATGCGTATACCCACTGTGCGAACCTCAAAAAGGGTTCCGGGTATGCTGGAGGATCGATCCGTTTATGGCGGCAGCATTCCGGAGAACCAGTCATCTATTCCTTTAACCGGCAGCCAGCTTGGCTGGCTTGCCTTGCAGCGATGTGAAGGTGTCCCTCTCTTCACGTCAGTCGCTACAGATGACTGGTCTCCGCTCTATGCTTTGTGTTGCATTAGACTGCAGAACTCATCGGCTAAAGCTTTTTACGGCCGGTAAACAGGCTGATGAGGAACAGGATAATACCAACGACGAAGACAACTTTAGCTGCCCATGCTGCTGTGCCCGCTAAACCGCCAAAACCTAACGCTGCAGCGATCAGTGCGATCACCAGAAAAATAATGCCCCAACGAAACATAAGCCTCTCCTTACCCTATTTAAAATCGACCTGCTTAGTTTATCCCCGGATGGGTGTCTTTTATTCGAGCGGCCACCAGAGTGACCGCTTGAAAGCTTAAGATTTAACCGTCAGGTCATTCTTAACACTTTTCACGCCTTCAATGGCTTTAGCGATGCTTTCTGCACGATCTGACTGTGCCTGATTAGCAACATGCCCTGAAAGCTGAACAACACCGTCGGTAGTCTCAACTTTTACGTTGCGCGACGGAACAATGTCATCTGCTAATAGCTTAGCTTTAATTTCGCTGGTCGTTGCGGCATCACCGGCATAACCTTTCACTGAAGATGATTTGCTGTCTCTGACGTGTAGTTTGTCGCTGACGGATTTAACACCTTCGATTTTCTGCACCACAGCCACAGCCTTTTCAGCCTGATCCTGTGAGGTGACGAAACCGCTTAGGGTCACGACGCCGCTATGCGTTTTTACCGAGATATCCGTGCTTTTAATTGCGTCGTCATCCACCAGAGCAGCTTTAGCTTTGGCGGTGATGCCGCTGTCATCCATATAACCATCGACTTTTTTCATAGAACTATCGATTTTTGAACCCGCGCTGTCGGCTGTCTGTGACGCTTTCTGCGACATTGATTCGTCAGCCAGTGCGCTGCCGCTGATCAGTGCTGAACCAATCATGGCGGCCATCAGGGTTTTAGCAATCTTAGTCTTGTTCATCGATATCTTCCTTCTATCAGTTAACTCACCCAAAAACTGTGGGCGAAACAGAGGCAACAGAGGCCACTGCGTTACAGGACGTAAGGACAAGAGAAGTCTCTTCCGCCGTCCGATAGAATAATCATAGACGGCATTTTGCAATTTGCCTGGCTAACTGGTTGATCACACGTCAAAACAGAAGAAAAACAGGGTTTTTAGGAGGAGTCTGGAAGGGGGAAATCAGGGCCATTCCCAGCTGGAATGGCCCGGAAACAGGCGATTAGTGCTCGCGCGTTTTGCGGAAAGTGACGTCGGGATAACGTTCCTGAGTAATATTCAGATTCACCATAGTCGGCGCGATATAAGTCAAATTATTACCGCCATCGAGCGCCAGGTTAACTTCGTTTTTACGCTGGAAGTCCTCAAACTTTTTCGCGTCGCTGCATTCAACCCAGCGCGCCGTTGAGACGTTAATCGCTTCGTAAATGGCTTCGACGTTATATTCGCTTTTCAGACGTGCCACGACCACATCGAACTGCAGCACACCGACCGCGCCCACGATCAGATCGTTGTTATGCACCGGACGGAACACCTGCACCGCACCCTCTTCCGACAGCTGAACCAGCCCTTTCAGCAGCTGTTTCTGCTTCAGCGGGTCGCGCAGACGAATACGACGGAACAGTTCTGGCGCGAAGTTTGGAATACCGGTGAACTTCATGTTTTCACCCTGGGTAAAGGTGTCGCCAATCTGAATGGTGCCGTGGTTATGCAGACCGATGATATCGCCAGGATAAGCTTCTTCAACGTGTGAACGGTCGCCCGCCATAAAGGTCAGGGCATCGGAGATCACCACATCTTTGCCAGTACGCACCTGACGCAGCTTCATCCCTTTTTCATATTTACCGGACACCACACGCATGAAGGCGACGCGGTCGCGGTGTTTCGGATCCATGTTGGCCTGGATCTTAAACACGAAGCCGGTGAACTTCTCTTCTTGCGCTTCTACCGTACGGGTGTCGGTATCGCGTGGCATCGGACGCGGTGCCCAGGAAACCAGGCCATCCAGCATATGGTCAACGCCAAAGTTACCCAGCGCGGTGCCGAAGAAGACCGGCGACAGTTTGCCGCTCAGGAACGCTTCCTGCTCAAACTCGTGCGATGCGCCCTGCACCAGCTCCAGCTCTTCACGCAGCTGTGCCGCCAGATCTTCACCCACTGCGGTGTCGAGATCCGGGTTGTTCAGGCCCTTCACGATGCGGACTTCCTGAATGGTGTGGCCTTTACCGGTCTGGTAGAGATAGGTCTCATCTTTATAGAGATGATAAACGCCTTTGAACAGCTTGCCGCAGCCGATAGGCCAGGTGATCGGTGCGCAGGCAATTTTCAGCTCGCTTTCCACCTCATCCAGCACTTCCATCGGATCGCGGATGTCACGGTCAAGTTTGTTCATAAAGGTCAGGATCGGCGTATCGCGCAGACGGGTTACTTCCATCAGCTTACGGGTACGATCCTCGACGCCTTTCGCGGCGTCGATCACCATCAGACAGCAGTCGACCGCAGTCAGCGTACGGTAGGTATCTTCCGAGAAGTCTTCGTGACCTGGGGTATCCAGCAGGTTCACCAGGCTATCACGGTAAGGGAACTGCATCACAGAGGTGGTAATGGAGATACCACGCTGCTTCTCCATCTCCATCCAGTCCGATTTGGCGTGCTGGTTAGAGCCACGGCCTTTTACCGTACCGGCGGTCTGGATTGCCTGTCCGAACAGCAACACTTTTTCGGTAATGGTGGTTTTACCGGCATCCGGGTGCGAAATGATCGCGAAGGTGCGGCGGCGTGCCACCTCTTCTAAAAAGGGATTAGACATGGAATTCTTCTCAATAGGCAGCGCAACGTACTGGCGCTGCTGATAAATCACGGTGGCCGGCAGAACCTTACCGGCGGGTAAACGGTGCCAAAAACGATCATTGATCGCTGGCGGGTCAGCGCGAAGTTACATTGGCGTGAAGTCCGGTTACCTGGTCAGCTTTAAGGCGGCATAGCATACAATATTTTGCGCGCGCGGCCTACAGGGAGAGGGGCAGGATTTCCTGGGCGGAGAATCGGAGAACGGTTAATGCCGCAACAGGGCGGGACGGATCGGCATCCGTCCCGCCGCCCTTATCCCAGCACCTTTCTGACACAGGCTTTGAAGATCTGCACGCCGATGTCCAGCGAGCTGAGATCAAAACGCATATCGGGATGATGCAGCCCTGGCGTCAGGTTGGTGCCCAGCCCCCAGAAGCCCGCTTTTACTCCCGGACGCTTCACCGGATAGTAGAAAAAGTCCTCGCTGCCTGGCGTGGTTCGGGTCGACAGCGCGCCCTCTTCACCCAGCACCTCGACGATCGCAGCACGGATTACCGCCGTCGCCTCATCATCAATCTCGGCAGCGGGCATCTCTTTCAGCACACGCACCTCAGCGGTGGCACCCAGTGCGGCCACGCTCTGCGTAATGGCACGCGTGACCTGCTCTTTCAGCAGCGTCATCGGCCCGTTTTCCTGCGAACGCAGATCCCACACCACGCGGGCTTCATCCGGCACCGAGTTGGTGACACCCGCATCGCACAGGAAGCGGGTCGCTTTAACGCTCCAGGTCAGACCCGGCGAAAGATGAATAGCGTTGACGGCCTGAACTGCCTGCACGGCGGCATCCAGCGCGTTTACGCCCAGATGCGGACGCGCCGCATGAGCAGGCTGGCCTTTGATAGTCGCTTCCAGCGTGCTGCAGGCGGAGTAGAGCACCGCAGGCACCGCCTGCCCCACCACGCACTCCTCCAGCGGACGCAGATGGAAGCCCAGAATCATCTCCACATCATCCAGAGCGCCACCTTCGATCATCGAGAGCGCACCGGCACCCAGCTCCTCAGCGGGCTGGAACAGGATCTTCAGTCGGCCACGTTTCACCGTGCCCTCCTGCAGCAGCGCCGTCGCCGCCGTCAGCACGACCGAAGAGTGACCGTCGTGACCACAGGTGTGACGCGCACACGGCACGCCATCGATGATGTGCCCCAGCGCATCCATATCCGCACGCAGCGCCAGCACCGGCCCCGGTACCCCGCTGTCTATCTCCGCCACAATGCCGGTCGTGTTATTGATGTTACGCGTCACCTTCAGGCCCGCTTTCTCCAGCTGGTCTGCGATGTAGGCCGAGGTTTTCACCTCCTGAAAACCCAGTTCCGGAATTTCGTGCAGATAGTGGTAATGCTCTAATACCTTAGACACAGCGTTACTCCTGAATAAACAGACGCATAACAGACATTGCGATCAGCGCATTGATGATGCTCACCAGCATCAGCAGCGGCCAGTATTTTTTGGGCACATCGGCTACGCCCAGCAGCCGTCCCATGTATTGCAGTTGCGATCCCATCAGGAAAATCGCCGGCGCCAGAATAGTGATATCCGCGCCGGTCAGCAGTCCCTTTGTCAGCAGGCTGACCGCTACGCCGGTGCCCGCCGACGATGAGAGCCAGGCGGTAAGCAGTACAGTGATTGCCTCCCCCGGCAGGCCAAACAGCCCCATCACCGGCGCAAAGACATGCCCGAGAAACTGCATAATGCCGAGCAGGTTCAGCACTTCTGCCAGCACATAGGCCATCACTACATTCGGCATGAGGTTGTGAATGGCGATATGAAAGCCCTTACGCGCGCCGGTCACAAACACATCGAACGGATTACTGCTTACGGATTTATTTTCCATCGGCGAAATCCTTCTTATAAACACTGTTTAACACAGCGCGTGTTATCGCCGCACCGACAAATTTCAGAACGAACATTAATAACAGCGGAATAATAATTGGCAGGGTCATGGAGGCGAACAGCGCAGAACCGATGGCGAAATAATTATTGATTAATCCGGCACCGGAATATTGCCAGGCGCTCATTACCACCACCTCTTTTTTGCTGATCTGTTTCTGGTCAGCCATCTCTTTGGTTAATGCCGCGCCCGCATCGGTGCTTTGCAGGTCGGTGATTAACGCCAGACCGCAATGGCCCGGCAGCCCCATCAGCGGCTTAAGTAGCGGGGTCAGCAAACGGTGTGCCGCGCGAATCGCGCCATAGTGGGTGAAGATTTCCAGCACGCCCAGCGCCAGCATCACCGTAGGCGTCAGCGACAGCGCAAACAGGAAACCCGCTTTGGCGCTGAGTCCGCCTGCGCCCAGAAAGGTGTTACTGGCGGGATCTTTCATCGTGCCAAAGCTGCCGCCCAGAGTGGTGAAGTCAAAGGCACCCAGCCATTTCAACCCCTCGACGTTATAAAACAGTCCTGAGAAAAACAGGATGGCAAAAATTAGCGCGACATAACTGCCTTTAGTCGCCGTCATTTTTACCGGATTAACCACACTCTCTTCTGACATTTCTTTCTCCTGATAAGCTGCCTTGCCGCAAATTCCCTGGCGAAGCAAATTTCAATTTAGGGAAGTATGTTTTAAGCAGGATTTATGCCAGAGCAGAACAGAGCGCGATGATTATGTCGCGTCTTCCGCTATTAAACGTTTAATCCACGCCAGCAGTCGGTTACCCGTCCGGATAATATGTTCAGACCTCAGAGTGATATTTTCGCGACGTCATCAGATTGCGGGTATTTCACCTGCATCAGCGACGGTTGCACCAGCAGGACCACGACCGCCCGCACTATCATGGTGCTGATTACCCTGAATTTATTGCCCGGTAACCTGTGATACAAAATGAGAATTGGTCGCATTCAATTTCCGAAATAATTCTATTTAAATCAATCAGATAAATTGGCTGATTTTGGCGAAAAGGCTTCACTTTACTAACATGTTTGATGCATAATTCACCGACTATACATCTGTATTTAACATCTTCTTAAAAGGACTCGGCCATGCTGACTGCTGAAATGACTGGGCGTTTAAACGACCAGCTGAACCTGGAATTTTTCTCTGCCAATCTTTATCTGCAAATGAGCGCCTGGTGCAGCGACAAAGGCTTTGAGGGTGCCGCTTCCTTCCTGAAGATGCATTCACGCGAAGAGATGCAGCATATGCAGCGTCTGTTTGACTACCTGAGCGATACCGGCGGCATGCCGGTACTGGGCACCATCGCTGCGCCACCAGTTTCTTTCACCTCGCTGAATGAAATCCTGCAGCAGGCGCTGGAGCATGAGCAGCTGATCACCAGCAAAATCAACGAGCTGGCGCACGCCGCCATGACTTCTCAGGATTACTCTACCTTCAACTTCCTGCAGTGGTATGTTGCCGAGCAGCACGAAGAAGAGAAGCTGTTCAAAACCGTGCTGGATAAACTGGCTCTGGTCAGCAACAGCGGCAACGGTCTGTTCCTGGTCGATAAAGATCTGGGCCGCATGAGCACCGAGAACCACGCAGAATAATATCTTTTGCGACCAATGAGGTATAAGACCTGGTCGCTGTGAGATCGTGCCTTCACAGGGAACAGGGTCAGATCGGAAAGACGCAAAAGCCGCCATCCCTGGCATGCTCGGCCCGCGCGATTACGCACCTCATCCCTGAGGTGCGCCCGTAAACGGGCCAACGCTTTACGTTGTTCAAAAACGCTCCCGGCGTTTTTGTCCATGGCGCGGGACGCTTTCCTCCTCTGCCCCTGTTCCCTGCTCAATGAACTTAAGCGTTGCTGCCCAAAACCTGATTGATTAGGCTTTGCCACCACGCTACCGCTATTCCAGCCGGTAACTCGCCGCTTTCTCGCCGTTCACCCACAGCTCACGACGTTCACCCGCAGGCAGTAACAGCGCGATCTCGCGCCAGGCGGGCTGATAATCGCCGCGTTTTTCCACGGTCAGCTCAATGCGTGTGGCGCTGCTGCACAGCGTCCAGCTCAGCCACAGCGCATTGCCCTGCTGCCAGCCATGGCTCTCACCATCGTCGTCAAACATTTCGCCCTGAGTGGTTACGCCTTCCGGTGCCGGCCACACCTGCCACTGCCGTACCGTGTCGCGCCGCGCATCGGTTGTGGTTTCACACTCGCCCAGCGGGATGATCGCACCAGCCCGCACCAGCAATGGCAGCCGATCCAGCGGCGCATCCAGCGTGATGGTCTCGCCGCCCGCAAATGCCTTGCCGCTGTGCCAGTCATACCAGCCGCCCAGGTTACGTGGCAGATAAACTTCACGGCTGCGCGCACCCTGCTCCACGACGCTGGCGACCAGCAAATCGCGTCCCAGCATAAAATCATCGCACTCCTGATACGTCTGCGGATCCTGCTCATGATCGAGGAAGGTCGGACGCAGCATCGGCTCATCGTCTGTGGTAGCCTGCCACGCCAGGTTATAGAGGTAAGGCATCAGACGATAACGCAGGCGGATCGCTTCGCGGATCATCGGTGTCACTTCCGGATACATCCACGGCTCGTTCACGGTGTGATCGTCATTCCACGAGTGGATGGTAAAGCGCGGATGCATCACGCCATTCTGAACCCAGCGCACAAACAGTTCGGCATCCGGCTTGTCGCCTGAGAAGCCGCCGACATCATGCCCGACGTTAAACAGCCCGGACAGGCTCATCCCCAGCCCCATGCGGATGTTGTAACGCAGGGTCTGCCAGCTGGTGCGGTTATCGCCGCTCCAGGTCTGCACATAGCGCTGCATCCCGGCACAGCCAGAACGGGAAATCAGATAAGGACGCTTGTCGGGAGCAAACTGCTGCTGCGCTTCCATCGAGGCACGCATCATCAGCAAGGGCATCACCGGCCGGATATGCTTGATGGCGATCGGCTGACCAAAACCATGACAGCGCGCTTCGCCATCCCACACCTCATATTCGTTGTTATCGTTCCAGGTAGAATCAATGCCCTTCTCCAGCAGCTGCTGCGTGACATTCTCCTGCCACCAGCGCACCGCCTGCGGATGGGTGAAATCAAGGTGCGATCCCTCATCATCCCAGAACACCGAACGCTCGGGGCGATCCTGCTCAGAGTCACGGATAAACAGCCCCTGTGACGCGACTTCCTGATAGCGCGGATGATCCTGCAGCAGACAGGGCTTGATGTTGGCCGCCAGCTTCATTCCGGCAGTATGAAACGCATCGCTCAGCGCATTGGGATTCGGGACTTTGTCGTAGTTCCAGTTGAAGACGTAGCGCTTGTTATTAATCGAGGTGTAACCGGATGAAAGCTGGAACGAGTCGCAGGGAATTTCATGCTCGCGACACAGGCGGATAAAGGATTGCAGCTGCTGCTGTGCGTCCGGCGCGTCGGTGTAGTGCATGGTAGAACCGCTGTACCCCAGGCTCCACTTCGGCTGAAACAGCGTCTGTCCGGTCAGGCGCACAAAGGCTTTAGTGACGTCGAGCAGCGTCGGGCCGAGCATCATGTAGTAATCGAGATCGCCCGCCTCGGCGCGGTAACGGCGATAAGGCAGATGGTAGTTATCCAGCTCATTCCCCAGATCGAGCCAGCTGCTGCTGAGGTTGTCATAGAACAGGCCGAAGCTGACGCCATCGCGCTGCGTCAGGGTAAACGGAATATGTTTATAGAGCGGATCGGTGCTGGCGGCGTTATAGCCCATGGCGTCGAGATTACGCATCTCAAAACGGCGGTTAACGCGGTTCAGGTCGCCGCTCTTCTCGCCCAGGCCATACACCCGATCCTGCGGCTGGCGACGCTGATAGTGCTCGACCCCGTCGCCATGCGCATTCAGCAGATAGGCACCGGTGTGACGATCGGCGGTCAGCGGCTGCCAGCTCTCACCATCAAACTGCTCCCAGCTCAGGCAGAGCGGCTGATGCACGGTGACGCGCAGCTGTTGCGTGCTGATGCGCAGCTGCTGCGCATCGTGCTCCACCTGAAACGCGGGCAGCGTAAAGCCATCCAGCGCCTCGCGGTCACGTCCCTCCCAGGGCACATCAGTCTCAGGCGCAATGCTCCAGGTGCGGTTCAGTGCCAGCTCACCGTCGCGCTTCAGCAGCACGCGCATCAGCTTCTCTTCCAGCACGTAAAGCCGCAGGAAATGACGATCGTCGACCTTGAGTTCGACAAAGTGATCGGCCTGCTGATGCAGCGTCCAGTTCTTCAGGGTTTTCATCGCGATATCCTTATGGGTTAGCAGGGCGCTGGCGGCGTTCGGCGATCAGCATCACCAGGAAAACGGCACCAATCAGGTCAAAGAAGCCCATCGCCACAAACAGCGGATTAAAGCCGATGGTATCGGCGGTAACACCGATAATCAGCGAGAAGATAAAGCTGGCGATCCAGGCGCAGGAGCCGCGCATGCCGTTGACGGTGGCCATCTGGCGGCGATCAAAACGCTCTACCACCAGCGCGCTGAGCATGCAGGAGATCACCTGATGACCGAAGCCACCGACGGAGATCAGGGCGATAGCCAGCCAGGGATCTTTCACCAGCGTCATCAGCGCCAGCGAAACCATCAGCAATGCACCGGTCACCGAACTGGCGACAATGGAGTTCACGCGGGTCATGCCAAACCAGCGCACATAGATTTTAGTGAGATAGCCGCTGGCGACGCTGCCGAGGTCGGCGGCCAGGAAGGGCAGCCAGGCGAACATCACGATCTGCTTGAGATCCATGCCGCGCTCATTGGCAAGATAAAGCGGAACCCAGAAGCTCAGTACCGCCCAGGCCGGTTCGGCCAGAAACGCAGGGATAGCGATGCCGTAGAATTTCTTCTCTTTACCGATCACTTTCAGCGCGGTGAAGAACGGCAGTTTTTCACCGATCGCCTCATTGTCCTGATTAATAAAGGCACGCTCTTCATCAGAGAGACGAGGATGACTCTCCGGCGAGTGATAGCCCCACCACCAGAGACTCACCCACAGCAGGCCCAGGCCGCCGGTCAGCAGGAAAGCCCCCTGCCAGCCAAAGGTAATGTGCGCGACATAGATAATTGGCGGCGCCAGCATGGCACCGATCGAAAAACCGACGCCCGCCCAGCCCGCAGCGACCGGACGCTCCTTTTTCGGAAACCAGTCACCGATCGCTTTGGCGTTAGCCGGCGTGGCCGCCGCTTCGGATGCCCCCATCACAAAACGCAGCAGCGCCAGATGCAGCCAGCTTCCTGCGCCCGCGTGCAGCAGACAGGTTACCGACCAGATCAACGCGCAGATCAGGAAGCCCATCTTCAGTCCGATGACATCGATCAGCCAGCCACAGAGGGGCTGAAACAGGGTGTAGGCCAGCTGAAACGCAGCGACCACCCAGGAGTACTGCTCGGTACTCATATGCAGGCTGTTTTTCAGTTCCGGTGCCAGAATGCCGAGCGAGTTGCGGGTGATGTAGTTGACGGTTACACCCAGCAGGAACATGCCCAGCATCCACCAGCGTAAATTTTTAATCACGCGCACCGTGCGTGACGCACTGATGGGTTTTGTTGTTGATTCGAGGCTCATTGTGCCACTCCTGATTGCCATTGATGACGCACACCGCCAGCTGGCGTACCGCGTGTCCTTTTCACGAACTTAGAAAAGTGCGAAACGTGGGTACAGCCACTTTTTTGCAACTGTTTTCATGGCAGGCTGGATCCCGGCAAAAAAAGTCTCTGAAACGCTTATCTGACGCGATTCAGCAGGCCATGAAAAATTTTTCATCAGCAGATTTGAAGGCGATCACAGAATGAAACAAAGGCTGAAAGTGGGTGAAATTGCGGCACTGAGCGGGGTCTCGATCAGCACGGTGTCTCGCGTGCTGGCGGGTAAAGCCAATACCCGGCCCGCGACCCGGGACAAAGTGCTGGCCGTGGCGCAGCAGCAGGGCGTGCTGGACAACCTGCACAGCGGTCGCCTGCTGCTGAATAACCTGATGGTCTTTGCCCCACCCCGCGCCTTCGATGTGCGCAGTGACATCTTCTACTACAAGGTGATTCAGGGGATCAGCCAGGCGGTGGAGCCGCATGAGGTACGGCTGCGCTACTGCCCGCTGGAAGAGGTGGAAAGTGATGCCACGCTGTTTATCGATAAGATGCAGCAGACCGAAGCGGCGCTGCTGATTGGCATTGATGATGAGCATATTCATCAGCTGGCGGCGGAGATGAACAAACCCTGCGTGCTGATTAACGCTCGCGATCGGCGTATGCGCCTGCCGTCGGTCTCGCCGCATCATCAGCTGATTGGCGAATTTTCAGCGCGCTATCTGTTTGAGCAGGGACACCGGCAGATCCTGTCGCTGCACTGCCTGCGCCGCTACACCATGGAGCAGCGTCTGCAGGGCGTCCGCGACGCCTGGCACGCCATGAATCTGCGCTTTGACAGCCGCCAGCATCTGCTGACCCTGAACAGCTTCAGCAGCAATGAGGCAGCAGAGCGGCTGGGTGAATATCTGCGCCACTGCCCGGACGCGCTGCGCCCGACCGCGATTCTCGCCAGCGGGGATTACATTGCCGCCGGTGCCGTCACGGCACTGGAGCAGGCTGGCCTGCGGGTGCCGCAGGATATCTCGGTGATGAGCATGGACGGGTTCAATCTGGCCGCTATCCACGATATTCCGCTGACGTCGGTGCAGGTGCCACGTGATGAGCTGGGCGCTGCGGCAGTGAGAATGCTGCAGGAGATGCGGCTCAATCCCGGCACACCCACCGGCAGCCTGCTGCTGAATGGCAGGCTGGTGGTGCGTGAGTCGGTGCGCCGCATCCGCGATAATCTCAGCCATGCGCCGGTGCAGCAGCATGGCCTTTATGATTAATCCAGCGTTTTCAGCCGCAGTTCCGACGGCTGAGGCCGTCCGAACAGGAAGCCCTGGAACAGCGTACAGCCCTCATCGCGCAGCTTAGCGAACTGCTCATCGCTCTCTACGCCTTCGGCGGTAATCTGGATATCCAGACTGCGGCTCATGCCGGTAATGGCGCGGATAATCGCCAGCGCCTCGCGGCTATCGCCCATATCGTTGATAAAGGATTTGTCGATTTTGATTTTGTCGAACGGGAACGATCGCAGATAGCTCAGCGATGAATAGCCGGTGCCGAAATCATCCAGCGCAATCTGCACGCCCAGCGCCTTGAGGTTTTGCAGGGTACGGATATTCCCCAGCGAATCATCCAGCAGCACCGATTCAGTGATCTCAACTTCCAGCCGCGCCGGATCGAGACCCGACTCTTTCAGCGCGCCTTCGACCACCGGCACCAGCGAGCTGTTTTTAAACTGCAGCGGTGAGAGGTTGACCGAAACTGACTGCACCCCTTCCCAGCTCGCCGCCTCACGACAGGCTTCGTAGAGGGCAAACGCACCCAGCATATGAATCAGGCCGGTCTCTTCCGCAATCGGGATGAAGTCGTTGGGCATGATCAAGCCACGGATCGGATGATGCCAGCGCATCAGCGCCTCGTAGCCGATAATCGTGCGGTGATCGCCGTTGGTGATGGGCTGATAGTAAAGCCGCAGATGCCCGCCACTGATCGCATCGCGCAGATCGTTTTCAATCAGGCGACGGCTGCGCGCCACATCGTCCATCTCCAGCGTGAAGTGCTCATAGCGGTTGCGACCGTTGCGCTTGGCTTCATACAGCGCCATGTCCGCACAGCGCAGCAGCTGCTCCGGCGTATTAGTGATCGTCGTACTGAGTGCAATACCCACGCTCAGCCCGACCGACAGATTATGGCCTTCGATATTAACCGGCGGACGGATCGCCTCGATCAGGCGCTGCGCGACCGCACTCGCCTCATCACTGTTCGCCACCGAAGGCAGCACGATGGCGAACTCATCGCCCCCGATACGCGCCAGCGTATCCTGGTCGCGTAGCGCGTTGCGCAGACGCTTTGCCACGCTACGCAGCAGCTCATCACCAATCTGGTGACCCAGCGCATCGTTCACATTTTTGAAGTTATCAAGGTCGAGGCAGAGCGCGGCGGTCTGACGCTGTGCCTGACCGGCGCTGCGTAAGGCTTCGCTCAGACGCTGGCGGAACAGCATGCGGTTCGGCAGGCTGGTGAGGTTGTCGTGGTGCGCCATATGGTGAATACGGGCATCGGCGGCGCGCTGTTCGGTGACATCTTCCACCAGCAGCATCAGATAGTTACGGCGCGCATCCTGGCCATTAATCGCGGTCGCACGGGTATGCAGAATGCGTTCGCCGCTGGCCGTCATCAGCAGCTGTTCGCGCTCATGCATGCCTTCACTGCGCAGCGCCACATCTGCCAGATTATTGAAGTAGTCGCTGAGTTCAGGCGACATGCATTCGTGCGGGCGCTTGTTGACGATCAGCGATTTCGACAGGCCGAACAGCTGCTGGGTGCGATCGTTAACCAGCAGGATCTCGCGGGTGATCGCATCTTCCACAATCACGCAGGAGGGGATATTGGCGATGATGTTATCGAGGAATTTTGAGAGCGCGGTTTTCTGGGTGCTCTGCGCTTCGGCCAGATCGCGGGCGCGCAGTATCTGCTGCTCCTGCTCACGGCGTTCCGTGCGGTCACGGGTGATCTTGGCGAAGCCGACCAGCTTACCGTCATCATCGTGGATGGCGTCGATCACCACATGCGCCCAGAAGGCGCTGCCATCTTTGCGGTAGCGCCAGCCCTCATCCTCAAAGCGGCCGGTTTTCAGCGCAATTCCGAGGTTGGCTTCCGGCGTCCGGTTCAGCCGCTCCTGGGAACTGTAGAACAGTGAGAAGTGCTGACCGACCACTTCTTCCGCTTTGTAACCTTTGGCGCGCTGGGCACCGGCGTTCCAGTTCACCACCACGCCGTCAACGTCGAGCATATAGATGGCGTAATCGGTGACGCCCTCGACCAGCAGACGGAAACGCTGCTCCTGCTCCCGTTGCTCACTGCGGATGCGCTGCTGTTCGGTGCAGTCGCGGGTGATTTTGGCATAGCCCAGCAGCTTGCCCTGATCGTCGCGGATCGTGTCGATCACCACATGCGCCCAGAAGGCGCTGCCATCTTTACGATAGCGCCAACCCTCATCTTCAAAACGGCCGGTGCGATACGCGGTTTGCAGGTTCTGCTCCGGCACATGATTCAGCCGATCCTGGGCGCTGTAGAAACGGGAGAAATGCTGACCGACGATCTCTTCCGCCACATAGCCTTTGGCGCGCTGCGCGCCAGCGTTCCAGTTCACTACGTTGCCGTCATGATCGAGCATATAGATGGCGTAATCGGTAACGCCTTCCACCAGCAGACGGAAGCGCGACTCCTGCTCCCGCTCTTTCTGCTGCTGCTCCTGCTGCCGGGTACAGTCACGGCAGATCGCCGCGAATCCCACCAGCTGGGCTGCCTCATTGCGGATCGGATAGATCACCACATGCGCCCAGAACGTGCTGCCATCTTTACGACAGCGCCAGCCTTCGGTTTCATACCGTCCCACGGTCGCTGCAATATCGAGTTCGCGCTGCAGCTGACCGCGACGGCGGTCCTCTTCGTTGTAGAAAAGGGTGGCATGCTGACCAATAATTTCGTCGGGCCTGTAACCCAGGACGTGGAGGCCTCCGCCGTTCCAGCTGGCGACGGTTCCGTCCGGTTTAAGCATGGTGATCGCATAATCGATCACGCTTTGTACCAGCATGCGATAGATGACATCAGAGTTATTATCCATTGTTATTTGCCTGCTGCTCGGTAGCCGGGTAATGGCTTAGGAATGTTCTTAATAGACTGGCCGAGACTAAAGCGGAAAAGGCCTGCAAACACAAGTCTATTAAGAAGAATAACTAATCTTAGCAGGTGGTATATCGGCAGCGGTGGGCAAATGTTCAATGGTATGACAACAGGAATAAGCGAGTGGGAGTCACGTTTCAGAGACGTTGCAGAGCAGAGTGGCAGAAGCGCGAGGGGTGCTCGCGCTTAATGATTTCACGACGGATGCGGGTATTTACAGGTCCATCTGTTGCTGTAAATGCAGCGCGGCAATGGGCTGCCAGATTTCGGTTAATGCGCCCTCTTTGCCGGTAAACGGGTCCTGTGTCGGCAACGGCACTTTTTTCACCTGCTCCTGCGCCATCTTCAGCTTCGCGGGTTCATCACGCATCGTCTCTGGCGACATGCCGCGCGGATAGGCTCCCACCACCATAAAATCTTCGCTGGCGCTGACCTGACGATGACCGACACCCGCCGGAATCAGCACCGCATCGCCTGCGCGCAGGGTGACCATCCGGCCAGTGTCGCCGCCAAACAGCACTTCCGCCCAGCCTTCCGCTACGCCCAGCAGTTCATGGGTGTTGGGGTGATAGTGGGTATAGGGGTAAATCGGATAGCGCCAGGCAGGCGGCCAGCCATTTTCTTCGAAGGTTTTCTCAAACCACGTCGCGATCTCCTCCTCTTCCGGCACCACGCGCGGCCAGATAATCAGAGGTAACGGGTTATTCGGCACGCCACCCGAGGGGATGCCGAGCATCAGATGCTGAGGATTATCAGAGGCCCCGGCCGAGAAGGTTCCCGCAGCAAAGGACATCATTAACATCAGACTGGAGGATGAGGCACGCATACAGGTTCTCCACTTTTTTTCTAAGTGTGGCAAACCTCCGGCACAATGCAATGTGCGTCAGACGACACTATTCAGATAATTGACTGATATTGCTGACTAAAGCCAAATGTGTCGTTAACAATATTGCAACGATGTGCCTGGACGGCGGCGGGAAGCGGTTCTTACTGCGCCAAAGTGTTGCAAAATGTCACACGGCCAGGCCGGCAGGCGCTTCGCCTGCTTTTTTCTGGCTCGCGTTTTGTGAACTGTTATGCAAACTGTTATGGAAAAACTGCACAGATCTGTTTCTGATATGCTTGACTGTTATCTGTTGTAATAGCTAACAGATGACAGTGAGGTAACCAATGGACGCTATTAAACAAATCCTGATTGACGAGATCGCCACGCTTAACCGCGAAGAACGTCGCGACAATTTGCCGCGCTTTAGCCTCTCGTTTCTGAAGAACCATCCCGGCCTCTGGGCAGTTATGTACCTCTGCTACGGGCTGTGCGTGGCGCTGATATTCACCACTGAGATGCTTGGCTGGCCCGCCTTCTGGTTTGCCACCGTATTTGTGCTGGTGATGAGCGTGCTGATGCTGCTGGATATCAATCCGAAATATCGCTTTGAAGATATCGATGCGCTCGATCTGCGCGTCTGCTACAACGGCGAATGGTATTACGTTCAGCCGGTGCGCGAACAGGCTATTTCCCGCATTCTGTCACTGCCCGAAACGCCGGAGCGGGTGAAAACGGGTATCCAGCGTCTGCTGACGCAAAAAGGGGAAGTGGACTTTTATGATGTTTACTACCTGACCTGGGGTCATCAGGAAGCCGCGCGGGTCTAATCGACCTGCGGCTCCGCCATCAGCTGACCCAGCGTGGCTATTGCCGCCTCGGCCCGACTATCCCACGGCCAGGCGGTATTCAGCCGAAAACAGTGACTGAACTGCTCCCCTGCAGAAAATAACTGCCCCGGTGCAATACTGATTCCCCTAGCCAGCGCCTGCTGATAGAGCCGGGTGGTATTGATGCTGTCCGGCAGCGTCACCCAGAGAAAATAGCCGCCGCGCGCGTCGCTGACCGTGGCCTGCGGCGGCAGCACCTTCAGCAACGCCTGACGCACCATCTGCTGTCGCTTTGCCAGAATCTGTCGCAGCCGCTTCAGATGGGTGTCGTAACGCCGCGTAGCCAGAAAATCGGCCAGCGCCAGCTGCATGGGCGCGCTGGTCGAGAGCGTACTCATCAGCTGGAGCCGCTGAATACGCTGCGCATGTTGCCCTGCCGCGACCCAGCCAACGCGAAACCCCGCCACCAGCGACTTTGAAAATGAGCCACAATGCAGCACGTTCCCCTGGCGATCCCAGGCTTTTGCCGGCAGTGGTGCCACATCACCCGCCCAGAGTTCGGCATAGACATCATCTTCAATCATCGGCACCTGATAACGCGCCAGCAGCGCCACCAGTTGCTCTTTGCGTTCCGGGGTTAAGGTCACGCTCAGCGGATTCTGCAGCGTCGTCATCAGCCAGCAGGCTTTCACCGGCCAGCGTTGCAGGGCCTCCTCCAGCTGGACGAGGTCGATGCCCTGCTTTGCATCGACCGGAATCGCCAGAGCTTTGAGCCTGAGCCGCTCTATCGCCTGCAGCGCACCATAAAAACCCGGCTGCTCAATCACCACATAGTCGCCGGGTTCGGTCAGGGATTGCAGACTGAGGTTCAGCGCCTCCAGCGCGCCGCTGGTGATGACAATTTCATCCGGAGACAGGGTAATGCCCTGACGCGCATAGCGCTGCGCCAGCAGCTGTCGCAGCGTGGCGTTGCCGGGCGGCAGATTGTGCAGCGCATCGGTTGGAGTCAGATGGTGAGAGACGTTCGCCAGCGAGCGCATCAGCTGGCGCTGCGGAAAGAGCGCGGGATCGGGAAACGCGGAGCCAAACGGCACGATGGCGGGATCGCGCGTGGCCTGCAACACATCAAACACAAAATCGTTGATATCGACCTGTTCGCTGATCGCCACACTCAGCGGTGCGGGGGCTAAGGCTCGCGGCGCCACGTAGTAGCCCGACTGTGGCCGGGAGACGATCCAGCCCTGACTCTCCAGCAATTCATAGGCATGCAGCACCGTCATCAGGCTGACACCCTGCTGCGCCACCTGCTGACGCAGCGACGGCAAACGGGTGCCCGGCAGCCAGATGCCGGCCTCGATCTGCTGCTGAATCTCATCCATCAATCGCTGGTATTTCGCCACGGGTCGCCTCTCCCTGTTTTGCCGTGAATAGTTTAACGGCGAGACTTTACCACGGCAGGCGACCAATGACAGGCGGCTCTCGCTTATCGCATGCGACCGCGCGAGTTCTGAGTGGCGTCAGGGGGTCAGATCGCCACCACCTGCGGCGTCAGCAGAGGATCGACTTCAGGGATCAGGCTCACTTCTGCCACCACATCATCAGTTTCCGCCAGCACAAAGTTCGCCAGCTCCGGCACCCGATCCGGGGGAACCGGCTTGCCCAGCAGATAGCCCTGAAGGGTGTTACAACCCAGACTGGTCAGGAAAGCCTGCTGTTCGGCGGTTTCAACGCCCTCAGCCACCACTTTGAGCTGCAGCGACTGCGCCAGCGCCACTATCGCCGAGACGATGGTGGCATCTTCTTTCTGATGCTGCAGTTCATTCACAAAGGCGCGATCAATCTTAAGCTCGCTGGCCGGTAACCGTTTCAGATAGAGCAGGCTGGAGTAGCCAGTGCCGAAGTCATCAATCGAGGCTTTCACGCCCAGCCGGGTCAGCTCGGTGAGAATACGCACGCTCTCATCGGGATCGCGCATTGCGGTGGTTTCCGTCACTTCCAGCGTCAGCAGTTCGGCCGGAATCTGATGCTCTGCCAGCGCACCCATCACCGTCTCCACCAGATTCGATTGCTCAAACTGCAGCGCCGACAGGTTCACCGCCACCGACCAGTCCGCATGGCCCTGCAGATGCCACTGGCGCAGCTGGCGACAGGCTTCGTGGATCACCCAGTTCCCGATGTTAATAATCATGCCGGTCTTTTCCGCCATCGGCAGGAATTTATCCGGCGACAGCAGACCGCGCTTCGGATGCTCCCAGCGCAGCAGCGCCTCGAAACCGAGTATCGGGCCGCGCGGCGCGCAATATTTTGGCTGGTAGAACAGGCGCAGTTCATCGTTATCCAGCGCATGCCAGAGATCGTTGTTCAGCTGAAGCTGGCTCTGCGCCTGAATATTCATTGAGGGCTGGAAGAAGGTGTAGCCGTTACGGCCATTGTTTTTGGTGTGGTACATCGCCGCATCGGCGTTGAACATCAGTTCGCGCTCATCCACGCCATCGCCGGGATAAACTGCGATGCCGATACTCAACGAGACCACCAGCTCATAGCGTGAGATATCAAACGGACGATCGACTGCTTTGACCAGCTTATCGGCGATAGCCGCCGCATCATTGGGATCGTCGATCTCCGCCAGCAGCACGAACTCATCACCGCCGAGCCGCGCCAGGGTGTAGTAGCCCTTCATCTGCTCACTCATCCGCTCGGTCACGCCGACCAGCAGCCTGTCACCAATGTGGTGTCCGAACGCGTCGTTAACCGCCTTAAAGCCATCAAGATCCATAAACATCAGCGCGAACTGCGTCTGCTCACGGTTCGCCTTGTTGATCGCCTGCTCCAGGCGATCTTCCAGCAGAATGCGGTTGGGCAGGCGCGTCAGGTTGTCGTGCAGCGCCAGCTGTGCCAGCTCGCGATTCGCTTCAGCCAGTGAGCTGGCGAGAATGGAGGTACGCGCCTGCATCCGCGCATCCAGCATGGAGACCAGCAGCGTTATGCCCAGAATCGAGAGGGTGACCACCGTGACCAGAATCGCCAGCCAGTTGCTGTTAACACCCTGCCCCACCGAATGGCTGTGAGCGGGAAACTCTGCCGCCATCATGCCGGTGTAGTGCATGCCCGCAATCGCACAGCCCATCACTACCGAAGCACCGATGCGCAGCAGGGTGACCCGGCCGGTTTGTCCTTCCCGCAGATTAAACGCCAGCCACAGCGCCGCGCCCGAGGCGGCCAGGGCGATCACAACCGACAGCCCCACCCAGCCCCATTGCCAGGTGATACCCGGCGAGAACATCAGCGCCGCCATGCCGGTGTAGTGCATCGCCACGACGCCGCTGCCGAGGATCAGCGCACCGCCCGCCAGGCGCGGTAAGGGCAAATCGACACTGTTACAGACTAGCCACAGCGCAAATATCGACGCACAGACCGCAATGGCCGCGGAGAAAGCCGTCAGTCCGGCGTTGTAACTCATGACCATCTCCATGTTCATCGACAGCATGCCGATAAAGTGCATCGCCCAGATGCCGATGCCCATGGAGAAACCGCCGCCGAACAGCCAGACCAGCGCGACTTTGCCAGTGGAATGCACCACCCGGCCCGCCATATCTAAGGCAGTAAACGAAGCCAGCATCGCTACAAGAACGGAGACGATGACGATAAAAGAGTCGTATGAGGTCGCTAACATAGTGCATTCCCGCGAAAGCCGTGCTGGTGGTTGGGCAGAGGTTTTTTAAATTTATACTCTTGGTTATCGGCACGGCCCGGCGGTTAATCAGCCGTGAACCCTGCATCCTTTCCACTCATTCTGAGTGATGAAATCTATCGCCAGCGTCAGCCCGACAGTGACGCCACTGGCGGTCGCAGCAGGGGAAAATTCAACGCGTCAACCCGGTCCGCTGGTGTCGGCTTGCCCAGCAGATACCCCTGCAGCGCATCAAAGCCTAAGCTGGTGAGTAAGTGCTGCTGCTCTTCCGTCTCAACGCCTTCCGCCACCATACGCAGATTAAGACTCTGCGCCAGCGTCAGCATGGCGCTGACCACGGTGGCATCTTCACTGCCCGGTCGCAGGCAGTTGATAAAGCTGCGATCGATCTTGAGTTCGCTGGCATCCAGATCCTTAAGATGCAACAGGTTGGCATAGCCGATGCCGAAATTATCAATGGCGACGCTGACGCCCGCCTGCTGCAGTTCACGAATACGCTGCTGGCTGAAAACGGGATCGCGCATGGCGATCGCTTCGGTAATCTCCAGCATCAGCGCATGCCCTGGCAGCTGGTATTGTGTCAGCGTCTGCGTCAGGGTGTTCAGCAGATCACGCTGGTGAAACTGCAATGCGGAAAGGTTCACCGAGACCGTCCAGTCGCTGTGGCCCTGGCTGTGCCAGATCCTCAGCTGACGGCACGCCTCATCGATCACCCAGTTGCCGAGCGCGACAATCTGGCCGGTTTTTTCGGCGCGCGGCAGAAACAGTTCCGGCGTCAGCAACCCGCGCTGCGGATGCTGCCAGCGCAGCAGCGCTTCGAAGCCCATGAGCCGGGTGCCGCCGGAGCGGAATTTGGGCTGGTAGAACAGCCGCATCTGCTGGCGATCGATCGCCTCCCACAGATCGTTTGCCAGCTCCAGCTGATGCTGTGTCGCAACTCTCATCGCCGGTTCAAACAGACACCAGCCGTTTCGTCCGCTATGTTTGGTGTGGTACATCGCCGCATCGGCATTTAACAGCAGCTCCTGCCGGTTGCGGCCGTGCAGTGGAAATATCGCAATGCCCGCGCTGAGTGAAACGTGCAGCACGTAGCGATCCAATTCAAACGGCGTACTGATGACTTTAACCAGTTTTTGCGCCAGCTGACGGGACGGGCTGATGTCACACGCCTCTGCCATCAGCACAAATTCATCGCCTCCCAGACGCACCAGCAGCATGGTGTTACTGAGCTGGCTGCGCAGCCGTTCCGATACCGCCACCAGCAACCGGTCACCGACGTGGTGTCCCCAGGTGTCGTTGACCGCTTTGAAGCCGTCGAGATCCATGTAGATCACGGCAAAGCGGCTCTCATTGAGCATAGCCTGTTTAATCGCCAGATCGAGCTGCTGTTCCAGCATCACCCGATTGGGCAGCGCGGTCAGGTTGTCATGCATCGCCAGCTGGCGCAGCTCCTGATTAGCGCGCCGGAGCCGGGTCGCCAGCCGTGCGGCGCGCAGCTGCGCATCCAGCATTGAGCTCAGCAGCGTGATACCCAGAATGATCAGCGTTATCAGCGTCACCCACACCGCCAGTCCCGGATTGCTGACGCCGCCCGGCTGCATCGTGCTGCTCTCGCTGAAGCGGGCGGCTGACATGCCAACATAGTGCATACCGGCGATAGCAATCCCCATCACCAGTGAGGCCAGCCCCCGCATCATCAGCAGATGGTGGTCGCCCTGACGCAGATGGAACGCCAGCCACAGCGCCACGCCCGAGGCGACAAATGCAATCAGCACAGAGAGCCCCACCCGCAGTGCATTCCACTCCGGTCGCGGGTCAATCAGCAGGGCAACCATGCCGACATAGTGCATGACCACCACCCCCGCGCTGAGGATCAGCGTGCCGCGTAGCAGCCGGTGACGGGTGAGATGCAGGCCGCCCACCGCCTGACCAAAGGCGAACAGGGAGGCCAGGATTGCCACCAACAGCGAGAGGATCGTCAGCCGCGTGTCATAACGCATCGTCATTGGCATCATCATCGCCAGCATGCCGATAAAGTGCATTGCCCAGATGCCAATTCCCATCGCCGTACCGCCCACCAGCAGCCAGAAGCGGGCGATCCAGCCACGGGATACTGCCACCCTTCCGGCCGTATCCAGGGCTGTAAAAGAGGCAATAAACGCCACGATCAGCGAAACGCAGATCAGAACGCTATCCCAGGTGACAGGCAACATCTGTAGCTCCTCACCACCCGCGCAAAAACGGATGCTGTGTGTAGTCTGATAAATAATCTGAAAAACACCCATTGGGTGAAAGTGTTTACATTTCGGTATATCGGAAACCTGAAGACCCGGCAAAACGTGTCCGCAGACGCAGGCCATTAAAGTCCTGCATCTTATTCCCCGTCTGCTGTGCCAGCCGGCAAATCGTTATTATGTCTGATTGGTAAGGATACCGTTCACCGAAGCAGAAAGCGTGCCAGATGCGGAAAAAACAGAAGATTTTGCTTTCCCGTCTCGCTTATATGCCTTGCTGTAACTGGGTTATCGGCCAGAGAAGCCATTTGATTAATGAAAAATAAAGGGCAGGACTTCGCGTAACGCTTTAAGTGTTCTATAGTAAGTAAAACTGATATAAATCATCATTCTTAAGTCTGAGATTTATCTTAAGACAGCGGCACTGCCCGCCTTGTTATTTTTATTTCCTTACTTTGGGTTGAATCGTTAATAAACACCGGGTGAAAAAGCACTGACTCTCGATAATCCGTAAGGAAATATTATGAAACTCAAGCTTTTTCTGTGTGCCGCTGCAGGATTAACTGTCGCAATTCCTTCATTAACCCAGGCGGCGACGACCTCGGGAACCGTCAATGCTACGTTAACGCTGACCACCGGTTGCCTGGTGAACGGTCAGTCAGCCACGGCGGGCGTCAACTTCGGTACCCTGAACTTTGGTAGCAGTGCCGCCACCTTTGATACCCTGAATGCCACACTGGTCGGTGCGGCGGGCAACGGTATTTTCGTGCGCTGCACCACCGGTCAGGACTACAACGTGGTGGTGACCAGCAGTAATGCTGCGCCAGCCACTATCTATGGCACCGCCTCGACATCGCCGCGTTATCTGATTCTGGGATCGAATAATGCGCAGGGCATCGCCTATACCCTCTACAGTGACGCCTCTTTCACCACGGCGATCGCCAACAATACACCGATTGCGGCCAGTGGAACGACTGACCCGACGCTGGGCACCAACTACGCCATTTATGGCCGGGTGGTCGGCGGCGGCTTTAACCCCCTGATCCCTGCTGGAACCTACACCGATACGATTAACGTTGCCGTGAACTATTAACTGCTGTCGCAGGTAAATAAGGGTGGTTCTCTGGCGATCCTGCCTGACGATCGCATGCGGTCTGCCCCTGCTGACAGGGAGTGTCAGCGTCTGGAGTCTGCCTACCAGCACATTCCAGGTTACCGCTTCTGTGGTGGCAGGCTGCGTGATAACCGGTACCAATACCGGCGTTTTCGGCACGCTTAACTTCGGCACGCAGTCTGGCGTGGCGGCGACAACCGCCAGTGCCAGCTTCGTGCAGAGCACCTCCATTAATCTTGCCTGCACGCCAGGCACCACGCTGAATATGACCATTAATCAGGGGGCCAACTTCACCACGACCCGCAACCTGAAGCTGCCCAATTTCAGTAACACCGTTCCCTATACGCTCTTTAGTAACGCCAGCCACACCACGGTGATTCCGGTGAATCAGGCGGTGCCGCTGAGCTACAGCAATGCCAATAACATTACGCTGCCGATCTATGGCCAGCTACAACTGCCCGGCACTGCGCGCGCCGGTGTTTATACCGATACGCTGACCGTCACCCTGAGCTGGTGAGGCGATAGAAAACAAGGATTTGATCATGAAGCCACTGCGCGCCCTGCTGCTGCTGCTGAGTTCCACCCTGCTCTCTCCGGCCTTTGCCGCTAATTCGGTGATGATCTGGCCTATCGATCCCGCGATTAATCCTGAAGAGAAAGCCAGCGAACTCTGGCTGGAGAATCGCGGCAGTACCACCACGATGATGCAGATCCGTGTTTTCAGCTGGCAGCAGATCAACGGCCAGGAGCAGTATCAGACCCAGCAGCAGGTGGTCGCCAGTCCGCCAATGGTGCGGATGGAGCCGGGCCAGAAACAGCTGGTCAGGCTGATTAAACAGACGCCACCCGCCGCCGGAAAAGAGCTGGCCTATCGGGTGGTGCTGGATGAGATCCCGACGCCGCGCACGCCCGGCGAGAATCAGGCCGGACTGACCTTCCAGATGCGCTATTCCGTGCCGCTGTTTGTGTATGGCAGCGGGCTGACGACTGACAGCGCCCGTCCGGCTCTGCGCTGGCAACAGGTCAGTGAGGGCGGCAAGCGCTGGCTGCAGCTGACCAACAGCGGTAACGGTCATGCCCGGCTGAGCAATGTGGTGATTGGCGGTCGCAAAATGGGCGAAGGCTTATACGGTTATGTGCTGGCGGACAGCACTTATCGCTGGCCACTCACCGCGCCGGTCAGCGGCGAACTCACCGCAGAGGTCAACAAGAGCCAGTGGCGCAGCGCTGCCCAGAAATAAGCGCTGAATGAGACCTTTTTCCCTGCATCCCTGCGCGCTGGCGGTGGCCAGCGTCATTTACGCCATAACGCCGGATCCTGTGCTGGCGGAGACCTACTCGTCCCTGCCTCCGCCGCCCAGCCTGCAGACCAGCAGCAGCGGTCAGCAATATATGCTGGAGCTGGTAATTAACCAGCAGGAGAATGGCACCATTGTGCCGGTGGAGCAGCGCGACGGTCATTTCTGGCTGCGCAGCGGCGACCTGCAGCGGGCCGGTCTGCCGCAGGATAAGCTGGGCCAGCAGGAGCAGGTGGATATCAGCAGCCTGCAACCCGTCAGCGTGGAGTATGACGCTGCGCGGCAGCGGCTGCTGCTCACCGTGCCGCCTGAGTGGCTGCCCGGTCAGGTGATTGGCGAGGCGAAAAACGGACCGCGCTATCCGGGGCGCACCAGCAACGGTGCGCTGATCAACTACGACCTCTACGCCAGCCGTACCGATACCACCGGCACCCGCCTTTCAGCCTGGAACGAACTGCGGCTGTTTGGTGATGCCGGGCACTTCTCCACCAACGGCGTCTGGCAGCAGCAGCTGGAAGGCAGTACGACGTATCAGGATAACGGCTATATCCGCTACGACAGCTGGTGGAGTAACGAAGATGAGAACACAGCGGTGAGCTGGCGGGTCGGCGATCTGGTGACTGATTCGCTGGCCTGGAGCAGCAGCGTGCGGCTTGGCGGTATCCGCGTCGGCCGTGACTTCAGCGTTCGTCCCGATCTGGTGACCTATCCACTGCCCGCCTTTTCCGGCCAGGCTGCCGTGCCCTCCACCGTCGATCTCTTTATCAACGGCTATCGATCCAGCCAGGCAAACGTGCAGCCCGGTCCCTGGTCGATGACCAATGTGCCGTTCGTTAACGGCGCGGGTGACGCGGTGATCACCACCACCGATGCGGTGGGCCGGCGCGTCACTACCACCATGCCGTTTTACGTCTCCAGTAATCTGCTGAAATCGGGGCTGTCGGATTACGCCTTCTCCGCTGGCGCGATCCGCGAAAATTACGGCATTAAAAACTTCGATTATGGGGAGGCTGCCGCCAGCGGCTCATATCGCTACGGCATGACCGACTGGCTGACGCTGGAGAGTCACGCCGAAGGCAGCGAAACCCTGGCAATGGGCGGGCTGGGAGCTCAGCTGCGCGTCGCCAGCTGGGGCGTAGTCAACGGCGCGGTGGCGCAAAGTCAGCTCGATGGCAAAAGCGGCAGGCAATATAGCTGGGGCTATCAGTACAACAACCGCTGGTTCAATATCGGCACGCAGCACACCCAGCGCAGCAGTGACTTCGGCAATCTGGCCCTCGTCGGCAGCCGCGCCGGTAGCCAGGCGGATAGCCGCTACGCGCTGTCGCGCCGCAGTGCCCAGTACAGCGCCAGCGTCTCGCTGAACCGCTTTGGCAGCGTCGGGGCTGCCTTTATCGATATCACCGACGGTCAGGGCGATCGCACCCGTTTGTGGAACCTCTCGTGGAGTAAGAATCTGTGGGGCAACAGCAGTCTCTATGTCTCCGCCAGTCGCGATCAGGAGGAGAAGAGCTGGACCGGTGCCATCTCGCTGGTGATCCCGTTTGGCGAACAGGGCAGCGCGGCCATCAGCACCGAACGCGATCAGCGCGGCCGCGACAGCCAGCGCATCTATGCCTCCAGCGCCATGCCCAGCGACGGCGGGTTTGCCTGGGATGCCTCCTGGGCGAATCAGAGCGGCGACAGCGGAGATTACCGTCAGGGCAGTCTGCGCTATCGCAACAACCAGATCGACACTTCAGGCGGTTTCTATGGCGACGATGACAACCTGACCCAGTGGGCCGATCTCTCCGGCGCGCTGGTGTTAATGGACAACAGCGTCTTTGCCGCCAACGCCATCAACGACGCCTTTGTGCTGGTAAAAACCGGCTACCCCGATGTGAACGTGCGCTATGAAAACCAGTCGATGGGACGCACCAACCCGCAGGGCTATCTGCTGGTGCCCGCCATCAGCAGCTACTATCCGGCGAAATATGATATCGACACCCTCGACCTGCCCGCAGATATGACCACGCCCCGTGTTGAGCAGCGCTTTGCGGTGAAACGTCAGAGCGGCTACCTGCTCAATTTCCCGGTGGAGAAACTGCGCTCAGCCAGCGTGATTCTGGTTGATGCGCAGGGCCAGCCGCTGCCGGTCTCAAGCCTGGTGCAGCGCCCTGACCATGCCACGGAGTATGTCGGCTGGGATGGCATCGTCTGGATGGAAGATCTCACCGCCCGTAATCCGATGGAGGTGGTGACGCCCGATGGTCGCCGCTGCGAAACCGAACTGCGCATCGCCAGTGGTCAGCCGCAGGCGCTGAAAACTTACGGCCCGCTGACCTGTGCGCTGCCCGCGCCCGCCGCAGGCAGCGCCGCCATCTCCGCCGAATCTTTTACGTCCGGAAACCAACCATGATGAAATCGCTGATACTGGCTGGCCTGTTGCTGCTGCTCCCGCCACTGGGCTACGCCGCCTGTACCCTGCCCGCCTCCACCGCCAGCTTTGGTTCGGTCACAACGTTTGTGGCGAATACCACCGTCAGCTCGGTCACCACCAACGCCAACGTCAACTGTGGGTCTGGCTCGGCGCTGTCGCTGCTCGGCAATAACCAGATTACGTTTCAGCTGACCGGCGCGACCAATGTCAGCGGCACGCGTGGCATCCTGAAGCGCAGCGGTGATACCGGCAGCGACAATGTGCCGGTGCGACTCTGCACCGACAGCGCCTGTGCCAGCGAACTGACCGTTGGCGGCACGGCGTTTGTTTATAACTCCCAGACCCTGGCTAATCTGGCCGGATTGCTGGGCAGCCTCAACTTCGCAATTCCGGTCTATCTGCGCACCGTGCCCGGTCAGGTGGTGGCTGCCGGAACCTATCAGGTGACGCTGAATATGGCGGTGACTTATCGTGTCTGCACCAGCGTCAGCGTGGGTAATGCCTGCTTAAGCGAGCAGAACGGCAGCGGCGTGATTCCGATTAATATCACCGTGATTCTCACCAACGATTGCACCACGATTACCGCGCCCAATATCAGCTTTGGCAGCGCACCGCTGGTGGGCAGCTTCTCCGCCGTCTCGCAGACCATCAACGTGCTGTGCAGCAAAGGCAGCACTTACACCGTCGGGCTGAGCAATGGCAGTTATGCGGTGGGCAGCGTCAGGAATATGGCGAGCGGGGCGAATCGGCTGAGCTATGAGATTTATAAAAGTACCACCAGCAATCGCTGGGGATCGGCAGGTACGGAACGCTGGAGCAGTACCACCTCGACGGCGGTATCCACGGATGGACTGACGCGCGGCTTTAACTACACCGCGCGCATCCTGACCACTCAGAACACGCCGCCTGCGGGAAACTACAGCGACAGCGTGGTGGTCGATTTGTCGTTTTAGAGTGAGGCGCTGACCGTCGTCGTGCCGTTGTGACGCAACCGGTATTGCTTCACCATCCGGCCAATCAGCAGCGTACCAATCAGCCCGCAGACGGCAGCAAAGGTCAGCCAGACGCCCGGCATCGCTTTATCACCGGTGGCGTGGATCAGGTAGCTGGAGATAGCCGGCGTGAAGCCGCCAAACAGCGCCGTCGCCAGGCTGTAGGCCATGGAGAAGCCAGCCGCGCGCACCTCAGCAGGCATGATCTCCGCCAGGTAAACCACCATCGCACCGTTATAGCTGGCATAAAGAAACGACAGCCACAGTTCCGCTTCCAGCAGGTGGGCGAAGCTGGCCGAGCCCACCATCCAGTGCAGCACCGGCCAGGTGGTGACAATCATCAGCAGGGTAAAGCCAATCAGCAGCGGACGGCGTCCGACGCGGTCCGATAGCGCGCCCATCAGCGGCAGCCAGAAGAGGTTGGACACACCGACGCAGAGCGTCACCAGGAACGCCTGCTTGTCGCTCATCATCAACACGGTTTTACCAAAGGTCGGGGTAAAGGCGGTGATCATGTAGAACATCACCGTGGTGGTGACCACCATCAGCATCCCCGCCAGCACCAGCGCCCAGTTGCTGGCGACCGAGCGCATGATTTCCGTCATGCTCGGATGATGTTTACGTTTGCTGAACGCTTCGGTCTCTTCCAGCATCCGGCGAATGTAGAACAGGAACGGCACGATCAGACAGCCGACCACAAACGGGATACGCCAGCCCCACTCCGTCACCGCCTCTTTCGCCATCAGATGATTCAGCATCAGACCCAGCAGAGCCGCAAAGATGACGGCAATCTGCTGACTGCCCGACTGCCAGCTCACGAAGAAGCCTTTGCGTCCTTCCGGCGCGACTTCAGCCAGATAGACCGACACGCCCCCCAGCTCAACGCCCGCCGAGAAGCCCTGCAACAGTCGTCCCAGCAGGATCAGAATCGGGGCCGCCACGCCCAGCGTGGCATAACCTGGCACCACCGCAATGGTCAGGGTACCAATCGCCATCAGGCCCAGCGTCAGCAACAGTCCTTTACGACGACCGTGATGGTCTATGTAGGCACCCAGGATGATCGCCCCCAGCGGGCGCATCAGGAACCCGGCACCAAAGGTCATCAGGGTCAGCATCAGGGAAGCAAACGGGTCATCACCGGGGAAAAAGGTTTTGGAAATGGCGGTCGCGTAGTAGCCGAAGACCATGAAATCGTACATCTCCAGGAAGTTACCACTTGTGACGTTGAAGATGGTTCGGGCGGCACTTTTCGGCGGCTTTTGTAAAGACGGGGTGTGACTCATAACGGCTTCCTGTTGTTTTTTAGCCGTTTTAGCCTGCCTGAGGCGGGATTAATGTGACCTGAGTCACCATTGCACTTTACAAATCTGTGTACATAAGTAACAACCAATTAACAATTCAGATCAGGCAGCATAAATGATCCGCCTGGCCGCCGATCTGCCTGATTTTATCTGGCTGAAGCGCCGCCATAAAAAAAGGCGACCTCATGAGTCGCCTTTCCTGCGTGCCGGATAACCCGCTATTTCTTCACGGTTTCCATGCCCATCAGGCCAATTTTCAGATAGCCCGCCGTGCGCAGCTTATCCATCACGCTCATCAGCGTCTCATAATCCACCGACTTATCGGCCTGGAAGAAAATGGTGGTTTCTTTGTTGCCCTGGGTCTGGCTGGTCAGCACGTTCACCAGTGAATCCGGCGTCACCTGATCGTTACCGACGTAAAGCTGCTTATCCGCTTTAATCGACAGGTAAACCGGCTTCTCCGGACGCGGCTGCAGCGCGCTGGTTGAGGCGGGCAGATTGACGCGCACGTCGACCGTGGCCAGCGGCGCGGCCACCATGAAGATGATCAGCAGAACCAGCATGACGTCGATAAACGGCGTCACGTTGATCTCATGCATTTCACCATCGGTTTCCAGATCGTCGTTTAATCGCATTGCCATAAGAACTTACCCTAAGCGCAGTTTCTGAGCGGTCGCCGGACGCGGAACGTCGGTGGCGACGGTGCCCAGGTCGATGTCACGACTCTGCAGCAGCAGCACCTGCGCGGCGACATCACCCAGCGAAGCTTTGTAGTTGGCGATCATGCGGGCAAAAACGTTGTAGATCACCACGGCCGGGATTGCCGCCACCAGGCCCACTGCCGTTGCCAGCAGCGCTTCGGCGATACCTGGAGCCACGACCGCCAGGTTGGTGGTCTGAGTTTTCGCGATGCCGATAAAGCTGTTCATGATGCCCCAGACGGTGCCGAACAGGCCGATAAACGGGGCGACAGAACCGATGGTCGCCAGGAAACCATTGCCCCGGCCTGCATGGCGGCTGAACGCGGCAACGCGGCGCTCAAGACGGAAACTGGTGCGATCTTTAATTCCATTGGTGTCTTCCACACCTGCCGAGAGTTCAAGTTCATTCTGCGCATCGTTCAGCAGCACGACGCTATGGCTGTGGCCGGTAAACGACTGAGCAATGCGGGCGGCGTCATTGAGACTGCGGGCTTCGCCCAGTGCCCGTTGCTCACGCTTCAGGCGGCGTTTAGCGGCGCTGAGTTCGGCATATTTGCCGAAGAAGATCGCCCAGGTCACCACGGAGGCCAACAACAGGCCAATCATGACCACCTTTACCACGATATCGGCATGTTGATACATGCCCCAAACGGAGAGGTCCGTTTGCATCAAATCACTGGCTACCACGCTGCTTCTCCAACTTAGGATTCAGGGATGCAAAACAAGCGCGAATAATAGCAAAATGGCGTCGAATTGATAGTAGTTCTCATTAGTATTTACAAACCCGATCGACGCCATTGACCACCTTTTGACCTCCCATTGACCTTGTTTAAACACAATTTGCGGGGATGTTTCGAAAATGTGAAGTTGCATGAAAATTTATTAAAACAACGTTTCAAAATGTGACGCCATTCATTCAATCAGCATCGCCGCATTTTACTCAGACGCGTTTTCACTATGCTGCAGCACACGGCCCTCTGCGGTTAACCCAGATCCCAGGCCGTTTTACCTCTGCGGGAGACAACATAATGAGAATGACGAAAACATGCCTGGCCAGTGCCCTGGCGGCGGTGATGATGAGCGCCACCGCCACGGCACAGGTGATTAAAGTGGCTGAAGTCCAGCCTGCCGGTTATCCCACCGTGGTCGCCCTGCAACACATGGGCGACAAACTGAAACAGGCCACCGACGGACGGCTGGAGATGAAGCTCTACGCCGGTGGCGTGCTGGGTGATGAAGATCAGACGCTGCAACAGGTGCAGCTGGGTGCTATCGATATGATCCGCGTTTCGCTGGCGCCGGTCACCTCGATTGCCCCGGAAACCAGCGTGCTGACCCTGCCCTACGTTTTCCGTGACGTTGACCACATGCACAAAGTGCTGGATGGCGAAATAGGCCGCGAGATTGCCAACAGGTTCGACAACGATCCCAACGCCCGCATGGTGTTCCTGGGCTGGACCGATGCCGGTGAGCGCAACATGATCACCAAAAAGCCGCTGGCAAAACCGGAAGATCTCAAAGGCATGAAGATCCGGGTGCAGAACAGCGCCATCTCACTGGCGACGCTGAAAGCGATGGGCGCGAATCCGGTGGCAATGGGCGTCAGTGAAGTGTTCAGTGCGATGCAGACCGGCGTGGTCGATGGCACCGAGAACAACCCACCGACGTTTGTCGCCCACAACTACATGCCGGTCGCGAAGTACTACACCCTCAGCGGCCACTTTATCCAGCCCGAGATGATCCTGTTTTCTAAACGCGCCTGGGATCGCCTGAAACCCGACGATCAGGCACTGCTGAAAAAACTCGGCAAAGAGGCGCAGGATAAGGAACGCCAGCTCTGGGCGACCTACACCGAACAGTCGATCGCCAAAATGAAGGCCGGTGGCGTCACCTTCCAGCAGACCGACCGCGATTACTTCGTCAAAGCGACCCAGCCGGTGCGCGATCAGTTTGGCGGCAAATATCAGGATCTGATGACCCGGATCGCTGAGGTGAAATAATCCAGGCGCCACACTCCCGTGTGGCGTGCTTAATCAGGGATCAATTATGTCTGCTTACACGCGTCTGATGGATGGGCTTTATCTGCTCTGCATGCTGGTGGCCGCCGTGGCGCTGTTGATCATGGTGACGGTGATCCCGATTGGGATCTTCGCCCGTTACGTGATGAACGGGGCGCTCTCCTGGCCGGAACCGGTCGCGATTATCTGCATGATTATTTTTACCTTTATCGGCGCACCGGTTGGCCTGCGCGCCGGGACGCACATCTGCGTGTCGATGGTGACCGATCGCCTGTCGCCCGCCCGACAGCGCCTGATGCTGCGCGTCAGCGATCTGCTGATGATCTTCACCTGCCTGGTGATCTTCCAGGCCAGTTACAGCCTGTGCGAAGCGATGTGGGTGCAGACCCTCGCCTCACTGCCGGCGGTGACCTATGGCGAGATGTATCTGCCGATCCCGATTGGCGCGATCTTCACCCTGCTGTTCGTTGTTGAGCGCCTGCTGACCGGCGATCAGAGCCAGCGGCCGATTGTCACGCTGGGCGGCACCCACTAACGCGGAGCAGAAAAATGGATGCATTGATCTTGATAGGCAGTTTGCTGGTGTTGCTGATGGTGGGCTTTCCGGTCGCCTTTGCGGTGGGACTGAGCGCCTTTATCGGGGCCTGGTGGATCGACCTGCCGCTGGAAGCGGTGGTGATTCAGGTGACCAACGGAATTAACAAATTTTCGTTGCTGACCATTCCGTTCTTTATCCTCGCGGGCGCGATCATGGCGGAAGGCGGCATTGCCCGGCGGCTGGTCAATTTCGCCTATATCTTTGTCGGTTTTATTCGCGGCGGGCTGTCGCTGGTTAACATCGTCGCGTCGACCTTCTTCGGTGCCATCTCCGGGTCGTCGGTGGCGGATACGGCTTCGATTGGTTCAGTGATGATCCCGCAGATGGAGGAGAAAGGTTATCCGCGTGATTTCGCTGCTGCGGTGACGGCCAGCGGTTCGGTGCAGGCGGTGCTGACGCCCCCCAGCCACAACTCGGTGATCTACTCGCTGGCGACCGGCGGCATGGTGACCATCTCCTCGCTGTTTGTTGCCGGGATCTTCCCCGGACTGCTGCTCGGCGGTTGCCTGATGGTGATGTGCCTGGGCTTTGCCCACAAACGTGGCTATCCCAAAGGTGAACGTATTCCGTTTCGTCAGGCGCTGAAGATCTTCTTCGACGCATTCTGGGGTCTGTTTACCGTCGTGATCATCATGGGCGGGATCCTCTCCGGCATCTTTACCGCGTCGGAATCTGCGGCGATCGCCTGTATCTGGGCCTTCTTCGTCACCATGTTTATCTATCGCGACTTTAAATGGAGCCAGCTGCATATCCTGCTGTTCCGCACCATTAAAACCGTCACCATCGTGATGGTGCTGATCGCCTTCGCGGCCGGGTTCGGCGCGGTGATGACCTTTATGCAGCTGCCGACCATTATTACCGAGGCGTTCACCAGCCTCTCTGATAACAAATATGTGATTCTGATGTGCATCAACATCCTGCTGCTGGTGGTGGGCACGCTGATGGATATGGCGCCGCTGATTCTGATCCTGACGCCGGTGCTGCTGCCGGTGGCGACCGCGCTGGGGGTCGATCCGGTTCACTTCGGCATGATTATGCTGACTAACCTGGGTATCGGTCTGATTACGCCGCCGGTGGGCACCGTGCTGTTTGTGGCCAGCGCGGTGAGTAAGCAGAAGATTGAGCAGGTGGTCAGGGCGATGCTGCCGTTCTACGGCATGCTGTTCATTGTCCTGATGCTGATTACCTATATTCCCGCCATTTCGCTCTGGTTGCCGCGCCTGATGGGCGTGATGTAAGGCAATGAAAACCGGCCCGCTTGCGGGCCTGTTTTTTTCCTGCGACGCACTCTGATAATCACCATTGAGTCTCAACCCTGCTGGCTGTTTCGTGGTAACGTGAGGGCTTAGTCTGAAGCGGTAAAGGCGACTCATGACCACCAGAAAAATTGATACCACGCTCGTCAGTGCAGGACGCAGCAAGCGTTATACCCAGGGCTCGGTGAACAGCGTGATTCAACGGGCCTCCTCGCTGGTTTTTGATACGGTCGCGGAGAAAAAACGCGCCACCGCCGGTCGGGCAAAAGGCGAACTCTTTTATGGCCGTCGTGGCACCCTGACGCACTTCGCGTTGCAGGATGCCATGACCGAGCTGGAAGGCGGCGCAGGCTGCGTGCTTTACCCCTGCGGCGCGGCGGCCGTGGCGAACGCGATTCTGGCGTTTGTCGAAGCGGGCGACCACGTGCTGATGAGCGGCGCGGTCTATGAACCGACGCAGGACTTCTGCACGAAGATCCTGGCGAAGTTGCAGGTGACAACGGGCTGGTTCGATCACTGCATCGGCAGTGAAATCGGCGAGCTGGTCCAGCCCCATACCCGCGTTGTCTTCCTCGAATCGCCCGCCTCTATCACCATGGAAGTTCAGGATATTCCGGCGATTGTGGCGGCGGTTCGTGCTAAAGCGCCTGAAGCGATCATCATGATCGATAACACCTGGGCGGCCGGTATCTTATTTAACGCACTGGCGCACGGCATCGATATTTCGATTCAGGCTGGCACCAAATATCTGATTGGTCACAGCGATGCGATGATTGGCACCGCGGTCGCCAATGCGCGCTGCATCGATCAGCTGCGCGAGAACTCTTATCTGATGGGCCAGATGGTCGATGCCGACTCCGCCTACATGGCGAGCCGGGGTCTGCGCACGCTGGGCACCCGTCTGCGTCAGCATGAAGAGAGCGCGATTCAGGTGGCTGAGTGGCTGGCGGCGCGTCCCGAAGTGGCGCGGGTGAATCACCCGGCGCTGGCGCAAAGCAAAGGTCATGAATTCTGGCAGCGCGATTTTAAGGGCAGCAGCGGCCTGTTCTCGTTCATCCTGCAGGAAAAATTAGACGCGCCTCAGCTGGCGGAATATCTCGATCACTTCCATCATTTCAGCATGGCTTACTCCTGGGGCGGCTATGAATCGCTGATCCTGGCGAATCAGCCGGAAGAGCTGGCAGAGATTCGTCCGGCAGGCGGCGTGGATTTCACCGGCACGCTGGTGCGGCTGCATATTGGCCTGGAGCACGTTGATGACCTGCTGGCTGACCTGGAGGCCGGTTTTGCGCGCCTGACGCGTTAACTCAGCTAAACAGAAAGTAAACAGAAGATAAACGGGTTGCGGCGGCTCGCAGAGTTTGCCGGGCAATGGCTGATTTATTGTTAAAATTTATCCCGCATCGTTCAGCTTGTCAGTGAGATCACTGCGCTGTCTGAACGCAGACGGATTGTTCCTTGTGACGTGATGGAATCGCTAATGGGTGTTTTACACGAGATTGTCCAGGCGCTCTGGCATCAGGATTTTGCCGCGCTGGCAAATCCGGATGTGGTGTGGGTGGTGTACGGCGTGATGTTCCTGACGCTGTTTCTGGAAAATGGTCTGCTGCCCGCCTCTTTCCTGCCGGGCGACAGCCTGCTGCTGCTGGCAGGCGCGATGGTGGCAAAAGGGGTGATGGATTTTGTACCAACGATGGTGATCCTGACGACGGCCGCCAGCCTCGGCTGCTGGCTGAGCTATCTGCAGGGCCGCTGGCTGGGCAATACCCGGCTGGTGAAGAGCTGGCTGATGCATCTGCCCGCGCAGTATCACCAGCGCGCCTGGAACATGTTTAACCGTCACGGACTGATGGCGCTGCTGGTCGGCCGTTTCCTCGCCTTTATCCGCACTATCCTGCCGACTATGGCAGGCATTGCGGGTTTACAGAATGGTCGCTTCCAGCTGTTTAACTGGCTCAGCGGCGTGCTGTGGGTCGGGATTGTCGTGACCTTTGGCTATGGCATCAGCCAGGTGCCGTTCATCAAGCGCCATGAAGATCAGGTGATGGCGGTTCTGATGATCCTGCCGATGGTGTTGCTGGTGCTCGGCCTGTTCGGCAGTATCCTGGTCATCTGGAAACAGCGTCGCCAGAAACGCGCCTGACGCCTCCGGATCCGCCGCCACTCAGGCGGACGGATCCGCTACCGTCTGCCGCACACGATTGACCTCTTCCCCCGGCGTCACGCCAAAATAGCGTTTAAACTCCCGCGAAAACTGTGAGGGGCTTTCATAGCCCACCCGCACCGCCGCCGCACTCGCTTTGAGTCCATCGTGCAGCATCAGCAATCGCGCCTGATGCAGGCGATAGCGCTTGAGATACTGCAACGGCGAAGTCTGCGTCACCGCTTTGAAGTTGTGGTGAAAGGCTGAGACGCTCATGTTCACTTCCGCCGCCAGCGCATCGACGCTGAGGTTTTCCGCATAGTGATTCTCAATCCGTCGCAGGGCGCGCGCGATCAGGCTGAACTGCGTCTGTCGGCTCACCAGTGAGAGCAGCGCGCCGCCAATCGGGCCGGTCAGCACGTAGTAGATAATCTCCCGCACAATATGCGGTCCCAGCACCCGCGCATCGCGTGGCTGGGTCATCACATCCAGCAGTCGCTCAGCGGCACACAGCATCGGTTCCGTTAGCCACGCCGAGTGGATACCCGAGGTCTGCGGCTGCGGCTGGAATTGATCGTCATCACCGATTTCAATCAGCAAATCCTGCAGGCTGGCGGTATCAACGTTAAGGCACAGTCCGGCAATCGGAACCTCCGGCGAGGCCCAGGTTTCACACTCTGCCGGCAGCGGCACGGTCAGCATCAGGTACTTGCTGGCGTCATACTGAAACACGGTGCTGCCGAGATAGCCGGTTTTGCTGCCCTGAAACAGGATCACAATGCCGGGCTGATACATCATCGGCGTACGGGGGCGATACTGGTTCGCGTAAATCAGCGACACATTTTCGACTGGACAGAGACGGTCGTGACTGTGGGTCATTAACCTGACGACCTGCTGTGCCAGCCGGTGACACAGTGCATCGTGCGCCATAGCGACTCCTTTTCCGCGCAAAAAGCCAGTGTGCCGCGCGACTGCCTGAATCGCCAGCAGCCTGGAGAATCAGGCAAGAAATTTACCGAATCGGGCATGCCAGCAGAACCGCTGTTGCTGCCTGAAGTGAGCAGGCTGAAAATTGTTGGCTAGACTTAAGCTCAGTGAAATCTCACGGATTAACCGCAACGGAAAGGAGCAACTATGGCAGACCAACCCATTATCAAACTGCGCGATGGCAATATGATGCCGCAACTCGGCCTCGGTGTATGGCAGGCCAGCATTGAAGATGCGCGTCATGCAGTGCTGAAAGCGCTTGAGGTCGGCTATCGCTCAATCGATACCGCCGCCGCCTATAAGAACGAAGAAGCGATTGGTCAGGCACTGCAGGAAACCGACGTCCCGCGTGAAGAGATTTTCGTGACCACCAAACTGTGGAACGACGATCAGCAGAACGTTCAGCAGGCGATGGAAACCAGCCTGGAGAAACTGAAGCTGGATCAGGTGGATCTCTATCTGATGCACTGGCCGTGCCCGGAGAAAGACAACTATGTCGATGCCTGGAAGAAGATGATCGAACTGCAGCAGCAGGGTCTGACCAAAAGCATCGGTGTCTGTAACTTCCATGAAGCGCACCTGAAGCGCCTGCTGGATGAAACCGGTGTGACGCCAGTCGTGAACCAGATTGAGCTGCACCCGATGCTGCAGCAGCGCACGCTGCATGCCTGGAACGCACTGCATCAGATTCAGACCGAATCCTGGAGTCCGCTGGCTCAGGGCGGTAAAGGGGTCTTCGATCAGGAAATCATCAAGTCGCTGGCGAAGAAATATGGCAAGACACCGGCACAGATCGTGATCCGCTGGCATCTGGATAGTGGCCTGGTGGTGATTCCGAAGTCGGTGACGCCAGCGCGTATCGAAGAGAACTTTAAGGTGTTCGACTTCCGTCTGGATAAGCATGAAGTGAGTGATATTGCGAAACTGGACAGCGGCAATCGTCTGGGACCGGACCCGGAAACCTTCAACTAAAACACTCAGCCCTGCAGCCGGGCTGAGCGATTAACGCGGTCAGACGGGTTTTCCCTGTCTGACCGCGCTGCTATGCGGTGGGCTGAACCACCAGCTGACCCGCCGTGCCGCGATCGGCCAGTTCCAGCGTCTGACTGTAATAGACGAACGGGAAGTGATCGGACGAACTTTGCGGGAAGGTGACCATCAGTTCCACGCTGCCATCGACCCATACCGTATCTTTCCAGCCACGATCTTCGCCCATAGGCTGAGCGCCATTCACACTTTTAATCAGGAACATCACACCCTGAATATGCAGGGACTGTGGCCGGTCTGCGTGCAGGATCCAGCGCTCAAAGGTGCCCTGCTGCGCGGTCGTGTCGATGCGGTTCATATCCCAGAGCGCGCCGTTAATGCCCGGCATGCTGTCACCGATACGGAATTCGCGGGTGCGAACCGCGACACCATCCAGAATCTGATCGGCCAGCAGCCGCATCGGCAGATTATCCGTCACCAGCGGCAGTAAGCCGGTGGGTCGCAGCGTCAGGATCAACGTTGAGGTCAGAATTGAGGATGGCTCAAAGAAACCGCGCAGCCGGTCCATAATGCCCGCCGCCGTGCCTGCGGTAATCGACACTTCATCGCCCTGCGACATATCTATCAGCACTTCGCGGCGTTCGCCCGGTGCCAGTGACAGACGCTGCACCGCGACCGGCGCAGGCAGATAGCCCTGATCGCTGGCGATGACCATAAACGGACGGTTATCGCTGAGCACCATCTCATAGCGGCGCGCATTCGAGGCATTCAGCAGACGCAAACGCACCCAGCCGCGTGAGACCTCCACAAACGGATTGCGCACGCCATTCACCAGCAGCGTATCGCCCAGGAAGCCGCCATCCTGCGGCGGGTCATAGACCGGCGTGGCAAAGTTATCGAGACGCTTGTCCTGAATGATAATCGGGAAGTCATCGACGCCGTAATGCTTCGGCAATGGCAGCTGACGGCCGATATCATCTTCCACCAGCCACATGCCCGCCAGACCGTTGTAGATGTGCGGCGCCATGCGGTTTGGGGTGTTGGCGTGATACCAGCAGGTTGCCGCCGCCTGGCGAATCGGCAGCACCGGCGACCAGTCGACACCGGCCGACATCATACGCGGCGCGCCACCCATCAGTGCGCCCGGCAACTGCAGGCCGCTGATGGTCATTGAGACCGGCTCATTCAGCCGGTTGCTGTAGATCAGCTTAACGTCGTCACCGCTGTAAACCCGAACGGTCGGCCCAAGGTAGAGGCCATTGATGCCCCACACCGGCACTTTGTTATTGTCGCCATTAAAAGACCAGTGGCTGCGCTGCATCGTCAGAAACAGCGGCTGGCCGCGACGGGATTCCAGCAACGGCGGAATCGGAAGTGGCGTATCGCCATTAGCTGAAGAAGCGGCGTGCGCCGCATGAGGTAATACACTGGCGCTAAGCGCCGCTCCGGCAGAAAGCTGGATGAACTGACGTCTGCTGAAAGACATAAAACTTCTGACCCTTTACGCGTGGCGCTAAGCGCCGACCCTGTTTTTATTGCTCTGATTTTGCTGTGCTGCGTTCACGGCGAGCCGGAAAAGGCCCGCCGTGCGGCATCCATGCAGGATAGTTCGGCGAATGGTCCGCCGGTCAGATTTTTCCGTTTTTTTCGCGTTCTGCCACTTCGGCGTTCAGCTCTTCCAGCTTTGCCGCCATCTGTTCGCGACAGTGAGTGGCCAGCTTACGCACCGACGAGGACTCAAACGCTTTTACATCCACCGGTGGCAGCATTTCAACAATGACCAGGCCGTTGTTCCAGCGGTTGAGATTGATCTTGCCATGCGTGTTCGAGACCACAATCGGAATGATCGGCACACCCGCCGCCACGGCGGCGTGGAAAGCCCCGGTTTTAAACGGCAGCAGGCCACGGCCACGGCTGCGCGTTCCTTCCGGGAACATCCAGATCGAGATGCGCTTACTGTTGAACTGATCCACCAGCTCACCGATAGTGCCGCGCGCTTTAGCACGGTCATCGCGGTCAATCAGCAGGTTACCGGTCAGCCAGTAGAGCAGGCCAAAAAAGGGCACCCACAACAGGCTTTTCTTGCCCACGGTGACCGTATAGGGCTGAACCATTTTGGCTGCAGTGACCATGTCGTAGTTGTTCTGGTGATTGGCAATGTAAATCGCATTACCATAATTTTCCGCGCCTTCCGGTCTGCGCAGCTCTACTTTAAGGCCAAACACTGTCGACAATTTGCCGAAAAGACGACCAAACGTCGCAACGTGGCGCGGATCGCGTGGTGAAAAAAGACACCAGATACAGCCAAAGATACAGACTAAGATCGAATAAATGACGACGATAATGGCACGCAGAATCAGTAACATAGTTCCCTCATTGAGCCACGGCTGACGCAGGGTCAGCCGGGTAGTTTACGCTTCGCTATCCGGGCTCGCCGGACGCGCAGGCGCATCCAGTTCAACACGATCAATTTTTTGCAGGCCGCGCGGTAACAGCGTGCCGCGACGTCCGCGATCGGCGCGGAATTTCTGTAGCTCTTCGCTGCGCAGCAGCATTTTACGCTTGCCCACGTGCAGCGTGATAGCACTGCCCGGCGGCAGGATCATCAGCCAGGCCAGTTTATCCTGACCGGCAGCCGCTTCCGCTGACGGAATCGAGATGATTTTGTTGCCCTTGCCTTTCGACATCTGCGGCAGCTCGCCGACCGGGAACATCAGCATCCGTCCCGCCTGAGTGATCGCCAGCAGCATGTCATCTTCATGATGCACTGCCATCGGCGTCATTACGCGGGCATTTTCCGGCAGCGTCAGCAGCGCTTTACCGGCGCGGTTACGTGATACCAGATCGCTGAAGGTACAGATAAAGCCGTAGCCTGCATCAGAAGCCATCAGCAGACGCTGGTCATCCGGCTCCATCAGCACCTGTTCCACCACCGCACCCGGCGGTGGCGTCAGTTTACCGGTCAGCGGTTCGCCCTGGCCGCGCGCGGAAGGCAGCGACGTCGGATCCAGCGTGTAGCTGCGGCCGGTGGAGTCGATAAAGGCCACCGGCTGATTGCTCTTGCCGCGTGCTGCAGCCAGATAGCTGTCACCCGCTTTGTAGCTGAGTCCGGCCGGATCGATATCGTGACCTTTGGCGCTGCGCACCCAGCCCATCTGCGACAGCACAATGGTGACCGGTTCAGACGGCACCAGTTCGGTTTCGCTCAGGGCTTTGGCTTCTTCACGCTCACGCAGTGGCGAACGACGATCGTCGCCGTAACTGGCGCTGTCAGCCTGTAACTCTTTTTTCAGCAGCGTATTCATCTTGCGTTCAGAGGCCAGCGTGGCCTGCAGCTGATCGCGCTCTTTTTCCAGATCCGCCTGCTCGCCACGAATCTTCATCTCTTCCAGTTTTGCCAGGTGGCGCAACTTCAGTTCGAGGATCGATTCGGCCTGGGTTTCGCTGATGCCAAAACGGGACATCAGGACCGGCTTCGGCTCATCCTCAGTACGGATGATCTCGATGACTTCATCGATGTTCAGGAACGCAACCAGCAAACCTTCCAGGATATGCAGGCGACGCAGCACACGATCCAGTCGGTAGTTAAGACGACGTTTGACCGTATCGCGGCGGAACACCAGCCATTCGGTCAGGATCTCATGCAGGTTTTTCACCGCCGGACGGTTATCCAGCCCGATCATGTTGAGGTTAACGCGGTAGCTCTTCTCAAGATCGGTGGTGGCGAACAGATGGTTCATCACCTGATCGAGATCGACGCGGTTAGAGCGCGGCACGATCACCAGACGGGTCGGGTTCTCGTGATCCGATTCATCACGCAGATCTTCCACCATCGGCAGCTTTTTATTGCGCATCTGGTTAGCAATCTGCTCCAGCACGCGCGCGCCCGATACCTGATGCGGCAGCGCGGTGATGACCGCCTCGCCCTCTTCCTTCTTCCAGACTGCACGCTGACGGATAGAGCCGCGACCGGTCTGATAGATTTTGCGGATTTCGTCACGCGGCGTAATGATCTCCGCCTCGGTAGGATAATCAGGCCCCTGGACAATATCCAGCAGCTGTTCCAGCGTGGTTTTCGGCGAGTCGATCAGCGCGATGGCGGCCTGAGCGACTTCGCGCAGGTTGTGTGGCGGAATGTCGGTCGCCATGCCCACGGCAATCCCGGTGGTGCCGTTCAGCAGAATGTTGGGCAGGCGCGCCGGTAGCATCTTCGGCTCCTGCAGCGTGCCGTCAAAGTTCGGCTGATAATCGACCGTACCCTGACCCAGCTCACCCAGCAGCAGCTCGGCATATTTAGACAAACGGGATTCGGTGTAACGCATTGCCGCGAACGACTTGGGATCATCCGGCGCCCCCCAGTTACCCTGGCCATCGACCAGCGGATAACGGTAGGAGAATGGCTGCGCCATCAGCACCATCGCTTCATAACAGGCGCTGTCGCCGTGCGGATGGTATTTACCCAGCACGTCACCCACGGTACGCGCCGATTTTTTGAATTTTGCGCTGGCGCTCAGTCCCAGTTCAGACATGGCGTAGACGATACGTCGCTGAACCGGCTTTAATCCGTCGCCAATGTAAGGCAGGGCGCGGTCCATGATGACGTACATCGAGTAGTTTAAGTACGCATTCTCGGTGAATGTGTGCAGGGCAAGACGCTCTGCACCATCCTGAGTCAGTTCACTCATTAATTTCTCATCCTCACATCGTGGCCCACAACGGCGGGACACCCGGCGGTGGTTTGGCGAGGATAGTACCTTATTCCCTGGTGTTAGTCACAGGGGAAGCGCGGGACATGAGGCGTCCCGCCACGCGATTTCCGGTGCCGGATGGATGCCGGATTCAGACCGGCAAGTGCCTGACCTGTCTGCGGAAGTGAATCAGGGCTTTGCGCCCATCCACTGGCGGGCAATGTCACCATATTCGCCGGTGGCCGTGCTGAGATGCACCCACTGATCGACATAGAGCTTCCAGCTGATGTCATCACGCGGAATCATGTAAGCCTTTTCGCCATACTGCAGCGGTTTGTCCGGATTGATCGCACAGAGCGTCGGGTAATGCTGCTGCTGAAAACGTG